>JBEKJI010000004.1:0-190915 GCA_050011315.1 Gaiellaceae bacterium
CCTGCCAGCGGTGGAGCTTGGCCCTTTGTGGCTTGCACGTCGCTTGAGACTTCTGTTTTTCGCTCATGCGGGAACCGTTCGCCGCCAAAGTGCGGGTCCCTGCTCATTCTGAGGCGACTTCCTGACACCGAGGGGGCGGAAAAGGCGAGGGGCCGGCGGCGCCAGCCCCTCGCTCGAGGTAACGAACTGGTTGCGCCGCCCCCGCTAGCGCTTGGCGCGCGGGAAGGCGTTCCAGCCCTGATACACGGCCTTGTCGCCCAGCTCCTCTTCGATACGGAGCAGCTGGTTGTACTTGGCGACGCGGTCAGTGCGGCAGGGCGCGCCAGTCTTGATCTGGCCTACGCCGGTCGCCACCGCGAGATCGGCGATGGTCGCGTCCTCGGTCTCGCCGGAACGGTGCGAGATCACAGCCGAGTAGCCGTTCGCGCGCGCCAGCTCGATGCAGTCGAGGGTCTCGGTCAGAGTCCCGATCTGGTTCAGCTTGATCAGGATAGAGTTGGCGACCTTGCGCTCGATGCCGAGCTTCAGACGCTCGATATTGGTCACGAAGATGTCGTCGCCGACGAGCTGAATCCGGTCGCCCATCTTCTCGGTCATCTCGGCCCAGCCCTCCCAGTCGTCCTCGGCGTGACCGTCCTCGATCGAGACGATCGGGAAGCGCTCGCACATCGAGGCGTAGTAGGAGACCATCTCGCTCGGGCTCAGGTTTTTGCCTTCGCCCTCGAGCACGTAGCGGCCGTCCTTGAAGACCTCGCTCGAAGCCGGATCGAGCGCGATCGCAACCTTGTCGGCGTGACCGGCCTTCTCGACCGCTTCGAGGATGGCCTCGATCGCCGCCTCGGTTGAGGGCAGGTCGGGCGCGAAGCCGCCCTCGTCGCCGACTCCGGTCGCCAGGCCGCGCGAGGAGATGACACCCTTCAGGGTGTGGTAGACCTCGGCGGCGATACGCAGCGCCTCGGCGAAGCTCGTCGCTCCCACCGGCACGAGCATGAACTCCTGCAGGTCGATCGAGTTCTGGGCGTGAACACCGCCGTTGATCACGTTCAGCATCGGTATCGGCAGCGTGTTTGCATCCGGGCCGCCGAGCCAGCGGAACAGGGACAGGTCGGCGTAGCTCGCCGCCGCCTTGGCGACCGCCAGCGAGGCGCCGAGCACCGCGTTGGCGCCGAGGCGACCCTTGTTCGGGGTCCCGTCTAGCTCGATCAGCTTCTGATCAATGCCTCGCTGATCCTCGGGATCGGCGCTCTTGAGCGCCGCGGCGATCTCACCGTTGACGTTGGCGACCGCCTTGGTGACCGCCTTGCCCGAGTAGACGCTCTTGTCACCGTCGCGCAGCTCGACCGCCTCGTGCGCGCCCGTCGAGGCGCCCGAGGGGACGATCGCGCGACCCTTATGCCCGGACTCGAGCAGGACGTCGACCTCGACCGTCGGGTTGCCGCGCGAGTCGAGAACCTGGCGGCCGTGAACTGCGGCGATCCTGCTACTCATCTGCTTTTCTCCTTTGCTCGATCGAAGTAAGAGTCTTGTTCCGCGAGCGTGAGCGCGGAAAATGTCTTGCCGTCGGCCTCGGCCAGCGAGGCGGCAAGCTCGACGCGGTCGCGAAAGCGGCCGGCCGCCTGCCTGAGGGCCAGCTCACCGTCGACACGGGCGAGCCGGCTCACGTTCACGCAGGCGAAGAGTACGTCACCGATCTCCTCGGCGACGTGGGGATCCGGCTCGGCGCCCGGCGCGGGCTGCCCGGCCGCCGCGATCGCCTCGGAAAGCTCGTCGAGCTCGGAGGCGAGATCGGCGAGAGCTTCGCCGAGCGTCGGGTAGTCGAAACCGACCGCGGCCGCGCGGCCCTGCAGCTTGCGCGCCACGAGAAACCCCGGCAGCCGGTCGCTGACATCGTGGAAGATGCCCTCGCGTCCTTCCTCGCCGGCCTTGATTTTCTCCCAGTTCTCGAGCACCCGCCCGGCGGTCTTTGCTTCTGTCTCGCCGAAGACGTGCGGGTGTCGGCGCACGAGCTTGTCGTGACAGCGTCGAGCCGCCTGCCCGAGATCGCCCTTGCCCTCTTCCTCGAGCAGCAGCGCGAGGAAGTAGACCTGGAAGAGCAGGTCGCCGAGCTCGTCCAGCTCCTTGGCCGCGTCCCCGGCGAGCACCGCATCGGCCACCTCGTAGGCCTCCTCGATCGTGTGGGGAACGATCGTGGCCGCGGTCTGCTCGCGATCCCACGGGCAGTCACGCCGTAGGCGCGCGGTCAGCCGATGCAGCTCGAGAAGCGCTTGCGAGAGATCGCTCAGGATCGCCCTCCGGCGCAGCGATGCTATGACGTCGTGGTCGTGGCGGCCGTGGAAGTGGTCGACTTGGGCGGCTCGAAACCGGCCGCGTAGGAGGTGTTGTCGGTCGCGAACTTACGTGCCTGGGCCACCCAGTTGGTGACGGCCTGCTGTTGCTTCGGGGAGAGCAGGGTCTGCTCGATCGTCGCCGAGGCCTCACTGAGCGTTTGGGTGTGCGCCGGCTTAATCGGCCCGTCCGCGCGGATGACGTGCCAGCCGAATTGGGTGTGAACCGGCTGCGAGAGGGCGCCGGTCTTGAGCGCGAACAGGGCATTCGCGAACGCCGGTACCAGACTGGCCTTCTCCTGGACCCCGAGGCTGCCACCGCTCGTATTCGTGGAATCGGTCGAGTACTTCTTCGCCAGCTTCGCGAAGTCGGTTCCCGCCTTCAGCTGCCGGTAGATGCTTTCGGCCTGGGCCTTGGTCTTGACGAGAATGTGCGAGACGGCACGGCTCTCGCCCACCTTGTAGTTCGTCTTGTGCTCGTCGTAGTACTTCTGGATCTCGCTCTTCGAAACCTTGACGTTCTGGATCAGCTGCGTCTGCACGCGCTGGCTGATCAGGTTCTCGCGGAGGCCGTCTTTTAGCTGCTGCTCGGTCAGGTGCTCCTTACGAAGCTCCGCCTGGTACTTGACCTTGTTGCCTTTGAACTTCTGCTGGATCACCTGCTGCAAGCTACTGTTGATCTCCGCGTCGGTGACCTTGATGCCCATGTTCGCCGCCTCCTGATCGATAGCGGCGGACTGGACGAGGTAGCTCACGATCCCATCTCTGATCGACTCGTAGCCGGTGCTTCCGAGCGCGGGAAAAGCCTTTTTAGCCTGTGCGTATTGCGCCTTCGACTGAGCCATCAGCGTGTCGTACTGCGAGCGGAGGACCACCTCGTTGCCAACGACGGCGATCGCGTTCGCCGGTACTTCGCGCTTGCTCTTGCTACCGCAGGCTGCAAGCACCACCACGGCGACTACCGCGAAACCGAGGAGGGCAATGATGCGCCGAGTTTTCATCTGGGAAAGCGCCTGCAACGAGTCTTTTTCACAGCGCCCGGCGCGCGGCGAGTATAGCAGCGAGCAGTTCGCCGGCCGCGCCGAAAGAGGAGCCGCGCAACGTCACCTCTCGTCGCGACGAGCTGTAGACGACCGTCTCCACCCGATTTCTGAGCTCGCGCAGCTCGACCGAGCCCAGCACGAGCGGGCCGACGCTCACACGGCCGTCGCGGAAGACGAGAAAATCCGCGCCTATTTGAGCCAGACCGAGTTTCGCGCGCTGGATCGCGAAGAGGTTGGCGACGGGCTCCGGCAGTGGCCCGAAACGATCCTCGCAGGAAGCCTCCAGCTCGCGCAGCTCGTCCTCGTCCTCGACCAGCGCCAGTCTTCGGTGCAGGTCGATCTTGAGCGCCTCCGAGGGCACGTAGCCGGCGGGGATGTAAGCGTCGATGCGGGCGTCGATACGGAGCGGGCGCGGCGTGGCGCGGTGCCGGCCGGAGAGCTCGGCGACCGCCTCCTCGAGCATCTCCACGTAGAGCTCGAAGCCCACCGCGGCCACGTGGCCGGACTGCTCGCCGCCGAGTAGCTCGCCCGCGCCTCGCAGCTCGAGGTCGCGCATGGCGATCGCCAGACCGGCTCCCAGCTCGGTGTGATCGGCAAGCGTAGCCAGGCGTATACGCGCCTCGTGCGAAAGCTCCTCGGCGCTCGGGTAGAGCAGGTAGGCGTGGGCGACGCGATCGGAACGGCCGACGCGGCCGCGAATCTGGTAGAGCTGAGCCAGCCCGAGCGCGTCCGCCCGCTCGACTATCAGAGTGTTCGCGTGCGGGATATCGAGCCCCGACTCGATGATCGTCGTCGAGACGAGCAGGTCGGCCTCGCCGTGCAGGAAGGTGAGCATGCACTCCTCGAGCTCCCGCTCACGCATCTTGCCGTGAGCAACGACGATCGACAGCCCGGGGCAGAGCTGACGCAGGCGCTCCGCGGTCTCCTCGATCGTCTCGACCCTGTTGTGCAGGTAGAAGGATTGGCCGTCGCGCGCATGCTCACGCTCGAGCGCGTTTTTCACCAGCTCCTCGTCGTACACGCCGACGTAGGTCCGGATCGGCTGACGGCCCTCGGGCGGAGTCTCGATCGTGGAGATGTCGCGCAGGCCGGCGAGCGACATGTGCAGCGTGCGCGGTATTGGCGTTGCGGTCAGCGTGAGCACGTCCACCTCGAGCCTGAGCGAGCGGAGAAGCTCCTTCTGGGCGACGCCGAAACGCTGCTCTTCGTCCAGCACCACCAGACCAAGGCTCTTCGGGATGACGTCACGCGAGAGCACGCGATGGGTGCCGATCAGAATGTCGATCTTTCCCTCGCTGAAGTCGGCCAGAATGCGCTTGATCTCGGAAGCCTTACGGAAGCGCGAGACCATCTCGACACGCACCGGAAAGTCGCGGTAGCGCTCGCGGAAGGTATTCCAGTGCTGCTCGGCGAGCACGGTCGTCGGCGCCAGCACGAGCACCTGGCGCCCGGCGAGAGTGACGGCAAAGGCCGCGCGAACGGCGATCTCCGTTTTACCGAAGCCGACGTCGCCGCAGATCAGGCGGTCCATCGGCCGTGGCGCCTCCAGATCCTCTTTGACCGCTTCGATCGCTCGCTCCTGATCGTCGGTCTCGCGGAAGGGGAAGCTGGCCTCGAGCTGGCCGAGCCACTCGTGTTCGAGCTCGTAGGCGATTCCCTCTACCTGCTGCCGCTGCGCGTAGAGCGAGATCAACTCGCCGGCCAGCTCGCGCACGTTGACGCGGGCGCGCGACTTGAGCAGCTGCCAGGCCTTGCCGCCTAGCTTGGATAGCGCCGGCGCTTTGCCGTCGGCGCCGATGTAGCGCGAGACTTTGGCGATCTGCTCGTGAGGGACGTAGAGGCGGTCGTCGCCCTTGAAGCCGAGCAGCAGGTAGTCGCGCGTAACGCCCGCCACCTCCTTCGTCTCGAAGGCGATCAGCCTGCCGACACCCTGGTCCTCGTGCACGACGTAGTCGCCCGGACGCAGCTCGGAGAACGACTGCAGAGCACGTCCGACCCGTGGCGCTGCACGTGACGGGCGCTTGCGGAAGACCTGCGTCTCGGGGAGCAGCGCGAGCCCGAGCTCCCTCCAGACGAACCCGCGCCGGGCCGGCGAGACCGCGAAGCGCAGCTCTCCCTCCCGGGCCAGCTCTTCTCCTTCCTCCAGAAGCGGCGCCGACAGCGTGCGCAAACGGCTCCCCGTGCGCAGCGCCTCTCCGCGGTGCGAGAAGGCGACGACGACACGCAGTCCAGCGCGCACGAAGGAGGCGAGATCACGCTCGGCTTCGCTCAGGCCGCGCGCCGCGATCGCAGGCCGCTGCACCTCAAAGGAGAACGGCTGCCCGCGCGGGAACGGGTCGAGCTCGCTCACCCCCTCGAGAGGTAGCGGCTCGATCTCGAGCTCCTCGCGCCAGACGCGCTCGACCTCCTCGCGCTGCCAGACGAGATCGGGCACGGCGTCGAGCGACGGGACGAGCGGGAGCGGGGGCAGGCTCGCGCCGTGCTCTTCGAACGCCGCCGCCACGAGATCGGATCTCCATTCCGAGGCCGGATGGATCAGCACCTCCTCGACCTCGTGCAGGGTGCGCTGCGTGAAGGGTGAGAAGGCCCTCATCTGCTCGACCTCATCGCCGAATAGCTCGATACGGAGGGGATCGCGCCCGCTCGAGGGGAAGACGTCGACGAGACCGCCACGAACGGCGAACTGACCGCGCTCCTCGGCTCTTTCGACCCGCTCGTAGCCGGCCGCGGTGAGATCGCCTGCGATCTCGTCCAGGCTCTTCAGATCGCCGAGGCGAAGGCGGATCGCCCGGGGCCGGGCCTCGGGCGGCGGCATCCCCTCGGCAAGAGCCGCCGCGGAAACGCAGACGAGACCGCCCGCCTCGAGCACCTCGAGCGCTCGGGCACGCTCGCCGATCAGGTGGGCAGCCGGGGTGAGCCCGGAATCCCAGCGCACGCCGCGGCTGGGCAGGAAGGCCACCTGCTCGACCCCGAGAAACCAGCCCGCGGCCTCGGCGAGATCTCGGGCAGCCTCATCGTCGGCGACGGCGATCACGAGCGAGCGCTCGAGCAGCTCGTAGAGAGCGCTGGCGAGGAGCGGCAGCGCCGGCTCGGATACCCGAGCCCGGGCGGGTAGTGAGGCGGCCAGACTGGCGAGCCGCTCGAGGCTTGCGAGCTCGCGGACGAAAGCGTGAAGAACCGGCCGGACCATGACTTTGGCGGGACCTCCGTCCCGCAGGGGCAGTTTAGCCTCCGGCTCGCGCGCCACTCCGTCTGACTTCTGGCACCTCTGACCACTACCGATGTTGACGTTGGCGAAACGGGCAGCGACACTTGACAGGTGACCGAGTCAAACGGCGAGACCATCGGCGAGCGACTTCGGCGCCTTCGACTGGAGCGTGGGCTCTCGCAGCGGCAGATCTCGTCGCGCGGTGTTTCGAACGCCTACATCTCGCGTATCGAGGCCGGGACGCGCGTCCCCTCCGTAAAAGCCATCCGCGAGCTGGCCAAGAAGCTCGGCGTCACCCCCGACCTCCTCGAGCGGGGCGTCGATGCCAATCCACGCGAGGAAAGAGAGGTACGAGCACTACGGGCGGAGGTGGCCTTACGCCTGGACGACGACGTCGGCACCGCCGAACGCCTGTTACTGCCGATTCTCGAAGAGGCCGAACGCGATAGCGACGAACGCGCCAACACTCGCGCGCGGCTTTTACTCGGCCTGGCCGCATGTCAGCGCAACGACAACGAGCGAGCGCTCGAATGCCTGCTGCCATTGATCGCGGAGAAGAGGCTCAACCCGATCGCCGATCCAGAGCTCTTCCGCGCGGCCGCCCGTTGCCTGGGCGCCGCCGGTAGGCAGCGCGAGGCGGTCGAATCGCTAGAAAAAGCGCTGGCGAGCGCCGAGAAGCTGGTCGGGCCCAGCTCGGCGCTAGCCGCCGCCTTCGCCTCCGATCTGGCCTCGTTGCTGGCTCAATCGGGCTCTGGCGAGGAGGCCAGCAAGTTGCTCTCGCGCACGCTCGAGCAAACCGAACAGCCACGCGATCCAAACGAGCAGGCCCGCATCTTCAAGAAGCAGGCGCAGGCGGCGCGCGAGGAGCACGACATGCGTGGCGAGCTCGCGGCGCTCAGGAGAGCATTGGCTTCACTCGAAGCGAGTGAGAACGCCCGCGGGCTTGCGCGGGCGCACCTGCTCTACGCGCACATGCTCACAGAGGCAGGCAAGGCTAGCGACGCACTCGCGAACATTGAGCTGGCGGAGTCCTACCTGCTCGGCGGCGAGACAGAGACAGAGGGCTTCCGCATCCGCCGCGAGCGGGCGCGAGCCTCGCTGAGGAGCGGCAACCCCGAGGAAGCGATCGCGCTCGCCCGGTCGGCGCTGGCGATCACCGCAGTGATCGACTCCGTCGAGCGCGGCGGCGCGCACTGGACGCTGGCCGAGGCATTAGCGGCAATGGGTCAGGTAGCCGCCGCCGAGGTCGAGGTCGGGAAGGCGTTGTCACTACTGCGCTCGGCCGACCCGCGGGTAGCCAGCAAGCTCCTGCGTTGGTGGGCGAAGATCCTGCGCCAGAGCGGGCGCAACGACGAGGCATTCGCCGTGCTGGAAGAAGCTCTCCTGCTGAGCTAGCTAACGCTCGTTGAAGCGCGCCTGCGCCGCTTCCAGACCTTCGCCGACGAGCAGCTCGACGGCGTCGGCGGCGCGAGCGACTATCTCACCCAGATCGACCTCGGACTCGAAATCGGAGAGCACGAAGTCGGCGACCGAGCGCCGGTCGCCGCGACCGGGCCGGCCGACACCGATGCGAAGGCGCAGGAACTCCTTTGTCCCGAGCGCCTGGGCGATCGAGCGCAGGCCGTTGTGACCGGCAAGGCCCCCGCCCAGCCGCAGCTGCAAGCGGCCGGGCGCCAGATCGACCTCGTCGTGCATGACGAGCAGTTTCTCCGGGACAAGCTTGAAGAAGCGCAGCGCAGCCGCAACCGAGCGGCCGGACTCGTTCATGTAGGTCTCCGGCTCGAGCAGTGCGGCGCGTTTCCCCTCCAACCTCAGCTCCGCCAGCCGCCCGAAGAACTTGCCTCGAAAGCGACCGTCGTGGCGACGGGCAAGCTCGTCGGCGACCATGAAGCCGATGTTGTGACGATTGACCGAGTACTCGCGTCCGGGGTTTCCGAGTCCAGCGACAAGCAGATCCAACGTCGAGACCGCTTCGCCTCGACGAAACCAGCTCATCTACTCGGAGGGAGCTTCGCCCTCGTCCGCCGGGCCCTCGCCCTCGGCGGCCTCTTCACCCTCGGCGGCCTCTTCGGCTTCCGCGGCGGCGGCCTCGGCTTCGGCTGCCTCGATCTCCTCCAGCGCGCGAGAGGGCGGCGTCACGGTGACGATGAGCGTGTCGGGCTCGTCGAGGAAGACGGCGCCCTTGGGCGCTGCCAGATCGGAGAGGTGTAACGAGTCGCCGATCTCGAGCGAGCTTATGTCGACCTCGATCTGATCGGGGACTTCGCCCGGCAAAGCTTCTACGGCGAGCTCGCGCGCGGCCGGCGCGACGATTCCGCCTGCCTTTGAGCCCAGCGCTTCGCCCACGAGCGTCACGGCTACGGCGGCGTGGATCGTCTCGTCGAGACGGACGACCTGGAGGTCGAAGTGCAGGAGGCCGCCACGAGCCGGATCGCGCTGGTAGTCCTTGAGAATCGACGGATGCGCTTTCTTCTCACCGGCGACGACGACGTCGAGGATCGCGTGTGCTCCATGCTCGCCGGTCAATGCGCGACGCAGTTCCGGCTCGGGTACGGCGATCGCTCGCGCCTTCAGCTCGCGCCCATAGAGAACGCCGGGCACCAGCCCTTCATGGCGCAAGCGCCGGTTGGCAGCGGAACCTCGCTGCGCGCGTTCTTGAACCTCGAGCTTGACTCTCTCAGTGGCCACGGCGGCGAAGTGTAGCGACCTGGACGCATTGCGCGACCCGCTAGGCGAAGCAGGTCGCTACACAATGGCTTCGGCGGCAGGCTACTTCGGGTAGCTCAGCCCGGCCCCATAGGCGAAGAGTGGCTTCACCCGCTTCCCGTCACTCAGACGCGCTCCCTTCACCATCGGTACGTCTCTGATCGATGCCGGCCAGCTCACCGGCAGCTTGCCGCGCGGTGACACCCGGCCGAAGAGGACGTCCGCGACTCCGTGACCGGCCTCAGTGCCCGGGAGGTAGGCCATTAAGAGCGCGTCGGCCTTCTTTACGAGAGCGGTGATCATGAGCGGCCGTCCGGCCACGAGCACCAGCACGACCGGCTTGCCGGTTGCCTCGGCCGCCTCGACTAGTCGTGCCTGGTTGGATGCAAGCGCCCCACGCGGATTGTCGCCGTACCACTCGGCGTAGGCCTTCTCGCCGATGACGATAACGATGGCGCGCGCCTTTTTTGCCTTGGCGCTTACATCTGCCCGGTTGCGCCAGTTTGCCGTGAGCACGTTGCGGGCTCCGACCGCCTCACGAATGCCCTGGAGGATGGTCACCGCCGGCGGCCGGGCGCCTGCCGAGAGTCCTTGCCAGCCGATCGTCCAGCCGCCCATCTGCCAGGAGACGTTGGTCGCCGCCGGACCGACCACCAGCACCGCGCCGCCGGACGTCTTCAACGGCAGCACGTGATTGCGGTTTTTCAGCAGCGTCAGCGACGCGTCGACGACCTTGCGCGCGAGCTTGCGGTCGCTCGCAACGATTACACCCGCCGTCGCCTGAGAGGCGTCGACATACGGGTGCTCAAAAAGACCCAGCTCGAACTTGAGCGTGAGCACACGGCTCACCGCTTCATCCACGCGTGCCGTAGACACGGCTCCTTCGCCGACGAGCCCGATCAGCGCGCTCGTGAAAAACGCCGGGTCGTAAGGGACCATCGAAACGTCGAGCCCGGCGTTCATCGCCAGACGAACGGCGTCCTTACGACTCCGCGCGAGCACCGAATTCTTACGAATGGCGGGCGCTCCGAGACACATGCAGGCGAGATTCTCGATGTCGCCCCAGTCCGAGAGCGCCACTCCCTTGAAGTGCATCTGCGTTCGCAGCAGGTTGGTGAGCAGCTGGTGAGAGGCGACGGCCGGCGTGCCGTTGAGCGAGGCATGTTGGTTCATGACCGAGGCCACGCCCGCGTTAACGGCGGCCTGGAAGGCCGGCTGGAACCACTTCTTGAGCGTCGACGCCGAAATGTGGGCCGGCGCTTCGTCGCGACCACCATCGGGCTGCGAATAGCCGATGAAAGACTTCACCGTCGCGGCAACGAGAGGGCGCGCGGCATCGTCGCCCTGAAGTCCCCGCACGGCGGCCGCAACCAGCGCGGATGCAAGCTTGGGATCCTCGCCGTAGGTCTCGTAGTAGCGACCCCAGCGCAGGTCGCGAGCGATATCGGCAACCGGTGTGAATACCCAGCGAATACCGGTTGCTTTCGCCCCCCGTGATGTCACCGCCGCCACCTGGCGAACGAGCGTCGGATTGCGTGTCGCCGCCATCCCGATCTGATGGGGGAAGATCACCGCCCCGAGCACCGGCGAGAGCCCGTGAACGGCATCGGCGCCGTAGAGGATCGGGATCCCGAGCCGGGAGCGATCGAGCGCCGCCTTCTGGATTTTGTTGATCCCCTCTGCCCAGGCGAGAGAAGTGTTCTCAGTGCCGGGCAGCTCGCCGCCGCCGCTCAGGATCGAGCCGACGTTTTCCGTTGCGAAGACCTCGTTGTAATCGGCCTCGGTCTTCAGCTTCGTCACAGTAACCTGGGCGAGCTGACCGACTTTCTCGGCCAGCGTCATGCGCCCGAGCAGATCGGCGACGCGAGCCGAAACCGGACGCGACGGATCCTGGTACGGGTGCACGCGAGTACGAGAGAAGCCGGGTTCTCCGGCCAAGATGAGAGTGCCGAGGAGAACGAGGGCGAGAAGGGAGAACTGACGGAGTCGCCGGCTTCGGCGCAAGAGTCTTGTGTGCGGGTGTCTGGTCATGTCGAGGATCACAACACGCCGGAATAAAGATGCGATAAACCCTGTGCCGGTGACGGGCAGTCGTCGTCACGGGCACCCGATCAGGAGCAAACCGGTCGCGTTCTAGGGCGAGCGCCAGCTCTCGTCTAGGCAGGGGAGCACGATGGAAAGCAACGCCCCGCCGTCGCTCGGCCGCTCGACCGTCACCTGGCCACCATGCGACTCGGCCACCTGGCGCACAATCGCCAGCCCGAGCCCCGAGCCGGGAAGAGCGCGAGCAGACGGGGCTCGATAGAAGCGATCGAAGACGAAGGGCAGATCCTCATCGTCGATCCCCCGGCCGTGATCGCGGACGCTCACGGTACCCCCTTCCACGACAACCTCGATCTCGGCGTCGGGCGGGCTCCACTTACAGGCGTTGTCGAGCAGGTTGGCGACCGCCCGCTCGAGCCTACTCGGAACTCCGCGAACGAGACACGGCTCGAGATCGAGCGCGAACACGTTCCGGGGCGAAAGCTGGCGCGCGCGCTCAACCGCCTGCTCGACGAGCAGGTCGAGGCGAACCTCTTCCACCTCGAGGTTCGGCTCGACTCCGCGCGCTAGGTCGACGATGTCGGTCACGAGCACCGCCAGCTCGTCGATCTGCTGGCCGACGTCGCGCAGGATCGCGTCCCGTTCCTCCTTCGGGAGGTCGGCTCGCCGCAGCACATCGACGTTCGTCTTCACGGTCGTCAGTGGAGTCCTGAGCTCGTGCGAGGCGTCGGCAACGAGCTGGCGCTGGGAGCGAAGCGAGATGTCGAGCGCCTCGAGCATGGTGTTGAAGGCGCCGGCTAGCCGGGCCAGCTCGTCACGGCCGCGGGCCTCGATACGGCGCGAGAGGTCGCGTGTGTGGGCGACGTGCTCGCTGGCCTCGGTCAGGTGGCGCACCGGCCGTAGCGCCGTGCCGGCGATCGCCCAGCCGAGTACAGCCGCAAGCGCGATGCCGCCAAGGCTGACGACCGATAGTACGACCGCCAACCGCTGCAGCGGTAACGTGACGTCGGAGAGAGGACGGGCAACCTGGAGAGCGCAGTTCGGCGGAACGTTTGTTGTGTAGACGCGAATACGTTTTCCCAGGACGGTTGTGTCGTGGAAGAAGGCATCGGCTTTGTCCGCGGCAACCAGCCTCTCCTGGCCGGTCACCGGAATGTGATCTCCTTCCGGCAAACCAACCGTCAGCAGCTCTATTTTGTTGCTCGTCATTATCTGGATCCTCTGGAAATAGCCACGGAGATTCGCCGCCGCCAACTCGGTGACGTTCATGTAGCAGCGAGGCTTTGGGAACCCACTCGTGTTCGGGAAAGCAACTGCCTGAGCGCTGCGATCTCGAAGCGTGCGGTTGAACTCTTTGTATAGCTGGACGTGCACCAGCACATAAACCGTCCCCGAGACGAGCGATATCGCCGCGGCCACGGCCAGCGCGGAGAGGACGATCAGACGCAGCCGAAAGCTCATCGCGCGATCCGGCTTAGGCTTCGCGGAGGATGTAGCCGACGCCGCGCACCGTGTGGATCAGACGCGGCTCTCCCCCGCTCTCCGTCTTGCGTCGCAGATAGCCGATGTAGACCTCGAGCGAGTTGGAGCTGGGCCCGAAGTCGTAGCCCCAGACCCGTTCGAAGATGATCGAGCGCGAGAGCACCTGGCGGGGGTTGAGCAGGAAGAGCTCGAGCAGGAGGAACTCGGTGCGGGTCACCTCGATCACGCGCTCGCCGCGGCGGACCTCGTGGGCAACGGGATCGAGAGCGAGATCAGCGAAGCGGAGGGTCTGGTTGCCAGGACTGCCCGCTCGGCGCAGGAGCGCGCGCAGGCGCGCGAGCAACTCCTCCAGGTCGAAGGGCTTGGTGACGTAGTCGTCGGCGCCGGCATCGAGCCCGGCAACGCGATCCTCGACCTCGACACGGGCGGTCAGCATGAGCACGGGCGTCTTGTCGCCGGAGACGCGCAGGCGCCGGCAAACCTCGAGCCCGTCGATGCCCGGCATGAGCACGTCGAGGACGACCGCGTCGATTCCGTGCCCGCCGTTCTTCATCCGCTCGAGAGCCTGGGCGCCGCTCTCGGCGGTCTCCACCTCGTAGCGCTCGACCTTCAGCGCTCGCTCGAGCGCATCGAGCAGAGGCTGCTCGTCATCAACAACGAGGACTCTCATGGCACCTAGTCTGCCGCCTTTCCTGAGTACTCGCGAAATCTGCCGCTAGTAACAGTAGACGGTACGACCGCCGTCATCGAGCCTCTTGTCGAGGCTCTCGGCAGTTCTCGCGCGCAGAGCACGCTTCGATCACGAGCGGATCGCGCTTACGGCTCACGGGCTCGCGGTTGTTACAGATCTACAAGAGTAAACTTGAACTGCACATTGACACCGAGCAGAACCAGCCACCATAAAAGGACGGCGAATACCGACGACGCGACCCTCTTGAACGTGCCCAGATTGTTGAAGTAGTGGTGCTGCTGAGCAACGATCAAGCCCACGACGATATAGACGATGACGGGGAAGACGATGACGAGGATGCTCGGGAGCCGTCGTCGCATGGCTCGAGTATAATTTTGTAACTCCGAACCACCAATTCGTCTCCGCAAGTTCGAGGTGCGCCCGACCTGCCCACTTCGATCCCGCCGGGGATTGCGAGATTGGCAGCAAGTTAGAAGAGCTGGTTCTCGCCCTCGAAGATGGCCGAGACCGAGCTGTCACTGAAGACGCTCAGAATCGTCTCGGCCAGCAGGCCGGAGACCGGTAACACCTCGAGCGACTCGGGCCGATCGAGCGACGCGCTCGCGGCCCACGATCTCGAGGTTGCTACTTGATCTGCAGATTGATACCGAGCAGAACCAGCCACCACAAGAGGACGGCGAATACCGCCGATACGACCCTTTTGAGCGTGCCCAGATTGTTGAAGTAGTGGTGCTGCTGAGCAATGATCAGGCCCACGACGATATAGACGATGAAGAGGAAGCTCGGTATTAAAGGCCGGCGTCGCATGGCCCGAGTATAACCTCATAACTCCAAACAACCAATTCGTCTCCGCAATATCGAGGTGCGCCCGACCTGCCCGCTTCGATCCCGCCGGGGATTGCGAGACTGGTAGCGAGTTAGAAGAGCTGGTTCTCGCCCTCGAAGATGGCCGAGACCGAGCTGTCGCTGAAGACGCTCAGAATCGTCTCGGCCAGCAGGCCGGAGACCGGTAGCACCTTGAGCGACTCGGGCCGATCGAGCGGGTCGACCGGCACCGTGTCGGTGACGACGATCTCGGCGAAGTCTCCGCCGGTCAGCTTCTCGAGCGCGTCGCCCGAAAAGTGCCCGTGCGTGGCGAAGACGTGCACGGCGAGAGCTCCGGCTTCCTTCAGCGCTCCGGTCGCGGCCATCAGCGTGCCGCCGGTGACGATCATGTCGTCGCCCATGAGGGCGATCTTGCCCTTCACGTCGCCGATCACCTGGCTGATCGCAGCCTGGTCGTGCGCGGGCCGGGTCTTGTTCATCACGGCCATCTCGCAGTCGAGCATCTGCCCGAATTTGCGCGCCATCTTGGCGCGGCCGGGATCCGGCGAGACCGAGACAACACTCTCGCCCGAGAGGCCCTTATCGCGGAAGTACTGGGCAAAGAGCGGTAGAGCGGTCATGTGGTCGACCGGGATGTCGAAAAAGCCCTGAATCTGCCCGGCGTGCAGGTCCATCGTCAGGACACGGTCGACGCCGGCGTCCTGGAGGAAATCGGCAACGAGCTTGGCGGAGATCGGCTCCCTGGGCGCCGACTTCTTCTCCTGGCGCGAGTACGGGAACCACGGTATGACTGCGGTGATGCGCTTGGCCGAGGCGAGCTTGGCCGCCTGCGCCATCAGCAGCAGCTCCATCAGGTTGCGGTCGACCGGCGGGCAGCCCGTCTGCACCAGGAAGACGTCGCTGCCGCGAATCGATTCCAGGTAGTGGCAGTAGGTCTCGCCGTTGGCGAAGGTCTTCAACTCGACCGCGCCGAGCTCGATGCCGAGCTTGTCGGCGATGTTCTGTGCCAGCGCCGGGTGCGAGCGGCCGGAAAAGAGCATCAACCGCTTCTGCGGGCCGCGCTCGATCCAATGCCGTTCGGGGTTCGGCTCGGTGGTCATGGACGCCTCCAACCCAGCTAGCTGGGACGCGTCAGTCGCCGTCTGGCCCACGAGCATAGCCCTCCTTGTTCAGCTGGCGAGCGCGGGCGATCGCGAGCGCGCCGGGCGGAACGTCGTCGGTGATCACCGATCCTGCCGCTATTACCGAATCGTCTCCTATCTCAACCGGAGGCACAAACGAGTTGTGCACACCGGTGCGGACGTTACGTCCGATCTTCGTCTTCTGCTTGCCCCGTCCGAGCTCGGGGCGGTAGTTGGCCGTGATCGCCCCCGCCGCGACGTTCGTACCCTCGCCGATCTCCGAGTCGCCGATGTAGGAGAGGTGCGGGACCTTCGCCCCGGCCCCCACCTGCGTGTTCTTGATCTCGACGAAGGTGCCCGCCTTGGCGCCCTTCTCGAGCACGGTGCCCGAGCGTAGGTAGCAGAACGGTCCCACCGTCACTCCCTCGCCGATCTCGGCGTCGATAGCGACGACCTGGGGCCCGACCTCGGCGCCGCTACGGACGCGTGTGCGCCCGCGCAGGACGCAGAAGGGATGGACGGTCGAATCGGGCTCGAGCTCGACGGTCGGCTCGATCCAGGTTGAGCCCGGGTCGACGATGGTGACCCCGGCGAGCATGTGCGCCTCGTTGACTCGATCGCGCAGGATGGCTGCGGCATTGGCCATCTCCAGCCTGGTATTGACGCCCTCGGTCTCGATCGGGTCGCCGGCGACATGGGCGCTGACGAGCTCGCCGTCAGCGACGAGGAAGCGGATCGCATCGGTGAGGTAGAGCTCACCCTGGGCATTCGCGGGCTCGAGCCTTTCCAGCGCGGGCCACAGCTTCTCGGCCGCGAAGATATATATGGAAGAGTTGACCTCGCGCACGGCGAGCTCCTCGGGCGAAGCGTCGCCGGCCTCGACGATCGCGCTGACACGACCGTTCTTGTCGCGGAGCACGCGCCCGTAGCTGCGGACGTCCTCGGGGCAGAAGGAGAGCACCGTCGCAGCGGTCTCGTCTTGCCTGTGCGTATCGATCAGCTGTTTAAGCAGGGCGGAGGTGAGAAGAGGCGTGTCGCCCGAGAGAACGAGGATTTCGTCGGCTCGGCCCTCGAGCAGCTCCCGGGCAGAGCGAACGGCGTCGCCGGTCCCGAGCGGTCGCTCTTGAACAACCACGTCGAGCCCCGTAAAGAGATCGGCGGTGGGCGGGGAGGCGACGACCACGAGCGGGCCGAGCTCGAGCTCATGCGCAGCGGCCAGAACCCAGTCCACCATCCGCCGGCCGAGGATCGGATGCAGATGCTTCGGTAGCGCCGATTTCATCCGCGTTCCGAACCCGGCGGCCATGACGACCGCTCCTAGTCTGGGAGAACCAGTCATCTTCGACCCGCCCGGCGCACGCGCTTATTCTGCCTTGTCTGCCGCAAGTCCGCCCGCTTCGTAGGCGCGACAGCTCGCAGCGACCGCCTCGCCACGCGTTTCCGGGCCATTTCGACTCGGAGAGACGAGTCTGTTTCGGACAGCTTGGAGAACCCTCGGCACGAACGCCAGCGGGGAAACATTCACCTGTCTGTGCCGATTCGGTGGCGAGACAGAGATACCGCCGAAACGCCTTTTACAGCGCTTCGCTAGAGAGTGACGCAGTTGCGACCAGTGGCCTTGCTCCGGTACATGCGCTCGTCAGCACGCTGGACCAGCGTCTCGACGGTGTCTTCGGCTTTGGCGGTCACCGCGCCGATCGAGACGGTCACGTCGATCTCGACCTGCTCGGTACGAAGCCCGGACTGCTCCACGAGCGAGCGAGCACGCTCGGCCACCACTGCGAGGCCCTCCTCTTCGGTGCCCGTGACGATCACCACGAACTCATCCCCACCCCAGCGCCCGACGAAGTCGTGCGTACGGGCGAAACCCTGGAGCGTGAGGGCGATCGTGCATAGAACCTGGTCGCCGAGCGCGTGACCGTGCCGATCGTTGATCGCCTTTAAGTCGTCTACGTCGATGAAGAGCAGCGCGAAAGGCCAGCCGTAGCGCTTCGACTCGGCCAGCCGCTCGGCCAGGACGATCTCCGCGAAGCGGCGATTCCCCACACCGGTGAGCGAGTCGAGGAGGGCCATCTCCTCGAGATCCCTGGCCCTGGCGATCGCCTCGACGCGGGCCGTGTCGTCGCGGAAGGTCTCCACGGCGCCGACGATCTCTCCGCTCTCGTCCTTGATCGGCGCGGCCCGAGTGGTAACCGGGACTCGGTGGCCGTCACGGTGACGCAGATACGCGTCCATGTTCCGTTCCTTACCGTCCGCGATCGTCGCCGCGAGCGGGCAGCCGTCCAGGCATAGCGGCTTCCCTTCCCGGTCGGTGTGGCTGAGGATGTTGTCGAAGCAGTGGCGCCCGATCACCTGCTCGCGCGGGAAACCGCTGATCGCCTCGGAGCCCTTGCTCCAGTAGGTGATCTTTCGCTCCGTGTCGACGAAGTAGACACCGTCCCAGATGCTGTCGAGAAGCCGAACGAAAAAGCCTTCGTCCCCGTTACCCGGGTGTTCCTCAGCCTTCCTCGATGACGACGCTCCCACGACGGATCCCTCTCTATCCGACGACCAGAGCCGTTAGAAACAGAAGATACACGCGTGCGAGCGTATAGCAGTACGCTGCCGGGGATCACTCCCGAAGGGAGTAGATACCCGGCGAACCGCCGCGACCGTCCTGTGCGGGCGCGGCTCGCCAATCGATGTCCCCAACACGAAGCGGACACTGCCCGTGCCACGGTTAGCCCGCTCCGCTTCTAGGACGCCGCGAGTCAAACGCGACGAAGTCGCATTGGCTCGCTCGCTTCTTCCCTCGGGCGGGAATCGTCAGATTTCCGCCCGTTATCTGGGGCGCCAGGATTCGAACCTGGGATCACGGGACCAAAACCCGTTGCCTTACCACTTGGCTACGCCCCACCGATACGTTGCTCGAAGAGTATCGCCCGCGGACGGGCGTGATGATCTCGCCCGTTCCTGTTGCGGCGGCGCTAGCGCCGCTCGATCAGCAGCGCGCCGAGCGCCGCCAGCGCGAGCACGACGAGGGCGACGATGACGAGCACGATCGCCACCAACGTCAGGACGAACACGAGCACGCCGACTGCTTGCGAGGCCGCAACTATCCAGGCCAGCTCGCGCGCCGAGCCGCTCAGCTCGTGCCGCCCGAGCAGATAGAGCACGAGCACTCCGGCCGCGATCACGACGGCGAGCCAGAGAGCGATCGCGTTGAAGGCGACGAGAAGCGCCTCGACTATCACGATGATGAGCGCGATCCTGAAGCGGTTCGCGTGCAGGAACCGACTGGACTTCGAGCTTCCGTGCTCGATCGCCGACTGCTCTCCGTACCAGTTGCTCGCCACGACGAAACGCTACCAGGCCGGCTCGGTGATCCAGACCTCGCCGCTTCCCGAGATCGCCTCGGCGGCGGTCTCGGCCTGAGCTCGCCGTTCGAACAGGCCGTAGACAGTGGGACCGGCGCCGGTGACGTCGGCCCGAAAGGCACCGAGATAGAGCAAGCGCCCGCTCAGGGGCGAGGCGGCGAGGTCGTTCACGGGAAGAGAAGCCAGATCGGAGGGCCGGCGCACGTCCTCGAGGGCAGCCAGCAATGCCGCCCGGCGTTCCGAAAAGCCCCGCTCGCCGCCGCGCCGGTCGAAGGCCCGATAGATCTCGGCCGTCGAGGATTTCGCCACCCCGGCCGGCAGAAGCAGGAGCACCGTGTAGTCCTGCGGGAGCTCGAGCGGACGCAGCTCGGAGCCGTCGCGCGTGCCGAGCTGCGGTCCCTCGGTGAGGAAGAAGGGAATATCGGCGCCGAGCGTGCGGGCGAGCTCGGCGAGCCGGGCCGGTGACAGCGGCTCCGCGAGGGTCTCGTTCGCGAGTCGCAGCGCCGTAGCCGCGTCACTCGAGCCTCCGGCCAGACCGGCCGCGACAGGCACGTCTTTCTCGATCGACACGCGCCAGGTGGGCTCGACTCCCGCTTCTCGGGCCAGCGCCTCGAGAGCCAGGCAAACGATCGTGTCGGTGACGAATCCGTCGACCTGAAGTGTCGTCGCCGGCTCGAGATCGATCCGGTCGGCGAGCTCGATGCGCTGAAAGACGGTCACCAGCTCGTGCTTCCCGTTCTCCTGCGCGGGGCCGACGACGAGCGCCAGGTTGAGCTTGGCCGGCGCCGGCGCCCGGCTCACGAGAGAGCCTCCGTCAGTGCGACGAACTCCGCCGGCGCCAGCGCCTCGGCCCGGCTGCGCGGATCGCGATCGATCTGCGCGAGCCCCGCTTCTGCGAGCTCTCTCGGAGCCAGCCCGGCGATGGCGAGCGAGTTGGCGAGGGTCTTTCGCCGGTACGCGAAGGCCGCAGTGACGACGCGCTTGATCTGTACGAAGTTCTCGGGTAAGGGCTTGCGCGCGAAGGCAACGAGAGCCGACTCGACGCGCGGTCGCGGCCGGAAGACTTCGCGCGAGACGGCGTGGAAACCGCTCCGCTCCGCCGCCAGGCGGACGAGCACCGAGACCGCGCCGTAGGCCTTCGTTCCCGGCGAGGCGAAGAGCCGGTCGGCCACCTCGCGCTGCACCATCACGCACCAGAGCTCGATCTGAGGCAGGCCGTCGAGCGATTCGACGATCAGCGGCGTGGCGATGTTGTAGGGAAGGTTCGCCACCAGTTTCGTCGCCCGAGGAGCCAGTACCGCCAGATCCAGTGCCAGCGCGTCGCCGAAGTGGAGCGACACCCTCTCGCTGCCGGCGAAGCGCTCGCGCAGGTGGGATTCCAGCCCGCGGTCGAACTCGACGGTGTCGACGTGTGCCACGCGCTCGGCCAGATAGGCCGTGAGCACGCCGAGTCCGGGCCCGATCTCGAGCACCCTGTCGGCGACGCCGAGCCGGGCCAGGCGCCCGATTACGCCGAGCAGGTTCTCGTCTACCAGGAAGTGCTGGCCGAGCTTCTTCTTCGCGCGAAACGGCGGCGGGCTCATGGCAGCAAGAAGGCCGTGCGGGTATTGGCGGCGGTGCGCTGCGCCAGCTTCGCGGCCGGCTCGCCGCGCACATCGGCCAGTGTCGCGAGCGTATGGACGATGAAGGCGGGCTCGTTGGGGCGACCGCGCTTCGGCTGTGGCGCCAGGTAGGGGCAGTCGCTCTCGACCAGCAGGCGCTCGGGCGGGATTCGCCGCGCCGCGTCGCGTAACTCCTCGGCGTTCGGGTAGGTGACGTTGCCGGCGAAGGAGACGTAGCAGTCGCGCTCGAGCGCCCAGTCGAGGAGGCCGGGCGAAGAGAAGCAGTGCAGAACGACCGTGCCCGCAAAGCTATCGAGCAGTGCGCGGGTGTCGGCATCGGCCTCGCGGCTGTGGACCACGACCGGCTTACCGAGCTGGGCGGCCAGCTCGAGCTCGGCCGAGAAGAGATCGCGCTGGGCCGACCGGGGCGCCAGCTCGCGGTAGTAGTCGAGCCCCGTCTCCCCGATCGCAACCGCCCGCGGAGAGCCGAGCAGTTGCTCGAGCTCGTCGAGGCGCCCGGCATCGGCCGAGCTCGCCTGGTGGGGATGCACGCCGAGGACAGCGAAGACATCGTCGTGACGCTCGGCGAGCGCAACCGTCTCGCGGCAGGAGTCGATGCCCATGCCGACGCTGACGATCGCCTCCAGGCCGGCGGCGCGCGCGCGAGCGATCAGCTCGTCGGGACTGGGCTCGCACGCGTCGAGATGCGCGTGCGCGTCTATCACTAGTGCTCCGTCCAGCAATGCTTCCGAGGTTGTGGGTCGCTAGCACCAAGCGAGACGCAGGGAGCGTTCGTACTCGTAAGTACGGACGCGACTGAGGACAACGCAGCGCGCCACGTGATAGCGGGCCAGAAGCCGGAGGGTATTGCTTGATGGGGCACTAGCTAGTCTCCGCCCGCCGCCGCCTCTTCCATCCGCCGTAGCTCCTCGGCGACGACGACCTCGGGATCGAGCTTGCGGAAGAGCGGCTTTGGCTCCAGCAGCTTCTGGCCGACCGGAAGCTCACTTGCCCGCCAGCGTCCGCGTAGCGACTCGTACGCGCCGGTCAGAACCAGATGCGAGTCGCCCTCCTCGCTGTGCTCGGCGAACTCGAGCTTGCCGGCGATGTCGTCGCTGTAACCGAGCAACTCGTGCAGCGCCTGGGAGGAGAAGGGTAGGAAGGGCGTCAGGAGCAGCTTCAGGTTGTCGACGCAGCGCAGGGCGACGTAGAGGATCGTCGCGGCCCGCTCGCGATCGGACTCGATCAGCTTCCAGGGCGCCTGCTCGCTCACGTATTGGTTGGCCAGCCCGGCCAGCCGCATCGCCTCGGTCAGCCCAGCTTTGAAGCGAGCGCCCTCGATCTCGCCACCCACCGAGGCGAGACCGGCCTCGATCGCAGCCAGGATCTGCTCGTCGGCGTCACTCAACGGGCCCGGCGTCGGAACCTCGCCGAAGTGCCGGTGCACGTTCTTGAGCGTGCGGTTGACGAGGTTGCCCCAGGTGGCGACCAGTTCGTCGTTGTTGCGGCGCGCGAACTCTACCCAGGTGAAGTCGGTGTCCTGGTTCTCGGGGCCGGCGATGGTGAGGAAGTAGCGCAGCGAGTCGGCGTCGTAACGAGCGAGGAAGTCCTTCACGTAGACGACGACGCCGCGGCTGGACGAGAACTTGCGCCCCTCCATGGTCAGAAACTCGCTCGCAACCACGTCGTGGGGAAGCCCGAGCTTGGCCTCGCCGGCGCCGATCTCGCCGCCCTCGCCGTAGCCGAGCAGCATGCTCGGCCAGATGATGGTGTGGAAGACGATGTTGTCCTTACCCATGAAGTAGTAGTGGCGCGAGTCGGGGTTCTGCCACCACTCGCGCCAGGCATCCGGAGTGCCGCGCGCGGCAGCCCATTCCACCGTCGAGGAGAGGTAGCCGATGACGGCGTCGAACCAAACGTAGATGCGCTTGCCCGAGTCGTCGCCGTCGAAACCTTCGACCGGGATCGGCACTCCCCAGTCGAGGTCGCGCGTGATCGCGCGCGGAATCAGCTCGTCGAGCAGGTTGAGCGAGAAGCGGCGGACGTTCGACCGCCAGTGCCCCTGCTTGTCGATCCACTCCCTGAGCGCATCGGCGAAAGCCGGGAGATCGAGGAAGAGGTGGCTCGTTTCCCTGAACACCGGCGCGCTGCCGTCGATGCGCGAGCGCGGTTCGCCGAGGTCAGTCGGATCGAGCTGGCGCCCGCAGTTGTCGCACTGGTCGCCGCGCGCCTCGCGGTAACCGCAGTGCGGGCAGGTGCCCTCGATGTAGCGGTCGGGCAGCGTGTGACCGGTCGTGGCCGAGAAAGCCCCCATCGCCGTGTGCTCAACGATGTAGCCCTTCTCGTGCAGCGTTCGGAAGACGTCGCGCACGACCCGGTAGTGGTTCTGAGTGGTCGTGCGCGTGAAGATGTCGTAGGAGAGCCCGAGGCGCCTGAGGTCGTCGCGGATGACCTCGTTGTAGCGATCCGCCAGCTCACGAGGCGAGAGTCCTTCCTTCTCGGCAGCGACCATGACCGGCGTTCCGTGCTCGTCGGTGCCACTCACCATCAGTACGTCGTTGCCCTTGAGCCGGTGATAGCGGGCGAAGATGTCGGACGGGACGCCGAAGCCGGCGACGTGCCCAATATGGCGCGGGCCGCTGGCATAGGGCCATGCCACCGCGACCAGGATCTTCTCGGCCGTCTTGCTCTCGCCCATCGCCAGCTGCACCTCCTTCGGGACTCAACATCATACGAGGCGGCCGCTTGGAGCCGAGTACGCGGACGGCTACGAAGGCCGAGCCGGACGCCGTGCCCAGGCAAAGGACGAGCAACGCGGGAAGGAAGATCCAGCGCCAGTTGCTCGATCTCGAGCTTTGTTGGGAGCGCGCTCCTCTGCGGACGGAAGGCGACGCCAAGACTTTCTCGTGCGCGGCGGCGATCCGCCCGGCGCCCGGCTTGGACCGCGGCACCCGCTCGATACGAGAGCTCGAACCGGACATCTGCACGGCGGCCGGCGCCACGCCTGTCCCGCTGTTCCTCTCGCTCGCCGAGAGTCGCGATGTCGGAGCCTCCGCGAGCATCGCAACGGCGGTGCCGGGAGTGGCTTCGGCTCGCTCGGGCGCCGAGGCGCCAGTAGCGGAAGAAGCTTCGGCGGGATCCTCAACGCTCGCTGACAAAAGCGATCCGGCCGGGTCATTTCCGGCGCCGGTGGTGTCGAGATTGGGACTCTGCTCGGCCGGTGCGGTCGCGACCGGCTGCGACGGTTGGGATTTAGCCGGGGCGGCGGCTGCGCCTGTGCCGTCTTCCACCGTTGCCGGCTGAGGCTCGGACGTTTCCTCGGGCACAGGCGCAGACGTTTGCTCGCCCGCCGCCGTGTCCGCTTCCGCTTGATCGCCGCCTGCGGAAGCCTGATCGCCCCCTCCTTCGGTCGCCTCGTCGCTGCTCGGCGCCGCCGCGTCGAGCGGAGTCTCGACCACAACCCCGACCGCGATCCCCACCGGCTCCTCGATAGCCACAGTGGCGGAAGATCCAGTTCCAGTCGCTCCGCCGTCGCTCTCTACCGGCTGCCCGCCGGGCGCCGCCTGTGTTCCGTCGCCAACCTGCGAAGGCGTCTCGGCCGCGCCGGTCGATGCCCCCGTTGCCGGAATCTCGTCGACGGGCGGCGTCTGCTCGCGCACAGGCAGGAGCGTCTGAGGGTCGATGTAGCCGTTCGGGTCGGAGGCGATGCGAACGCCGAAGTGGACGTTCGCGGGCGAGCCGTCGGCCGGAGCCGGCGCGACCGTCCCCACCTTCTGCCCCTCGCTCACCGTGGCGCCCTTCGAGACCGTGATCGAGCCCAGTCCGACCAGCGTGAGCGCGTAGCCGTCGGCGGTTTGAATCGTGACCGTGGGCCCGTTTGTCGGCACCTTGCCCGCGAACGAGACCGTGCCCGCTGCGGGCGCGATCACGTCCGAGCCGGCTTCTCCGGCTACATCGATGCCCCTGTGCTGGCCGCCAGCGTAGGGATCGTCGCCGAGAGAGAAGGCGCGGACGACCTGTCCGTCGGCCGGCCAGGTCCAGCTCAGCGCCGGAGCGGCCAGGACCAGCGCAACCAGAGTCGCCACAAACGTGAGCAAGGTAGAACGTCGCATTCGAGGCCCCCTTCTGTTGTCAGTTCAGAAAACAGGGCCAGCATAGCCGGACGCCGAAGCGTTGTCAAAACTGACTACAGAGAGCGTCCGTAGAGGCGATTCCGAGCCACGCCGGCGAGCTTCGCCACCAGCTCGACCGCGTGACGACGCGGCAATCCCGCCTCGATCAACTCGGCCACCGCGGCGGCCGCGATCTCCTCGGTCTCGCCCGATTTCCGCGAGGCGGGGCCGATCACCAGCGTGATCTCCCCTTTCGGCTCCTGCTCGAACGTCTCGGCGAGCTCGGCGGCGCGCCCGCGAACGACCTCCTCGAAGTGCTTGCTCAACTCACGGCAGACGGCGAGCTCGCGCTCGGAGTCGAAACGGGCGAGACTGGCCAGAGTCGCAAGCAGCCGCTTGGGCGACTCGAACGCAACAGCCGGGTACGGCCACTGCGCGAGCTCCCGCCAGAGCGCCTCTTTCGCCTTCTCGCTGCGAGGTAGGTAACCGAGGAACTGGTAGCGCTCCCCGGTGAGCCCGCTGGCAACGAGCGCCGTCTCGACCGCGCTCGGGCCCGGGAGCACAGTGACCGGAACGCCGGCATCGAGCGCCGCCCGAATGATGCGGGCTCCCGGATCGTTGATCGCCGGCATGCCGGCGTCGGAGACGAGCGCGACCCGCTCCCCGTCCTGAAGGCGAGGAAGCAGCTCGGCCACGCGCGCCGCCTCGTTGTGCTCGTGGTAGCTGAGCGTGCGCGCCTTGATCCCGTGGCGTTCGAGCAGCGTGCGTGTCCGGCGGGTGTCCTCGCAGAGAACGAGATCGGCCTGCTCGAGCTCGTGCAGGACTCGCAGCGTCACGTCATCGAGATTCCCGATCGGCGTGGCGCAGATCGCTAGTGGCATGTTAGTGCTCCGTCAAGTGATGCTTCTGAGTTTCTGGGTCGCTAGCACCAAGCGATGCTAGGACGCAGGGAGCGTTCGTACTTGAAAGTACGGACGCGACTGAGGACAACGCAGCGCGCCGCGTGATAGCGGGCCAGAAGCCGGAGGGTATCGCTTGACGGCGCACTTAGCTACCCGGTTTGCTCGAGCGCTTCGAAGGCGACGAAACCGGCGCCGATCATGCCGGCCTCGGGACCCAGCTCGGCCAACACGACCCGAGTCAGCTCCGCCATGTTAGGAAGCGACTCGATCGCCATTCGCTCGCGCGCGGGAGCCAGGATCAGCTCGCCGGCCGCCGCGAAGCCGCCACCGATCACGATCAGCTCGGGGTTGAAGATGTTGACGAGGCTGCCGAGCGCCGAGCCGAGCCGCTCGCCGATCTTGTGCAGGAGCGCCAGCGCCGGTCCGTCGCCCGCTCTGCCGAGCTCGACCAGTCTGCGCGCGTCGACTTCGGGCCCGAGCTCCTCGTGCGCGGCGAGAGTGGCCGCATGCCCCGAAGTGAGCGCCTCGAGATGGCCGTGGCCGCTGCAGTTTCCGTAGCAGGGCGGACCGTCGTGGAGGATGACCATGTGGCCAAGCTCGGCGCCCGCTCCGACCGAGCCGCGGTAAGGCTTGCCGCCGAGGATCAGCCCGCCGCCGACGCCGGTGCCGAGCGTGAGCATGACCAGATCGCTGGTTCCGCGCCCGGCGCCGACTTTCCATTCGGCGATCGCCGCCACATTGGCGTCGTTGTCGATCCCGACCGGGAGCTCAAAACGCTCGCGCATGCGCCGGCGGAAGCAGAGCCCCTGCAGAGGAAGGTTGACCGTTCCGAGCACCATCCCCGAGCGCTGGTCGATGCTCGAGGGGATGCCGAAGCCCAGGCCCGAGATCTCCGGGCCGACCAGCTCGTCGACGACCTGGTCGAGCCCGGCGAGCAGCTCTTCGGTCGAGGCGGTCGGGCTGGCGATCTGCACACGCTCGAGCACGTTTCCGCCCGCGTCGATGACACCGGCCAGGATCTTCGTCCCGCCGACATCGACGCCTATGACCTTCTGTGTGTTCATGTGAGACGGCTACGATAACGTGCCGATGGCCCACGGCGACAAGCCCTACCGTGTCTACCGCGGCGGCCGGGCGCAGGGTAGTGTCCCGCTCAAGCATAAGAAGCCCCCCTCGGGCGGCCGGCAGGAGACCTCTGCCAGTCCGTCCAAGCACCGATTCAGGTTCCCGCACTTGAGACTCCGCGGCGGCGGCTGGAAACGGCGGATCCTGATCGCGCTCGCCGTCGTCGTCCTCTTGATTGTGATCTGGGCGCTGGGCAGCTACTTCGCGCTTCGAAACGGCGTGCAGAAGGCGAACAAGCGTCTCGGCCCCCAGGCCACGCAGGCGCTCTCGCCGATGCACGGGCTGATGCTCACGACCGAGTCGAACATCCTCGTGCTCGGCACCGACCACTCCAATACGGCCGACCGCTCCGCCATGAGCCATTCGGACTCGATCATGGTCGTTCACACCGACCCCTCCCGGCACCGGATCGTCTACCTATCAATCCCGCGCGACCTGCGTGTGGACGTACCCCATCACGGCTACGACCGTGTCAACGTAGCGTTCCAAATCGGTGGGCCCGCGCTCGCAATACGGACCGTGACGGCGTACACGGGGCTCCCCGTCAACCACGTGATCGTCGTCGACTTCGGCGAGTTCCGCCAGCTCATCGATGCCCTCGGCGGCGTCGACATCTACGTCCCGGGGCCGATCCTCACCAACTCCTTCGATTGTCCCTACTCCGCCTCGCGCTGCGCGAGCTGGCAGGGCTACCGCTTCGGCAAGGGCATGCAGCACATGAGCGGCCGCCGCGCGCTCATCTATTCGCGTATCCGCGAGAACAGGCTCGACCCGGGCGAGACCGACATCACCCGCGGCGGTCGCCAGCAGCAGATTGTTCAGGCTGTGCTCTCCAAGATCACGGGCATTACGACGATGCTCGAGCTCCCCTGGCTCGCGGACGACGTGCTCAAGCCGATGGCGACCGACCTGAGCGCCGGCGACTTGATGCAGCTCGGCTGGCTCAAGCTGCGCGCCTCGCGCACCCTCCATTGCCGGCTCGGCGGCGATCCGCAAACGATCGGCGGAGCCTCGGAGCTGATCCCCGGAGAGGAGAACTTCTCGGTCATCCGCATGGTCAAGGGCACCGAGACGCCGCGAGCGCCAACCGCCGGCGCCTCGCTCTATGCCCCCGGTTGCAGCACTGGAGCGATGCTGCCGTGATAGAAAGAGCCGCGTGAGCATCCTCGCCTGGATCGCCTTCGGGTTCCTGGCCGGCGCGGTCGCCAGGCTGGCCACGCCCGGGAAGCATCCCCAGGGCTGCATCGTCACGATCGCCGTCGGGATCGCGGGCGCGTTCATCGGCGGGATTGCGGGCAACATCCTCTTCGGGACGAAGGTCGGCTGGAGCTTCTCGTTGCGCCCGTTTCTGATCGCGGTCGTGGGCGCGATCGTTCTGCTGCTGATCCTGCAAGCCCTCGAGGGCCGGCGTCGCTCCTAGGCAGTACTAGTAGGCCTCGCTAGCGCTTACGGAAGCCACTCGAGTCGAGCCGACAACCGGGTACCGATACGACTCTTGGGCCTGGCTCACTTCGCGCCGGGCATTCGCGGGTACTCCGGCTTGGATTCGGCTCTGAGCAGGTGTTTGCCAGGCAGGGACGTGTCCGCCGGGCACAGGCATGTCCGGACGGGACGACGCTCCGAACGAAAGTGGCGAGGCCGCCCGAGCAGGCGACCTCGCCGAGCTCTCGTCTAGGTGACCCTGAAAGCCAGCGTCTTCGAGTTCGCATCGGCTGTCAGCTTGATCCGGTAGGAGCCCGGCTTGATCGGCTTGGAGCCGAAGATCTGCTTGACCGTCATCGAGTACGAGCCCTTGAAGCTGCCGGTCTTCCTGACGCTCCTCAGGGTCAGCCACTTCGAGCCCTTCTTGATGCTGAGCGCGTAGGCGAAGACCTTGCTCTTCGGAGAGAAGCTGTAGAGCAACTTGACCTTCGCCGCCTCGGAGCGCTTGAAGCTCGTCTTCGTCAGATGTCCGGAGACCTTGCCGGAGGAAGAGGTCGAGGTCGACGTTGATGCCGGAGTGGGAGTCGGAGTTGTAGCCGTAGTTGTGGTCAAAGGCGCCGGCGCCTCGGTAGCGACCGTCCAGGTCCAGCCGGCCGGCGTCGGGTCGACGTTACTGGCAGCGTCGATGGCTCGCACCTGGAAGGTGTGCGAGCCTTGCGCGAGACCGCTGTAGGCCGTCGGTGAGGTGCATGCGCTCCAGGCACCACCGTCGAGCTAGCACTCGAAGCTCGACCAGAAAGTGCTTCATCTCGCATCTCCTCGCCCGGCGGGTGGATGAGAAAGGAGCGGCCGAGCCCGAAAGCTCGGCCGCCCCTTTTTGCTCTAGTGGATCGTGATCTGAGAGCGCGTGATCATCTGCTTGTGACCTTGCCGGTAGCGGAGCGTGAGCGTGTAGCGCCCCGCTTTCACCTTGCGCAGGGCATGGAGCATCAGGCCCTTACTCGTGACGATGCCGGTCGCATAGAGCACGCCGCCCCGGCTGAGAGATGCGCGGCGCACTGCGCTCGAGGTCGTGAACGTGACCGTACCCGAGACCAGCTTCGCCTGGCATTTGTTGCGCTTGACCTTGTGTCCCTTCACCTTGACCGTGACGACCTTGCAGGTCACGAGTTCGACCTGGCCGGGGTCACCCTTCGGCCCCTGCGGGCCTGTAACGGCGGCGGGGGTTGCGCCAGGAGCACCCGCTGGGCCGGTTGCGCCCGTTGCCCCGGTTGGTCCGGTCGCACCGGTTGCTCCGGTCGCCCCGGTTGCTCCGGTTGCTCCGGTTGCCCCGGTTGCTCCGGTCGCCCCGTCCGCGCCGGCAGGGCCCTGCGGTCCTGTTGCTCCGTCCGTGCCCGCTGGGCCTTGTGGACCTGTCGCCCCGGTCGAACCGGTTGGGCCGGTTTCGCCTGTCGCGCCGGTAGAACCGGTTTCGCCTGTTGGACCGGTCGAACCGGTCGGGCCCTGCGGAAGCGTCCCGGCGGTGCCTGCCAGCGCTACCGTCGTCAAGCTCGGTGCGTTGCTGAGAATCGAGAGCGTCGCCGAGCGCGGGCCTTCGGCCTGCGGAGCGAAGTGCACCCTCACCTTGCAGCTCGACCCCGGGTCGATCGGGCGCCCGCAGGTGTCCGTGCTGGTGAAGAAGTCGTCCGGGTCGGTGCCGCTGACGTCGAATCCGAAGACGACGAGCGGAGCCGTGCCATTGTTGGTCACGGTCACGAACTGCGGTGCGCTGACCGTACCTTGCGGGACAGGCGAGTCTGTCGAGCCGAAGCTGAGCGAGTTAGGGCTCGGGTCGGCGCTCGCTATATCCGGCGCGATACTGCCCACCGTCCAGCTCCAGACGGCCGGCGTCTGGTCGACGTTGTTGACGGCGTCGATGGCTCGCACCTGGAAGGTGTGCGAGCCTTGCGCGAGGCCGCTGTAGGCCGTTGGCGAGGCGCACGCGCTCCAGGCGCCGGCGTCGTCGAGCTGGCACTCGAAGCTCGAGCCGCCCTCGCTCGAGGAGAATGAGAACTCGGCCGAGCTGGAGCTGGTGCTGGCGTCCGGCTTGGTCGCGATGGTCGTCTCGGGCGGGACGGTATCGACGTTCCAGGCGTAGGTCGCCGGAGAGTCGTCCCTTTCGCCAAACTCGCCGACAGCTCGCACCTGGAAGGTGTGCGAGCCTTGCGCGAGACCGGTGTACGCCTTCGGCGAAGTACATGCGCTCCAGGCGCCACCGTCGAGCTGGCACTCGAAGCTCGAGCCGCTCTCGCTCGAGGAGAAGGAGAAGCTGGCCGTACTCGCGTTCGTGCCGGCCGGCGGCTCGTCGGTGATCGAGGTGTCCGGGAGCGTCGCCACGACCGTCAGCCGCGCGGCGTTCGACGTGGCGCTGCCGGCGTAGTTCGTGAAGACCGCTCGGTATTCGTTGCCGTTGTCGGAGAGTTGGGCGGCGAAGCTGAGCGTGGTCGAGGTCTCACCGCCGAGGTCGTTCCAGCTCGAGCCCGAGTCGGTCGAGAGCTGCCACTGCACGGCCGGCGCCGGGTTGCCGCTTGCCTCTGCGCCGAACGACACCGTATCTCCGACCAGAGCGATCTGATCGGTCGGCTCGGTCGTCAGCTTCGGCGTGGCGGTGATGGTCAGCGTCGCCGCGCTCGAGCTGGCGCTGCCGGCGATGTTGGTGAACACGGCACGGTACTCGCTGCCGTCGTCGACCAATCTCGCCGTGAGCGTGAGAATGCTCAAGACCTGCGTACCGCTGAGCGGAATCGACACCGAGGCCTTGCCGTCGAGGTTGTTCCAGCTGGCGCCGTTGTCGGCCGAGCGTTGCCAGCGGACGGACGGGAGCGGGTATCCGTTTGCCATCGCGGTCAGGAGCACCGGATCGCCCGCGTCCACAGTCAGGTCGGCCGGCTGCAGCGTGACCAGCGGTGGCAGGTGGACGGTCAGGGTCGCAGCGTTGGACGCGGCGCTGCCCGCGGAGCTCGTGAACACCGCCCGGAACCGGTAGCCGTTGTCGGCGAGCTGTGCGGTGAAGGTGAGCGTGGTCGAGATCTCGCCGCTCAGGTCGCTCCAGCTCGCGCCGCCATTGGTCGAGCGCTGCCACTGCACGGTCGGCACCGGAACGCCGTTTGCGGCCGCCGTGAAGGAGGCGCTGTTCCCGGCGATCACCGTCCGATCGACCGGTTGCGTCAGAACCGTCGGCGGCGAGGGAGGGATCGTCAGTATCGCCGTGTGCGAGTTGACGCTGCCGACGCTGTTCGAGAACACGGCACGGTATCTGTTGCCGGCGTCGGAGGCCTGGACGGTGAAGCTGAGCGTGGTCGAGGTCTCGCCCGGCATGTCACTCCAGCTTGCGCCGCTATTGATCGAGCGCTGCCACTGAACGGTAGGCGCCGGGTTGCCGCTCGCCTCCGCGCTCAACGACACCGTCTGACCCACCGTGACCGGCTGGCTCGACGGCTGCGTCGTCACAACCGGCCGCGAATAAACGGTGAGCGTGACCGCGTTCGAGGTCGCGCTGCCGGAGTTGTTCGTGAACACGGCGCGGTACTCGTTGCCGGAGTCGCCGGCCTGGGCGCTGAAGGAGAGCGTGGTCGAGATCGCCCCTTCGAGGTCGGTCCAGGTCGCGCCGCCGTCAGTCGAGCTCTGCCACTGCACGGCCGGCCTCGGCGTGCCGCTCGCTAGTGCCTTGAACGACACGGCGTCACCCGCACCGGCCCAGAGGTCTGTCGGCTGGCGCGAGATGACGGGCGCCGTCTCCGGGCCCGAGTAGATGTTCAGGCTGGCCGCGTTCGTAGCGACGCTACCGCCGGCGTTTTGGAACACCGCTCTGAACCGGTAGCCATCCTCGGCAAGGGCCGCCGTCGAGCTGTAGGTGGCCGATGTCGCTCCGGGGACTATGTACCAGGTCAGACCGTAATCTGGCGACGCCTGCCATTGCACGCTCGGCGCCGGGCGGCCGCTCGCGGCCGCGCTGAAGGAGAAGGAGTCACCGAGATGGACGTTCTGCGTGGTCGGCTGCGTAGTGATCTCCGGTGGCAGGTCGACCGTCAGTGTCGCCGCCTGCGACGTGACGCTGCCGTAGCCGTTCGACAGGACGACGCGGTACTGGTTACCGTCGTCGCTTGCCTGTGCGGTGAAGCTGAGAGTGGTCAGGTACGGGCATACCCACCAAAGCCCAGACTCGTCCCAGCCGCAGTCCAAGCCCGGGTAATTAGCGAGCCCAGCCTCCACGTCCGTGATATCGCTCCAGCTCGAGCCGCCGTCGGTCGAGCGCTGCCACTGCACGTGGTTGGCGTTGTACTCCCCGATGTTGTACTCCCCGACGCTGAAACTGGCCGTCCAGCCGTTATCGGCTAGTGGTCCTACTTCGATGTTCTGCGGCTGCCCCATCAGGCTCAGGCCGCCGAGGCAGGGGTGAACCGTCAGTGTTGCCGCTTGCGACGTGACGCTATAAGGGCCGTTCGTCAAAACGACGCGATATTGGTTGCCGTCATCGCTCGCCTCGGGCGTGAACTCCAGCGTGGTCGAGGTCTCACCCGGCAAGTCGATCCAGGTCGAGCCGCCATCGCTCGAGACCTGCCACTGCGCTTCTTCGACGTAGTTCGCGATAACCTCGAACCAGGCGGAATAGCCCTCGGTCGCTTCCGCGTCTTGCGGCTGCTCGAGCAGACTCGGAGGGACGGCGCCAATCGTCAGGGTCACCACATTCGAGGTTGTGCTGCCGTGTTCGTTCCAGAACACCGCTCGAAACTGGGTGCCGTCCGAATAGGAGCCACTATTCGAAACAAACGTCGGAAGGTTGAAACCCGTTGGCAACCACGTCTCGCCGCCATCCGGCGACGACTCCCAGGCGACAGACGGAGCCGGATAGCCGTCGGCCGCAGCCGTAAAGGAGAACTGATAGCCGGATGGGACCGTTTGATCGCTAGGTTGAACAGTCACCACAGGCGGGGCGGGGTTGATCGTGAGCGTCGCCGCGGCGGAGGTGACACTACCCGAGGCGTTCCAGAACACGGCCCGGTACTCGTGACCGCCGTCGGAAGCTCGGACGCTAAAGCTGAGCGTGGTCGAGGTCTCGCCCGACAGGTCGCTCCAGCTCGCTCCGCCGTTGGTCGAGTAGAGCCACTGCACGCTCGGCGCCGGCTTTCCACTCGCAACGGCCGTAAAGGAGACGGTGTCTCCCAGGCTTACGGCCTGGCCGGCCGGCTGTGTCGTCATGTCCGGAGCGGCGGGATCGAGCGTTAGAGTCGCCGCGTCCGAAGTAGCGCTGCCGGCGGCATTCGTGAAGACGGCCCGGTACTCGTTTCCGTCGTCGCTCGGCTGGGTCACGATCTCCAGCGTGGTGGAGACCTCGCCGGGCAGATTGTCCCAGCTCCCGCCGCCGTCCGTCGAGCGCTGCCACTGCACGCTCGGCGCCGGCTTTCCGCTCGCGGCCGCGCTGAACGAGGCCGTTTCCCCGGTCGCCAGCCACTGGTCCATGGGCTGGACGGTCAGAACGGGCGGGGAGTTGACGCTGAGTGTCGCCGTCTGCGAGCAGACTCCGTCTTGGTACTGACTCACCTGCGCCGGATCGGTGAAGAAACACGCCTGGTAGAGATAGCCGTCGTCAGCTGTGCTTGCGACAAAGGTGAGATACGGCAAGACCCCGCCGTCCACCGGCGTCCACCAGTCCTCGGAGTCCTCGTTTCCGGACCATTTGAACCACTGCGTGTAAAGCGGGAAGCCTCCGCTCGCGTCGGCCCAGAGCAGCACCGTGTCGCCCTCGTTGACCGTCTGGTCGGAGGGCTGCAGCGTGATCTCGATCGCCGGGGTGACGGCGGAGTTGACCGTCAGCGTCGCAGCACCCGAGACGATCGAGCCGAAGGCGTTCCTCCAAACGGCCCGGTACTCGTTCCCGTCGTTGGAAACGTACCCGTTCTCGCCTCCTTCGTCAGAGGCGTGGGCGACGATTTCAAGGGTATTCGAGGTCGTGCCCAACAGGTCTGTCCAGCTCGCGCCGTGGTCAACCGATTGCTGCCACTGCACCGTTGCCTCTGGACGCGCGCTGACCGAGGAACTGAAGCTGACCGTCGCTCCGTCGTTCGCCACCACGTCGTCCGGCCGCTCGGGCGAGCGAAGCCAGCCGACGCTCAGCGTCGCGGGACTCGAGGCAGCGCTTCCGTGGGCGTTCGTGAACACGGCCCGGACCTGCGAGCCGTCCATGTCAGCGCTCGCCTGGACACTGTACGTGTCACCGGTAACGCCGATCGGGATCCAGATCCAACTGAAAGGCGACGGAGAGACCCCCTGCTCGCTCGCCCACGTCTCGCATCTGTCCCCACCGAACACGAACTCGCACTCCATGAACCACACCTGCTCCTGCCACTCGGCAGTCGGCGCCGGATCGCCGATCGCCGCGGCGGTGAAGATCGCCTGGTCGCCGTCTTCCACGAACTGACTGACAGGTTGCTGCGTGACGACCGGAGCCGAGCCGGCCGCCTCGGCGGGGGTGGCTCGCAGAAGCTGCCCCGTACCGGCGGCAACGAGGACGAGCGTAAAGAGCGTGAGCAAGCGAGCCTTCTTCATCTTGGATCTCTCCTTTTATTGCGGCGGGGGCGACGCGAGAGACAAGCGCAGCGACGGGCGCCTGTGCTCACGCCTACTCGAGAGCGTTTGGCGGAATCAGAGCTCATCGCCTGTCTCTCCCTTCGGACATGTACTCGACGCTACGCGCCGAACGAGCGTGCCGAAACGTGGAAACCGACAGAGCTCGGGCTATGACTTGGCCCCGCAACCCGAAGCCGATGAAGACACGATGCTCCGTTCTCATCACGACTCGTTTCCCTGTCGCCTGCGGCTACTCGTCGATTGGCGTCGGCTGACGCTCAGCGACAGCCTAAAGCCGCCGATAACTGAGCGCATCTGTCATTTCCCTAGTCAGGAATACTTCCGTCCCTAGTCCTTTCGCGGCCTTGCGAAGGCATGGAACGCCGGCTGGGGCGTGCCCCACGTGGCTAGAGATCCGGCGGACGCTGACTCAGGCGGCTGTGGAAGGCAAGCGTCTTCGGCTTGCTTGCGAGCTCGAACCCGATCACGCCGGCACGCAACCTCGCGCCGAAAACCGGGCGGTTCTTCACGCGCCTGTGGCTTTCAGGCCGGGACCGCCGCCTCGACGGCTTCTGTCCCCGAGGACTCGAAGAGCTGGAAGCAAGTCTCTTCCTCGGGCAGGAAGAGCGAGCGCAAATAGCGGATCTGAAGCCGACTGCGAGAGAGATCTTCCGCGACCGATCTGACTCGCTGCGCCTCCTCCTCGAAACCGGAGGCCCCGCGTCTCGGAACGTAGAGCTCGACCAGAAAGCGCTTCATCTCACATCTCCTCGCCCGGCGGATGGATGAGAGAGGAGCGGCCGAGTCCGAAAGCCCGGCCGCTCCTTTCCTTTTTGCTCTAGCGGATCGTGATCTGAGAGCGCGTGGTCATCTGCTTCTTACCCTGCTGGTAGCGAAGCGTGAGCGTGTAGCGCCCGGCCGGCACGCGGCGAAGGGCATGGAGCCTCAGGCCCTTGTTCGTAACGGTGCCGGTCGCGTAGAGCACGCCGCCTCGGGAAAGCGATGCGCGGCGTACTGCGCTCGAGGTCGTGAACTTGACCGTACCGCTGACCAGCTTGGTCGTGCACTTCTTGCGCTTGACCTTGTGTCCCTTCACCGTGACCGTGACGACCTTGCAGGTCACGAGCTGGATCTGGCCGGCGGGGCCCCGCGCTCCGGTTGCCCCCGTTGGGCCGGTTGCGCCGGCAGGGCCGGTCGCGCCGGTTGGGCCGGTTGCGCCGGTTGCTCCGGTTGCCCCGGTCGGGCCGGTCGGCGGGGGCGTTGCCGTGTCGTTGTCGACGATCGTGAGCGTGGCCGTGCTCGGAGTACCGAGCGTCGCTCCGCTCGATGGACTGGTGAGAGTGATCGTGACCGTCTCGTCGCCTTCCACCGCGCTGTCGTCTGTGATCGGGATCGAGACCGTCTTCGAGCTCTCACCGGCCGCGAAGGAGACGTCCTGCGAGACCGCGGTGTAGTCCGAGCCGGCCGTGGCGCTGCCGTCCGCGGTCGCGAAGTGGACCGTGTCAGTGCCCGTGGTCACGCCGCTACGATTGATGGTGATCGTGGCCGAGGGGCCGGCCTCGCCGACCGAGTACGTGGCCGAGGAGAAGGCGAAGGCCCGGTCGTTGTCCTGGATCGTGAGCGTGGCCGTGCTCGGGCTCCCTGACTGAGCGCCCGCAGACGGGTTAGAGAGGGTGAGCTGCACCGTCTCGTCGCCTTCCACCGCGCTGTCGTCTGTGATCGGGACGGAGACCGTCTTGGAGATCACCCCGGCGGCGAAGGAGACGGTCTGCGATACGGCCGTGTAGTCCGCGCCCGCCGTCGCCGTGCCGTTCGCCGTGGCGAAGTGGACGGAGGCCGGGCCGACGGTCGAGCCACTGCGGTTGATCGTAATCGTGGCATTACCCTCGCCCTCGCCGACCGAGTAGCTGGCCGCCGAGAGGGCGAAGCTCTCCGGCACGGTGAACGTGCCCTCGCTGGCGAAGGGCGAGCCGGCAAAGCCGGAGTCGATCGCCTGCACGCTCCAGTAGTAGGTGCCGCCGGGAAGGTTGAGCGCCTTGCTCGTGCGCTCGCCCACGTTCCCGTCCTGAGACACGAGCCGTGTCCCGTCCGCGAGCGCGAGCGGCGAGACGACGTCGGAGCCGCCCCAGGTGGTGCCGATGCGAAGGCTGTAGGTGAGCGCCGCGGTCGGTGTCTGCGAGTCGCTGCCGGCGTTCCAGCTCAGATGCTCGACCCCGGAGCTGAACAGGGCCGAGAGGTTGCTCGGAGAGCTCGGGGCGGTGTTTGCGCTCGCCGTTCCGTTCTTGTAGATCTTGGCGATGCGGGAGCCGTAGCCGGTGCTGTTAGCGCCCGTGAGCAGGATGTCCGGCTTGCCGTCGGAGTTGTAGTCGCCCCAGGCGACCGAGCTGCCGCTGACGCCGAGCAGGCCGGCGCCGATGTCGGTGAAGCTGCCGTCGCCGTTGTTCTCGTAGATCTTGGAGATTTGACGGAATGAGGAGGAGTCGAAGCCCGTGAGCAGGATGTCCGGCTTGCCGTCGGAGTTGTAGTCGCCCCAGGCGACCGAGCTGCCGGTGACGCCGGGCAGGCCGGCGCCGATGTCGCTGAAGCTGCCGTCGCCGTTGTTCTCGTAGATCCCGGCGATGAAGCTCGAGCCGGTGTCGCCGGTGAGCAGAATGTCCGGCTTGCCGTCGGAGTTGTAGTCGCCCCAGGCGACCGAGCCGGAGCTAACGCCGGTCAGGCCGGCTTCGGCCGTGCCGTCCTCCGTGAAGGTGCCGTCGCCGTTGTTCTTGTAGATCTTGCTGACGAGTCCCGAGGCGCTACCGCCCGTGAGCAGGATGTCCGGCCTGCCGTCCGAGTTGTAGTCGCCCCAGGCGACCGAGCTGCCGCCGACGCCGGGCAGGCCGGCGCCGATGTCGGTGAAGCTGCCGTCGCCGTTGTTTCGATAGATCTTGGCGACTGGATCGTATGAGGCGTCCAGGCCCGTGAGCAGGATATCCGGCTTGCCGTCGGAGTTGTAGTCGCCCCAGGCGACCGAGCCGTGGGAGACGCCGGGCAGGCCGGCGCCGATGTCGGTGAAGCTGCCGTCGCCGTTGTTTCTATAGATCTTGGCGACTGGATTGTATGAGGCGTCCAGGCCCGTGAGCAGGATGTCCGGCCTGCCGTCGGAGTTGAAATCGCCCCAGGCGACCGAGCCGTAGTAGACGCCGGGTAGGCTGGCTGCGGTGTCCTCGCCGAAGCTGCCGCCGCCGTTGTTTCGGTAGACCTTGGCGATTGCGGAGGGACAGACCCCCCCACTCATATTTTCGCAGCCCGTGAGCAGGATGTCCGGCCTGCCGTCGGAGTTGTAGTCGCCCCAGGCGACCGAGCTGCCGCCGACGCCGGGCAGACCGGCGCCGATGTCGGTGAAGGGAATCGTGAAGGTGCCCTCACTCGAGAAGGCGGAGCCGTCGAAGCCGGAGTCGATCGCCTGCACGCTCCAGTAGTAGGTGCCGGCAGGAAGGTTGCTGGTGTTGAGGGCGTAGGTCTTTCTTTCTCCCGGGCTTTCTCCCACGTTCCCGTCCTGCGGCAGGAGCCGCGTTCCGTCCGACAGCGACAGCGGCGAGACGACGTCGGAGCCGCCGGGCGTTCTGCCCACGCGCAGGTTGTAGCTGAGCGCCACGGCCGGCGTCTGCGAGTCGCTGGGTGCGTGCCAGGAGAGAGTAACCCGTCCCCAGCCGACCGAGGCGGAGAGATTGCTCGGGGCGCCCGGGGCGGTGTTCGCGCTCGCCGTTCCGTTTTCATACACATTGGCGACCGCCGCCGAGCCGGTGTCGCCGGTGAGCAGGATGTCCGGCCTGCCGTCGGAGTCGTAGTCGCCCCAGGCGACCGAGCTGTGGGAGACGCCGGTCAGGCCGCTGTCGGCGGTGGCGTCCTCGGTGAAGGCGTTGCCAGCGCCGTTGTTCTTGTAGATCTCGGCGACCGGCGACGAGCCGGTCCAGCCCGTGAGCAGGATGTCCGACCTGCCGTCGGAGTCGTAGTCGCCCCAGGCGACCGAGCCGAAGGAGACGCCGGTCATGCCGCTGTCGGCGGTGGCGTCCTCGGTGAAGGCGTTGCCAGCGCCGTTGTTCCTGTAGATCTCGGCGACCGGCGACGAGCCGGTCCAGCCCGTGAGCAGGATGTCCGGCCTGCCGTCGGAGTTGTAGTCGCCCCAGGCGACCGAGCCGGAGCTAACGCCGGTCAGGCCGGCTTCGGCCGTGCCGTCCTCCGTGAAGCTGCCGTCGCCGTTGTTCTTGTAGATCTTTGCGACGTAGCTCGAGCCGGTCCAGCCCGTGAGCAGGATATCCGGCTTGCCGTCCGAGTTGTAGTCGCCCCAGGCGACCGAGCCCACCTCGACTCCGGTCAGGCCGGCGCCGATATCGGTGAAGCTGCCGTCGCCGTTGTTCCTGTAGATCTTTGCGACGTTGGCCGAGCCGCTAAAGCCGGTGAGCAGGATATCCGGCTTGCCGTCCGAGTTGTAGTCGCCCCAGGCGGCCGAGCCCAGCTCGACTCCGGTCAGGCCGGCGCCGGTGTCCTCGCTGAAGCTGCCGTCGCCGTTGTTCTTGTAGATCTTGCTGACACCGCCCGAGGCGCTAAAGCCGGTGAGCAGGATGTCCGGCTTGCCGTCGGAGTTGTAGTCGCCCCAGGCGACCGAGCCGTTGTCGACGCCGGTCAGGCCGCTGTCGGCCGTGGTGTCCTCGCTGAAGCTGCCGTCGCCGTTGTTTTTATAGATCTTGGCGACTGGATTGTATGAGGCGTCCAGGCCCGTGAGCAGGATGTCCGGCCTGCCGTCGGAGTTGTAGTCGCCCCAGGCGGCCGAGCTGTTGTAGACGCCGGTCAGGCCGGCGCTGATGTCGGAAAAGGTCGGCAAGGACGCGTAGGCGCGATGGGCGCCGGAGAGCTCACCGACGGAGATGGCAACGAGTACGAGCGTAAAGAGCGTGGCCAGGCGTGCCTTCTTCATCGTGGATCTCTCCTTTGCTGCAATAAGGGGCGAAGCGAGAGAGATCGGCCGGCTCGCGGCTCGGAGCCTGTTTCTCCTTCGCACATGTGCTCGATGCCGGGCGCCAGGGGGGCGCCGCGAAAGACTGGAAAACCCCATAAAAAGGGGTGCCCGACCATGCGAAGCGAGCCGTCTGTCGCCGCCCGAAGCGCGACGGGTGCTGGTGAAGTTACGCCTTTGACGGTTCTCGTCACGACTCGTTTCCCTGTCGCCTGCGGCTACTCGTCGATTGGCGTCGGCTGACGCTCAGCGACAGTCTAAAGCCACCGATAGCTGAGCGCATCTGTCATTTCCCTAGTCAGGTTTACTTCCGTCCCTAGTCTTTTCCCGGCCTTACGAAGGCATCTGAACGCCGGCCGGGGCGTGCCCGACGCGGCTGGAGATCCGGCGGGTGCCAGCTCCGGCGGCCGTGGCAGGCAAGCGTCTTCGGCTTGCCTGCGAGCGAGAACCCGATCACGCCGGCAAGCAAGCTCGCGGCGAGACCGGGCGCGTCTTCACGCGCCTGGGGCTTTCAGGCCGGGATCGCTTCCCATGCCCAGGCGCGACCGACTTTGTGCACGTGCCCGAGGCACGGGAACGGATAGAAGTGGTACGCGAGCACGAGGCTGCCCTCGCTCGCCGCCAGATCGAAGATTCGCCGCTTGCACTGGAGCGCGAGCTCGCGGTCGAGGTCGTAGACCAGGTACCAGTCCGGGTGCTCGAGCGCGCAGGGATGGATGACCACGTCGGTGATGTAGTAGAGGCTCTCGCCTTCGGAATCGAGGCGCACCGCCATTTGCCCGGGTGTGTGACCACGGGCATCCAGCGCCCAGATGCCCGGAGCGATCTCACACTCGTGGTCGACGAGCTCGAGTCTGCCCTCGAGCGGCGGCAGGTTCTTGCGCACGCAGGTGAGGAACATCTCCTCGAGACCGGCTCGAGCGGCCTCCGTCGTCCAGAAGTCCCACTCCTCCCGCCACATGACGTAACGCGCGTTGGCGAAAACGAGCTCTCCGTCGGCAGTCGTGTTGCCCCCGATGTGATCGGGGTGGGCGTGCGTCAGCACGACGGTGTCTATCTCGGCGGGATCGACACCGGCATCGCGCAGACTGTCGACGAGCTTGCCGACCTCCGGGTCGAAGTCCCCGCCGCCCGTGTCGACCAGCACGCGCTGCCCGCCCGTCTCGACCAGCATGCAGGTGTAGGGCGAGACGATCCGGTCGCTTTCGGGCCCGTGACGAGCGATCGACTCCAGAAGCTCGTCGGTAGGCGCGTCGGGGTAGATCTCCGGGCCGTAGATGTGCGTGCCGTCGTTCAGAGCGACACAGTCGAGTGCGCCCACACGAAAGCGATAGCTCTTCGCGGCGGCCACGGTGGACATTCTCCACCTTTTCGGCGGCATTCGGTAGTTTTTCACCGCATTCGGAAGTGGGCTTGGGAGCCGCTCTGGCGGCGCCTCGCGACTCCCCGCCCGATCTCTTACGCGGCCGCCGCCGCGTGCAGGTTTGCTTACCCGGAATTCACCGTCGAGGGAGCGAGCAACACGGCGCTCAGGTGCTCGCGCACCGGCGTCAAGCGCAGCGGAAAGCGCTCGAGCGTCGCGGTCATCGGAATCACGTCGCCCCGGGCCTCGTTCAGCATCAGGCCGGCGAACGACTCCTCGGTTGCATTGGTCGCCAGGGAGCGCTGCTTCTCGAGCGCCTCGACCGGGACCGACTCCGTCTCGATCGCCTTGCCGGTGATCTCCTCGGCCAGGCGCACGACCTCGAGCGGGCTGAGCGCCTCGGGGCCGCCCAGCTCGATCACCGCGCCGGCGGCCTCGGCGTTCCCGACACAGAGAGCCGCCAGCTCGGCGACGTCGCCGGTCGCGACCCAGCTGACCTTGGCCTCTCCGGAACCGTGGATCTTCACCCGGCGCGAGAGCAGATCGAAGCCCAGAGCGGGACTCAGCCATACCTCCATGAAGAAACAGGGGCGCAGAATCGTATAGGCGAGGCCGCTTTGCTTCAGGTGCTCCTCGGTCGAGCGCTTCGCACGCGTGAGCGGGCTGTCGGTATCTATATTGCTCGAGTAGGAGACGTAGATGAAGCGCTCGGCGCCGGCCTCGCGAGCCGCGTCGACAAGCGCCTTCTGGCCCTGATCGTCAACCGTCGCGACCGAGTCTCCCGGCTGCTGAGGAATGACCGCGGTCACTCCCGAGATGACGGTCGTCACTCCCTCACAGGCCTCCGCCAGCGAGCTCGGGGTCTTGAGATCGCCAATGACGAGCTCGACACCGAGATCCTTCAAGGCGGCGACCTTCGCGCCGTCCGAGGTCGAGCGCACCATGGCCCGGACGGGCGCACCGTGTGCGACCAGGCGACGGCATATCTCTCCACCAAGAACGCCGGTTGCTCCAGCGACGAGGTTCATCGTCTACCTCCCTATATCGATACCTATCTGACCGCTCGACTATCGCACCGGAGAGGCCCCGGCGCATCTGTGATCTCCCTAGTCATGCTTCCCGCGGCCTTGCGGCAGCGGCTCTCGATACGCGGTCGCCTGCGTGGCTTTAGCAGACGCTTCCCGTAGCGAGCGAATTTCGTTTTTTTGCTCCGTCGCCAAGCCTTCCGCATGGCGCTCATGGCGCACCGACGCTTCGCTGACGTTTCGCTGACGGTGGACGAGCGACCGCCCTGCAGCGCCAGACCGATGGATTATTCGGCTTACGCAAGTCACAATCGAGTCTGCCGCCAGATGCCAATCGATTTCCGTCTTCTCGGACCGCTCGAAGTGGTCGAAGACGGCCGCCCGCTTCCCCTCGGCGGCCCTCGCGAGCGAGCGCTGCTCGCGCTCCTGCTTCTGAATGCGAACCGGGTCGTCCCGCGCAAGCGCCTGATCGACGAGCTCTGGGGGCCCTCTCCGCCTCCCACCGCAACCAACGTCGTCCAGAAGCACATCTCCAGCCTGCGCAAACTACTGGGCGAGCGCCTGATCACTCGCAGACCCGGATACCTGCTCAGAGCCGAGCCCGGAGAGCTCGACTGCGATCGCTTCGCCGCACTGCTCGAGCGCGCTCGCAAGCTGAGCGCCGAGGGCGCGCTGGAGCAGGCGGCAGCGCTCCTCGACCAGGCCCTCGCTCTTTGGCGCGATGATCACCCTCTCGCCGATCTACTGCTCGAAGGGTCGGCCTCTCGGGAACTCGAGCGCCTCGACGAGCTCCGTGCGGCCGCCGTCGAGGAGCGAGTCGATATCCGGCTCGAGCTCGGCGAGCACGCGGAGTCGATCGTCGAGCTGCAGGCCGCCGTCGCTCGCCACCCCTTGCGCGAGCGCCTGCGCGCGGAGCTGATGCTCGCGCTCTATCGCTCCGGCCGTCAAGCGGAAGCGCTCGAGGTGTACCGCGACGCCCGTGAGACACTCGTCCAGGAGCTCGGCATCGAGCCGGGGCCGGCGCTGCGCCAGCTCGAGCAGCGGATACTCGCCCAGGACGCCGCTCTCAACCTGCCTGTCCGACCCGCGGCTTCGCCCGTCTCTCCGGCCGTCGAGCCGAGCGAGCCGGCGGCAGGAGAGACTCGCAAGGAACAGGCGCGAGTAAGCCTCGTCGGGAGAAAGACCGAGCGCGACCGCGTCGACAGGCTGCTTCAACGCTCGCGCAGCGGGCGCAGCGAGACGCTTGTCGTACGCGGCGAGGCCGGAATCGGCAAGACCGCGCTCCTCCGCTACGCGGTCGGGCGCGCCGGCGGGATGTGCGTCCTGAAGGCGCGCGGGATGGCGTCCGAGTCGGAGATGCCGTTCTCGGGACTCCTCGAGCTGCTGCGCCCCTTGCTCGATCGTGTCGATCAGCTGCCGACTCCGCAGGCGGCCGCTCTGGCGAGCGCGCTGGCGATCGGCCCGCCGGTCGAAGTCGATCGCTTCGCCATCTCGGTAGCCACGCTCAGCCTGCTCGCGCTCGCGGCCGAGTCGGCGCCCGTGCTCGTTGCGGTGGACGACCTGCACTGGCTCGACACCTCTTCAGGAGAGGCTCTGCTGTTTGCGGCGCGGCGCCTCGACGCGGAGCCCGTGGCGCTGCTCTTCTCGATCAGGGAGGGTGAGCCGCTGGCGCTGGAGCTGGCCGGGCTTCCACAGCTGGTCCTCACGGGTCTCAACCGCGAGACCTCTCTCGAGCTACTGGCCACTCACGGCACAGCTGAGATCGCGCCGGAGGTGGCCGAGCAACTCGCCGCGTCCACCGGCGGTAACCCGCTGGCGTTACTGGAGATCGCGTCACTCCTCTCTCCCGACCAGCTCGTGGGGAGAGCGCCTCTCGAGGACCCGCTACCTACGGGCGCCGGCATCGAGCGCGTCTACGCCCGTCAGATCGGCGCGCTCGGGGCAGAGGCCCAGACAGCTCTACTGCTCGCGGCTCTCGGCGAGAGCGACGAGCTCGACACGGTGCTTTGTGCTCTGCACGAGCTCGGGGTCGATACGAGCGCGCTCGAGCATGCCGAGACGGCCGGCCTCGTGACGATCGAGAACCGCCAGCTCGATTTCCGTCATCCGCTCCTGCGGGCGGCGGTCTACTCACGCGCCTGCCCGGCCGAGCGGCGAGCCGCGCACCGCGCGCTGGCCAGCGCGTACTCGAAGACGAGCGGCGAGAAGGCGATCGAGCTCTACGCCTGGCACTTGGCGGCCGCAACCTTGGAGCCGGACGAGGCAGTGGCTGACGCGCTCGCTCGGGCGGGCTCGAGAGCTCGCAACCGGAGCGGCTATGCAGCTGCCGCCAGAGCATTCGAGCAGGCCGCGAAGCTTTCGCCTGAAGACGACAGGAAAGCCGCCCGACTGCTCGCGGCCGCTGAGGCCTGGCAGCTGGCTAACCGCACCCGCCAGGCCGTGGAGCTGCTCGAGCAGGCGAACCTGCTCGCGCACGAGCCGCTTCTCCACACCGAGATCGTGCACTTGAGAGGCAAGATCGACGCCTGGAGCGGCCCGGCCGTCGACGCTCACGAGCAGCTGATGAGCCAGGCAGAGGCGCTTGCCGTCACCATGCCGGAGAAGGCGGCCGCGATGATCACGGACGCAGTGACGGCCGCGATCACGTGCGGCGATCTGAACGGAGCCGTCGCGATGGGTCGCCGTGCCTGCGAGCTCGCGCGGCACGTCGGCGGCACCGTTGAGCTGCTCGCGACGCTGCAACTCGGGAAGGCCTTGGTCGTAAACGGCAAGGAACGAGAAGGAAGACCGCTGATCATGCGCTGCGAGGAGCTGTTCGAGATCGGCGAGCCGCTCGAGTACGCCTACGAGCTCGCGCTTTGCGCGCCGGCGCTGATCACGATCGAGGAGTACGCGCGCACCGACCGGGTGCTCAGACATGTCATCGACGCGGCGCGGGCAGCCAACGCGCTGGGGTTGCTTCCCTACTGCCTCGGCGCGCTGGCGGAGCTCGATCTCTTCATCGGTCGCTGGACGGCGGGCTACGCAAACGGCTTCGAAGCGGTTCACCTGGCCCGCGAGGCCGAGCAGGAAGGCCAGCTCTCCTACAACCTCGCGCGTCTCGCGCAACTCGAGGCGGCACAGGGGCGGGCCGAGCCATGCCGAGCTCACGTCGACGAGGCGCTCAGGATAGCCCGAGCGTTCAGCTTCGGCTCGACGTTTCCGTTTGCCTGGTCGGCGCTCGGCCTGCTCGAGCTCGGTCAAGGTCGCTCCGCGAAGGCGATCGAGCATCTGATCGAGGCGCAGCACAGCTCGGAAGCGTCCGGCATCTCCGCGCCGGCGCGAATTCCCTGGAGGCGGGATCTGGTCGAGTCGTATGTCCGCTGCGGTCAGCTCGAGGAGGCCGAGAAAGCGCTCCAGGAGCTGGAGCGCAGAAACGAGGGAAACGACGCCGCATCGCCGCTCGCCGCGGCGGCTCGCTGCCGTGGTCTACTGGCCGGCGATACGGAGTTCGAGCAGAGCTTCGAGACCGCGCTGAGCCTGCATGCACAGACGCAGATGCCGTTCGAGCTCGCTCGCACCGAGCTCTGCTACGGCGAGCGTCTGCGCCGCGCCGGGAGACGTATCGACGCCCGCGTACAGCTTCGCTCGGCGCTCGAGATCTTCGACCGATTGGGAGCGGATCCCTGGGCGAAGCGCGCGCGCGCCGAGCTGGCGGCGACCGGCCAACCTGCGCGATCGAGGAAGGCGGGCCTCTCCGAGGAGTTGACCTCTCAGGAGCTGCAGGTCGCCTTGACCGTGGCAAGAGGCGCGACCAACAAGGAGGCGGGCGCCGCGCTCTTCCTGACGCCGAAGACGATCGAGTTTCACCTGGCCAAGATCTACCGTAAGCTCGACATCCGCTCGCGGACGGAGCTCGCGCTCCGAGTCGCCGAAGAGGGCGTTCCTTCGATAGGCGAACGCTGAGCGCTCGAGCCGCGACCCACCGCGCCGGCGAGCGCGGCCCAATGCGTCGTTTTCGGTCGCGCCTTTAGCCCTTGGCTACGGGCGCTCCTCGCACTCGTCGAACCACCCCCGATCGACAGGTCGTCATTCGAAACGAGTCCCAAATCTCTCGCTTCTGGCATGTGCTCGACGCTAAGCGCCAGGGGGACGCCGCGAAAGACTGGAAAACCCTACAAAAAGCGGCGCCCGACCATACGAAGTGAGTTGTCTATCGCCGCCTGAAGCGCGACGGGCGGTCGACTGTAGGCTGGACTACGACGAGCTCGAGTCGCTCTTCTTCGACTCCGGCTTGCTCTCGCTCTTGCCGCTCTCGCCGCCCGAGTCGGAGCCTGCCGCTTCCTTCACCTGGCGGCGCGAGCCGCGGCCGTAGTCGGTCGCATAGAAACCGGAGCCCTTGTAATGGATGGCGGCCGGATGGAGCACGCGCTCGAGCGGGGCCTGCCCGCAAACCTCGCAGGTTTCCGGCTGCGGATCGTCCATGCGCTGAAAGACCTCGAAGATGTGGCCCTGCGGGCAGCGGTATTCGTAGATTGGCATCGCCGGAAGGCTAGCGGGCGCAGGAAGAGATGACTATCGCCTACGTTCGGAAGCCTCGCGGTGGCAAGGTGCATCCTCGAAGGCGGTGAGCCCATCCGGGGTCCGGCGGTGGCGGCCGCGGCGCCGGGCAGCCACTGCGGCCGAGGCGCCGACGACGCTTCCGAGCAGGAAAGAGCCAGCATTTCTGAAGAAACCGCGCACGCCGTTTCGCTCCTCGCTCACCTCGGCGGCTTCCTTTCCTGTCGCTTTGGCCACAACTCGGCCCCGGAGAAAGCTTCCTCTCTCACGCTAGTCGCTCGCGGGCGCCGCGTGAAGTAGAGATTCGATCGCCCGCATCCCGGTCTCGCCGAGATCGATGCTCGACTCGTTCACGTACAGCTCGATGTGAGCGCGGCGCACCTCGGCAGAGAGCTCCTGCGCATTGGCGCGGACATAGCCGGCGCTCGCCTGGGGATGGGCGAAGGCGTACTCGACCGAGGCGCGGATCGCCCGCTCGGCGGCGGCACGCGTCTCGGAGTCGAGATCGGAGCGGGCGCAGATCCCGGCCAGCGGAACCGGCAGCCCCGTCTCCTTCTTCCACAGCTCGCCCAGATCGCAGACGCGGACGAGGCCGTGCTCGGCGTAGGTGAAACGGCTCTCGTGGATGATCAAGCCGGCCGTGGCATCGCCCTTCTCGATCGCCCGCAGGATGCGGTCGTAGCGGAGCTCGACAACCTCGCCGAGCGCGGGCGCGAAGCGGCGCAGGAGCAGGAAGGCAGTGGTCTGCAAGCCCGGCACGGCGATCGGCCCGGCCGCCGCCTGCGCCAGGCTGATCGCCTCACGCGCGACCACGAGCGGTCCGCAACCGAAACCGAGCGCGGCGCCGCTCCCGAGTAGCCGGTAGCGATCGCCGACCCCGGCGAAGGCACCGAAGCTGAGCTTGGTCAGCTCGAGCTCCCCGTCTAGCGCGCGCCGGTTCAACTCCTCGATATCGAGCAAGACCGGCTCAACCTCGAAGGGCGCCTCGACCAGACCATGCACCAGCGCATGGAAGGCAAAGGTGTCGTTCGGACAGGGCGAGAAGCCGAAGCGGAGCGTCGTCATCGACTCGACCGTACCGCAAACTCAGCCCGATCGAACTTCGATCGAAAAGGCGCCGTTTCGCACGCGCTCGCAACCGGATCTCGTCGCGTTCTTTCGGCACGAAGCCGGCACATTTCGGCGCGCCTTTTCTCGATACCGTTTCCCGCCCCGTGGGAGGGTTGATGGAGCGCCAAGCGAAACGAAGCACTCCATCGCCTGGCCGCGCTCGGCGGCGCGATACTGCGTCCTCGGTCGCGCCCGTAGCCCCGGCTACGAACGCGACACTGCGTCCTTGTCTCGCACTCACCGATCACACCCAGTCGACGGGTCTTCATTCCGCTTGGCGCTCTGGGGTGGCGGGTGGATTAGCGAGGTGCCAGGGACCTGAGAAGTTCAGATCGCGCTCTGTCTCGAGCCCGGTTCCTGCTTCAATCGTCTCGTGGCCGAGATCGAGATCGCCCGCGAACCCTACGGCAGCCCGGTGTCGCGCCCTCTGACCGACGCGCAGGCCGAGGAGTTGGTCGAGCGCTACGGCGGCCTGGAGGGCGCCGGCGCCGAGCCCGAGCCCGAACTGTTCGAGGATCCCGACGGCTACTTCCTCGTCGCCCGGCTGGACGGGAGCCCGGTCGGCTGCGCCGGCATCTGCCGCTGCGAAGGCGCGCAGACCGCCGAGCTGAGGCGCATGTACGTCGCCCCCGAGGTCCGGCGCACCGGAGTCGCCCGCGCCCTGGTGACCGCACTCGAGGAGAAGGCGCGCGAGCTCGGATACGGGACCCTGCGCCTCGAGACGGGCCCCGAACAACCGGAGGCCGTCCACCTCTACGAAACGAGCGGCTTCACCGTCATCCCCAACTTCGGGCCCTACAGCGGACAGCGGCGCAGCATCTGCATGGAGAAGCCGCTCCGGTGATCGAGCCCGAGATCTCGATCGGCCCTGAGAGCTACGCGAGCCCAACCGTACGCCGGCTCGTGGCCGCGTTGGCCGAGGAGTTAGCCCGGCGATACCCCGGCGACGATCCCAACTGCAAAGGCGGAGAGCCGGAGCCCGAGGAGTTCGAGCCGCCGCGCGGGCGCTTCCTCGTTGTCCGGATGGAAGGCGAGCCGGTCGGCTGCGGGGGCGTCTGCATGCGGGACGGCGCCGGGCCGGCGGAGGTTCGGAGGATGTACGTGGTGCCCCAGGCGCGCGGGCTCGGGATCTCGCGAAGGATTTTGGATGCGCTCGAGCAGGAGGCGCGCAGGCTCGGGCGGAAGCGGCTGCGACTGGAGACGGGGATCAACCAGCCCGAGGCGATCGGCCTCTACACATCCAGCGACTTCGAGCGGATCCGGAATTTCGGGCCCTATGTCGGCGAGGCGCGCAGCGTCTGCTTCGAGAAGCGTCTGTAGAACTCGAATCACAACGAAGCAACTCCGCCGCCCGACAGGCTTGGCGGCGCGGTTCTCACTCGGCACACAAACGGGACATTTCAGAGCGCTTTTCCTCGATACCGTGCTACGCCCAGTGAGAGGGTGGGGGGTGGAGAGGTGGGCAACGGCTCCCGAACCCCGAGAAGTCCCGAGGAGCCTCGCCCGCGAGCCGAGTTCCTAGAGCAGCTTCTCGAGCAGCCGCCGCGTCGCACCCGCGAGCACGAAGAGACCGTCGTCGACGCGCCAGCTGGAACGGCTCGGTTCCTCGACCTCGTTCGAGATCACGCGCAGCTCGAGCGCCGGGATCGCGGCCAGCTGCGCGGCGCGCATGACCGAAAAACCCTCCATCGCCTCGACCTCGACGTTGCTCGAGCCACCGACGCTGGCAGTTGTCCCGACCGGCAGGAAGCGCGCCTCGGGAAGTGCCTCGCGCGCCGCCTCGAGCAGCCCGGGATCGGGAGCGAGCCGGTTCACCGAGAAGCGCTGGAAGAGATCGCAGTAGACGGCCTCGGAGCCGACGACGACATCGAGCAAATCGATCCCCGAGCCATGCCTCGCTCCCGCCAGCCCCACGTTCAGTATCGCCCGCGGACGCTCTCTGACAATCTCCTTGGCGGTGGCGATCGCCGCCTCGACCGGCCCTACCCCGCAGACGAGCAACCGCGCCCGGTCGCGCGCTCCCGCGAGCTCCTGACCGATGGCGCCGACAACGAGGATCATGCCGGAAAGCTACCCGTAGCGAACAAAACGGGAACGTTCGGCGACTGACGGCACTTCTTTCTCCTTTCCCCGCCTTGAGCGAAAAACGGATTGAAGGCAGGTCGACCGAGCCTGACGGCACTTCTTTCCGCCGCCCGCCACCGAGCCACCCGCCCGCGGGGTCGTCACAAAGTACCGTCCCGACGAGGCGGGAAACGCTCCTCGATGTGCCGATTCTGCGCCGACTCTGGAACGCGGCAAGTCGACCCGTAGCGGTCAAGCGCGCTTAGAGCATATTCCGGTAGGGATGTGCGTCCGAGGAGGTCAAGCCGTGGATGCCAGTGGCCGAAGGGTTGTGAAGGCGCACTGGTAGTGCGGTGAGCGGCCCTTCGGTTGCTGGCGCCGCGGATCGGCCGCCTCGGGCGTGCAGGCCTAGCGAAATAGGCTTTTAGGCAACTACGCGCAAGCGCATCCCCAACGCGCCTATGACATACCGGATCCGGCGCTCGCCGAGCTCGTCGCCCGGCTCGAACGGCTCCGGGACGGCTTCACGAGCCTCGTTGAGACGGGCACGACCGCCCGAACCCTGCCAGTCTGCTGAGGATTCCCGCTCTGCCTGCTCGCTACCCGTGGCTTCGTTTTCGGACTCCAGATCGACCAGGTAGAGAGAGTGAACGGAGTCGTCACCCGCCTCTGCTTTCTCTGTTGCCTGCGTCTGACCGCCGCGCCGAGCGACCGAGCCCACCCAGCGCGGCCGTTCGGTCTGCTCGGGCTCGACCCACCCGGCGCCGCCGGTCTGCGAGCCGCCGCGACGCGCGACCGAGCCGAGCCAGCGCGGCTGTTCCGAGCCTTCCTCCCGTACCTGCGCTTCGCCGTTGCCTACGGCCGGCTCGAGCCAAAGGGGTGCCGCCAGATCTTGATCGCGCGAGGGAACAGTTTCGGGTGCCACAGCCATACCTCGATGATCGACCCCGGCGCGGCGGATTTTGCGACGACTTTCGTAGGCAGCCACAAAGCGGGGATGCCGGTATCCCGTTTGCGCGTACCGCGCGCGGCACGGGGGAAGAGCCGGCCGCACCGTTCGGCCCCGTTCGCTCCCGTCGAGGGCACACGGGTCTGGTACGCGCTTCAGAGAGCTTGCGCTTCCCTGGCGGTTCAGGAAGACTGCAGCCGTGGGCTACACGGTCTTCCGCAACGACGAGCGCGAGTTCCGCTCACCCCAGCGCGGCGATCCGAACCGCGGTATCGCTCCCCTTTCGGAGGCCCTCCACAACATGCGCGCGAACATCTGGCGCCTGCCGCCAGGGGTACGCGGCGCCCGCCACGTCGAGCACGTTCAGGAGGAGATGTTCGTCGTCCTCGAGGGCACCGCGACGATGCTCCTCGGCGATCCGCCCAAGCGAGTCGAGCTGCCGCACGGCTCGGTCGCCGTCGTCGAGACCGAGACCGCTCTCCAGCTCCGCAACGAGAGCGGCGAGGAGGTCACGGTCCTGATCGTCGGCGCGCCGCCCGAGCAGGGCAAGGCCGAGTACCTGCCTGACGTGGACTAGCGCTCGGTCTTCGCGGCCTTCTTCGCCTTCGCCTTCGTCAACACGATCTCGCCGTTCTGGGCATCGACGAGCACGGTGTCTCCCTCGGTGAAATCGCCCTCGAGGAGGTGCTGGGCGAGCGGATTCTCGATCAGGCGCTGGATAGCGCGCTTGAGCGGGCGGGCGCCGAAGGACGGGTCCCAGCCGGTTTCGACGACGATCTCCTTGGCCGCGTCAGTCAGCTCGAGTGAGATCTCGCGCTCGGCCAGGCGCTGGCGCAGGCGGGCAAGCTGGAGCTCGACGATCTCGGCGATCTGCTCGCGCGTCAGCTGCTTGAACTCGATGATCTCGTCGATCCGGTTCAGGAACTCGGGCCGGAAGAACTCGCGCAGCTGCCCGGCCGAGCGCAGGTTCGAGGTCATGATCACGACGGTGTTTCGGAAGTCGACCGTGCGGCCCTGGCCGTCGGTGAGGCGGCCGTCGTCGAGGATCTGCAGGAGTACGTCGAAGACCTCGGCGTGCGCCTTCTCGATCTCGTCGAGCAGGATCACGCAGTAGGGGCGGCGGCGGACGGCCTCGGTCAGCTGGCCGCCCTCCTCGTAGCCGACGTAGCCGGGCGGGGCGCCGATCAGGCGGGCGACGGTGTGACGCTCCTGGTACTCGGTCATGTCGAGCCTGACCATGGCGCGCTCGTCGTCGAACATGAACTCGGCCAGCGCCCGGGCGAGCTCGGTCTTCCCCACTCCGGTCGGGCCGAGGAAGACGAAGGAGCCGATCGGCCGGTTCGGGTCCTGCAAGCCGGAGCGGGCGCGACGCAGCGCGTTCGCCACCGCTTCGACCGCCTCGTGCTGGCCGATCACCCGCTCGTGCAGGCGCTCCTCCATGTGGATCAGCTTCTCGGTCTCGCCCTCGAGCAGGCGGTCGACCGGGATGCCCGTCCAGCGCGCCACGACCGCGGCGATGTCGTCCTCGTCCACCTCTTCTTTCACCATCGGCTCGCGCCCGGCCTCGGCCTCGGCGCGCTCGTCCCGCTCCTTTTCGAGCGCGGGCAGCTCACCGTAGCGAATCTGGGCCACGCGCTCGAGCTCGCCGGCTCGCTCGGCTCGCTCGGCCTCGCCGCTCAGCTCGTCGATCCTCTGCGTGATCTCCTTGACGCGGTCGAGCGCCTCCTTCTCCTTGGCCCAGCGCGCGGCCAGCTCATCTCGTTCCGCCTTCGCCTCGGCCAGCTCGCGCTCTACTGGCGCCTTCACTTCCTTCTTCTCCTTCGCCATCGCTGCCAGCTCGATCTCGAGCTGGCGCACGCGCCGGTCGGCCTCGTCCAACTCGAGCGGCGAGGAGTCGATCTCCATGCGCAGGCGCGAGGCCGACTCGTCGACCAGGTCGATCGCCTTGTCGGGCAGGAAGCGGTCGGAGATGTAGCGGTCGGAGAGGACTGCCGCAGCCACCAGCGCCGCGTCGCGGATGCGCACGCCGTGGTGCGCCTCGTAGCGCTCCTTGAGCCCGCGCAGGATCGCCACCGTGTCGGCGACCGTGGGCTCGCCGACCATGATCGGCTGGAAGCGGCGCTCGAGCGCGGCATCCTTCTCGATGTACTTGCGGTACTCGTCCAGCGTGGTGGCGCCGATCGCGCGCAGCTCGCCGCGCGCCAGCATCGGCTTGAGCATGTTGGCCGCGTCGACCGCGCCCTCCGAGGCGCCGGCGCCGACGATCGTGTGCAGCTCGTCGATGAAGACGATCAGCTGGCCCTCGGCGGCCTTGATCTCGTTCAGGACCGCCTTCAGCCGCTCCTCGAACTCGCCCCGGTACTTGGCGCCCGCGAGTAGCGCACCGATGTCCAGCCCCCAGACGCGCTTGCCCTTTAATCCCTCGGGCACGTCGCCGGCGACGATGCGCTGTGCCAGCCCTTCTGCGATCGCCGTCTTACCGACGCCGGGCTCGCCGATCAGAACCGGGTTGTTCTTGGTGCGGCGCGAGAGCACCTGCATGACGCGGCGGATCTCGTCGTCGCGCCCGATTACGGGATCGAGCTTGCCCTGCTCGGCGAGTGCGGTCAGGTCGCGCCCGTACTTCTCCAGCGCCTTGTAGGTGCCCTCGGGATCCTGGCTCGAGACTCGCTGCGATCCGCGCACCTGCTTGAGCCGATCCATCAGCTCGCCGCGCGGAACGACGTCGAGGGCGAGCAGCAGATGCTCGACCGAGACGAAGTCGTCGCCGAGCTTTTTGGCCTCGTCGAAGGCGCGGTCGAGCGCGGAGGCGAGCGCGGCCGAGACTTGCGGCTGCACAGCGGTGCCCGAGACACTCGGTCGCCCGCGCAGTTCGGCCTCGGCCTTCGCCCGCAGTGTCTCGGCATCGCCGGCGAGCGCTCGCGGCAGCTCCTGGTCGAGCAGCGCCAAGAGCAGGTGCTCGGGGTAGATCTCGGGGTTGCCGCTGCGACGCGCCAGCTCCTGAGCCGCGGAAACAGCCTCCTGCGACTTCAGCGTCAGCTTGTTGAAGTCCATCAGCTCACCTCGGAACAAAGAACGGACGACTTGGTGGATCCAGAACTTCTCTGAGTCCAGGGCACCTCGCTAATCCACCCTCCTCCCCAGAGCGCCAAGCGGAATGAAGACCCGTCGACTGGGTGTGATCGTTGAGTGCGAGACAAGGACGCAGTGTCGCGTTCGTAGCCGAGGCTACGGGCGCGACCGAGGACGCAGTATCGCGCCGCCGAGCGCGGCCAGGCGATGGAGTGCTTCGTTTCGCTTGGCGCTCTGCGACGGAGTGCTTCGTCTTGAGACGAGTTCCACGACTCTCCTCCTACCCGTCCTGCCGCCTTCGCCGCGGGTGTGGAAGCGGCGGCTGGGGCGGCCGGTAGATGACGAGCTCGCGCCGGTAGGAACGGTGCACCTGCTCGATCGCCTCCCGCATCTCCCGCTCCAGCCGGTCGAGCCGCGAGCGCATCTTGCGCATCTCGTCCTCGAGCACGAGCACCCGCTCGACCCCGGCCAGGTTCAGCCCCAGCTCCGTGGTCAGGCGCTGGATCTCGCGCAGCCGCTCGAGATCGGCCTCGGAGTAGAGCCGCGTGTTCCCGCCCGTCCGCTGCGGCCGCACCAGCCCCTTGGCCTCGTAGATGCGCAGCGTCTGCGGATGCATGCCGACCAGCTCGGCCGCGATCGAGATCATGTAACGGGGGCGATCGTCACTCGTCATCGTCGTCGTCCTTCACGGGCAGTTGCGCGGATACGCGAGCTCAGCCAGCGCGAGAGGGCGATGCTCGAGACAACGAACAGTGCCACCCCGGCGACGGGACTCAGCGTAAAAAAGACGATGATCGCCAACACGTCGAGCACTCCCACCGACGCGAGCATGAGCATGGAGACCGGCCGGATCGCGGCCGGATCGGGTGCGACCTCGTCGCCTCCGAGCTCGAGCCCACTATCGTCGGGCTCCAGCAACCCCTCGCGCTCGGCTTGCTCGCGCAACTGCTCGTTGATCGACCTGTCGCTCACTAGCGCACCAGCCTTTCGCGCGGATTCTCCTTCGAAACGGCCTTGAGCTTTTCTAGCGCTTCCTTCTCGGCCTTGGAGAGCTTCTTCGGAACTGTCACGCGCACGCGCGCGAGCAGGTCGCCGCGACCCGAGCCCTTGAGCTTGGGAACGCCGCGACCGCGCACGCGCAGGAGCTTGCCCGACGCGGTGCCGGGCGGGACCTTGAGTGAGATCGGGCCGTCCGGGGTTGGCACCTGCACTGTCGCGCCGAGTGCGGCCTCCGGATAGGTGACGGGCACCTCGATGACCAGGTCGGCACCGCGACGTTCGTAGAGCGGGGAGGGAGTCACGCGCGTGACCACGTAGAGGTCGCCGGACGGACCGCCGCCTGAACCGGGCTCGCCCTTGCCCGTGAGGCGGATGCGAGTGCCGTCTTTGGCCCCGGCCGGGATCTTGACCTTGTAGCGCTTCGTACGCCTGCTACGACCCGAGCCGTGGCAAGTCGGGCAGGGGCTTTCGACGATCATGCCGGCGCCGCGACAGCGCGGGCAGGGCTGGGAGATGGCGAACGGTCCCTGGCTCTCGGCGACGACACCGCGACCGCCACACTGGGGGCAGGTCTTGGGCGAGGTGCCGGGCTTGGCGCCGCTACCGCCGCAGGTCTGGCAGGCGACATCAGCCTCGACCGGGACACGCGTCTCGGCTCCGCGCAGGGAGTCCTCGAAGGAGAGCGTCAGCGTGGTCTCGACGTCTCTGCCCTTCATCGCCTGATAGCGAGCACGCCCGCCGCCGCCGAAGAGGTTGGCGAATACGTCGCCGAAGCCGCCGAGCCCACCCAGATCGCCGAGGTCGTACTGCTCGAAGCGCACTCCGCCCGGCCCCGCCCCGGCGCCCATTCGCGGTCCGGCGGCGCCGAACGCGTCGTACTGCTTGCGCTTGTCGGCGTCGGAAAGGATGTCGTAGGCGCTCTGGACCTCTTTGAAGCGCTCCTCGGACTCCTTGTCGCCGGCGTTGGCGTCGGGGTGATGGCGTCGCGCCAGCTTGCGGTAGGCCTTCTTGACCTCGTCCGCGGAGGCGCTACGCGGAACCCCAAGCGTCTCGTAGAGGTCCCTCGGCACTGGTCGCTACTCCTCCTGAGAAGCCGCGGCCACGATCACACGAGCCGGTCGCAGAACGCGGTCGCCGAGCATGTAGCCGCGCTGTACGACCTCGAGGATCGTTCCCTCCTCGGACTCGGACGGGATCGCCGCCAGCGCCTCGTGCACGTGCGGATCGAAGGGGACGCCGGTGGGAATCTCCTGCAGCCCCTCCCTGGCCAGCACGCCTGAGAGCTGGCGATGAACGAGGCGAACGCCGTCCTCGAGCTTGGCCTCCTCGTGCATCGCGGCGGCCTCGAGCGCTCGCTCGAGATCATCCAGCACGGGCAGGATCGCCTCGACCAGCCCAGCGTGGGCGCGCGCCACCAGCGCCTCCTGCTCGCGGGCGACGCGCTTTCGGTAGTTGTCGAAGTCGGCCGCCATTCGCTGTAGGCGGTCGAGGAGCTCGTCACGGGCCTCTTCGGCCTCGGTCAGAGTGTGCTCCAGCTCGACCGGATCCGACCCTGGCTCGACGGCCTCCGGAGCTTCGGGCACGGGCTCTGTCCGCGGCTCCGTCGACTGCGCGGGCTCCTTGGGCTTGTGGATGCGCGCTTTATCCGGCATCGAATCTCACCTCACGAGGCTGGGACCCGCGGGCTAGCCCTTCTCCCCCTCGTCGTCGATGACCTCGTAATCGGCCTCCTCGACGACCTCGTCGTCGGAACCGGTCTGGCCATCGCCGCCCGAGCCGCCGCTCGCCTGCGCCTGCGCGGTCGCCTGTGCGTAGACCGCCTCGGCCAGCTTGTGCGCGGCTTCCTGTAGCGCCTCCGTGCGGGAACGGATCTCGCCCGCGTCACTGCCCTCGACCGACCTTCGCAACTCCTCGATCCGGCTTTCGATGTTCGAAGCCTCATCGGAGGAGATCTTGTCGCGATGCTCCTTGAGCGTGCGCTCGCTCGTGTAGAGCAACTGCTCGGCCGTGTTCTTGGTCTCGGCCAGCTCGTGCAGCTTGTGCGCCTCGTCGGCGTGGGCCTCGGCCTCGTGAACCATGCGATCGACCTCGTCGGGCTTGAGCCCCGAGCCGCCCTCGATCTTGATCTGCTGCAGGTTGCCGGTGCCGAGATCCTTGGCCGAGACGGCGATGATGCCGTTGGCGTCGATGTCGAAGGCGACCTCGATCTGCGGGATGCCGCGCGGCGCCGGCGGGATGCCCATCAGATGGAACTTGCCGAGCGTCTTGTTGTAGGCGGCCATCTCCGACTCGCCCTGGAGCACGTGCACCTCGACCGAGTCCTGATTGTCGGCGGCTGTGGTGAAGATCTCCGACTTGCGCGTCGGGATGGTCGTGTTGCGCTCGATCAGCCTGGTGAAGACACCGCCCTTGGTCTCGATCCCGAGCGAAAGCGGGGTCACGTCGAGGAGCAGGATGTCCTTCACCTCACCCTTGAGCACACCGGCCTGGATGGCGGCGCCGACCGCGACCACCTCGTCGGGGTTGACGCCCTTGTGCGGATCCTTGCCGACGATCTCCTTGACCCGCTCCTGCACCGCCGGCATACGCGTCATGCCGCCGACGAGGATGACGTGGTCGATCTTCTCGGCGCCGAGGCCGGCGTCGGAGAGCGCCCGCTTGGTCGGCCCGACCACGCGCTCGAGCAGCTCGGCGGTCAGCTCGTTCAGCTTGGCGCGCGTGAGCTGCAGATCGAGGTGCTTGGGGCCCTCGGGCGTGGCGGTGATGAAGGGCAGGTTGATCTGCGTCGACATGGTCGAGGAGAGCTCGATCTTGGCCTTTTCGCCCGCCTCGTAGAGACGCTGCAGCGCCATCGGATCCTGACTCAGGTCGATGCCGTTGTCGCGCTTGAACTCCGCCACCATCCAGTCGACGACGGCCTTGTCGAAGTTGTCGCCGCCGAGGTGGTTGTCGCCCGACGTGGACTTGACCTCGAATACGCCCTCGCCCAGCTCCAGCACCGAGACGTCGAAGGTGCCGCCGCCCAGGTCGAAGACGAGAATCGTCTGGTCGTGCTCCTTGTCGAGGCCGTAGGCGAGCGAGGCCGCGGTCGGCTCGTTGATGATGCGCAGCACGTTCAGCCCGGCGATCTTGCCGGCGTCGCGGGTCGCCTCGCGCTGGGCGTTGTTGAAGTAGGCCGGGACGGTGATGACCGCGTCCGAGACCGGTTCGCCGAGATAGGCCTCGGCGTCGGCCTTCAGCTTCTGCAGGATCATCGCCGAGATCTCCGGCGGCGCGTACTGCTTGCCATCGGCCATCACACGGACGTCCGCATTCGGACCGTTGACGACCTCGTAGGGGACGATCTTCATCTCCTCGGAAACCTCTTCGTACTTGCGACCCATGAAGCGCTTGATCGAGAAGATCGTGTTCTTGGGGTTGGTGACCTGCTGGCGCTTGGCCGGCGCGCCGACGAGGCGCTGGCCGTCTTTGGCGAAAGCGACCACCGACGGCGTCGTCCGTCCGCCCTCGGCGTTCGGGATGACCGTCGGCTCGCCGCCTTCGAGCACAGCCATGCAGCTGTTGGTGGTGCCCAGGTCGATACCGATCGTCTTTGCCATTGTCTTAAACCTCTCTCCGTTATGTCGGTTGCAGCTAAGAAAATCTAAGTGTCAGTGTATCAACCTTCGTCCAGGTCGCAAGAGCCGGTGTTCGGCGTTCCCGCTCTGACGGTTCCGAGACCCCGCTTGCGCCGAGAGAAAAGCGGCGCCAGAAACCGTTTGAGCTCTCCTTTAGGCCCAAATCTCGGCGGAAAGAAATATCCCTCGTTCGGGTGACAGCGCTCTCGCCCGGGCGAGCGAGGCTTCGTGAGCCGATCCCCCCTTTACGAGGGAATCAACAACAAGAACGAGGGATTTACGCGCGCGTGGACGCCGCCGATAAGCCGAGACAGTGGCCGGCGGTGGAATCCATAGTGAGGCGAGAGCCCCCCGTGTCCTTCTCGGGACTGCGGACGAGTCGTACCTGAAGAACGTCCGCCGGGCGCTACAGGAAGCCGGCTACCGCGTCGAAGTCGCGCTCGACAGCGAGACCGTGATGGCCTCGCTCGAGCCGCGCCGCTACGACCTGGCCATTCTCGACACCGGCCTCGGCAAGATCGACGGCCTTTCGGTCTCCGATCGACTGCGCACCGAGCCAGACGGCAGAGGCCTGTACCTGATCGCGCTCGTCGACTCCGAGGAGAGCCGACCTCTCGAAGCGCCGATCGGTCCCGACGACTGCCTGGTCAAGCCGTTCGAGATCTCCGACCTGCTCACCAGCGTTCACATCGCGAGCCGGATCGTCGCTCTCCAACGCGAGCTCGACTTCGCCAACCACCGCATCTCGACGCTGGCCATGACCGATGCGCTGACCGGGCTTCCGAACCGGCAGGCGATCTACGACATGCTCGGCACAGAGATCGCGCGGCAGAGCCGGGAAAGCCCGGTCTCCTGCGTGGCGCTGATCGACATCGACCGCATGCGCGAGATCAACGACGCCTACACCCGCGCCGGCGGCGATCTGGCAGTGCTCCGGGTCGCCCGCACGCTGCGATCGAGCGCCCGCGACGCCGACACCGTCGGCCGCCTCGGCGACGACAAGTTCATCGTCGTCCTCTACGACTGCACGCCCGACGATTCCATGATCGCCTGCGACCGGCTCTGCGACGCGATCGAGCACGAACCGCTGACGATGCCCGACGGCGAGGTTCGCCTTTCGGTGTCCTGCGGCGTGGTGGCGCTGGATCCGGATTTCTCCGCGGTCGAGACGCTCGACGCCGCGCGCGCCGCCCTACACACCGCCAAGGCGCGCGGCGTCAACCACGTCGCTCTCGAAGCGAAGTTCCGCGAAGCCTGGTTCTAAGACCGGCTGAAAGTCGTACGACGTTCGGCCGCGGGAGGAACGTGGCGTTGAGCGCGCCTGACGGCGCTTGCTCAACGTCTGCTCCTACTTTCGGGGCGGGTTGGTTTGGGTAGCTTTGCGGTGTCCGGGGTGTGTTTGGGACTGTCGTATCGCGAGCCGCAGCCGCGCTTGTCGGCTGCGGCGGCGGCGGCGCGTATCTACTCGCTTCGCGAGTGATCCGCGCGAGTAGTGACTGGCTGAAGACCGGCTACTTTCGTTAGATGAAGTGCCCACTCGTCTGTGGAACTCGGCGCGGATCCGGCGCGGACTCGTTTCCCACTCGTGACGGTTTCCGCGTTACGATCGCCTCGGGGAGGAGGTTGGGGATTCTGTGCGGACGGCTCGGCTAACCGGCTTCTTCGACGGCCGGGACTCGCAGGATCAGCCCGCGTAGCGCCCGTCCCGCCGCCGGCTCGGCGAGAGCGATCCCGAGCATGATCACCGTGCAGCCGCCCCAGCCGAGCCAGCCCAGCCGGTCACCTGCCAAGAGGAAGCCGAAGACGGCCGCAAACACCGGCTCGAGAGCGAACACGACCGCGGTGCGCACTGCACTCATCCGCTGTTGTGCCCAGCTCTGAACGAGGAAGGCAAAGGCGCTCGCAAGCAGGCCGGTGACGAGCAAAGCACCCCACACCACCCAGCCGTGTGGAACGCTCAGCTCTCCCTTCCATAGCGCGATCGCCGTGAAGCAGACGAGGCAAAACACCATCTCGGTGAGCGCCAGGATCAACGGGTCGAAGCGCGGCGCGAAGCGCTCCATCAGCACGATCTGCGCCGCCCAGAGCAGCGCCGATACGAGTACAAGAGCATTGCCCGAGCGCGAGCCCTGCGGAATGCCCGAGAGCATGGCGAAGCCGATTCCCGAGAGCGCGACCGCGAGCCAGGTTGCGAGCCCGATCCGCTGGCGCAGCAGGACAAGGGCCAGAAGCGGTGTCAGCACCACGTAGAGGCCGGTGACGAAGCCACTTCCCGAAACGGTCGTGTGCATCAGGCCCGCGGTCTGGAAGGCATAGGCGCCGGCAACGAGTAGGCCGAGCAGCGACCCGGCCACGACGCCTCGTTTCCACGGGCGCCGGCGCGCGCGCACGAGCGCGAAGGGAAACAGAACGACGCTGCCGATCGCGAAACGGACGGCAAGGAAGGCGAACATCGGGTAGATCGCCACGGCGTCCTTGACCTGGACGAAGGTGAGCCCCCAGACGACAGTGACGAAAACGAGTGCGAGCAGCGGCACCGTGCGAGCATAGTCAGCACTCGGAAGAACGAGTCCCGCGAAGACCCGTTCGTCGTTCAGGGCGCCGAGCCGAGCTCGGCCCCCCCGAAGAAGTGAACCGGTACCCTTCTCACAGCCGGGGCGCCTGCTGCGGCGCCCCGCTCGATCCGCTGTTTCTCCTCGATAAGAGGCGACACGGAGGAAACCCGGTGTACAAACCTCTATCTTTTAAGGAGATTTTCATCTTTAGCATCGGAATAAACGTCCGATGCTTTAGTAGAACCGTTCCGAAGTCGCGAATGACGGGTAGGGGCGGCCGGTTGCGCCCGTCGTTCGTGGAAGTGTTGTAGCCCGCCGATCGGTTTAGAATCCCAGCTCATGTCACCTCCTGAACCAACCGCCGCCACTGCCGACAGCAGCTCGCCTCGCGGCCGCATCCTGCCCCGCGGCTTCGGCGACCTCGTCTTCCAGGTCTCGCTCTGGATCGGCTTTTTGCTCGTGTACCGGTTGGCGCGGGGGATCGCGGATCACAACGGCGCAGTCACACCGGTGGCGATAGAGAACGCGCGCCATGTGATCGCGTTCGAAAGCCATGTGAACGCGCTCTTCGAGCTGAGCTTGCAAAAGGTCCTCCTCTCCTCGCGTTACCTCGTCGACGTCGCGGCGGCGACCTACTGGCTGTCGCAGTTCGCCGTTCTGGGAATCGCCCTGTTCTGGGTTTACTTCCGGCAGACGGAATCGTTCACCCGCTTCCGCAACTGGGTGATGCTCGCCAATGTGATCGGGCTGGTCGGGTACGTGCTCGTTCCGACCGCACCACCACGGATGTTCCCCAACCTCGGCTTCCTCGATATCGAGGCGCTCTTCTCCGGCCTAACCACCTCGAGTAAGGGCGTCAGCTCTCTCGCCAACCCTTACGCGGCGATGCCGAGCCTGCATGCAGCCGACGCCCTGATCGTGGGCATCTCGATGGCCTTCGTCTGCCGGCGCCTGTGGGCCAAGGTACTCTGGCTGCTCTGGCCGCCCTGGGTCTGGTTCACGGTGATGGCGACCGGCAATCACTTCTGGCTCGACTGTCTCGCGGGCGTGCTCGTGGCGCTCGTGGCCGCGCCGATAGTGGACTCTCGCTTCCGCTTCTGGCGACGGGCAACCGAGCCGGCAACGGCGCCCAAGTAGGCCGTTCCCCAGCTCTCCGCCACCGCGCAGGGTGCTACCGACCCCGGCGAGCTGATCGCAAAACCGCTATACTCATAGCAGCTATGCGATCGGTAGCTACTGCTAGCACACCGCCCGTTGGGTACGCAGGCCGGCGAGAGCTCAAAGCCGCCGGAATGCACCGTATCGACCGGACGGAGCGCCGAAGGTGCCGCTCGTGAACAAGGCAGAGACGATCAGACAGGGCTTTCTGAACGATGTCCGCAGGCTCGCCACCAGAGGCGTACGTGGCCTGGCGCGCACTCGCATCACCCCCAACGCCCTCACCGCTGCAGGCGTGTCGCTCTGTGTCGGCGCCTCGGTCTTCGCCTTCTTCAGCTATCGGCACGAGCTCGCCTTCTTCTGGGCGGCCGCGGCGCTATTCGTAGCCGGCTCGTTGCTCGACATCCTCGACGGCGCCCTTGCCCGCGCGAGCGGGAAGGTGACGCCGTTCGGCGCCTTCGTCGATTCGACGACCGATCGCATCAGCGAGGCGTTCATGCTCGGCGCGGTTGTTCTGATCTTCGCGCGCGGTCATGCGCTGTTCTCGGTCGGGCTGACGGTCGCAGCGATCGCCGGCTCGTTTCTCGTCAGCTACACACGCGCACGTGCGGAGATAATCGGATTGCGCGGAGACGTAGGTGTCGGCGATCGTGCCACACGCGTGGTCGTGATCACGACCGGTCTCGTGCTCGCGCCCTGGGGAGCACTCCCCTGGGCGATCGGAGTGCTGACGGCACTGGCTTGGTACACGGTAATCCTGCGGGCGTTCTTCGTTCGCTCGCAGCTGCTCGAGGGAGGAAAGTAATGACTGCATCCAGCGAGAGCTCGAACGGGGCTCCGCGCTCCGCGAACGGCAAGGTTCGCGTGGCGATCATCGGCGTCGGAAACTGCGCGAACTCGTTGTTGCAGGGCGTCGAGTACTACAAGAACACCGACGCGGGCGACTTCGTCCCCGGTCTGATGCACGTCGATCTGGGCGGCTACCACATCAGCGACATCGAGTTCGTCGCCGCCTTCGACGTCGTCAAGGGCAAGGTCGGCAAAGACCTCTCCGAGGCGATGTGGGCCCACCCCAACAACACGATCAAGTTCTGCGACGTTCCCAAGACGGGCATCAAGGTCGCGCGCGGCATGACCCACGACGGCCTCGGCAAGTACCTGTCTGAGATCGTCGAGAAGGCGCCCGGCCCGACCGACGACGTCGTCGGAATCATCAAGGAGACCGGCGCCGACGTGGTCGTCAACTACCTGCCGGTCGGCTCCGAAGAGGCGGTCAAGTGGTACACCGAGCAGATCCTGAACGCCGGCGTCGCGATGGTGAACTGCATGCCTGTCTTCATCGCCCGTGAGCCCTATTGGCAGAAGCGCTTCGTCGAGGCGGGCGTGCCGATCATCGGCGACGACATCAAGTCGCAGGTCGGAGCAACCATCACTCACCGCGTGCTGACCAGCCTCTACCGCGAGCGCGGCGTCAAGCTCGAGCGGACGATGCAGCTGAACGTCGGCGGCAACTCCGACTTCCTGAACATGCTCGAGCGCGAGCGACTGGAGTCGAAGAAGATCTCTAAGACGAACGCTGTCACCTCGATGCTCGACTACGACATGGGCGCGGAGAACGTCCACGTCGGGCCGTCGGATTACGTGCCCTGGCTGACCGACCGCAAGTGGGCCTACATCCGCATGGAGGGCCGTTCCTTCGGCGACGTTCCGCTCAATATCGAGATGAAGCTCGAGGTCTGGGACTCGCCCAATTCGGCCGGCATCGTCATCGATGCGGTGCGCCTGGCCAAGCTGGCTCTCGACAACGGCGTCTCGGGAGCGCTCGAAGGACCGAGCTCCTACCTGATGAAATCGCCGCCGAAGCAAATCGTCGACGACGACGCCTACGAGCTGACCGAGGAGTTCATCAAGCGCCATCCTCGCAAGGGCGCGGTCAAGCCCGCGACGGCGTAGCGTTCAACCGGTCACTGATTCGACCTGCGCCCGCTTCGGCGGGCGCAGGTGTTTCCGGATCCGGAGCGCCGCCATCTGACGAAGCGGCGCGACTACACTCGCTTTCGTGGCTCTGCGCATCTGCCTAGTGACGCCTTTCGCTTGGTCACAGCCTCATCCCGTGAACGAGAACGTGGCCGGCATCGCCGCCGCGCTCCGGAAGCGAGGGCATCACGTCACGGTGCTCGCCCCCTCCAACCGGGCTGGCGACCTCAGGACCGGCCGGCGAGCGCTGGCGCGCGAGGAAGACGCCGACCTGATCGCCCTCGGGCCCGCGGTCCCCGTGACCCGGAGAAGCAAGCTCGGCCTTCCCGTCGGCGTTCGTGCCAACCTGGCGCTCGCGCTGGCGGAGGGACGTTTCGATCTGGTGCACGGGTTCGAGCCGGGACTGCCGAGCCTCTCGTACCTGGCGCTGCGCGAGACGAGATCGCTGACGGTGGCGAGCTTCCTCTCGGCGGAGCGAGTCTCCTACCAGCCTGCCCGTTCTCGCCGCGAGCGCCTGCTCGCCCGCACCGACGCGTTGCTGGCGACCAGCAAGAAGATAGTCGAGGCGGCCAGGGAGCGATTCCCCGGCGATTACCGGCTGCTTCCCGAGGGCGTCGACACCGCCCTGTTCCGGCCCGGCGAGAAGCGCCGTCTGATCGCCGCGGAGTGGCGCTCGCCCGAGCGAGCCGTGGCTCGTAGCCTGATTCGCGTTCTGCGCGAGCTCGACGGCTGGGAGCTACTGCTCGTGCGCACGAAGCCCCTTGCCGGCCGGCCGAGCGTGCCGCGTGACCTGCGCGGTCGCGTCCACGTGCGTACGGCCCGCGATCCGCAAGTTCGGGCGCGTCTGCTTGCCGAGGCGGCCGTGTTCGTGCCGGCGCCCGGTGGGCTGGCACGGCTGCGCCTAGAGGCCGAGGCTTGCGGCGCCGCGATCGCCGATCCGCCCGCACTCGCAGAACAGCCCCAGCTGGCCGCCGCGGCTGCGGCGCGACTGGCCGAGAACGAGGGAGCACGAAGGGAATTGCAGACGCAGGCCCGGATACGCGCCGAGAAGCAATCCTTCGCCGTCGTTGCCGGCGAGCTCGACGGGATCTACCGCGACCTCTGCAAGCGCCGGCGGGCGCCCCGCAAGCAGAGCGCCGATCCGCTGGCCGGCCGGGAGCAGATCCTCTGCGACCTGCACATGCACACGAACTGGTCGCCGGACTGCTCGATCGAGGTGGACGACTTGCTTGCCCACGCCGAGGAGATCGGCCTGAGGGCGATCGCCGTCACCGACCACAACACCTTCGGCGGCGCCAGGGAAGCGGTCGGGCGGGCGGGCGGGCGCGAGCTGATCGTGATCCCCGGCGAGGAGATCAAGACCGACGAGCAGGGCGAGGTCATCGGCCTGTTTCTAGAGCGTGAGATCCCGCGCGGGCTCTCCTTCGCCGAAACGGTCGCCGCCATCCACGAGCAGGGCGGGCTCGTTTACGTCCCCCACCCCTTCGATCGCCTGCACTCGATTCCCGACGCGGCGACGCTACGCCGGCACTTGGCCGAGATCGACGTCTTCGAGGCCTACAACGCGCGACTCGTCTTCGAGGCCTTCAACGACGAGGCGCTCCGGTTCGCGCGCAAGTACAACCTGACCATGGGCGCCGGTTCCGACTCCCACGTGCTGCAGGGACTCGGAACCGGCTGCGTGCAGATGCGCCGTTTCGAGGGCCCGGAGGAGTTCCTGATCAGCCTGCACGGAGCCGAAATCGTGCGCCGGCCGAAATCGCTCGTCTATCTGCAATCGCTGAAATGGGCGGCGCAGGTCAAGGAAAGGGCGCGCTAGGGGAGAAAGAAGAACCGCCTACCGTGCCCGTCGTGCCCAAAGACGAACTCTTCGAGAAGTACCTGCAAAAGGCGATCACCGAGATTAACGATCTCGGGCATGAGATCGCCGCCGCAGGCGATGCACCGCGTGCGGTCGTACTCGGATCGGGCCACCCGCTCGCCGACATGCTGCTGCTCAAGTACGACCCGAAGCCGGCCGAGCTGCAGGAGGGCGTCGCCTTCTTCGGCCGTTCCGGCCAGGCGATCCTGAAGTCGCTGCAGCGTTTGCGCGTCGATCCGATGGCGATCTACGGGACGAACTGCCTCAAGTTCGCAGGCGAGGAAGAGGCCGAGGCGCGTCCCTACCTTTTGCGCGAGCTGCACATCGTCCAACCGCGGCTACTGGTGGTGATGGGCGAGCAGGCTCTCGGCTTCGTGAACGAGCTCGGCTTCCCGCTCTCGGAGCGGCTCGAGCCGACGCTAGGCGCGTTGCAGCGCTTCACGGCGACGATCGAGGCGCTCTACTGCCCCGACATCGATGCTTCGCTCGACGAGCAGGCGGCGAAGACGGCGTTCTGGAAGGCCTTCAAGCTGGTCGGGCCGTGGTGGGCCGAGCAACCGCCGTATTGAAACCGCGGCTGGCGCTCGCCGCCGTTTTCCTCGCCCTGCTCGCTCTCTACTACTCGATCAGCGAGCTTCTCCCCAACCTGTCCGAGCCCGGCGACGTCGTCTGGGTCGACTTCGCTTTGTCCGCGCTCATCTTCGCCCCGATCTACCTGGCGCTCGGGCTCAGGAACCGGCTCAGCGCGGTCATCGGGGCGATCGTCGCGGCACTTCTTGCCGCCGTCCTTTACCTGAGCGGCGAGACCCTGGCGGCCTCGATTCCGAAACTCGCCGCCGCGGCGTTGGTCGGCTTCATCTTCCTGCGTTTCTGCGAGAAGCTCTGGCTACTGGTCGCGATCGCGCTTCTGGCTCCCGTGATGGACACGATCTCGGTCTGGCGCGGACCGACGAACCGGATCCTGACCACGGCGCCGCAGGTCTTCGATGCCTTCTCGGTCGCCTCGCCGATCCCGGGCGAGCGAGCGATCACGCTGAGCTGGGACGCCCCTCGTGACTTACAGATCGCCGGCTACCTCGTCTACCGCCGGCGCGACGGTGGCGGCGAGCGCCAGCTGACCAAGAAGCCTTTCTGCTCGCCCAAAGACGCGTGCGGGCGCTCGATCGACTTCACGAACTTCGCGCAGCCGGCCGACGCGCGAGCCGTGTACCGCCTGGTGATCGTGGACGCACGAGGCAGGACGGCCGAGGCAACGGTCAACGTTCCTCCGGCCGGGCATGGCAAGGCGCGTTCGAGCGCCCGCCCCGGCCCGCTTGCGCCGACGAATCTGAGCGCCGAGACCGCGCCCGCGTCGGTCGGGCTGGGACTGTCGGACATCATCTTCTTCGCCCTCTTCCTTGCCGGGGCCATGCGTTTTCGCCTTCGGCCCGTTGCGACCTGGCTGGCCCTGGTCGCCTCGATCGGCGTGACCAGCATCCTCGCCGACTACGAGGACTTCTTCGGCCTGAAAGGTTTCCCGGCGATACCCGGCCTCTCCCTGGCCTTCCTGCTCGCAAACGGCGATCTGATCTGGCGCCGACTCCGCAATCGTGAGGAGATCGACGACGACTTCGAGCCGCGGCCCGTGCCGCTGCCCAGGCGCTGAGCAACTCCAAACGGGGACCACGGGCAAACCGAATCGCCCTCGCTTTCTCGGGGCGCCGCTCGCGGTGCGAGCCCGGAGAGAACAGTATGGACACACGGGCTCGTAGAGGATCGTGCCGCCAGCGGCGCCAGGTGGCTCCAGGAGGCCAGTCGCGCCTGGCCGGATGGAGCCGCCGGCCGAGGAAGCGAGAGAAAGAGCGAGCCCTGCCTGGCTGGGCAGGGCTCGCGTACTGCTTGTCTTGCAACGGTTACTCAGGTAACGGTTACTTCGCGGTGCACATCTTCTTGCCCCACGCGCCAAGGTCGGCTAGGGCTGCTGTCAGCTTCGTGATGTTCATCTTGGCCATCGCCTGCATCAACTTCGTCTGCTGCGCCGGTGTCAATGACGTCTGACCCGGCTTCAACTTCAGGGCCTTGAGGAGCGGAGTAGCGACCGCCTGGAGCGTCGCGATATCGGCTTGCACCGATGCCGGAGCCTTCTTGGCGAGGACTTGCAGGGCGGCGACTTGCTCTCCCATGTTGGCCGGGAGCTTGCCGCTCTGTGCGTTGGTGATGATCGACGCCGCGGCTTTAAGGTTGGTGCAGTCCGTGCTCGACAGCGCGCTTGCCGTCGTCGCAGTGGTCGTCGATGCGGCCTTCTTCTTCGAGCCGCAACCCGGTGCGATCACCAGCACGAAGGCAACGAGAACAGCACAGATCAGCTTCAGTCTCATGTACGGGGCCCCTTTCCAGCGCTCGCGCGCATGGATTCGCTTGCTGCGCGATCGTAAAGCACCACGCCTCTCGCTACAAGCCGGAGTCGGCTCGCTCCTACTACCACGGCGTCTGGCGGATGAGTGTCCGTTACCCGCGCTTCACCTTCCAGACCCACTTGGCCGGGGTACGATCGGTGTTGCCGGCGCGGTCGGTTGCACGAACAAGGAGGGTGTGCTTACCGGGCTTCACCTTGTACGTGGTTCGCGAGCTACAGGACTTCCACGTCTTCTTGTCGAGTTTGCAGGCAAAGCGAGAGCTCTTTTCAGAGGACGTGAAGGTGAAAATGACCTTGGTCGTTGCCTTCTCTGTGCTCACGACCTTTTTCGGGTGCTTGGCGATCTTCGTCTGCGGCGCGTGAGTGTCGACCGTGAAGGAGCGCTTGGCCGGGCTCGCATCGATGTTTCCGACCAGGTCCTTGGCGCGCACGTTGAAGGTGTGGGCGCCGTCGGAGAGCCCGGTGTAGCTCTTCGGAGAAGAGCAGGCGGCCCAGGCAGTACTGTCGAGTTTGCACTCGAAGACGACACTTGTCTCGGGCGAGGAGAAGGTGAAGGTCGCGCTTTTAGTTCTCGTGAATCCCGAGGGGCCGGATCCGATCTGCGTCTCGGGAGCGGTCGTGTCGACCGTGAAGGAGCGTGCGGCCGGGCTCGCGTCGATGTTTCCGACCAGATCGGTCGCCTGAACCTGGAAGGTATGGGCGCCGTCTGCAAGCCCGATGAGCGCCTTCGGCGAGGTGCAGGCGCTCATCGCGGCGCCGTCGAGCGCGCACTGGAAGGTGCTCGCTTCGTCGGCGGAGAAGGTGAACGTCGGGTTGGAGTCGCCGGTCGCGCCCGAAGGGCCGGAGTCGATCTGGGTCTCGGGCGGGGAGAAGTCGCCGGCTCGCCAGAGCTCGTAGCCGTGACTGCCGTCCGTAGCGCGGAAGTAGAGGTCGCTGCCGAGGGCGGTGAGCTCGAACGGGACGCTGTCGCCGCTGCCTGGGTTGATGTCTTGGACCATGACCGTGCCGGTACCGGTGCCGTTACTCTTCCAGAGCTCGACACCGTGCGTACCGTCCGTAGCCTCGAAGTAGAGGTCGCCATTGAAGACCGTGAAGTCGCCCGGGTAGCTGCCGTCGCCACCCGGGTTGATGTCCTTGACCATGGCCGTGCCGCCCGGGGTGCCATTGCTCTTCCAGAGCTCGTAGCCGCTGCTGCCGTCTGTGGCGATGAAGTAGAAATCGCCGCCAAGGGTCGTGAAAAAGCCCGGGTTGCTGTCGCCGCTACCCGGGTTGATGTCCTTGACTATTTCCGTCGTGCCGCCGACGACGCCGTCGCTCTTCCAGAGCTCGTTACCGTGACTATCGTCCGTAGCTTCGAAGTAGAGGCTGCCGCCAATCGCGGTGAGCCCGTAGGGGAAGCTCGTGGCGCTACCAGGGTTGATGTCCTTGACCATCTCCGTTGTGCCGCCGACGACGCCGTCGCTCTTCCAGAGCTCGATGCCGTTAACACCGTCATCGGCCTGGAAGTAGAGGCTCCCGTTGAAGTCGGTGAGATCTGTGTAGTAGGTCCCCAAGCCGTCGCCGCCGCCCGGGTTGATGTCCTTGACCATGGCCGTGCCGCCCGGGGTGCCGTCGCTCTTCCAGAGCTCGTAGCCGTGGGCGGCGCTACCGTCTGAGGCTCGGAAGTAGAGGTTGCCGTTGAAGACGGTGAGATCGTCAGGGTAGTCGTAGCCCGGGTTGATGTCCTTGACTATTTCCGTCGTGCCGCCGACGACGCCGTCGCTCTTCCAGAGCTCGCTGCCGTGGACGCCGTCTTCGGCAAAGAAGTAGAGGCCGGCGCCAAGGGTAGTGAGCGCCCACAGGTTGCTGTCGCCGATACCCGGGTTGATGTCCGCGACCATGACCGTGCCGTCCGGCGTACCGTCGCTCTTCCAGAGCTCGCCGCCGTGGTTGCCGACGCCGCTCCCGTCCGTTGCGCCGAAGTAGACGCTGCTGCCGAGGGTGGTGAACCCGCCCGGGCTGCCGCTGCCGTACGGGTTTGTGTTGATGTCCTTGACCATGGCCGTGCCGGCCTCCGTACCGTTGCTCGTCCAGAGCTCGGTTTGGTGGACGCTGTCGCGAGCTGAGAAGTAGAGGCTGCCGCCAATCGCAGCTAGGTGGGATGGATAGCTGCCGCCGGCGCCTGGGGTGATGTCCGCGACCAGCTGGGCGCTGATCGTCGCGGCCGCCTCACCACGAGGCGCCAGCGCGCCACAGAGGAAGGCGCCCGCCAAGGCAACCGTCGCGGTGGCCGTGAGCAGCCTGATAGTCGTGGCTCGGGTGAATGCTCGCCGCGTTCTCTCAGGAGCGTTTCTACGAATCTCGTTCGAGCGGATCGGCCTGGCTCTCATGGGGGCTCCTTCTCCGGCGTTTGTGGACGGCACGATTTGCTGCGCGATCGTAAAGCACGAGCGCGCTCGCTACAAGCCGGGGTTGGCTAGCCGGGTATCTCGCGTTTGAGCAATGCTGCCGTCTCGACGTGCGGCGTGTGCGGACGGGCCGCTTGCCGGTCAACCGCTACGAGCGCCCTCTATCCGCGCTTCACCTTCCAGACCCACTTGGCCGGGGTGCGATCGGTGTTGCCGGCGCGATCGGTTGCACGAACCTGGAAGGTGTGCATGCCGAGCTTCACCTTGTACGTGGTTCGCTGGCTGCAGGACTTCCACGTCTTCTTGTCGAGCTTGCAGCTGAAGTGCGAGCCCTTCTCTGAGGAGGCGAAGGTGAAAGTGACCTTGACCATCGCCTTCTTCGTGCTCACGAGCTTCTTCGGGTGCTTGGCGATCTTCGTCTGCGGCGCGTGAGTGTCGACCGTGAAGGAGCGCTTGGCCGGGCTCGCATCGATGTTTCCGACCTGGTCCTCGGCGCGCACGTTGAAGGTGTGGGCGCCGTCGGAGAGCCCGGTGTAGCTCTTCGGAGAAGAGCAGGCGGCCCAGGCGGCACCGTCGAGCTTGCACTCGAAGACGGCGCTTGCCTCAGGCGAGGAGAAGGTGAAGGTCGCACTCTTCGTCTTCACGAATCCCGAGGGGCCGGATGCGATCTGCGTCTCGGGCGCGGTCGTGTCGACCGTGAAGGAGCGCGAGGCCGGACTGGCGTCGACGTTTCCGGACGAGTCGATGGCCCGAACCTGGAAGGTGTGGGCGCCGTCTGCAAGCCCGCTGAGCGCCTTCGGCGAGGAGCAGGTGCTCATCGCGGCGCCGTCGAGGCTGCACTGGAATGTGCCCGCTTCGTCGGAAGAGAAGGTGAAGCTGGCGCTGGAGGTGGCGATCGTGCCGGAGGGGCCCGAGTCGATCTGGGTCTCGGGCGGGGAGAAGTCGCCGGCTCTCCAGAGCTCAAAGCCGTTCGTTCCGTCATCGGCCGTGAAGAAGAGGCTGCTGCCGAAGGCGGTGAGCGATTCCGGGCCGCTGTCGCCGCTGCCAGGGTTGATGTCCTTGACCATCTCCGTCGTGCCGCCGACGACGCCGTCGCTCCTCCAGAGCTCGTAGCCGTGGCCACCGTCTGTAGCGCCGAAGTAGAGGCTGCCGCCGGCTACGGTGAGCGAGTACGGGGTGCTGTCACCGCCCGGGTTGATGTCCTTGACCATCTTCGTCGTGCCACCGACGACGCCGTCGCTCTTCCAGAGCTCGTAGCCGTTGGTGCCGTCTGTGGCTTCAAAGTAGAGGCTGCCGTTGAAGGCGGTGAAACCGTACGGATAGCTGTCGCTGCCCGGGTTGATGTCCTTGACCATCTCCGTCGTGCCACCGACGACGCCGTCGCTCTTCCAGAGCTCGTAGCCGTTCGTGCCGTCTGAGGCCTGGAAGTAGAGGCTGTTGCCAATCGCGGCGAGGTAGTTCGGGTTGCCGGCGCCGCCCGGGTTGATGTTTTTCACCATTACAGTGCCGGATTCAGTGCCGTCGCTCTTCCAGAGCTCGATACCGTTCGTGCCGTCATCGGCCTGAAAGTAGAGGCTGCCGTTGAAGGCGGTGAGACAGCCTGGGTTGCTGCTGTTGCCGCCTGGATTGATGTCTTTGACCCTGACAGTGCCGGATTCAGTGCCGTCGCTCTTCCAGAGCTCGTAGCCGTTCGTGCCGTCCGTAGCTTGGAAGTAGAGGCTGTTGCCAATCGCAGTGAGGTAGTTCGGGGAGCTGTCGCCGATGCCTGGGTTGATGTCCTTGACCCTCTCCGTCGTGCCACCGACAACGCCGTCGCTCTTCCAGAGCTCGATGCCGTTCGTGCCGTCTGTGGCCCGGAAGTAGAGGTTGCCGTTTAAGACGGTGAACGCTTGCGGGTTGCTGTCGCCGCTTGGGTTGATGTCCTTGACCATCTCGGTCGTGCCACCGACGACGCCGTCACTCTTCCAGAGCTCGTCGCCGTTCGTGCCGTCTGTGGCTTCAAAGTAGAGGCTGCCGTTGAAGACGGTGAGCCAGCCCGGGCTGCTGTCGCTACCTGGGTTGATGTCCTTGACCATCTGCGTGCCGCCCGGGCTGCCGTCGCTCTTCCAGAGCTCGTAGCCGTGCGTGCCGTCATCGGCCGAGAAGTAGAGGCTGCCGTTGAAGGCGGTGAACCCGCCCGGTTCGCTGTCGCCGCTACCTGGGTTGATGTCCTTGACCAGCTGAGCGCTGATCGTCGCCGCCGCCTCACCACGCGGCGCCAATGCGCCACCGAGCAGGGCGCCCACCCCGACGACCGCCGCCGTGGCTGTGAGCAGCCTGACAGTCGTGGTTCGGGTGAATACCCGCGCTCTGCTCACCTTGCGGTCGCGAATCCTGATCGAACGGACGAGCTCGAGCCTCATGGTCCTGACCTCCCTGGCGGCGCTCGCGCGCATGGCTTTGTTCGTTAGACGATCGTAGGGCACAGCCCTGCTCGTCTCAACAGAAAGCGAGCTCAGGCAGCCGTCTCGCGCTCGAGCAGCGCCGCCGTCTGGACGTGTGGCTTGTTCGGGACCATGTCGAGTGGGCGGGGGCCGGGCGCCCTGTGAGGCGGGTTCCCCGCCTCCCATCCCCAACTCGAGCCTAACGCCGAAACTCACACGCGTCTGTAACGCAACTATGCCGGAGCTGTGACGGAGCCGGAGACGAACGGGCGGCCGCGCCGGATCGGTTCTTCGGTTTGCTACCGAGCTGGATTCGTGCAGAAATCCGCCCCGGACAAGACCGCGATCAGTCCGATTCCGACTCGGGCTCGGTTGCTTTCCGCTCGAGCAACGCCACCGTCTCGACGTGGGGCGTGTGCGGGAACATGTCGAGCGGGCGGGCGCGGATCAGCTCGTAGCCGGCCTGCTCGTGCAGCTGCTTGAAGTCGCCGGCGAGCGTGGTCGGGTTACAGGAGACGTAGACGATCCGCGGCGCCCCGATCTCGGCCAGGCGGCGCAGGGCCTTGCCTGCGAGCCCGGCGCGGGGCGGATCGACCACGACGACGCTCGGCGGACCGGAGCGCTCGAGCAGATCGCGCACGACCTGGCCGACGTTGCCGGCGAAGAAGGCCTCGTTGCCGATGCCGTTTCGCTCCGCATTCTCGAGCGCGCAGGCGACCGACTCCTCGGAGATCTCGATTCCCCAGACCGAGCGCGCGTGGCGAGCCAGGCTGAGCCCGATCGTGCCGGTGCCGCAGTAGAGGTCCCAAACCGTTTCCTCTCCGGTCAGCCGGGCGTACTCGCCGGCGAGCGTGTAGAGGCGCTCAGCCATGCCGGTGTTCGTCTGCAGAAAGGCATTCGGGCGGATCCGGAAACGAAGACCCCGTAGCTCCTCCTCGATCGCCTCCTCGCCCCAGATGAGCTCGGACGGGACGTTCGTGGTCTCGCCCTCGCCGTCGTTCACCGCCCAGTAGATCGAGCGCACCTCGGGGAACTTCGCCAGCGAGCGGACGAGAAAGTCGGGATCGAAGGGCTCGGCCGTGGAGGTGACGAGCATGACGAGCGCCTGACCGGTGTTGCGGCCCTCGCGGACGACCAGGTGGCGCAGGTAACCGCGGTGCTCCTTCTGATCGTAGGCCTCGAGCATCTCCTCGCGCGCCCAGTCGACAACCGCGGCGCGGATCGAGTTGCCGAGCTCGGTCGTGAGCAGGCAGCGCTCGACCGGCAGCAGCTCGTCCCAGCGGCCGGCGCGGTGAAAGCCGAGCGCCGGGCCCTCGGGCGTGCGCGTGAACGAGTACTCGAGCTTGTTGCGGTAGCCGTATATCTCCTCAGCCGGAATGATCGGCTCGAGCGGCGGCTCGGCGATGCCGGCGATGCGCACGAGCGCGTCCCGCACCTGAGCGGCCTTGGACTCGCACTGAACCTCGTAGGCGAGATCCTGGAAGCGGCAACCGCCGCAGCTGCCGAAGTAGGGGCAGGGCGCCTCGACCCGGCTCGGACCCGGCTCGAGCACCTCGACCGTCTCGGCCTCGGCGTGGCTGCGCTTCACCTTGGTGACGCGGGCGCGCACGAGATCGCCGGGAAGGCCGCGGCGGACGAACAGCACGAAGCCCTCGAGCCGAGCAACACCGTTGCCGCCGAAGGCGAGCGATTCGATCCGGAGCTCGAGCTCCTGGTCCTTGGTGACCGGGGCAGACACGAACAGGGAGCGTAGCTGTGACGAGAGCAAGCGCCGGCGACGTATTCGAGTCACCGCGTTTAGATGCTCGCCGCCGCGCGTTAGGATCTCGCCAACCGTTCCCCGAGGAGGACAGATGAAGCGCTCCACTTTCGCCCTCGCACTCGTCACGCTGCTCGTGCTCGGCCTGGCGACCGCTTGCGGCTCCTACGCGGATGTCGATTTCAACTCGAAGGGAAGGACGATCACCGTCAGCGGCAGCGCGACCGTCAAGGCGAAGCCGAACCTGGTCAACCTTTCCTTCGGCGTCTCGAGGAACGGCGTCAGCGCGGCCCGTGCGCTGGCTGCGAACTCCGTAACCATGCAGCGCGTGCTCGCCGCCATCAAGAAGGAGGGAGTGGCGCAGCGGGACATTCAAACTCAACAGATCAGCGTCAACCCGACCACCGATTCGAACGGAAACGTCACCGGCTATAACGCCTCCAACTCGGTCAGCGTCAACCTGCACGACGTATCGAAAGCGGGCGAGTTAATCACGAAGGCGACCGGTGCCGGCGCCAACATCGAAAGCGGGCCAACCTTCTCGCAGGAGAACACCGACCTCACCTACGAGCAGGCGCTCAACAAAGCGCTGGACAAGGCCCACGCGAAAGCCGCTTCGATGGCCAAACACACAGGTCTCAGCCTCGGCAAGCCCGCCACGATCGAGGAAGGCAACCAGAACGTCGTGCCGATCTACGCGGCTGGAGACCGGTTGACTCAATCGGCACCGGTCGCCAAGGCGCCCGTCCAGCCCGGACGCATCGAAGTGACCGCAACGGTGACGGTCTCGTACTCGGCTAGCTAGAAGCACCCGATCCCGGCGCCCCGTTCTTTCGGGCCCGGTCGGAGTAGACCAGAGAGGCGCCGAGAACGATCCACTCGGATCCGGCGTTACACTCCCGCCGTGGGCGCGCTCGACGAGAAAGCGTTCGCTATCGATGCAACGAAGCACGCGTCGATAATCGAGCGATTCATCGCCGACGCGGTAGCGGAGCTTTCCAGAGAAGGCGTTCTGGTTCCGATATCCGGCGGGCTCGATTCGAGCGTCGTCGCCTCCCTCTCGGTGAGAGCGGTGGGGAAGAAAGCCGTGACCGGGATCCTCTTACCCGAGAAGCAGGGCAATCCCGAGGCCGAACACTACGCGGCGTTGATCGCCTCGTCACTCGGCATCGAGACGCGTAGCGTCGATATCTCCAAGGCGCTCGCGGCGCTGGGAGCCTACGATTTCGTGCTCTCGAGAGTCCCCGGCCGCCGGGCGAAGGCCCGACTCGTTCGCTCCTTCAACAGAGGCGGGAACAAGATCCTCGAGATCCACAAGGGAACGAAGAGCAGGCTGATCCGAGAGGGCTCAGCGAGCTTCTTCATCAAGCAGCGAGTGCGCCTCGTCGCAACCTACAAGTACGCGGAGGAACACAACCTCCTCGTCTGCGGGAGTGCGCACAAATCGGAAGACATGGTCGGCCTATACGTCAAGTTCGGCGTCGACGACGCGGCGGACGTGATGCCGCTCAAGAACCTGTACCGGGCTCAGATACTCCAGCTCGGCGAGTACCTCGGATTGCCGGCCGAGATCCTCGAAAGGAGCCCGAACCCGGACGTCATCCCTGGCGTGACGGACAAGTACCGGGACATACTCGGCATCGAGTCGGCGAAGGTGGATCTGATCCTGCTCGGAATCGAGCGCGGCATGAAGAGGCGCGAGATCGCAAAGCAAGCCGGCGTTCCGGAGACGGACGTGGCGACGATCGAAGAGCTCGTCCACGCGACGGCGCACATGCGAAACCCGTCGATGGCGCCCGTCTTCGAGTAGGCGCGGCTCCGTAGTCAGCGAAGTACGGAAACGCACACCTTGCGCGAGCGCGGGCCGTCGAACTCGCAGAAGAAGATCCCCTGCCAGGTGCCGAGCGCGAGCTTGCCGGCGTCGAGGGGCACTACGACCTGCGGGCCGATCAGGGCAGTACGGATGTGCGAGGACGCGTTCTCGTCGCCGGGCTCGCAGTGCTTGAAGGGCCAGCTGTCGTCGACGATCCGCTCCAGCGAGCTCTCGAGATCGCGGGCGACGTTGGGGTCGGCGTGCTCGTTGATCGTTACACCCGCCGTCGTGTGCGGCACGAAGACGAGCACGGCCGAGCCTTCGACGTCCTTGCCGAGCGCCTCGCGGATCGCCGGGGTGATGTCCAGAACCTGGGTTCGTCTCTCGGTTTTTAAGGATATTTCGAGCACGGCAACTATCCTAAGCGCATGGCGGGGAGCCTGGGACACGAGCTGTTGCTGGACGCGTATCGCGAGCGAGCCGATCGCTTCATCGCCGAGCTCGAACGCGAGGGCTTCGAGCACTTCGCCGGGCTCAAGCCCGAGCTCGAGCTGGAGCCGATCTACGAGCGCTTCAGCGACCTGACCTCGCTCGAGCAGGCGCACGCAATCGGCGCGCAGGTCGACGGCGACGGGCGCATGCGCGAGCTCTGGCGCTTCGCCTGCGAGGGTTACCTGGGCGCGCTCACGCGCCGCGAGGACGAGCACATCGCCAGGCTCGAAGCCGGGCTCGAGGTGAACCTCGAGGGCGAATGCATTCCCTTTCGCATGCTCGGTCCCGAGATCGCGAACTCCGACGATCGCGGCCGCCGCGAGCGCCTCGACCGGGCCCGCGCCGAGCTGGTCGCCCGCGAGCTGAACCCGGTCATTCTCGAGCTGCGCCGGCGCCTGCGCAAGGCCGTGCACGAGCTTGGCAGCGAGTCCGCAGTCGAGCTCTACCGGCGCTTCGACTTCCCCCTCGACGAACTGGCCGGACAGTGCCGAGCGTTCCTGGCCGAGACCGAGCAGCTCTACGAGCGCGCACTGGAGCGGTTGCTCGACGTCCGGCTCGGCCTCCGCCTCGACCAGGTCGAGCGCTGGGACACGCCCCGGCTGCTCCGGGCCAGTCACTGGGACGCGGCCTTCCCGGTCGAACGGATGCTGTCGGCGCTGAAGACGACGCTGGCAGGCCTCGGCATCGAGCTGCGCAGCCAGAAGAACGTCGAGATTGACGTCGAGTCGCGCCCGAGCAAATCGCCGCGCGCCTTCTGCGCGCCGATCGAGATCCCGGGCCGGATCGCGCTGGTGACGAAACCGATCGGCGGCCCCGACGACTGGAGAGCCCTCTTTCACGAGGCAGGGCACACCGAGCACTACGCTCACACGTCCGCCGAGCTCCCCTTCGAGCACCGCCGCCTGGGCGACAACGCCGTCACCGAGGGTTGGGCCTTCCTGCTCGAGGGCTTGGTCTCTACCCCCGAGTGGCTGGAGCCGCTTCTCGACCGGGAGAGCGCGAAGGAGTTCTGCCGGGAAGGAGCCGCGCAGACGCTCTTCTTCGTGCGCCGCTACTGCGCCAAGCTCCTCTACGAGCTGGAGCTGCACGCGGCGCCCGACCCGTCGGCGATGGCACCACGCTACCAGGAGCTGCTTCGCTCGGCGACGCTGATCGAGCCGAGCGCGGCCGACTACCTCCGCGACGTTGACGAGGGCTTCTACTGCACCTCCTACCTGCGTGCTTGGACCTTCGAGGCACGCGTTCGCGCCCACTTGCGCGAGCGCTTCGGCCCGCGCTGGTTCGAGAGCTCCGAGGCGGGCGAGCTCCTGCGCGAGCTCTGGGCGGAGGGACAGCGCCCGACAGCGGACGAGCTTCTGCGGGAGCTGGACGGCTCGCGCCTGGAGCTCTCGGTGCTTTCGGCGGAGTTGCGCGAGACGCTTGGCTGAGAGCTTCTCAAACAGAGAGCGGAAGGCGGCCGAAGCCGCCTCCCGCTGAAGCTCCCGCCGTAGGGATCACTCGTCCTTCTTGCGTGCCGTGCCCTCGATTGCGCTCGTCTCGCCCTTTGCGACCGGAATCCGATGCGGCTTCGGTTGCTGGGGCTTGCGCACGTGCAGCTCGAGCACGCCGTTCTTATAGCTCGCCTTCACGTCCGACTCGGAAACGCCTGCGGGCAGCGAGATCGTCCGCTCGAAAGTGCCGAAGCGGCGCTCGTAGCGGCGGAAGCCGTCCTGCACGCTGGTCTGCTCGCGCTCTCTCTCGGCAATTACGCTGAGCGCGCCGTTATCGAGCTCGACCGCGATCTTCTCCTCCGGGATGCCGGGGAGGTCGAAGGCGTAGACGATCTCGTCGTTCGCCTCCCAGACATCGAGAGCCGGAATCCAGTTGCGCGAGGCACGCTCGCCGCTCTCTCCGAAAACGCCGCCCATGATCCTGCCCATCTCGTTCTGGAGGCTGGCGAGCTCCCTGAACGGATCGAATCGAACCAGTGTGGCCATCTCGTCTCCTCCTTTCTAATACTTGATTGGATGCGGATAATAAAACCTAAGTGCGTTATTGTCAAGTCTTCCGATCGCTAAACTCCTCCGCTCTCCATGCTGACTCTGCCGACAACAGCTCTGAAAGGAAGACATTTCCTCCGCGTCGCGGACTGGAAGCCCGATGAGCTGGCCATGACCCTCGACCTGGCAGACGAGCTGAAGGCCTCGCTGGCCAGGCGCGAGCCGCATCAGCTGCTGCCCGGCCGCTCGCTGGCGCTGATCTTCAATAAATCCTCGACCCGGACGCGGGTTTCCTTCGAGGTCGGGATCTGCCAGCTCGGCGGCACCGGCGTCAGTCTGACCGCCGCCGACAGCCACCTGGCTCGCGGCGAGACGCTCAAGGACACGGCCTGCGTGCTTTCCCGCTACGTCGACGCGATCGTCATCCGTACGGTCGCCCAGCAGGAGGTCGTCGAGCTGGCGACTCATGCCAGCATTCCGGTGATCAACGCTCTCACCGACAGCTCGCATCCCTGTCAGGCGCTGGCCGACGTGATGACGATCCGCGAGCGCTTCGGACGGCTCGAGGGCGTACGGCTCGCCTACCTCGGCGACGGTAACAACGTCTGCGCCTCATTGATGGTCGCGGCAGCCAAGCTGGGAATGAGCTTCATCGGAGCCTTCCCCGACGGTTTCGAGCCGACCGAGCAGGCACAGGCGGACGCCCGCGAGGCGGCGGCAGAGTCGGGAGGAAGCGTCGAGATCGTCCGCAGCCCCGAGCAGGCGGCAGGCGGAGCCGACGTGCTCTACACCGACGTCTGGGTGAGCATGGGCCAGGAGGCCGAGCGCGATCGGCGCCTGGCCGCACTCGAGGCCTACCGGATCGACGAGCGCATCCTCGAGCTTGCCGGGCCCAAGACGATCGTCATGCACTGCCTGCCGGCGCACTACGGCGAGGAGATCTCGGAAGAGATCGTCCACGGTCCGCGCTCGGCGGTCTGGGACCAGACCGAGAACCGCCTACACGCCCAGAAGGCGCTGATGGCGCTGGTTATCGCCTAAAAGTCCGCCCGCTTTACGGGCGAAGACTTTTCGGCGACGGACCTTTCGAGCGCTGAGCCCGCGCCTGCGGCGCGTGACTCAGCGCCTGCTCCCACAGGCTGTGCGAATTCACGAGATTGTGGTCGGGGTCCGTTACGAGCGGGTTGGGGACTACGTAGGAGGGTGAGCCGCAGCCGCACGTGTCGGCTGCGGCGGCCGGGGAACACTCTGTATTCGGCGCCCATCTCTTACCGGCGAGTGAGTTGACGGCTTTTGGGGAATACCTTGCGGCCAACAGCGTTTGCAGAGATATGAAGACTCTCGAGGAGATTCGCGAAAAGATCGAGCGGGCGAGCGACAGGCGCGCCGAGCTCTACCATGCGCTCTCCGAAGGTCACGATCCCGAAGCGGCCGCCGAGCTCCATCAACTCGAAAAAGAGATCGAGCGGTTGTGGGAGGAGCAGCGCGTCGTGCGTGCCTCGATCCGCTTCGGCGATCGCGACCACATCCTCCAGCGCGCCCGCACCGAAGAGCGGATCGAACGATCTGCCGCCTGAAAGTCCGCCGGTAAAGCCGGCGAAGACTTTCAGGCGCACCGTTTTCGAGCGCGTCGCCGCGCCTTCGGCGCGTTGACTCGCCTGCTCCTACAAGCGTAGCGGGCTGGGCGGGATTGGTTGCGGGGTCCGGGTCGAGTAGATCCGGGGGACGACGCCAGTGAGCCGCGCCCGCCGTGTCGGTCGCGGCCGCCGTAGGCCTCGAACGTCTTACTCTCAGCGAGGAACGCAGTCCGTCGTGCAGAACCACTTTTTCTGAGCCGTCGACCAGCTCCAGACCTCGTGGTGATCGCGACTATCCGGAGCGTGATTCGCCTTGATGAAGACGTTCCACGCGACCGGCGCCTTGCTGCCGGCGATGACGATTTGGTCACCGACAACTGCCTGCAGCTTCGAGAAGCTGAGGGAGTGAGCCTTCTTCTGCCGAAAGAGCGTCAGGGTCTCGCCGACAGAAGGTGTCGCGTAATCCCGAACGGCGATCTCGACTCGGCCGTCGTGGTTGAGATCGCGCACCCACGCCTGCTCGAGTCCGCTCTCGCTGCTTCCGGGGCTCTGGAAGACCTGGACGAGTTGGACGTAGACGAAAGCGCCCTTGCGGCGATCGCTGACCCGGAAGTAGGTCGTCGGGGTCGACATCGCGCCTTGATGCAGGTCGTAGACCTGCACGCGCTCGAGCGCCGGGTCGCCATCGAGGTTCGGCTTGAAGGTGTGCATGCGGTAGAGCGTGGGCAGAGGCACCTGCAAGTTGCCCAGGCCCGAGCTCGGCAAGACGAGAGGAGCCGAAAGGAGAAGTGCGACCGAGACGAGAGCGGCGTTTCTCGACATAGGGCGAGTATAGAACCGCTCGAGCGGTAATCCCAGGCGCCCGGCATGGCGGCTCACGACGGATGGAGAAGGGCCAACCGCAGGCGGGCTACACTGCGAGCGACGGGGCGTTAGCTCAGCTGGGAGAGCGCCGGCTTTGCAAGCCGGAGGTCACCGGTTCGATCCCGGTACGCTCCATCTCGCGCCACTGGCCGGCGGCGGCTCCCGCCGGGCGAAGCCCGGCTCCGCCACCGCCTCGGGTCGCTGACCGCACGATCCTCTCCGAGTTCGTGTTGTGAACACTGCCCTCTCCGGGCTCGCACGGCCAGCGACCCGCCAGAGACGCGAGAGGCACCGGTTCGATCCCGGTACGCTCCACTTCCTCGCCCACAATGCGAACCGCGGGCAGACGCAGGGTCGGCTTGATCCAGTCTCGCCCGCGGATCTCGATCGACTCGACGAGTTGGCCCAAGACGTGCTTGCGCTCTGAGGGCGCGCTGGTGGGAAGGCCGTTCGCCAGGAGTGAAGCGAGTTCTTCGAGCGCGTTTACGTCGAGCTCGGCTGGCGCCGTCGCCGCGAGCTGTTGCTCGAGCTCCTTCCGCCTTGCATCGAGCTGCGCGATCTCCTCGCTTAGCGCCCGTAGTCGCGTGCCGCAGTCTTTGTCGGAGAGCGCGCCGCGCTCGAAGGCGGCGAGGTAGCGCTCGCGTACCTGCCCGCGCTCGCCGAGCGTCCGCTGAAGCGTTTGGAGCTCGCCGAGCCGGCGCGGCCGCTCGTCGTCTGCGAGCTCGGCGGCGCGTGCGACCGCGCGCTCCAGGAAGCCGGTATCGCCGAGCTTCCTAACGATAAGCGTGAGCAGTTGCTCCTCGAGCGCGTCGGCAGGGATGCGCTCGGCTTCGCAGCCCTCGCTCTTCCCGTAGCGGTGGCGCTTGTAGCAGGTGTAGTAGCGGTAGCGGCCGCTTCTGCCATGCGCAGAAGATCCGACCATGGCCGAGCCGCAGTGCCCGCATCTGACCTTTCCGGAGAGCAGGTAGTCGGAGCTGTTCGAGCGGCGCTTGGAGCGATTTAAGCTCCGCTCGGCGATTAGTGCCCGTGCCGCCTCGAAGGTCGCAACCTCGACGAGCGGCGTGTGGGGAGCGGCAAACGTGTCCTTGCGCCAGCGGATCTGGCCGATGTAGACCGGGTTTTGGAGCACTCCCTGGACGCTCGCGTTGCTCCAGAGCTTGCCGGCTTGGGTACGCTCGCCCTCTTCGTTCAGGAGATTGGCTAGCGCGCGCGTTCCGAGCCGCTTCTCGATATAGAGCGAGAAGATACGCCGAACGAGCGAGGCCTGGGGCTCAGAGGGCTCGAGGAAGCCGTCCTCGCCGATTCGGTAGCCGATCGGAGGGATCCCTGGTACCCAGCCGCCCCGTCTTGCCTTCTTCTCCATCCCTGCGACGACGCGGTCGATGATCGTGGCCCGCTCGAACTCGGCAAAGACGCCGAGCATCTGCACCATCATCCTGCCGGCGGCTGTCGTCGTATCGAAGGGCTCGGTAGCGGAGCGAAAGCCCACCCCTGCCCGATCCAGCTCGCTGAGGATCTCGGCCAGCGTCCTGACCGAGCGGGCGAGCCGGTCGACCCGGTAGACGAGCAGGAGGTCGAAGCGACCTGAGTGGGCCGCTGCGAGCGCCTGACTCAGTCCGGGCCGCTCGAGGAGCGTGCCCGTGATCTGGTCCTCGAAGCGGCAGACGATCTGCCAATCCTCCTGCGAGGCGCAGTAGGCTGCGAGCCTGTCTGCCTGGGCGCCGAGCGAGTGCGGCTGGTGCTCCTCGTCGGTCGAGATCCTGGTGTAGGTAGCGATCCGCATCTGCCTAGTCCTGCTCGAGCCTCTGGTCCCCTTCTGACACACCTAGCTCGTTTTGACGCCCGTAGCCACTCCTGCTCGTAAGGAAGAGTCTCGCGAGCCCTTCGAGCGCCTCTTCCTCCTCGCCTGGATCGAGCGGGACGATCTCGGGCGAAAGCAGCCTGAGCCCTGGCTCTACGGGCCGGGTCTTCTGTCTCTCGAGGCGAGCTGCTGCCACATGGGCAAGCGTGCGGAAGCGGGAAGCGGCTGGGAAGGGTGTTCTACGGGGTGAGTTTGCGCCGGGCCTGTTCCAGCCGCTCGGCCTTTACCTGCGCACGGCGCTCGAGCCCTTCTCTCCTGGCCGCTTGGCGCACCTCGATCGGGATCCGCTTCCAGTAGTCGCGGTAGGTATCGCGCGAGAAGGGATGCTCGCGGCCAACGATCTCGTAGTGGAGATCGGGATTTTCCTTCGCGAGCGCGCAGAGCGCCCCGATCGCAAGCTCCTTGTTTGCGCGCTGGCGGTAGTGGTCGAGCAAGAAGCGCTGGCAGGCGCCGATCCGTCGCATCGTCTCGGGATCGCGCGGCCGCCTGACCCGCTGTGCGTCTTTACGCTCGATCCGCTCGAGGTTCTCACTCGCGAACCGGCCGCGGTCCCAGTCCTCGATCACCTTCTCTTGCTGCTCGCTCGAGAGCCCGCGTAGGAGCGGCGCCAGCTCGGAATAGTGGTGCCGCCGCAGGGCCGTGTTTCGGCGGCTATCGCCGTAGGTCGGGCTCGAGAAGATTCTCTCACCGCACCACTGGCACTGAAAGCCGGGCGGGGCGGTGTCGATCTCGACCAGGTAGAGCGCCCTTGGAGAGCCTGGGCGGTTGTGCTCCCAGGAGAGGTCGCGCTCGAGCTCGAAGTCAGGGAAGTCGTGCTCTTCGAGCAGATGTCGCTTGAGCGAATCGACGACGCGCGGTAGGGGTTCATCCTCGTACACGAGACATCGGTCTAGCAGTCAGGCAAGACGGATGCGTGCATTAACGCCTGCCTCATGCCGGAGGAGTCCCGTGATTCGATCGGAGAGAAGGCCGTGCAGGCATGCATGAAGCCAGATCTGACATTCAGAGCTACTGTCGAGATATGGCTCAAGCAATCGAAAAAGCGAGTGGCTCTGGCTTTCGCCGTCAGGTCGTCTTCCGGATCGGCGAGGACGACTGGCCCTACCTCGAGACCGCGGCTCGCGAGCACGGAGGCATTCAGGCTGGGATCATCGCCGCCCTGCGCGCTCACGCGGCGCAGCGGCTCGCGCCCCCTGCCGAGCCGTCACCGGTACCAGAACTGCTGGGAGCTACGGAGCCGACCCTGGAGTCCGGGCGGCCGGTGTCCTCGAAAAGACGGGCGGAGTCCGCGAGGTCAGAGGAAGATGGCGGTGCGACCCTCGCCTCCCGCTCAGCCTCGCGGGACATGGTAGAGCTCAATGTCGCCGAGGCGGCTGCCCTGCTCGGCCTACGGCCTGAAAGCCTGCGCTCGGCGATCAAGCGCGGCGCTCGTCCCGGCCGCCGCAGCGAGACGGGCTTCTACCTGGTAAAGATCGAGCGCGAGACGCTCCGCCGGGTCAATCCGCCGCTCACACTCCGAGGTGCGGCCGAGGTATTAGGCCGAAGGCCGGAGACGCTCCGCAGGCACTGCCGCGACGGCCACTACCCGAACGCCCGCCACGACGACACGGGTTGGCGCATCCCCGCCAAGGATCTTCTCTGACCGCCGCCAAACTCACCCCGTAAGACACCCTTCCGCGAGCGCTTCGCCCCGGCGACCCTCGGCGGATGGCGAAAACGCGGAGCGAGTCGAAAGGGCAGAAACGTTGCCCTAGCTGCCTTGGACCGCTCTCCCAGCCTGCCCGAGGCAGGAGGCGAAGCTACTGCTCGAACGCCTGCCGCCAGATCGCCTACCGGGCGCGCAAAGACGGAGAGCGCAGGCGCCGCCTGATCAAGCTCGTCCGAGCAGACGCTCGGGTCTGGCTCCCGACCCTTCCCTCGGAGAGCGTCGATCTCGTCGTCACAGATCCGCCCTATAGCTTCCATCGCGGCAGCACCTACTTCCGCGACTGGTTCGAGGAGCTCGAGGACTCCGAGTGGGAGCAGATCTTCTCTGAGCTCTACCGGCTGCTCAAGCCCGACCGGCATACCTACGTCTTCTCTGACGACAGGGTACGGCCACTCTTCGACCAGGCGGCGGAGGCCGCCGGCTTCAGGCGCCATCCGCCCCTGATCTGGGACAAGGACTGGCTCGGGCTCGGCTCCTCAGCCTGGCGCTCCCGCTACGAGTACATCTGCTGGTACGAGAAGGGAAGCCGCCCCGGTAACCATGCCAACCGCGCGAACGTCATCCGCGCCCGTCGCCCCCATCGCGGCTACCCGACCGAGAAGCCTCTCGCCGTCCTCAGGGAGCTGATCGAGCAGACGACCAGGCCGGGCGAGCTCGTGCTCGATCCCTTCTGCGGCTCGGGCAACGTCGGCCGCGCGGCGCGGGGTCTTGGTCGCCGAGCACTCCTTGCGGACATCGCGCCCGAGGTCGCGGCGAGTCGATTACGTAACGCGATCGCTGCTTCGGAGGGTGCATAGGCGTTACGAAATAGACGTGTCGGCCTCAGCTGGTAGATCGTTGTCTCGCGAAATGCGACCTTCGCCTCCCGCGCCGTGCCCGTTGCCGTCCTAGGATGGGAGATGGCCGCAAAGGACGTCAGAATCAAGGCGAGCCTTTAGGCAACCAGCTCTGACACGCCCCCTCACCATCCACCGGAGGCCGAGCGACACATGGGAAGACCGAGAAAGAGCCCTTCAACCACCGGAAGCGGCACCGCCACGACCACCCAGAGTCTCGAATCGAAGCTCTGGGCGGCCGCTGACGCGCTCCGGAACAACATGGACGCGGCCGAGTACAAGCACGTCGTGCTCGGGCTGATCTTCCTCAAGTACATCTCGGACGCGTTCGAGGCCAAGCACGCCGAGCTGATGGCGCAGCAGGCGGAGGGCGCCGATCCCGAGGATCCCGACGAGTACCGGGCGATCAACATCTTCTGGGTTCCGAAGGAGGCTCGCTGGTCGTTCCTGAAGGCGAGCGCGCCGCAGCCGGCGATCGGGACGATCGTGGACGATGCGATGGAGGCGATCGAGCGCGACAACCCGTCGCTCAAGGGCGTGCTGCCGAAGGACTACGGCCGTCCGGGGCTCGACAAGCAGCGGCTCGGACAGCTGATCAACCTGGTCTCGGAGATCGGCCTCGGCAGCCCGGCCGACCGGGCCAAGGACGTGCTCGGGCGCGTCTACGAGTACTTCCTGGCCCAGTTCGCAAGTGCCGAGGGCAAGAAGGGCGGCCAGTTCTACACGCCGTCTCGGGTCGTGCGCGTGCTGGTTGAGGTGCTCGCTCCCTACAAGGGTCGCGTCTACGACCCCTGCTGCGGCTCGGGCGGGATGTTCGTGTCGAGCGAGAAGTTCATCGAGGCGCACCAGGGCAAGCTCGGCGACATCTCGATCTACGGCCAGGAGTCGAACTACACCACCTGGCGCCTGGCCAAGATGAACCTCGCCATCCGCAGCATCGACGCGAACCTCGGCTCGCAGTCGGCGGACAGCTTCCACCGCGATCTCCATCCCGACCTCAAGGCCGACTACGTGCTTGCCAACCCGCCCTTCAACGATTCCGACTGGCGTGGCGAGCAACTGCGCGACGACAAGCGTTGGGCCTACGGCGTGCCGCCGGCGGGGAACGCGAACTTCGCCTGGGTGCAGCACTTCGTCCACCACCTGGCGCCGACCGGGATCGCCGGCTTCGTGCTCGCCAACGGCTCGATGTCATCCAACCAGTCGGGCGAGGGCGAGATCCGGAAAAACATGATCGAGGCCGACCTGATCGACTGCATGATCGCCCTGCCCGGCCAGCTCTTCTACTCGACCCAGATCCCGGTCTGCCTCTGGTTCGTCGCCCGCGACAAGCGAAACGGCCGCTTCCGCGACCGCCGCGGCGAGACGCTCTTCATCGACGCTAGGAAGATGGGCTCGATGATCGACCGCGTGCACCGCGAGCTGACCGACGAGGACATCGCACGTGTCGCTGGCACCTACCACGCCTGGCGCGGCGACCCGGAAGCCGGCGAATACGCCGACGTGCCCGGCTTCTGCAAGGCCGCAACGCTCGAGGACATCCGCAAGCACGGCCACGTACTCACGCCCGGGCGCTACGTGGGCGCGGAGGCGCTCGAGGACGATGGCGAGCCGTTCGAGGAGAAGATGAAGCGGTTGGCGGCGGCGTTACGGGAGCAGCAGGCGGAGGCCGCGAAGCTGGATGCCGCTATTTCCGCCAACCTGGAAGAGCTTGGGTATGGAGGGTGAGCTAAACCAGACGCCGCTTGGAGAGCTCTGCGATCTCGATCGCGGAATCACCTACGGAATCGTGAAAGTCGGTGACTTCGTCGTCGGTGGCGTTCCCGTGATTCGAGGCGGAGACATTCGCAACGGGCGAATCGTTTTCGACCACGAGAAGCGAGTGACTGAGGAGGTCAGTCAGCAGTTCCAGCGGACAATCCTCAAAGGCGGCGAGATCCTCATCAATTTGATCGCCGAGCCTGGTCATACCGCGATCGTGCCCCCTGAACTCGCGGGAGCGAACGTTTCGCGTGACGTCGGAGTTATTCCGTTGGTCGACACGGTTGACCACCGCTACGTCAACTACTGTCTGAGGTCGCCGGCAGCCGTTCATTGGCTGACGTCGAGACTTCAAGGAAGCGTCACGCAAAAGATCAATCTCGGGACTCTGCGCGACCTGCCCATTCCGACCCCTGATTTGACCGAACAACGTGCCATCGCCCACATCCTCGGCACGCTGGACGACAAGATCGAGCTGAACCGGCGCATGAACGAGACGCTGGAGCAGGTAGCGCGGGCGCTCTTCAAGTCGTGGTTCGTGGACTTCGACCCCATCCGTGCCAGGTCCGAAGGCCACGACCCCGGCCTTCCCAGCGAGATCGCCGATTTGTTCCCGGATTCCTTCGAGGACTCGGAGCTGGGGGAGATTCCAAAGGGGTGGCGGGTTGTATCTCTCGACCAAATGGCTTCGATCCAAGGCGGCAAGCAGCTCCCGACGGGGGAGTGCCGACCTAACGGCGCATTTCCGGTTTACGGCGCGAACGGCATCATGGGCTATGCGGAACGGACGACTCACGAGGGCTTCGCCATCGCGTTCGGCCGTGTTGGTGCCTACTGCGGCTCAATCCATTGGGTCTACCGGGGAGCGTGGGTCAACAACAACGCGAGCTCAGTCGTGCCCCCTCGCTGGCCCGAATTCGTTCTTGAGTCGATGCTTGGTTTCGACTTTGACTCACTGCGTACAGGTTCTGCTCAACCCTTCATTCCGAATAGCACCCTGGCCTCAGCATCGGTCCTCCGGCCTCGCGACGAGATTCTCGATACCTTCTGCGCGACGGTCCGGCTCCTTCGACTGAAGCAGGACGTAACAGAGAGGCAGTCCGCGACTATCGCTTCCCTGCGAGACGCGTTATTGCCCAGGCTCATCTCCGGCGAACTGCGAGTCGCCGATCCGACGCGATTCCTTGAGAGGGTCGCAGCATGATCAGCCGGCTCAAGTTGCTCAGGAACATCGGGCAGTTCGATTCAGTGGACGCTGCCGCGAATATCCCCCTCGCCCGGCTCACCCTCGTCTACTCGGAGAACGGCAGGGGAAAGACGACGCTCGCGGCGGTGCTGCGGTCACTGGCAACGGGCGATCCCCTTCCCATCGCAGAGCGGAGACGCTTGGCGTCCCAGCATCCACCGCACGCTGTACTGGAATGCACCGGCGGCCCGCCGCCGGCGATCTTCCAGGACAACGCTTGGAACCGCACACTGACGGATCTTGTGGTTTTCGACGATGTTTTCATCGACGAGAACGTGCACTCCGGTCTAACCGTGCAGACGCACCACCGGCAGAACCTGCACGAGCTGATTCTTGGCGCGGACGCGGTAGTCCTAAGTAGGCAGCATCAGCAGCTCATCGAGCGAATCGAGAACCACAACACGGAATTAAGGGCTAAGGGGGGTGCTATCCCAACGGCGGATAGAGGCCCGTTCTCCGTGGATGACTTCTGCGCATTATCTGCACAGCCCGACATCGACCAGGCCATCCAGGAGGGAGAACGCGCTCTGGCCGCGGCGCGAGAGCAAGACGCGATTCGCGTTTCGTTGCCCTTCGAGTCTCTGAGTCTGCCCGAGTTCGATCTCGCTAGAATCGAGCCGGTTCTCCAGCAGGACCTACCAGCCCTTGATTCTGCCGCGTTTGCGCGAGTCCAGGCTCATTTGGCCGGCTTGGCTCAGGGCGGAGAGGCGTGGTTGGCCGAAGGGATGCGCTTCATCTCGCAGGAGAACGGTGGCACAGCAAAAGCGACGTGCCCGTTCTGCGCACAGGACCTCCAAGGATCGCCCGTGATCCAGCACTACCGTGCGTATTTTGGCGACGCATACACTGACCTGAAGCGCACGGTGTCAGACGCTCTCGAGACGGTCAACCGTACGCACAGCGAGGATGTGCCGGCGGGGTTCGAGCGGGCAGTACGGGTTGCCGTTGAACGTCGACAGTTCTGGTCAAGATTTTGCGAGGTCGCGGATTTTACACTTGATACGGCCACGATAGTTCGAGATTGGAGAGCCGCCCGGGATGCTGTCGTTGCGCAGCTCGCTGCAAAACAGGCCGCTCCCCTAGAGCGCATGGGTTTTTCGGGTGAGACCCAGGCACTCGTAGCGGCCTACGAAGCCCATCACAAGACGATCGCCACAATCGACCTGCAATTCCAGGAGGCCAACCAGGCGATCGCCGCCGCCAAAGAGCGTGCGGCAGTGGCCGACTCGACAGTACTCGCTGCCAATCTCGCTCGGCTTCAAGCCATCAAGGCCCGGCATGCGCCAGAGACCGCTGCGCTCTGTAGTAGCTACTTGCTAGAGAAAGCAGCTAAAGAGGCGACTGAGCAACAGCGCGATCAAGCCCGGAACGATCTCGAACAGCTCCGGATGAACGTCTTTCCTGGGTACGAGGCAGCCATCAACCTTTACCTCTCAAAGTTCAATGCTGAATTTCGACTCGCCAACGTAACGTACGCCAATACTCGGGGCGGGCCGACCTGTAACTACGACGTGGTTATCAACAACACGCCAGTGCCGATTGCCGTAGCTGACCTCGCGCCAGGGGAACCCTCGTTTCGCAATACCCTGAGTTCGGGCGATCGCAACACATTGGCCCTGGCCTTCTTCTTCGCGTCGCTAGACCAGGACCAGAGGCTGGCGAACAAGGTCGTCGTGATCGACGACCCGATTTCGAGTCTGGACGAACATCGGTCGTTGACGACAGTGCAGGAGATTCGACGCCTCTCCGAGCGAACCGCCCAAGTGATCGTTCTCTCTCATAAGAAGGCGTTCTTGTGTCAACTTTATAATGGGATAGACCCAACTGCATGTGTAGCTCTCGAAGTGGGCCGAGAAGCTGCGGGATCGACTATCCGCGTGTGGGACGTAAGCCAGGATTCGGTTACCGAGCATGATCGCCGACACGCCAAACTGCGCGACTATCTCGCCACTGGGACAGGCGATCTCCGAGAGGTAGCGCGACTTATCCGCCCGCATCTAGAGACGTTCCTTCGCGTGGCGCACCCAGAGCACGTTAAGCCTGGGTGCATGCTCGGACCGTTCATCACACTCTGCGAGCAACGCGTGAATACTACAGAAGAGATCCTCGACGTTACATCCATCCAGGAGCTGCGCGATCTCAACGAGTACTCGAGGAGATATCACCATCAGGGATGGGAAGCGGAGCCGATCAACGATCAGGAACTACGGAGCTTTGTCGATCGAGCGTTAAGGTTCGCCCGGTGATGAGCGGTTAGGTCGAGCCTTTGCTAACTCCACCGTCGAAACCGACGCTCGCGCTGAACCGCCGGGGCCAACGCCTTTCGCTTGGCCAGTGCCGAATATTGCAATCAGCCGCGCCCAAACCTTGCAATCAGCCGAAGTGAAAACCCTCGATCGGCCACGTATGAGCGACTTCCGGCGCCATCCGCGCATCAGTGGCGGGCCGTACGTGGTGCCGATCCGCGCTCCTTGGGAGATTTCGTGAGCGGTCGTGGCGTGAACGAAATCGTTGTCGAAGGCGCTGCTCTCGTGTGGCTGGAAGAGCTCGGCTACACGATTCTTCACGGCCCGGAGATCGCAGCCGACGCGCTCACCGCTGAGCGAAGCGACCCGAGCTACCGCGACGTGGTGCTCGAAGCCCGCCTCCGCCAGGCTCTATCTCGCCTCAACCCTGATCTCCCACCCGAAGCGCTGGAAGACGCTTATAGCAAGCTCACGCGCATAGACGCGCCGTCGCTCGTGGAGCGAAACCGCGCCCTGCACAAGATGCTGGTTAACGGCGTCGAAGTCGAGTATCGCCGGGCCGACGGCTCGATTGCGGGCGATCAGGCGTGGGCGATCGATTTCGAGGTGCCCGAGAACAACGACTGGCTCGCTGTCAATCAGTTCAGCGTCGCGGAGGAACGGCACCTGCGTCGGCCAGACGTGGTGATGTTCATGAACGGTCTGCCACTGGCGGTGATTGAGCTCAAGAACCCGGCCGACGAGAACGCGACAGTCACCACCGCCTTCAAGCAGCTCCAGACCTACCAGGCCGAGATCCCCGCGCTCTTCACCTACAACGCGGCGCTCGTCGCCTCCGACGGTCTGCAGGCGCGGATCGGCTCGCTCGGGGCGGGCAGCGAGTGGTTCAAGCCCTGGCGCACGATCGGCGGCCACGTCGACGCCGATTCGCGCCTGACCGAGCTCCAGGTCGTGATCGAAGGCGTGTTCGAGCAGCGGCGCTTTCTCGACCTCATCCGGCACTTCATCGTATTCGAGGACTTTGGCGCAGGTGCCCTGATCAAGAAAATGGCCGGCTACCACCAGTTCCACGCCGTCAACGTGGCGGTCGAGGAGACACTCCGCGCTTCGAAGGCGATCGTCGAGGATCGAGAGCGGGAAGGCCACCTGAGCGCGGCCGAGCGGCCCGGAGGCGCCCCGGGCGACCGGCGCGTGGGCGTCGTCTGGCACACGCAGGGCTCGGGCAAGAGCCTGACCATGGCCTTCTACGCGGGCCGGATCATCCTCGAGCCCGCGATGGCCAACCCCACCATCGTCGTCATCACCGACCGAAACGACCTCGACGACCAGCTCTTCGGCACCTTCTGCCGCTGCCAGGATTTGCTGCGCCAGGCGCCCGTACAGGCCGCCGACCGCGCCGGCCTGCGCGAGAAGCTGAGCGTAGACGTCGGCGGTGTCGTCTTCACGACGATCCAGAAGTTCTTCCCCGACGAGAAGGGCGACCAGCACCCGGTGCTCTCGAAGCGTCGAAACATCGTCGTCATCGCCGACGAGGCGCACCGCAGCCAGTACGACTTCATCAAGGGCTTCGCCCGGCACATGCGCGATGCACTCCCGAACGCCTCCTTCATCGGCTTCACCGGCACGCCGATCGAGCTGACCGACAAGAACACCCGCGCGGTCTTCGGCGACTACATCAGCGTCTACGACATCCAGCGCGCCGTCGAGGACAAGGCAACCGTCCCTATCTACTACGAGAGCCGGCTGGCGAAGCTCGAGCTGGACGAAGCCGAGCGGCCGAGGATCGACCCCGACTTCGAGGAGGTCACCGAGGGCGAGGAGGTCGAGCGTAAGGAGAAGCTGAAGAGCAAATGGGCGCAGCTCGAGGCCGTCGTTGGCTCGGAGAAGCGACTGAAGCTCATCGCCCAGGACATCGTCCGCCACTTCGAGGAGCGGCTCGAGGCGATGGAGGGCAAGGCGATGGTGGTCTGTATGAGCAGGCGCATCTGCGTCGAGCTTTATCGCGAGATCGTGACGCTCCGGCCAGAGTGGCAAGGCGAGGACGATGGCGCGGGCTCGATCAAGGTCGTCATGACCGGCTCGGCCTCCGACCCTCCCGACTGGCAGCAGCACATCCGCAACAAGCCGCGCCGCGAGGATCTGGCCATCCGCTTCCGCGACCCGAGTGATCCCTTCCGGATGGTGATCGTCCGCGACATGTGGCTGACCGGCTTTGACGCTCCCTCCCTGCACACGATGTACGTGGACAAGCCGATGCGCGGGCACGGGCTGATGCAGGCGATCGCACGCGTGAACCGCGTCTTCCACGACAAGCCGGGCGGCCTGGTCGTCGACTACCTCGGGCTGGCGCAGGAGCTGAAGCAGGCGATGCGGACCTACACCGAAAGCGGTGGCACCGGCCACACCGCGCTTCTCCAGCAAGAGGCCGTCCGGGCCATGCTCCTGAAGTACGAGGTCTGTTGCGACCTCTTCCACGGCTTCGACCGCTCGCGCTGGATCGACGGGAAGCCACAGGAACGACTCGGCCTCCTGCCGCCGGCCCAGGAGCACATCCTCGCCCAGGAAGACGGAAAGGAGCGACTCACGGCAGCGGTGAACGACCTCTCGAGAGCTTTCGCGCTGGCCGTACCCGACGACGAGGCGATCCGCATCCGCGACGACGTCGCCTTCTTCCAGACGCTGAAGTCCGCGCTCGTCAAACCGCTCGTGGAGGAGCAGAAGGCGAAGGAGGATCTGGACATCGCCGTGCGGCAGATCGTCTCTCGCGCCATCGCCCCGGATCGAGAGGTGATCGACGTCTTCGCCGCCGCCGGACTGGAGAAGCCCGACATCTCCATCCTCTCCGACGAGTTCCTGGCCGAGGTGCGCGAGATGCCGCAGCGCAACCTCGCCGTCGAGCTGCTTCGGAAGCTCCTCCTCGACGAGATCAAGACGCGTAGTCGCAAGAACGTCGTCCAGGCGCGCTCCTTCGCCGAGATGCTCGAGCAGACGATCCGCCGCTACCAGAACCGCTCGATCGAGTCGGCGATGGTGATCGAGGAGCTGATCGACCTCGCGCACGAGGTGCGCGAAGCCGACAAACGCGGCGAGGAGCTGGGCCTCTCCGAGGACGAGCTCGCCTTCTACGACGCGCTCGGCACCAACGACAGTGCCGTCCAGGTACTCGGCGACGAGACCCTGCGAGCGATCGCCCAGGAGCTAGTCAAGGCCGTGCGCGCTAACGTCACTATCGACTGGACAATCCGCGAGAACGTCCGCGCCCACCTGCGCGTGATCGTGAAGAGAATCCTCCGCAAATACGGCTATCCGCCGGATAAGCAGGAGTCAGCGACCCAGACGGTGTTGGAGCAGGCGGCCGTACTGCTCGGCGAGGTGGCGGAAGAAAACGCCGCGTAGCGTTCGATGGATGAGCGCCCGGCCGCGTACGGCGGAACAAGGGCCAGGGGGTTCATCTCCCCCGACACTAACGATGGGAGCGCGCAGAACACGTGGGAGCTGCTGCGCGAGGTAGGCATCGACCAGAGTCGCGAGATCGGGAGCAATCGGCGGATTCTGCTGCGCAGGCTGCGGACATCCACGGCCCGAACGAGTTCCCTTACGTTCGGAGCCATGGTGAGCCAGTGGAAAGCGGCGTCAAAGGCGGCAAGCAGCGACTCGTCCGGTTCGAGCCCGAGCAGAACCATGAATCTCCGTCAGTGGCAAAGATTCGAAGCTGACAAGCACGCTGTTCGTATTGTGCGAACCGCGGCCCATCTCGCTTCCTCGGTCGGTGACTCCGTACGGCCAGGCGCGACTGGCCGCCCGCAGTCACCTGACACCGCTGGCGGCACGATCCTCTTCGAGGCCGTGTGGTGAACACTGTCCTCTCCGGGCTCGCACCGCCAGCGGCGCCCCGAGAAAGCGAGAGGCGACTCGGTTCGATCCCGGTACGCTCCATCGCTAGTCATAGAGCCGAAACTGCCGTTTACTCCCGCAAATCGGCATTTTCCGGCTTCCGACCGTGTTGCCCCGCTAGTAACCGCTCCAACCCGTTCGTGACCTTTACGCCGAGGTCCCGGCGAGGTCAGGAGGTCTAGCGGAGGTCTCAGTACAGACGACCGTCGAGCAAGTCGTCGAGCGGCGCTTCGAGCGCGCTAACCAGACTGAGAAGCGTGGTCAATGGGATCTCTCGCTTGCCGCGCGCGTACTCGTACCGATCCCACGCCGCCGCTCAGGCGGTGCGGGGCGCTTGTGCTTGGGCTAGCAGCCCTGGTCGAGGGCACGCGTATACGTGGCGGGGTAGCCTGGTGGTGGAGTGGGTTGGGTCCAGATCATGACCGTGCCTGGTGCGGCCGGGTTGGCGTCCGAGATGTAGTTGCTTGTCGGTGCAGTCGTGACAATGGCCCCAGTCGCTTTCTCGCGCCACTGGACGGTGAGCTTGTCTGCTCGCAGGATCGGCAGCGCAGTGGCCACCCGTGCGCCGCGTAGACCGCTGCAGTGCAGCACTTCTCCCGGCGCGAAGGCGCTGGCCGTCGACTCATAGGTCTCTCCCGGCTTGGCCGGGCGACCGAGCGTGATGTCGCCCTGGCCGGTGAACGTGGCAGGGATCTTCAAACCGATCGTGCAGCCCCCGCCGCCGGTGACGCAAGGGCCACCCTGCAGCGGCTGAATCGCGCTAGCGCCGCCGTTGTCGCTGATGAAGACGACGGTTCCGACGAGGCTCGGCGAGACTGGCAAGAGGTTCACGGTGATGTTCAGGCCGTGCTCGGCAAACGCGGCCTTCAGCTGGCTCTCCGCGGCGAACGGGTCGGTTACCGTCGCGACGATGTAGCCATCGGCGCCGGTGCGAAACACGACACCCGCCGCGGCCGGTTGTGGCCGCATAGCCGAGCTTGCGATCAGCCCCGCGGCGACCGCCACCGCGGCGACCGCTCCGAGCGATGAGATCAGCACCGGACGCCGGACCGTTGAAGGCCACCACCGGGTGCGTCGTGACGGTGTCAGACGGCGCCGACCTGACTCTGCGGTGATCGATCGATCCGAGCTGACGATCTCCTTGAAGAGTTCGATCCGCTGCGCTGGGGGGAAGAGCTCATCGACGCGGCCGGCGTCCTCGGGACGCAGGTCCCTCACAAGTTCAACGAGGTTGTGGCTCATGTGGTCTCCTTCGTGGAGAGGTGGACTGGTCGGCGCGGCGCGGCGTCGCCTGATGCATCGCCGACGAGGTTCGCCTCGGGGGCGGCGCGATTCAATGCGGCACGGAGCTGCTTGCGGGCGCGGTGCAGCCGCAGAGCGACTGCCCCGCGCGAGCAGCCAAGCACGGCTGCCGCCTCACGCTCGCTCACCCCGTCCCAGGCGATCAGCAGAAGCGCCTCCTGTTGGAACGGGGTGAGATCCTTGATCGCGGCGAGCACGAGCTCGCGGGCCGCCAAGGCTTCCGCATGATCGTCGGATGTCTCCATGGCTGTCTCGGCGATATGTTCGATCAGCGCGTTCCGACGACCCTGAGCCCGCCGTTGATCGGCCAGCACGCGACGCGCGACCCCGAGCAGCCACGGCAGCGCCTCGACCGGCACGTCAGGAAGGCGCCGCCACGCGATCTCGAAGGTCCGCGCGACCGCCTCGGCAGCAGAGTCCCGGTCCGTGCGCGCCAGCAGGTAGGCAGTGACACGCTCGAAGAGCTGCTCGTAGAGACGCTCGAAGAGCTGCTCGTCGGACTCCGACCTCCGGAGACTCCTCCCAGTTACGTTCATATAGGGGAAGTGGCCGGTAGCCGGGCCGATGTTACGCCAGCGACATGCGAGCCCGAGCAGAACTCAGACCACCGTGACATGCAGAGGCTCGAAGCTGGCAAGCACATGGTTCGCATTGTGAGAGATACGGCCCGCTGTGGCTACCACGAATGGCTTGAGACGCCGCCATCGGCGTGGTGAAGTCGATGCCCGAGCTCTTTGAGTTCCGGCTACGCGAACCGCTGGTTTTTTACGCCGGGACCTCTCGCTTTCACCGCCCGCCAGAGGATCAGCTCACACGGTCGCTTGCGAGGGAGCTAATCCTCCCGGAGGTCGGAGAACGCCTCTTAGCGCGCCATCTGCCGTCCTTGTTACGAGAACGGGGCTGCTGCCCTATGGGATTGGAACTGTCGAAGTGCCGTTCGGCCCATCGACGACTACATCGTCGATTTGAGACGCATTGCTCGGTGTTGGATCAATGTAGAGGTAGCCATTGTTAGCCAGAGTCGCTGACTCGGTATGACCGTCAGCGAAGTGGACCTTCACTGACGTCACACCGTCGCTAGCGATTCCGTAAAGGATGAGCTTACCGATCGTTCCGTTCGGCCCAGCCTCAGTTGCCTTAGCGATGCTTATCCCGGCTGTCGTCAGCGCCGATGGGCAGCTTGCGAATTCACCCGAATCGAGCACAAGGCAGACTCTCGAGTTGGCGGTGGGAGCCCCGACTAACGTCGACGAGCCTAAGCTCACAAGTGATCGCGCTCGCGACACGTCGACGGTTCCCGGAAATGATGCCTTGAAATCGGCGGGCGCGTTAGCCGGTGGTACTTCGGCGTTGAACTGACCGAACGTGGCCTGCACGCTCGGCGAGATCGTGGATGAGCTTAGAAGCGGCGCTGCGCTCTTCGATCCGAACGCCGAAATAGCGTCCAACGGTTTCGTGGTCGACAGGGACACCGCCGGACTTGGTGCCGAGCTAGGAGAAGTTCCTGAGAGTGCTAACTGCGAGTACACAGCTAGCGCCGCACAGATCGATAAGACGACGACTAAGGTAACTCGTCTCTTGGTGATCCTCATATCTACCCCCTACTATGGTCGCGTTGTGTAGGCGCCCATGTAGAGCGTCACACCTGACCTGTTCTGCACGGCTGCCACGACGGCGTTGTAAGGACCTATGTGTACCGGTTGGTCGGTTGTCGATGTGAGGCCAGGCGATCCAGGAGGGACATAGTCACACGCGATGCTCGAAACGTAGTAAGCCCCCCTGGCCCAGCCAACTTGCCCCCAGACATCGTTGAAGTTTCGGTAAGCAGCGCCCGTCTGATCGGAATCTCCGCCGCCCTTGCACTGATAGGAACCTCCGCCACCAACCCACTTCGAGAGATACAAGAACTGCGTTGCGGCAAAGGCCTCATAGGCGAACACGCCGCCGACTGCTAATGCGACGACCGCCGTGAGAATCCCACAGCGGACAGATCGGCTCATATGCATGTGATCACCCCCTTTTCGCGAACGTGTCACTTGATCATGGCAACTCCTCAGCGGCTTGGCAAATAGCAAGGGACTCCTCCTTGCGCCAGCTCACTAGTTAGTAGCGGTGCTCGTTCTCCAGCGTTCAGAGTTGCGATTAGCCGCTTATGCAGGCTCTTTACAGCTCAGTGATAGCGCCTTATAGTCGAGCCCAGTGGCCTTCACTAGCTCGCCCGGCCGAGTTCCTCAGCCAGCTTCGTGAGCATCGGAGCGTTCGAATAGGACGCAAGAAGGTCCTTAGGTGCTCTTCACCGGTAGAGGCTCGAAGCTGACAAGCACACGGTTCGCATTGTGCGAGGTACGGCCCATCCGTTGTCGTAAACACAACGTTGTTGCTGCTCAGGAGCACTTACTGCGGCCCGGTCGCTTTGAGGAGATCCGAGGCCCGGCCAACGCCCTTTACCGAGTCGTTGCCGACATCATGAGCGTGACCTTCTTCTCCCGCCCTCTCGAAGTCCTCGCCCTGGACTTGCCATGCTTGTTGTGGGGCAGTGCCCGATAGAGAAACGTTGAGCGGGTGTCTTCACGGGAAGGGTCTCGTGCGTCTTATAGGTTGTGAGCTCAAGATATGGCCCCGCGCCGCTGACAGAGACTGAGCCAAAGCTGAGTGCGCCGAATCTAGAAGAGGTCTTCCGTCGCGACTATGCCCAGCTGGTACGCGCCGCGTGGCTTATCAGCGGCTCCCGCGAAGTAGCCGAGGACCTCGTCCAAGACGTCTTCACGGGAATGCTCGCCGCCGGTCATGTGCCGAACGATCCTGGTCACTACATCCACCATGCGGTCGTCAATCGCGTGCGCAGCTGGCAGCGGCGCCAGGGCCTTGAGCGACGCCATGCAACGGTGCAGCAGCCGCCGGTGGCAACCCAACCCGAGATGTACGAGCTCTGGGGGTTTCTCCGCACTCTGAGCCCGCGACAGCGCATGGCCGTCATCCTTCGCTATTACTGCGATCTGCCTCTTGCCGAAGTAGCCGGATTAATGGGCTGCCGCACCGGCACCGTGACCGTGCTGATTCGCCGAGCTCTCGGCAAAGCGCGAAAAATGAAGGAGGTTTTCGAATCATGAAGCCCGATCCCATTGAAGAGACGATCCGTGCGAGGATCCATGCCCTCGCGGAGAAGCTCCCGGTCGATACCACCAGCGGCTGGAGCAAGGTTGTCGAGCAACGCGGGCCGGACCGCGATGATCCCGTCCCGGCGGCGCTGAAGGCCGACAGGATCCGCGGTCTTCGGAGTCATAGGCGGCCGGTGCTGCTGGGCATGGTCGCTTTGGCGGTAGTGGCCGGTTGCGCGGTCGGCTTCGTTACCTTTGACGCCGGTCCGGCCTCGGGGACGCCGGCGTTACCAGAGCCACTGCCCTTCGCGCACGGGAGCCATCAGCAGGCAGTGGCGATTCTGGAAAACGCCGCTGCCTTGCAGGAGCGAGCCAGCTCCGATGGTGGCACGGTGCGTTATGCGAAGACGCAGGAGTACGCACTGCAGACCGACGTGGGCCGCCACGCGGCTACGACAACCGTCGAAACGGCCGTTCGACAAGTGTGGGTCGCACCGGACGGGTCAGCCCTCGAGAAGAGTTGGCTGCAAGACACCACACGGTCAGGCGTAGCCGTCGGGCCAGCCGTAGCTCAGAGCACGGACGATCGTTGGCAAGACCTAAACGTTGACTTTCCTACCTCGCCGACCGCGATGGTGCCCGCGCTGTTGGGCACTGGTGCGACCGGTGACTACCGAGACCTGATGCTGGCGGATTCGATCATGTCGCATCTGGGCCTGGGAACCGCCACCCCGCAACAGGTCGCAGGCCTGTACAGGGTCCTGGCGAGCCTGTCTGGCGTGTTCGACGCCGGCACGGTGACGGACAACGCGGGCCGAACCGGCCGCGCCGTTGGCGTCCTCACCGGCACTTTTGACGCAGGCCGGACTTGCCTCCCGGCGGGGGGAATTTCTCGTGTGGACGCCGTGGACGCCATGCTCGCTCGCAACCACGCCCTTGGTGAGGGCATCACATACCTCGTGCTCGACCCGGCGACAGGCCAGCCACTCCAGATCGAAGCGCTCGATACACCGAATGCTCCGTGCGGCCTACATCTGCCACCGGGACCGACTATTGAGCAATACAACGTGATCCTCGGGTCGGGCCAGGTGGATAGAACGGGCGCTCAGCTGCCATGATCGTCGATGACCGGACGATGAAGCATCTCGGAGCGCGCCACTCGCTGCTCTCGTGCGCCGGACGTCTCGGCTACGTTTACTGAGAAGAGCACCGCGTACGCTCAGCGTCTCACCGAGCTCGATTAGGGGATCTGACCGAAAGGCGTGGCGGATAGCCTGGGCAGAACCTTGGGTGCTCTTCACTGGCAGAGGCTCGAAGTCGGCAAGCACATGGTTCGCATTGTGCGAGGTACGGCCCATTGGCTTAACAAGGATGCCCGCTACGGCGGGAAGACAAGCGGGCGCTTCACGATCCCTGCTGTAGGCAGTGCGGGTCCAGCTTCGCTGTGATCTCGGTGACCTCGACGACACAGCCCGCGTAGGTGGAGTTGCCGCCGCTCACGACGTTGAAGTAGACAAACCAGGCGTTGTGTCCCTCAGAGATGCCACGGCCCTCGGTCGAGTAGACGAGGCCGGGCTTCGCGTTCGGGTTCGCGGCCTTCTTCAGCGCGTCCTGCGCGTATGCGCGGGCGTGGTATGCGTTCAGGCCCGCGTAGCTTGCCGGCTCGCGGGCTAGGTTCGGCCAGGGGTAGAGAGCGAGGTGGAGGATGAGAATGGAAAGCCCCGCGATCACAACGACAGCCAGCCAGCGAAATCGCTCGCGCAGCTTCCCGAACGTGTAGAAGAGACTCGGGAAGACGACTCGATCGCTCTTCCGCCAGACAAGCAGCATCGGGATCGCGATCCCGAAAACCGCGAAGCTCCCATAGATCGCGTAGCCGAGGTGGAACTTCTCGTCCGACAACGCTAACCGCACGATCAGCGCGACTAAGGCGGTCATGACGAACACGAGCGGCCAGCCGTAGCGAAACTTTATGAACCCCAACTTAAACAGGGGCTTGGTACCCGTGTGCACCGCACCACCGCGGTAGGAAACGGCATAGAAGGCACTGGCGGCAATCACAGTGACCACCGCAAGACCCCAACGCCCGTCGAGATCCTCGATGTGTCCGACCGTCCCTGAGATCGTCGGCCACGGTATCCAGTTCCGGAAGCTCTTCGAAAGCGCCCCTAGGATCTCGGTCACTACTATCGCAAGCGCGACCGGTCCCCAGAAGGCATAGCCGTGGAGTTCCGCGGCCTCCGCGCCCCGGAACTCTTTCGCCACCCACCTGCCGATCCAGCTCTTCCAAAACCAGCGAAGTAATCGCCCTCCTGGACGGGTCGACCAAAACCGAGCAGCGAGCGTCCTCTCGCGAAACTCTTCGATCGCTTCATCCGTGACCGCTCCAGAAACGGCTTTCGGCACGACCATTTCGGCCATGTGGCAGACGCTACGACGTCCGCGGTCAAAAGTCAATAACGTGCTATCGAGGGTATGGCGCTCGCGTCCCTAGTCGCGTAGCAGAAGTTTCTCGAGGCCCACGACCGGTGCGCCCACTCTCGCTCCTTGAGTCGGTGACCTGTCTATCCAGCGCACACTTTGGCAAAGTGCCGCGTCTACTCGTCCATCAGCTGCTCAAGTCGCGCGGACGAGCTCGGCAAACCCGCATGGTTAAGCGCAAGTTTTCCAGCTTCGCAAGCCGGAGGTCACCGGTTCGATCCCGGTACGCTCCACTCTCGCTTCCTCGGCCGGTGACTCCGTACGGCCAGGCGCGACTGGCCGCCCGGAGTCACCTGACACCGCTGGCGGCACGATCCTCTCCGAGGCCGTGTCGTGAACACTGTCCTCTCCGGGCTCGCACCGCCAGCGGCGCCCCGAGAAAGCGAGAAGCGGCTCGGTTCGATCCCGGTACGCTCCATTGCTACTCATAGAGCCGAAAGTGCCGTTTACTCCCGCAAATCGGCGTTTTCCAGCACTCGACCGTGCCGCGTACCAGCGCGAGCCCTGCCTGCGCCGTGGCCCGTATCGGATCGGCCGGATCCGCCGGGAGCGGCGCCAGTATCGCGAGCACTCGTTCCGTTTCTCTGGGCGCAAGAAGTAGCTGCCGAATGCCACCAAGCCGAGCGCGACCATCTGGAGACTCAATGGTCAGCCCGATGCAGCCTCGGAGCGCCCTCCGGCGGGCGGACTACTCCCCGTTCCGCAGGTCTCCGAGCGTGCGGGCCTCGAAGCGGATCTCGTCGAAGCTCACGCTGCAGCCCTCGCCAGTCGGCGACTGCGCCTCGAAGCCGACCTCCATGCTGGCGGCGTCGTCGAGCGTGAAGTAGCGCACCATACGCCAGAAGCTGCCGTCCGTGGAGGCGTGGAAGGCGAAGCAGTCGCCGATCCGCGCCACCCGCAGCCAGACCTCGCGTCCCTCGACCGAGAAGGAGTTGCAGTCGTCCGAGACGCCGCGCGTCACGACGCTGACGACCATCGGCTTCCCCTGCGGCGAGTACTCGAAGCAGAACTTCGCGAAGCGCCGCTCGTCCCCGTGGAGCAGCAGCACACCGGCGTCGAAGGTCGAGGCGAAGTCTGGCCGGACGCGCGCGCTGAGCAGGAAGTCGCCGCTCGGGCGGCCGACGAGCGCGGGGGCGTTCGAGAAGTCGCCCGCGCTGGAATCCGACAGGGACGTCGGCCCGCCCGGATCCACGAACCAGTCGGTGGCGGGCCCGGCCGTGATCGCCAGCCGGCCCGCATCGCTGCTCCACGCCTGCGGCCGCCCGAGCCAGCGCAGCGGCATCGGCAGCGGCTCGATCTCCACCTGCTCCGGTAAGGCGTCCATCTCAGCGAACCTCCTCGACTCGTGGTTTGCAGCACTAACAGATTGCGACCTCGGAAGTCGGGTCGAAGAAGTACAGGCGGCTGACGTCGACCGTCAAACGCGCGGGCTTTCCGGTGCGGGCGGTGGTGCGCGGGTTGAGCCTTGCGACCATCGTGGTGCTGCTCGTCGGATCCTCGGCGATGAGCTGCGCGAGTTCCTGACGATCCTTGCTGTCGGTCGCGGCGGCGACGCTCGACGTGCCTGCGACCGGCGCGGCGCCGACCGGGAATCGGACGATGACCTCTGATCCCATCGGTTCCGCAAGCGTCACCTGCACGTCGAGGCTCGCTTCGCCGTCGGCCTTCGGTGCTAAGGCGGCATCCTCGATGTCCTCGGGCCGGATACCGAGGATCAGCTCACGACCGGCGTACTGCTCGAGCTGACGGCGACCCTTCAGGAACGAGGGAGGAAGGAGAAGCCTGGTCGGCCCGAGCTCTGCGAAGATGGAGCCGCCTTCCGCGATCAGCCGGGAGTGGACGATGTTCATGGCGGGAGAGCCCATGAACCCGGCGACGAAGAGGTTGGCGGGCTTCGCGTAGAGCGTCGCGGGAGCGTCGACCTGCTCGAGCCGCCCGTCGCGTATCACGGCGACGCGGTCCCCGAGCGTCATCGCCTCTGTCTGGTCGTGGGTCACGTAGACGGTCGTCGTGCTCAGCTTCCGGTGGAGTATGGCGATGTAGGTACGCATCTCGACGCGCAGCTTGGCGTCCAGGTTCGAGAGCGGCTCGTCCATCAGGAACGCAGCCGGCTCCCGCACGATCGCGCGCCCCATCGCGACCCGCTGCCGCTGGCCGCCGGAGAGCTGGGCCGGCTTGCGGCGCGCGAGGTCGGCGACGCCGAGCATCTGGGCCGTCTGCTCGACTCGATCCCTGACCTCCTGCTTTTTGTAGCCGTGGAGCTTGAGGCCGAAGGCCATGTTGTCGAAGACGCTCATGTGCGGGTATAGCGCGTAGTTCTGAAAGACCATCGCGATGTTCCGCGCTTTCGGCGGCACGTCGTTAACCACCCGATCGCCAATCAGGATCTCTCCGGCGCTGATCTCCTCGAGACCGGCGGTCATCCTCAGTACGGTCGTCTTCCCCGAGCCCGACGGGCCGACGACGACCATCAACTCGCCGTCCTCGATCTCCAGGTCGAGCCGGTCGACCGCCAGCGTTCCTCCTTCGAACGTCTTCGTCAGACCGCTATAACGGATTCCAGCCATCGCGGTTATCTCCCGTTCTCTGAGGATACGTCGAGTCGAGGCGCCGTCGGGACCGTTCTCTCGGCTCGTCGAAGCGAGGCGCGCTCATGCGACGGCCGCTCCGCCTGGACTGGAGACGACGGCGCTCCTGAGGACTTCCGCCAGCCACGAGCGCTTTTGGCAATTACCGAAGCGGAAGGAGTCGGCCAGCTCGGCGATCTGATCGCTTCCGCTTACGCCCTCGAAACAGCGACCGAAATCGTTCACCATCGGCTCGGCGAGGAGAATGTGCCGCACCAGCCGCTGCACCCAGGACTCCTGCCCGAAGGGGAAGGGGCTGAAGGTCGGGAACTCGTGCCGGAAGGTCTCCTCGATCGGATCCATGATGCGCCGGATGTGGCTGTCCAGCGAGCCCCAGGCGTCGATCCCGAGCCGCGCTTTTTTCTCCAGCACAGGCCGGATCCGCTGCATGTAGGGCGACTGCCGGTCCGCGTAGACGAGACCCTGGAGACCGATGTCCTTGTACGTCCAGATCGCCCAGCTTGCCTCGTGGCGCCGGTAGATTTCGAGCTGATCGACGAGTAGCTGACGGCGCATCTCGTCCGCAGTTTCGTTGCCGGTGTAGACGGGTCCGAACTCCCCGACCCAGATCGGCGTCTCCGTCTGGCGCATGAACTCGGTACGTGCCAGGAACGTCTCCTCGAGCACGTTCCGGTCGACGTACTCGCCTCGGCTGATGCCCGGGTAGCTGCCTCCGTCGATGAAGCCCGCCAGCGCGTAGTCGTGGACCGTGTAGACGGTGTTCGGCCAGGTCCCTTCGAAGATGTCGAAGTCGAGCGAGTAGCGGTTCCCGTCCAGGAAGAGGATGTGATCCGGGTCGATCGCCCGGATCGCGTCGTGCAGTCGCCGGTAGAAGGGGCCGATCGCGCTACCGCTCGCGTCGCCGGGCTCGTTCAGCGGGTTGTAGCCCGCAACCCAGGGGTTGCCCCGGTAGCGTCGCGCGAACGCCTCCCAGAGGTAGACGACGCGGTCCTGGAAGTGCTTGTGCGTCCAGAAGAACGCCCAGTGCGTCGGGTTGTCGCTGTGCCAGTGCTGATTCTGGTAGCCGGGCGCGGCGTGGAGGTCGATGATCGTGTAGATCCCGTGCCGGGCGCAGCGCTCGATTGCCCGATCGAGAGGCTCGAAGCCCTCCTCCTTGAGCTCGAAGGGCCGCATGTCGTCCTCGAAGTGGCGGTAGTTGATCGGCAAGCGGACGAGGTTGAGCCCGAGCGAGGCGACGAACGCCGCATCATCGTCGCCGAAAAAGACGTCCAGAAAGCGACCAAAGAACTCGCGGTAGCCGTCCTCGCCGAGGGCATTGCGCAGCGCTCTTCGCTGCAGCGACTCGGTCGCTGGATAGCCGGTGATGAAGTTCTCCATGTTCATCCAGCCACCAAGACCCATTCCGCGGAGAAGAATGGGTCGACCGGATTGGGTGGTCATCTTTGAGCCCGTGGTCTGGAGGAGGATGTCGTCTTGCATCTGGGTGTCCCTTCTTCTTGACAGACAGTTTCACCGGCTGAATCCGGCCGTCAGCCCGCCGAGGAGCTGGCGGCGGCCGACCAGGTAGAGCGCGAACACGGGCAGGGTCGTCAGCACGACCGCTGCGAGCACTGCTGGAACGTTGATACCGAACTGGGTCTGGAAGTCGTAGAGCGCGAACGGCAGCACGCGCGTGCCGCTGCTCTGGGTGAGCACGAGCGGGAAGAGGAAGCCGTTCCAGGCCTGAAGCGCCGCGAAGATGCCGACCGTGAGCAGGGCCGGCCTGCTCAGCGGCGCCGCCAGTCGCCAGAGCATCTGCCATTCGCTCGCACCGTCGATCTTCATCGCCTCGAACAGCTCCGTGGGCACGTCGCGTAGGAAGTTGACCAGGATCAGTACCGAGATCGGGATGGAGAAGGCGGCCGTTGGGAAGATGAGCGCCGGGAGCGTGTCGTAGAGGTGCAACTTGTTGACGACGAAGAAGATCGGGATGATCGCAGCCTGGAGCGGGATCGCGAGCCCGAGCAGGAAGAGCCTGAACGATCCCGACGCGATCCACCCTCTACCGCGAACTATCGCATAGGACGCCATGAGCGCGAACGCGAGCACGATCGCGACGACGGCGAACGTCACGACGGCGCTGTTGCGCAGGTAGGAGAGGAAGCCGACGTCGATGACGCGGTGGTACTGCGCGATTGTCGGCTTGCCGGGCACGATCGGGTCGGCCGTCAAGTAGCCGGCCTGCTTGCGCAGGCTCGTGATCACCATCCAGTAGACGGGCAGGGCGACGATGACGAGCCAGACGAGGCCGGCGAGAGCCCCGAGGATGTTCAGATGGAACAGCCGGCGCATGCTGCCTACGCTCCCTCGTGCGTGCTGCGGAAGCGTCCGAAACCGGTGACACGGATCAGGAGCAGAGAGAGAGCCAGGGCGGCGGTGACCAGCACCACGGAGATCGCGCTCGCGTAGCCCATATCCGTGCGCTCGAAGCCGTTTATATACATGTCGAGCGGCAGGATCCGGGTAGCGAAGCCCGGGCCTCCCCCGGTGACGATGAAGACCAGGTCGAAATAGGTGAGGGAGCCGACGAGGATGAGCACAGACGAGGTCACGATCGTGTTTCGGAGTAACGGCAGCGTGATGTGCAGGAACTGTCGCACCCGGCCCGCTCCGTCAATCTCGGCCGCTTCGTAGATCGAGCGTGGGATCTGGCGCGCACCGGCCTGGTATAGGAGCATGTGGAAGGGGATGAACTGCCAGGAGATGATGAAGACCATCATGTAGAGGGCCAGCCCTGGGTTCCCAAGCCAACTAGTCGGAAACCAGCTCATGTGAAGGCGATGCGTCAGGTTGGCCAGGAGGCCGAAGTTCGGGTCGAGCAGGTTTCTCCAGGTGATTGCGATCGCGGCGGCCGAGAAGAGGAGCGGCACGAAGTAAGCCGCCGCGAGCACCGCCCTGTAGCGCTGGCGGCCGGAGACGAAGACTCCGAGCAGGAGAGCGAGCGGCGTCTGGAAGAGCCAGCTCAGGACCATGATCTCGAGGCTGAGCCAGATCGCGTGGTGCGTGGTGGAATCGTGCAGGAACCGGCTCCAGTTCGCAAAGCCCGCGAAGGTGGGTGAGCTGATGCCGTTGTAGTACGTGAAGCTCAGCACCACCACGACGATCATCGGGACCAGCGCGAAGATCGCGAAGAGGCCGAGAGCCGGCAGTGCGAGCAGCGGGCTGGCGCCCTCTCTCTTACTGCCGGCTCTCATGGCGCTCTTCAGGTGTGGCTCCGAGATTTACTTCGTCTTGTTCATGTTCGCCGAGAACTGCTGCGGCGTGATCTGCTTGAGAAGCAACTGATCAAGGTTGGTTAGGAGGGTGTTTGCTGCATCAGGCGACAGGACCTGGTCCCAGGAGTGCTGATAGTTCGGTGCACTCTGCACGAGCTTGTAGCACCACGTCGTGAAGGCGGCGTTGGCTCCTGTGGAGAGCTGCGCCGCGATGCCCTTCACCGGCGGGATGTCCCCGTGCCCGATCAGGCCCTTTACGTACGCAGGCGACATTACCTGCTTCTTCAGGAACTGGACCGCGGCCGCCGGGTTCTTCGACTTCGCCGCGACCGAGTAGAAGTTGCTCGTGTTGCCGGCGATGTCTTTCGGATTGCCCTTGCCGTCCGGAATCGCCGGGAACGGCATCCAGCCGAGGTCGTTGTTCTTGATCGTGTCCGGGCTGTTCTGGAGCACTGCTCCGTACTCCCAGTTGCCCATAAGCTCCATGGCACCCTTGCCCGTACCGAGAAGCACTGCGGTGACGGTGCCGTCATACGTGGTCGACGAGAAGTTATCGCCGAACGCACCGGCGTCGACGAGCTGCTGGAGCATCGTGTTGGCCTTGATTATGCCCTTGTCCATCCAGGCGTTCTTCTTGCCCGCGACGACGGCGTTGAAGGCTTGAGGGCCGGCTACGCGGTCGACGAGGTACTCCTCCCACATCAGGTCAGGCCACTTGCTCTGGCCACCGAGGATGAACGGGGTGACCCCGGCCGTCTTCAGCGCGTTGACGACCGAGAGCAGCTCATCCCAGGTCTTGGGCGGGGTCAGGTTGTGCTGCCTGAAGACCGCCTTGTTGTAGAAGAGGAGGACAGGCTGCATACCGACGTTCGGAATGCCGTAGTACTTCCCCTTGAACGCGGCGGTCTGGAGGACATTGTTGAAGAACCTATTCTTCCAGACCTTGTCGGCGTTCAAGAACGGCGTCAGGTCGAGGACCTTGCCGGCGTCGACGTACTGCTTCAGACCGCCGCCGCCCCAGTTCATGAACATATCGGGCGGCTTACCGGACCCCAGGGCAACCTTGATCTTCTGTTTGTACGGGTCGTTGGCGAAGATCTGGACCTTGACGTTGGCGGCCTTATAGGTCTTGGCCGCGTTGGTCTCGACGTTGTTCTCCGTGCGCTGGATCGTCCAGAGCAGGAGCTTGGGCTTCTTACTTGCGGCGGTGGCGGCCACGCTGAGCGCCGCCAAGGCGACAGCCATCACGATGGCGAGTCGCATTACCGTGTGTCGCGTCATGCTCGCTTCCTTTCCTGGGATGTCTTGTCCCAGCTAGCAATGAGGCAATCCGGGTAACCGAGTCGGCTCAGGCGCGCTCTGCGGCAGGATTCTCTCATGCGCCGTCCACCCTGCAAACAGTGGGTCGGAGTTCGTTCGAATTCGGGAAAACAGCTGAGTAACGCATCTAATCTACCGACTCTCCCGGGAACGCTTACCAGATTTCTTCCAGGAGGTCAAGTGACCTTTGTGATCGTAAACTCGCACGAGGAGGGAGCGCCTCCCGGTTGCACTTGCGCCTCGCTTCGAACTTTTCCCGGTAGATCTACCGGTTGGTTTTCAGTGTGCTTTCACCTAGACTTCGGATGGCTTCCGACCGAGGGAAGAAGAACTGCCGGATGAGCGAGATCCCTAAACAGCCGCCTAGAACAATCCAGGACGTCGCGATCCTCGCGGGCGTGTCGATGGCAACCGTCTCCCGCGTCCTGAACGGGCACCCGGACGTCTCGAACTCCACGCGAGAGGCCGTCCTCCAAGTCGTGCGCGAGTTCGGGTTCTCGAAGAACAGGACAGCGCAAGCGCTTACCGTCGGTCGGACAAGTCTGATCGGGGTCGCCCTCCCGGAGGTCGAGTCGACCTACTTCGCGGGCATCCTTTCAGGCGCGGCGGAGGCTCTCTACGAACGCGACATGCGCGTCGTTCTCTGCCCGACGCACCACGAGCACGGGCGAGAGGTGGTCCTGCTCGACCGGCTGATGCACGGCACGACCGACGGGGCGCTCTTGGTGCTGCCGTTCGAGTCGGAGGACGAGCTGGAGACGCTTCATCACCACGGCTATCCCTTCGTCGTCGTGGAGCCGCGAACGCCTCTCGGCGACGACATCGCCTATGTCACGGCGACGCACTTCGCTGGCGCCGTGCTCGCGACCAAGCACTTGCTCGAGCTCGGCCACCGCCGCATCGGTGCCATCAAGGGCCCCGACGAACAGCTAGCCAGCCAAGAGCGGCTGAACGGCTTTCGAAGCACGCTCGCGAGTGCGGGCATCGCGCCCGATCCGGCGCTCGAGATCGGCTCCAACTTCAAGTTCGAGGGCGGCGAGGCGGCCGCCGCGAAACTGCTCGACCTCCCGAACCCGCCGACGGCGATCTTCGCCTTCAACGACGAGGTCGCGATCGGCGCGATGATCGCTGCCCGGGCACGAGGACTGCGGATCCCAGAGGACATCTCGATCATCGGCTTCGACGACGCGCTGCCGGCGCGACTCGCGACGCCGCCGTTGACGACGGTGCGGCAGCCGCTGGCAGAGCTAGGTCGCACCGCCGTGAGCCTTCTCTGCCGGCTGATCAACAAGCAGCGGATCGAGGTGCTGCGCGTCGAGCTGCACACGAAGCTCATCCTGCGCGAGTCGACCGCCGCTCCCCACTACGGAGGTCGGCGATGAAGAGCTATGAGCCGCGACCCGAGCATCGCTTCTCGTTCGGGCTCTGGACAGTCGGGAACGTCGGGCGTGACCCGTTCGGCGAGGCGACTCGCACGCCGGTCGATCCATGGGAGACGGTTCGGCGTCTGGGGGAGCTCGGCGTCTACGGGGTCAGCCTCCACGACAACGATCTCGTCCCGTTCGACTGCTCGCCGGAAGAGGCGAGCCGTCGCGTCTCACGTTTCCGCAGCGCGCTCGAGGAGAGCGGCGTGCGCGTGACCATGGCGACCACGAACCTCTTCACCCACCCGATCTTCAAGGACGGCGCCTTCACCTCGAACGATCGCCGGGTGCGGCGCTTCGCCATCCAGAAGTCGATGCGCTCGATCGATCTTGCCGCCGAGCTGGATGCGCCCGTGTACGTGTTCTGGGGGGGCCGCGAGGGATCAGAGGTCGGTGCCGCCAAGCCGGCGTGCGACGCGCTCGATCGCTACAAGGAGGCGATCGACTTTCTGAGCGACTACGTGCTCGACCAGGACTACGGGATGCGCTTCGCGATCGAGCCGAAGCCGAACGAGCCGCGTGGCGACATCTTTCTGGCGACCGTCGGCCACGCGCTCGCCTTCATCGAGCGGCTCGAGCACCCGGAGATGGTCGGAGTTAACCCGGAGGTCGCGCACGAGACGATCGCGGGCCTCAACTTCTGCCACGCGGTCGCGCAAGCACTCTGGGCAGGCAAGCTCTTCCACATCGATCTCAACTCCCAGCGGATCGGGCGCTTCGACCAGGATCTGCGCTTCGGCCAAGAAGATCTGAAGGAGGCGTTCCTGCTCGTCCGACTGCTCGAGGAATCCGACTACCAGGGGGTGCGGCACTTCGACGCGCACGCGCTCCGGGTGGAGGACGCGGCCGGAGTCGAGGACTTCGCGCGCGGCTGCATGCGCACGTACCTGATCCTGGCCGAGAAGGCTAGGTCGTTCGCATCGGATCCTCGCGCCGCCGAGGCGCTCGCAGCGGCGGGCGTGCCCGAACTCGGGCGGCCGACCGTCGGTGCCTACAGCGCCGAGGCCGCGCGCGCGCTGAGCGAGGAGGAGTTCGACGTCGACGCCCTGACGGCGCGCGGATACGCGAACGAGCGCCTCGACCAGTTGGTCGTCGAGCATCTGCTCGGCGTCTGAGTCCAGCGTCACGACTGGCTCATCGCGCCGGGTGCACGACTCAAGCGATCCGCTCCTTCGCGACGCCGAGTTCGCGCTCGCTCGGCAAGGCCAGGAGCGCGTCGGGTTTGCATACTCGAGCGTGACGCCGCGCGCTTGCGGAGGACGCGCGCTTGGCGCAAGCAGTGTCGCCGCTCAATTCGTTGATCGACTCGGAAGTCCGCGCTTGCTGTGGTCCTTTGTCTACCTCGCCGTCCGCAACCTGTTCGCGCTCGTGCCATCTATCTTCGGGGATATCAGACATGTGAACGATTCCGAGGTTTCACGGAGGTCCGAGATCATGCGGCGGGTTGCAGAGCAAACCAGTCTCCGCCCGCTCGAGAACAGACTCTCTCCGTTATCCGGATGACTGCACTCCGCCTTTTCGGATCCGGTAGCAGCCGCGCCGGACCCGCTCGAAGCGCGCTCCGTAGCCCTCGGCGTATGCGGCCAGGATCCCCTTCACCGACGTCCAGCGCAGTGGTTCACCCGCGAGTCGTTCAGCCGCTGCATGAATCTCACGCGCGCGCATCGGGTGTTCGACCTTCTCCAGCACCCTCGTGACCGTTGCCAGCACGCCGGCGGCGCGCCGTGGAGCAGGCCGAGACTCGCGAGGATCAGCCCGGGCCCTGCTAAAAAGATCTTCGTAGAGCACGTCGAGGCGCGAAAGCTCGACTGAGACTCGAGGGTTCGAAAGTGCCCCGTTTAGTTCCGCTTTTCCGCCGGAAATCTGCGATTTCCGGCGGCGTGCAATCCGAGCGAGTTACCGCGCTTACGGCGCGGGTTCCTCACGAGTTGGCGTGGACATTCCGTACCTCCTTCGTCGCTCTGTTGGGAGCGCATCCGGCGCTTAGGCTGCCAGCGCGCCTCGCTCGAGAGCGAGAAGCGGGGTGACCTCGTCGGCCGGTAGCGGCCGCGCGAAGTAGTAGCCCTGGCCGAGCTCGCAGCCGAGCTCGCGCATCCGTTCGAATTGCTCGCGGTCCTCGATCCCCTCGGCGAGCGTTTGCAGGCCGAAGGCGTCGCCGAGATGCACGATCGCGTGCGCGACGCGGTATTCGTCGCTGTCGCAGACGTAAACGCCGTCCACGAATGGCTTGGCGATCTTGATGATGTCAGCCGGGACCTGACGCAAGTACTGGAGCGACGAGTAGCCGGTGCCGAAGTCGTCGATGGCGAGGCGCACGCCCAGCCCTTTGAGCTCGGAGAGCGTCCGTAGGGCCGAGTCGACATCGTCCGCGAGCGCGGTCTCGGTGATCTCGAGCACGATTCCGGCCGGGTCCACGCCCGTTTCCCTTATGGCGCGCGCGACCGTTTCGACGAGCTCGGGTGAATCGAGCTGCCGACGCGAGAGGTTGACCGTGACGGCGAACGACTCAAAGAACGTTGTTTGACTCCACGCTGCAGCCTTATGCAACGCCTCCTCCAAAACCCACTCGCCAATCGGCACGATCAGCCCGGTCTCCTCCGCGAGCGGGATGAACTCATCCGGAGGTACGAGTCCTCGTTCGGGGTGACGCCAGCGAATGAGCGCCTCCACGCCCCACAGCCCGCCGCTGCTCAAATCGATAATCGGCTGGTAATACAGGAGGAACTGGCCTTCGGCCAGCGCCCGCTCCAGCTGACCCTTGAGTACGATCCGCTCGTAGACTGCGGTGTGCATTCCGGGCTCGAAAAGTTGTACGGAGCCGCTGCCGAGCTGGCGGGCGCGGGAGAGCGCGACCTCGGCGTTGCGAAGTAGCGTCTCAGCGTCTTCCTTGCCCATCGCCATCACGACGCCGGCGCGTACGCCGATCATCGTCTCGTGCTCGTCCGAGAGCCGGACTGAGAACCGCAGCGCCTTTACCAGGCGCGTCGCAACCCCAACGGGTGGCTCGACCGCCGTATCCTCGATTAGGACCGCGAAATCTTCACCCGTCCAGGCGCAGGTGTCACCCTGACGGAGGAGCCGCTGCAGCCGCTCGGCAACGGCGCGCAGGAGATCCTCGCCGCTGGCGCGGCCGACGCCCTCGTTGACGAGCCTGAAATCCTCGATACCGAGTAGCAGCACCGCAGGCGGCGTGTGTCCGTCAGCCACGAGCGCCTCGGCGAGGCGCTCCAGAAAGAGCGCCCGATTGGCGAGACCGGTCACGGGATCGTAGAGAGAGCGCTGCTCGAGCTCGCTCGCAAGCTCGGCCCCGTGCTCCTCGAGCTCTGTGCCGCGAACCTCGTGGCCGCGGACGAGCAGAGCCATGCGGGCAATCACCAACAGGAAGAGCAGCGCACTCGAGCAGGTCACGATCGGAATCTCGAGGCTGGCGCCGCGCAGGTACTGGACGGCGAGCATCGCCGGCGCAGCGATCGAAGCGCAGGTAAGCAGCACGAGCCGAAGTGGGGTCAGTCTCGGCAGATGCTCGGAAACCGGCATCGAAAGCGTCTTCATGGACGGGTGGAGCGCCGCCGCTCCGCAGAGTACGTAACTCGCGAGCCAGCCGAGATCGATGATGCCGCCGCTCACGTAGCTGCCGGCATGAATAGCCGCAAGATAGGCCGAGTCGGCGACGAGCAGCAACACGATGCCTCCTGCGAGCAGCAAATAGGCGGGGGGCCGCTTGCTTGCGCCCATTGAGATGCGAAGCGCGATCGCGAGCAGGAGCACGTCTCCCACCGGGTAGGCGAGCGAGATGAACTTCCCGGCGGGCGTCATTGTCTGGTCTTGCGCGATCGGGCTCATGACGAAGAGCCAGGAGACAAGCGTGATGCTGGTCGTGATCGCCGCCGCGTCGATGACCGCCGCCCAGTTCCTACGGGGAGCGCGGGCGCGGATGAGGAGCGCGAGTCCTGCCCCGAGAAGCGGGTACCCGATCAGGTAGCAGACGTCCGCGATCGACGGGAAGGGACTCGCGTGCGCGACATACTCCTGGTAGGCGAACAGGGCGTCGCCGACGACGAACGCGAGCTGGCCCGCTGCAAGCAAGAGCCAGGCACTTGCGGCGCGCGGACGGTAGAGGTAGACGCCGATCACTATCGCCAGCACGGCGCTCAGGCCGATCAGCTCCGTGGCGAGCCCGTCGCGCGCGACTCCGGCGGGAATCAACAGATAGGTCGCCACTGCGGCTGCCCCGAGAACGAGGTAGACGCGCCAGAAAGCCCGATCCCGACCCTGCATAGCACTCTCCGATAGAGGGGAACAGTACGCCGGTAATCGACCTCGTCTGCTCCCGGCGAAGCGCGCGGCGGGTGCTCCATTCCGGGGATCGCGCGTAACCGCGCGGAAACTACCGCATGGATCGAGTGAGGGTTTTTAACGCCTACGCCGCGGCCAAATCTCCCTGGAAGAGCCGGAAGGCGTTGCCTTCGCTGTCTTTACAGAGCGCGAACCAGCCCATCTTTGGGACGACGACCTTGTCCTCGGTCTCGCCGCCGAGCTCGCGCACCTTAGCCAGCGAGGCTTCGATGTCGTCCACCAGGAAGTAATAGTTCGGATAGCCGGAACGGTCGTCGGACGGGAAGACGGCCACGCCCAAATCCTCGTTGACCCGCGCTATCCGATAGTCCATGTCCGGCATGCCGGAGTCCTTGAAGCTCCAGCCGAACAGTCCGTTCCAGAACTTCTGCGCCCGATCGGCGTTTACTGACGGGAACTCGACGTGCACGATCTCGCCGGCCAACATTTGCTCTCCTCTCGCGGTTGCCTTTCGTCTACGCGCCTTTCCCGCTCCGGCGGATGGCGACACCTCGAGTTCTCGAACGCGCATTTGGAGCCGGCCCCGCGTCTCGATGGCGTTAGGCAAGTCGACGAACAAGAAACGCGAGCCGGCGATAGCAACGGCTACCGCACCGAGCCGTTCACTTGCCTGCAGCGCCAGGCGATCGACTGACTCGACCTGATGCAGCGCCGGCACATCGTGCACGCACTGCTCGAGATCGATGTCACCGGGGCGAGACGAGCAATTCGTGCCTACCGGCGCGCGCTCAAACGGCCTCTTTCTCCGACCACCTTCGTCGTCGCCTGCGTCGCCCGAGCGATAGGCGACGACCCTCACATGCGCGCCTACCGCAGGGGTCGCAAGCTCGTGCTCTTCGACGACGTGGACGTGACGGTGACCGCAATCCAGATGTTCGGCCGGAAGCGTGGTTGGGGCCTCCCACTCACGTACCACATCCATGACGGGAACGCAGGCGAGCCCTTCGAAGAGCGCGAATACCTGGCGCTGACGCTCAGCGTCGATTACGACGTCATCGACGGCGCTCCGGCGGCGCGCTTCGCCTCCCGTCTCAAGCAGATGATCGAGAGCAGCGACGGAATCCCGCCGGCCGTCGTGCGCAAGCCAGGGACGAAGGAGACCGGCGCCGGTCTCCTGGATTAGAACCCGGCGCGAAGCCGATTGCAGAGCACCGCGATCTCGGTCTCGTCGCCGCGCGGAGCATCCGGCCACTCGTCGACGCGCGGACCCCAGTACTCCCGCGGCGTGCCCGGGTAGCGAGCGACGACGTGAACGTGGTGATGGGGGATGTGGTCGAAGACGAAGGCGTAAACGTGATCGGCGCCCTCTCGCTCGAGCGCTCTCGCCAGGCGCGAGACCATCAGCGCCAGCGCGCACGTCTCATCATCCTCGAGCTCGGCCAGCCCGCGAACGTGGCGCTTGGCATCGACGAACAGGTAGCCGAGGTAGCCTTTCACAACTCCGGCCGGTGCATGTGAGACGAGCACGCTCTCGTCTTCGTACAGCACCTCGCCAACGAGTATGCCCTTGCCCTCGTGCTTCTCACAGATCGCGCACTCGTTCACTACCCCACCGTATCCGACTTCGGGCGAGAACGCCCGTGTTGACCGCGCCTTCGCGGTCGAGATCCGCGCGTGCGCTGCGATGCGTCCACCCGCGGTCACGAGCCGCTGCCGAGCTACGCTGACCACGTGATGGACGAAGCTCGCGTGACCGTTGTCTCCAACGACGTCGAGGCCGAGATGCTCTGCGGCTTGCTGCGCTCGGCCGGAATCGAGTGCTACTTCCGAAAAACCGACCTCGGCGCCGGCTACACGGGGGGAATGCTTTCTTCGGCGGGCCCGACCGAGGTCATCGTTCGCGGCGCCGATCTCGAACGCGCACGCGAGCTGCTCGCGGCCGGCGACTGAGCGCGTTCCCGAGCACGACACGCGATTTCGGTAAAGAATCCAGGCTGACTTCGCGTCTATCAGTTCAGTGGGTGTCTCACCCGACAAGCTCGAGCTTCTTTACCGGGAGCGCTACGGCGCCTTTCGGAACGGCCTTGCGCCTGTCTGCGGAGGCTTCGAGCGGGCGCACGACGTGGTGCAGGAGGCGTTCGCCCGGGCGCTTAGGGAGCGGGACCGGTTCCGCGGCGAGGGATCGCTGGAAGGCTGGGTCTGGAGGATCGCCTTTCGGGTCGCACTCGACGAACGCCGAAACGGCCACGAGATCGAGTTCGAGGAAGCGTTCGATCGGGCTGCTGTTCCCGATTCCGAGCGAGATCCGGAGCTGGCGGAGGCACTGAGGCGACTGCCGCCACGGCGCAAGCTGGTCGTCTTCCTGCGCCACTTCGCCGACCTCTCCTACGCCGAGATCGCAGACCTCTGCGGAATCAGCGAGGGAACCGTCGCCGCCACGCTGGCCCGCGCCCACGCCGACCTTTCCAAGGCTCTGACACGCGAAGGAGCACGACCATGACCGATCATCAGCCCCTGATCGACCGCCTGGAAGCGCTGGTCGACCGCAGCAACCATCCCGATTGGGAAGACGTCGTCCGGCGCGCCGAGGAGCCCGCACAAGCCGCCGGTCCGGTACTCGCAGGGCGCTCGAAGCGATCGCGCTTCGCCAGGCGCCTCGTTCCCGTTTTCGCGCTCGCCGCTACTGCGCTTGCGATCGGGCTGATCGCGCCCTGGCGGCACGGTCCCTCGATCGTCGATCGTGCGCTCGCCGCAATCGGCAACGGCCCCGTGATTCACGCCGTCCTGCGCATGAAGACAGGTTTCACCTTCATCGATCTGGCAACGGGGAAGGAGACGCCGCAACTGGAAACGATCGAGATCTGGTACGACGGCGAGCGCCGATACGAGCACTGGAAAGGCAGGGTCGACAACGGTCCGCGCTTCGACACACTCGAAACACCTACCGGTTTCACGAACGAGCTGGGCCGATTCCCGGCCACGACCCGCCTCAGACCCAAACTCGATCCCGGACTCGCCGGATTCGTCGGCTATCGCTCGGCGCTCGAGAACGGAACCGCTCGCGTAGTAGGGAAGGGAACGGTGAACGGGCACGACGTGACCTGGATCGAGATCCCGGTCACCAAGCAGTGGACGGACCGCGTCGCCGTGGACAACGGCAGCTCGCTGCCGGTCCGGATCGAGGAGATCAACCGCGTAGCGGGTCCCGTTGGAGGCTTCGACGTCCTCTCGATCGAGACGTTGCAAGAAGGAGACGGCAACTTCACTCCGCCGAAAATCGGCCCGCGACGTGAGGTCTGGGAACCAGGCAAGGGCATTCCGGTTTCCTCATCCGAGGCGGCTACGGCGCTCCCGGGCGCTCTCTGGAACGGTGAGAGTGCCTCCGGCCTGTCTCTGTCGAAGGTTTTCAGGGTGCCGTTGACGACCGGGCCCGGGACGGCGAGCGGACTCGCGCCAGAATCTGCAACAGGTATCACGCTGAAGTACGGGAAAGTCTCGCCTGGTTCGGCTGAGAGCTCCGGCACAGCCTTCATACGACTCGAGGAAACCGCACAGTCCCCGCCGACCTACTGGTGGCCCGAACAGGGAGAGTTGCTACCCACGGGGACCATGCTCTTCACCGGCGCGTTTACCGAACCTGGCTACAACGGGTTGTTGGTTAAAAACGGCATCTACGTCCACATCGACGCCTCGAGCCGCGATCTCCTACTCGCGGCCGCGCGCTCCCTCAAGCCAATTCGACCGCCCGCTTCCCCGACAGGGAACTGATCAGCCGCGATTCAGCTCGACGGCCACCAGCTCCACCCAGCGCCTCGCCCGCGGTAGCGGAACCAGCCCCAGCCCGGGCGGGTGCAGGGCGATCCCGTGCACGGCGCCCGGGATGAGCGTGTAATCGCCCTCGACGTCGAGCGCTCGGGCCCGCTCGAAGCCGGCTCGGGAGTGCCGGGGAGAGACTCCCGGGATGCCCGGAAGAGGCCGATCGAGCGTGCCGTGGATGACCGAGAAGCGACGCCCGCGCAGGCTCTCGAGAGGTAGCCGGGGCGGGATCCAGGGTGCCAGGCCGACGACCGTCTCGACCGAGGGCTCGGAGGCGGCCGCGATCGCAACGCCGCCACCCATCGAGAAGCCGAGTAGGAGCGTCCGCTCGCCGCCGGCGGCCTCAATCGCGGCGCGGGCATCCTCCACGCAATCGTTGAAGCGGCGCCAAGACTTGATGCGGTAGCGCAGCTCGGCGAAGCGAACCTCGGGGAACTGCCGACGCAGCCGTTTCAACAGCCATTCGATTGTGGCGCTCCAGGTGCCCTCGGCCTCGGCGCGCTGGCCGCCGTTCATGCAGACCACCGCCAGCGAGCCGTCACCGCCCGAGATCCGTAGCTCTGCGCCGGTCGAGAGCTTCATCGCTCGTGAACGCTACATTGGTCGCGGGCTCGTCGAGGACGGCACCACGTTCCGCCACCCCGACCGAGAGCGCCAAAGGCTCTACGGGACTCCGCGGAGTCCCGCGAGGCGGCGGGACCCACCTCTCCTCCCCCCACCCTCCCACGGGGCGTAGCACGGTATCGAGAAAACGCGCTCGGGAATATGCCAATTTCGTGCCAGATCTGTTCGCAGAACACCGCCGCATGGGTAGCTCGAGTCGGACCTGAAAAGATGAAGCACGGCAACACCACGAGAGAGGACAGGCTTGAAGCTTCTCGTTCTCGGAGCAACCGGAAAAACCGGCCGGCTGGTCGTCGAGCAGGCGCTCGAGGCCGGGCACACCGTCACGGCCTTCGCCCGCGACCCGGCCGATCTGCGCATGGACGGCGAGCACCTCACCATCGTGAACGGCGATGCCCGCTACGTCGACGACCTGCGCGCCGCCCTGAAGGGGCAGGACGCCGTCATCAATACGATCGGCGGCGGCGAGCGCAGGCTGATCTCGAACACGACCAAGGCGCTCGTCGAGGCGATGCAGAAGAGCGGCGTCAAGCGAGTCGTGACCATCTTCTCCTTCATCGCCACGCCCAACTTCGAGCCGACCGGGATGATGAAGTTCTTTCCCCGGCTGGTCAGGGGAATGGCCGCCGACGACGTCGCCGGGGTGAAGATCCTCGAGCGCTCCGGCCTCGACTGGACGATCGTCTTTGCCACCCTGCTCAAGAACAAGCCCAGAGCCGGCTACCACCTCGTTGGCCTGGACGAGCCCGTGACGGCCAAGAACTCGATCAACCGGGCCGACGCGGCCGACTGCCTGCTCGCGGCCCTCGACGATCGCGCGACCGTGAGGCAGTCGTTTCTGATTACGGGACGCTAGCGCCCTTCAATATCGGGTTGCACGAAGCGTCCGGGTGGGAGATACTCGCGCCCAATCTGATGGACGACAGGAAACTGGCTTACTCGCAAGGGCTTTCGGACGTTCCCCTTCGGGCCGAGACTATCGGGCAGATGTGGGCGAGCATCGTCGCCGCCCACGGCGACCGTGACGCGCTCGTCTCGCGGCACCAGGGAATCCGTTGGACCTACGCGGAGATGGACGAGCAGGTCGAGCGCTGTGCCCGCGCGCTGATCGCCGAGGAAGTGCAGAAGGGCGACCGCGTCGGTATCTGGGCGCCGAATGTGGCCGAATGGGTGGTCGTCCAGTTCGCCACCGCACGCATCGGCGCGATCTTGGTCAACATCAATCCGTCCTACCGTGCGCACGAGCTGGAGTTCGTACTGCGCCAGTCGGGCTGCTCGATGCTCATCCTGGCGCCGGGCTTCAGGAACGCCGACTACCGCGCCCTGCTGAAGGCGGCCGAGGCGCCGGCGCTAACGCGCTCGGTAGTGCTCGGCGAGGGTTGGGAGGCGCTACTGGCGCGCGCAGATGAGGTCTCCTCCGAGCAGCTCGCCGAGCGCGAGGCCGAGCTCGACTTCGACGAGGCGATCAACATCCAGTACACCTCGGGCACGACCGGCTTTCCCAAGGGCGCCACGCTCTCGCATCACAACATCCTCAACAACGGCTTCTTCATCGGCGAGACGCTCGCCTACACGCCCGAAGATCGCGTTTGCTTGCCGGTGCCCTTCTACCACTGCTTCGGGATGGTGCTCGGCAACATGGCCATCGTCACGCACGGCGCCTGCATTGTCATTCCGGGCGAGGGCTTCATCTCGAAGGAGGTGCTGGAGACGGTCGAGGCGGAGCGCTGTACCGCGCTCTACGGCGTGCCGACGATGTTCATCACCGAGCTCGCCTCGCCCGAGCTCGAGAAGACCGACTTCTCGACCCTCCGCACCGGGATCATGGCCGGCTCTCCCTGCCCGGTCGAGACGATGAAGCGAGTCCAGAGCGACATGCACATGAGCGAGGTGACGATCTGCTACGGGATGACCGAGACCTCGCCGGTCTCGACCCAGACTCGCCTCGACGATCCGCTCGAGAAGCGCGTCACAACGGTGGGCCCGGTGCATCCTCACGTCGAGGTCAAGATCATCAATCCCGAGAACGGACGCACTATCCGGCGAGGTGAGACAGGCGAGCTCTGCACGCGCGGCTACTGCGTCATGCTCGGCTACTGGGAGGACGAGGAGGCGACCCGCGACGTGATCGACGCGGCGCGCTGGATGCACACCGGCGATCTGGCCACGATGGACGACGACGGCTACCTCAACATCGTCGGCCGCATCAAGGACATGATCATCTGCGGCGGCGAGAACATCTATCCGCGCGAGATCGAGGAGTTCCTCTACTCGCACCCGCAGGTAGTGGACGTGCAGGTGATCGGAATCCCCGACCCCAAGTTCGGCGAGACGATCTGCGCCTGGATCATCCGCCGCCAGGGAGCCGAGCTGGACGCAAAGGGAGTCAAGGACTTCTGCCGCGGCCAGATCGCTCGCTACAAGATCCCCCGCTACGTCCGCTTCGTCGACAGCTTCCCGATGACGATCAGCGGCAAGATCCAGAAGTACAAGATGCGCGAGACCGAGATCGAAGAGCGCGGCCTGACCGAGCTCGAGACGGCGTAGATCGACGCTATCCGCAGGGCGGAATCGGCGGCAGCAACTTCAGCGGCAGAAAGACGATGTCCTTGAGCGCGTGCATCGTCTTTGTCTTCGGCGGCTTGCCCAGAGCGAGGCTCATCGCCCCGAGGTGCGTATCGCCACCTGGGCTGATCTGAATGTAGCGACCGCTGGACGTATCCGCGAGGTAGGCCTTGGGCCAGACGGTGAAGGAGACATAGCGACCGGCTAGATGTACCCAGTTATCGATGAAGTCGGGGATCGGTGTCGAAAACACCCGCCGCGGCGCGACGTCGATCGACGGCGACCACCAGAGCGATCTCCATTTATCGGTCTCATAGGCCAACGCCTTTCCGTCGGTGACAGGGGCCAAGCCCCCGCGCAGGTTCCGCAGCGCTGGCGGAGTGGCAACCGCCCGGCCCGTCCTGGCGCTGGTGGCCCTCATCACGGTCAACGCACCGGGCTTCAACGACTCGGGCCAGACGACCAACGGACCGTCAACCAAGAACGACCCACCGACGTGGCCGTGGTGGACGATCCGGTCGCGACCGGTTTCTAAGTCGGCCACATGTACATCCCCCTGCATATCCCCGGGGCCGATCGCCCCTGAGCCCTGCTCCCACGTCGCGTAGCCACTAAACGCGACAGGCGCCTGCCAGGCGCTGGACCAATAGACCCCGTTAGGGGCGCGAGTCGCGGCCCCGATCTGTCTCACGCGCCCCGTATAAGAGTCCCACGACCAGACGGTGAAATCGTCCAGTCCGTTGAGCGAGTGGTATTCGTCCCAGACCAGCCAGCGTCCATCGAAGCTGCCACTCGCCTGATCGTTGGCGGGATCGGGGAAGCGCTTGATCTCGGTATATCGACCGGTCGCCACATCGACCCTGACGACGCCGGAGTAGTCGTTGGTGTAGATCTCCGCGAAGAAGGAGTGCTCGTCGTTCGCGAGCGCTAACGGTGCCACGGAGATCCGGCGGGAGAGCGCTACTAAACCTCTATTGAGCACCTTCCTCCAGGCGGCATCCGGCTTCGCTTCGCACCATGTTTTCTGGGTGTGAGGCGATGCTGCCCGCGAAACACGCGCACTTCCACGTGCGATCGACGACCCGGATTGGTTGCTCGCAACCACGAGACAGACGAACATGAGCACCGCGGCGGGCCGACGCCCGCCGCGGTAACTCATACCTTTTATCTCACCAGACGTAACCACGACCGCCGACGATCGTAACGATCCTGCTCGAGGATATCGTCGAGTAAGCAGGCACGTTTCCGGCCCAAGAGATGACGTCCTCAGCGCCATGCACCGAGTCTTCGTACATCGTGTAAGCGCCACTATTCGTGTAGCCCCGGATATCGAACCAATGGAAGATGTTCGTATTCGGGTGCCCGACTAGATGATCGCCACCCATGACTTCATAGGCATCGCCGATCAGTGGCGCTCCGACCGTCGAGATGTTGTACACGAGACGGGCCTTGTAGTTGTTCACCTCAGTAGAACTAGGTGAGTACGAGACCGGGTTGGGTACGTAGTAGTTCCTCGTCTGGTGGGCGTTCATCACATCGGGGACAGGAAAGCCCGTGCTCGTGGGCCCACCCGACCAGGCGGTTCCAGCGGTCGTCGTACCCAGCTCCTGCGCCAGCTGCGCCTGTGTGAACCACTTCCCCATCTGACCGAGAGCCTCGTTTACCGAAGCCGGCCCGCACCAGTACGACGTTTTCTGCGGGTTCTGGTCTGCGCTCAAAGAGTCAGAGGTTGTTGCTGCTGCGGCGGCGCTCGAACTAGCGCTTACGGTCGCAGCGCTCGCCGTTCCGGAAAGGACATTCGCGACCGCTTGCTTCTTTAGCGCCAACATCTGCTGCTGATACGGAGTGAGTGGCAGATGTGGATCTGTGTCTGTCGCCGCCTTGTAAGCCGCATCGTTACTGGTCGGCGCCGCGCTCGCGGTCATCGTCACAGCCAGGAATAACGCGGTGCAGAAAACCCCGGCGATAACGAACGCAATCCGTTTTATAAAGCGCATCAATCTTCCCCCTATATTTGCTTGACACGGTCACTGTTCGTGCCGAATCGAAGACGGGGACCGGAAACTTGCAGACGGACGCCGACACGAGACAGGTCGTGTCGAAATGCCCGTATTCACGGCGGTGCGCACTCGTGCGCCCGCGCTCAACTAAGTCATTTCGTGCAGCGATTCGGCGCTGCCGTTTCGCGCACGAAGCGATTTCCCCTGCGCTTGATCCGACTGAACGTTGAGATCCTAGAAGGAGTCCCGGCTCGGATCAAGATGTCTCTTTTCGACCTGTCCATTTCCGACGGCAGCAGATCGCGCGCCGCCCTTCGAACGGGAACGTAGAACTTCAGTCTTCCGGCTCGCGTTCTGGGCTCGAGAGCTGGGCGCCGAGTGCTGAGATCAGGGCACAGCGGCGTTCTGCGCCCCGGCGCCTCGGGGATATTCCGCATGTATTTGAACCTCGTATTAACGAGAAGGACAACTCCGTGTCGATCCGTCCGGTGGACGAAGTCGCGCCGGGAGGCCGTGACGCGGTTTTCGCTCTGGCGGTTCGCTGTTAGAGTCGAGCCGTGCGTCTCGCAGCGGCGCTTCAGAATCCGGACCGGCCCGCCAATCGGACCGGCGAGTGCGCGCGAGTCGGTCTGGTATTGCTTGCTCTGGGCGCGGTGTTGCTGAGCGGCGCCTGCAATCAGGCGATCGCCGGCAAGGCGCAGACCGCAAACAAGGTGCCCAAGAGGGCGGTGCGCCTGCTTTTCGCCGGCGATGTCATGCTCGGGCGCGGCGTGGCGCCCTTCGCCAAGGAGCATCCGTACGACCTCTTCGCCGGGATCCGCTTCGAGGTCTCCTCGGCCGACCTGGCGATGGCGAACCTCGAGTCGCCCTTGACGACGCGGCCGCACCTCGCCACAAAGGGGCCCGACGCCCTCGAGGCGCGACCGTCCTCGGCCCGGTTGCTCGGGCTGGCCGGCTTCGACGCCGTCACGATCGCCAACAACCACGCCGGCGACGCCGGCCCCGAGACGGCGGGCGACACCATGCGGGCGCTCGAGGCGGCGAAGATCACCGTGGTGGGAGCGGGCTCCTCGCCCGAGCAGGCGTTCGCGCCGAGGATCGTTCGGGCCGGCGGGCTGCGCGTGGCATTGCTTGCCTTCGACACGACCATGGAAGGGCCGCGGGCCGGAAGCGGCAAGTCGGGAGTCGCCTGGTGGGACGCGGCGCTGGCGCGCAAAGCGGTCGAAAGCGCCCGCTCACAGACCGACGTCGTCGTCGTCGCCCTCCACGGCGGTGCTCCTTACGCCCCCGAGACCGATCCGTACCTCCTGCGCCTGGAACGGCAACTAGCGTCGTGGGGCGCGGACATCGTCTGGGCCGCCGGTCCGCACGTCGTCCAGCCGGTTCATCTGGTCGACGGGCGCGGCGGCCGGCCGGCGATCGTTGCTACCAGCCTCGGCAACCTGATCTTCGACCAGCACATCCCCGGCACCAGGCGGGGCGCGCTGCTCGAAGTGCTCGCCGGCGCGGACGGCGTACGAGCGTACCGGGTCGGCAGCACGGTCGCCGCGGCGCCCGCGAGCTTCATCGGCTGGAAGGCTCCCCGTTCCGATGCCGTCGCACTCGAGGGCGACTGGTGGACGCTGGCGCATCCCATTACGCCCGCTCCGGTCGTGCGCCCGCGTGATCTCGCCGGGATCGAAGGCGAGGTGACCGCCGCAGCGATCGGCGACCCTGAGGGTAACGGCGGTCGTCAGGTCGCCGTCTCTTCCCGGCACCGGTTTCGCCCCACCAACGTCAGCGTTCTCGTGCCGCGGCGGCAACTGCTAGACCGGTACGGCCTAACGGCCCATATTGGCCTCTACCGACCGCGAGACCTGCGCCCGCTCTGGGTGGCGGGGACGCTACTCCGCCCGGTCGCCGCGCTCGCGGCCTGCGACGGGGCACTCGCGGTCGCTTACTCGACCCTCAACAGCCCAAAGATAGTTGGCACCGGCGCCTGGGAATGGGGTGGCTTCGGCTTCCAGCCGCTCGCCGACCTGCCCGGCCCCGGTAACCCCGCCTGCGCCGACGTCGACGGCGACGGCCGGCTCGATCCAGTCATCCTCGGAAGGAGCTCGCGATGATCAGGCGTTCGCTCGTCTGCGTGTTGCTGGTGTCTCTGATCGCCGGCGTGGCGATCGGATGCGGTTCCACCAAGAAAAGCGCTTCGACCACGATGTCGACCACGAGGCCGCCGCTGAAACCGGTCGCCTTCACGCTTCCGGTCTCGCCCGTCCACTTCGCCGACTTCACGCCCGTGCCGCTGATGAATCCGTCGCTTCCGGCCTACGCGGGGCCAACGACCCCACACTCGCTCGACGTCGTGAAGATCGTGCCCGATCTTCGCTGGGTACTCAAGACGCCGCGACTGGTCGCAGCTCTCGAGAAAAACGGGTTCGTGATCTCACATGGTGTGTACGGCCCATTGGATCTCTTCCAGGGCGCATATCAGGGCAGCGAGTACGGCGGCTGGCCGGTATTCGTGACCACGGATGTCGCCTACCACGAGTGGCACCTCGTCTTCGACAAGGTTCTACGCGACATCGAGCAGAAGGTGCTCCTACCCAAGCTCGAAACGCTCGTCTCCGGCTCGCTCCAGGCCGCTCACGAGCAGGCGAACGAGCTCAAGGGCAGCTCGCTCGAAGACTCGGCCTCGCGGGTCGAGCAGCTCTTCCAGGTCGCGGCCGCCGAGCTGGGCCAGCAGGTGACGCTCGGAAAGCAGGCCGAGCAGGAGAAGGCGCTGATCGACGAGCACACGAATCCCAAAGCGGACTCTCCGCTGCTCGGCTCGACCGTCGACTACTCGCTCTTCACGCCGCGCGGCCACTACACACGAAACGCCCAGCTCACACGCTTCTTTGTGGGTATGTCCGTCCTCGGGCAGCTTGCTTTCTGCCTGCCGGGAACTGTTGACTGCCCCGGCACGGAGCCGGCCCGGATCGGAATCCTCGCCTCACGCGTGCTCGTCCGCAATCCGGATCTGATCGCCCTCTGGCACCATATCTACGAGCCGACCGCCTTCCTGGTCGGTGTCGCCGACGACTACACGCCGCTGGAGGTCGAGGCGGCCGCCAAGGCCACCCCGGCCGGCGGGCTGGACAACGCCAAGGCGTTCGAGAGCGATACGGCCGTAAACGCCGTCGTTCAGGCTCTGGTCAACGCAAGGCCGGTGAAGATCAACCCCGAGCGCGCCTCCATCCGCCTGATGGGGACTCGCTTCGTGCTCGACTCCTACCTGCTCGACCAGCTGATCGCGCCGAACGTCGGCGCGGGCGACAAGCCGCGGCTCACCCCCTCTGCGCTCGACGTCGCCGCTTCCTTCGGCTCCGACTACGCCAAACAGCTGCTAAAGCGGGAGGGAGTGTATGCCTGCGCCAACTACTCCACGCAACTTGCGAAGGTGCAGGAAGTGGTCTCGAATCGCCCGGCCAAGGACTGGGGCTCGACCGTCTACGACTCCTGGCTCTACGCGCTCCAGCCGGTGTTCGAACAACACGGTGCGGCCTTCCCCGATTTCATGCGCACGTCGGCTTGGGCCGCGAAAGCACTGCAGGCCGGCTTTGGCTCCTACGCCGAGCTCAAGCACGACACGATCCTCTCCGCGAAGCAATCCTTCGCCGAAGGGGACGTCCCCACCCTGTACCCGAAGCCGCCGCGAAACTGGGTCGAACCAGAGTCGGTCGCTTTTGCCCGGCTTACGGAGGCTGCGAGACTGATGCAGAAGGGACTCGCCGAGCGGAACCTGCTCACGAAGCAGGCAAGCGGGCTGCTCGCGACAGAACTCGGCATGTTCGGCTTCTTCGAGAGAATCGCCAGGGACGAGCTCGCAGGAAGACCGATCTCGGCCAAGGACAACAACCGGCTCAGGTATATCGGTGGTGAGTTCGAGGCAATCTGGTGGCGAACAGGTGATCTGATGCCGTACGGCCAACCCGGTGCAGATTCGGGTGAGGAGATCGTCGCCGACATCAGCTCGAGCCCGGCGGGAGTCCTCGAGATCGGCACGGGGAAGATCGATCAGATCTACGTGATCGTGCCCGACGACAAAGGGGGCTTTCAGCTGGCCGTGGGCGGCGTCTACTCCTACTACGAGTTCCTCAACCCGCCCGGACAGCGCCTGACCGACAAGGAGTGGCGCGGCTTACTCAACAGCGGCAAGGCGCCCGCACGTCCAAGCTGGGAGAAGGTCTTCCTCCCGAGTTAGGCGCGAAGTGAATACGACATGAAACCGACAGGAACCTCGCCGCTACACCGCCGCTTCGGCCCGGTGCGCCCGGCGAGCCTCGAAAGGAGCTCACGATGGCCAGACGCTCGCTCGTCTGCGTAGTGCTCTTGTCTCTGATCGCCGGCGTGGCGATCGGATGCGGTTCCGCGAAAAAAAGCGTTTCGACCACGACGACGACCATAAAGCCACCGCTGAAACCGGTCGCCTTCACGATCCCGGTCTCGCCCGTCCGCTTCGCCAGTTTCGTGCCGGTGCCGCTTCTGAACGCGGACTCGCCGGTCTACGCGGGATCGGCGACACCGAGCTCGCTCACTAGCGTCAAGATCGTCTCGGCGCTCGAGAGCGAGATCGCGAAGCCAGGCGTGACCGCGGCGCTCGAGAAGAACGGCTTCGCGGTCGTCCCGGCCGACTTCAAGCTCTTCCAGTACGCCTACGAAGGTAACGACTACCAGGGCTGGCCGGTGTTCGTGACCACGGACGTCGCCTATCACGAGTGGCACCTGGTCTTCGACAAGCTGCTGCGCAGCCTCGAGCAACAGGTTCTGCTGCCGAAGCTCGAGACGCTCGTCTCCGGCTCGCTCCAGGCCGCGAACACGCAGGCAAGCGAGCTGTCGGGGACGGCACTCGAGGACTCGGCCTTGCGGGTCGAGCAGCTCTTCCAGGTCGCAGCCGCCGAACTGGGCCAGGACGTGATTCTCGGGAAACAGGCCGCGCAGGAAAAGGCGCTGATCGACGCCCACAGCGAGGCGGATGCGACCTCGCCGATCCTCGGTGGCAAGATCGACTACTCGCTCTTCACGCCGCGCGGTCACTACACCCGCACTCCGCAGCTGACCCGCTTCTTCCTGGGCATGTCCACTCTGGAGCAACTCTCCTTCTGCCTTCCGGGCACGTTCAAGTGCCCGGGCATGGAGCCGACTCGCATCGGCATCCTCGCCTCGCGCGTGCTCGACTCGAGTCCTGATCTGATCTCGCTCTGGCGCCAGATCTACGAGCCGACCTCCTTCCTTGTCGGCGTCGCCGACGACTACACGCCGCTGGAGGTGCAAAAGGCGGCCGAATCGACGCCTGCGGGCGGACTCGCCAACGCGCAGGCCTTCGCAAGCGATGCCGCCGTGAACGCGGTTGTTCGCGCCCTGGTCAAGGCAAGGCCGGTGAAGATCAATCCCGAGCGGGCCGCCATCCGGCTGATGGGAACGCGCTTCGTGCTCGATTCCTACCTCCTCGACCAGCTCGTCTATCCGAACGTGGGTACGGCCGAGAAACCGCGGTTGACCCCTTCGGCGCTCGACCTGGCTGCGTCCTTCGGCTCGGGTTACGCGAAGCAGCTGCTCGAGCAGGAGGGCGCGTATGCCTACGCCCATTACGCGAGCCAGCTCCAGAAGGTGCAGAAGGCGGTCTCCACGCGGCCGGCCAAGGACTGGGGCTCGACCGTCTACGACGCCTGGCTCTACGCACTCGAGCCGATGTTCGTCCGCCATGGAACGGCCTTCCCGAGCTTCATGCGTAACCAGGCCTGGGCGGGGAAAGCGCTGCTATCGGGCTTCGGCTCCTTCACCGAGCTCAAGCACGACACGATCCTCTTCTCCAAGCAGCTGATCGCAGAAGGCGGCGGTGAGAACCCGGCTCCACCGGCGAGAAACTGGGTCGAGCCCGATCCGGTGGCTTACGCTCGCCTCGCCGAGGCCGTCAAGCTGATGCAACAAGGGCTGGCCGAGCGGAGCCTGCTTACCACGCAAGCAAGCGGGCTGCTCACCAGCGAGATCGACATGTTCGGCTTCTTCGAGCGGATCGCCAAGGACGAGCTGGCGGGAAACCCGATCTCGAGCAAGGACAACAAGCGGCTCCACTACATCGGCGGAGAGCTCGAGGCAATCTGGTGGCGAACGGCCGACATGTCCCAGTACGCCTCGCCGACCGAAGCCGACGACGAGGCGCTCATAGCCGATATCGGCTCGAGCCCGAAGGGAGTACTCGAGCTTGGTACCGGACGAATCGACCGAATCCTGGTGCTCGTCCCCGACGACCAGGGCAACTTCCAGCTGGCCGCCGGCGGCGTCTACTCCTACTACGAGTTCCTCAACCCGCCCGGACAGCGCCTGACCGACAAGGAGTGGCAGGGCTTGCTCAACAGCGGCAAGGCGCCCGCGCGCCCCGACTGGGAGAAGATCTTCCTCCCCAGCTAGCCTTGGTGGCTGGATTCCCGCGTCGCCTCGCCGCGGCGCGGGAATCCAGCTCGGATACGTTCAAGGAATGAAGACGAGCGCAGGAATCCTCCTCTACCGGGCAAGCGAGGCCGGTTTCGACGTGCTGATCGCGCATATGGGCGGCCCTTTCTGGGAAGGGAAGGACGCCCGCGCCTGGTCGATCCCGAAGGGAGAGATGGAGGAAGGGGAGGATCCGCTCACCGTTGCGCAGCGGGAGTTCGAGGAGGAGCTGGGCTCGCCGCCGCCGCCCGAGCCCTACCTCGATCTCGGCTCAGCCGAGCAGTCGAGCCGCAAGCGCATCCACATCTTCGCAGTACGCGGCGACCTCGACACCGAGGCGGCGACCAGCAACACGTTCAGCCTCCAGTGGCCGCCCGGCTCGGGACTGATTCGGGAGTTTCCCGAGATCGACCGCGCCGCCTGGGTCTCGCTCGAGGTCGCCGGCGAGAAGCTGGTGCAGGGACAGGTGCAGTTCCTGGAGCGGCTGCAACAGGCACTCGAGGGCGGACGCTAGTCGCCGGATCCGGGCCTGACCAGGCCTGCCTCGTAGGCGAGCACGACCGCTTGCACCCGGTCGCGCAGCTGGAGCTTGCGCAGCACGCTCGAGACATGCGTCTTCACCGTCGTCTCGCTGACGACCAGCTCCGCCGCGATCTCGGCGTTCGAAAGCCCGCCGGCGATCAGACGCAGGATCTCGAGCTCGCGCGGAGTCAGCGAGTCCAGCTCGGGCAGCGGCCCCTTCTCCGAGGCGTCGAACGAGGCCGCGAAGCGATCGAGCAGACGGCGCGTGACCGAGGGCGCCAGTAGCGCCTCGCCCGAGGCGACAATCCTGATCGCCTCCACCAGTTGCGCCGGTTGTACGTCCTTGAGCAGGAAGCCGCTGGCGCCGGCCCGCAGCGCCTCGAAGACGTACTCGTCGAGATCGAAGGTGGTGAGGATGATCACCCGCGCACCGGAGCCCGACTCGAGCAGACGCCGGGTCGCCTCTACTCCGTCCAGCACGGGCATGCGCACGTCCATCAACACGACGTCGGGCGCCAGCTCGCGCGCCAGCTCGATCGCCTGCGAGCCGTTCTCGGCCTCCCCCACCACCTCGAGATCGCCGCGCGCCTCGAGGATCATGCGAAAGCCGCTGCGAACGAGCGCCTGGTCGTCGACGATCAGGACGCGTACGCTCAAACGAACTGCTCCCGGCTCGAGAGCTCGCCGAGCGGAAAGCGTGCCTTGATCGCGAAGCCGCCGTCCGGCGCCGGCCCGGCCTCGAGCACGCCTCCGAGCAGGGCCGCGCGCTCCTGCATTCCGACCAGGCCGTGGCCGTCGGCCGCCTGCTCGTCCGGACCGGCGCCGTCGTCGACGATCTCCAGCGCGAGCTCGCCCACGCGCCTGCTGATACGAATCCGGGCGCGACCGGCGCGAGCGTGCTTGAGCGTGTTCGTGAGCGCCTCCTGGACGATTCGGTAGGCGGAGAGATCGATGCCAGTGGGAAGCTCGCCAAGGTCGCCCTCCAGCTCCAGCTCGACCTCCAGGCCGGTGCCGCGAACCTGCTCGAGCAAATCCGCCAGCGCTCCCAGTCCGGGCTGCGGCTCGAGCCGGCCCTGCTCCCGAGTGCGCACGATTCCAAGCAGGCGCCTGAGCTCGGTCAGCGCCGAGCGCCCGCTCTCCTCGATCGAGCGCAGGGCCTCACGCGCCCGCTCGGGGTGCTTTTCGAACACGTCGCCCGCGGCCGCCGCCTGAACGACCATGACGCTGACCGAGTGGGCGATCACGTCGTGCAGCTCGCGCGCGATCCGAGCCTGCTCCTCGGCGGCGGCGCGGCGAACGTTGTCCTCGCGCTCCCGTTCCAGCCGCTCGGCCCGCTCCTCCAGCTCGCGGTAGTAGGCCCTCTTCGTGCGTAGGTTGTCGCCAAGGATCCAGGCAGCGGCGGCGAACACGATCACGTGCAGAACGGATTCGCCGCCGTTCAGGCCGACTCGCGGAATCAGCGACGCCAGCAGCGCGACGAGCGCGACGAGACCCGCCCGAAGCGCGATTCGCCGCTCGGTGTGCGAGGCGACCGTGTAGAGGGCGAGCCCGAGCGCGAACGGCGGTAGGGCGCCGACGACGTACTGCGTTGCGACAGAGGCCGAGAGCACGACGGCCAGCACGGGCAGCGGAAAGCGCCTGCGCAGAAGCAGAGGGAGCGTCTGCAGCAGCACCGGCGCCGCGGCGATCGCGGGCGAGTCGTGCTGGGTCGCCCAGACGAACGTCGGCGGCAGCAGTAAGGCGACCAGACCGATGTCGATCAGGTCTGCCTTCCGCTGCTGGAAACGCTCTCGGATCATGAGCGAAACGGTACTCCCGCCCGCTGTGGGGATGTCAGGCGTCCCGCATACGTGTGCGCCAGAGCCCGAGCCCGCCGAAGATCGCGACCCAGAAAGCCAGCACGATCAGCGAGGTGGCGAGCGACATGTTGACCATGTCGTGTGGATCGGGAGGCGGAAGCGGCGAGATCCGCTCGACCGCCACGCTCAGGAGCCCGTCGCGAGCCCGGCCGAGCACGCTGATGTTGCGAAGGATCGCTTGAATCGGGAGCAGGTAGGCGATCAGGATGCTGATCGTGGCCGCGCGCGAGCCCACGAGCGAGCCGAGCCCGAGCGCTATCACGTAGACGATGCCGGCGCTGAAGAGCACATACAGACCGGCCTTGATGAACAGCGTCACGCTGGGCGTCGCCAGGCCGCCCGCAAGCACGACGCAGAGCACGGCGGCGAGCGCGTAGGCGGCTGCCACCAGTGGTAGGAGCATCGCCAGCCCGCCCGGGATCCGAGCCAGGAACAGCCGTGTGCGCGAGCGTCCGCTCGAGACGAGATCCCGGAAGACGCCCGAGTTCAGGTCCTGCGTGCCGGCGGCCGCGCCGACCAGCGCCGCCGCGATCATGCCGGCGATCTGACCCATCAAGAAGAGCGAGTGCCCGAAATTGACGGTACCGCCCGCCGGACCGTACTTGACCGAGTTGGAGACGTGGAAGAGCTCCACGGCCGTGTACATGATCGCTATGACGCCGACCGTCAGGACCGCAGTCGGAATCCAGACGCCGCGGCTCTTGCGCAGCTTGAGCAGCTCGGCACGCTCGAGCCGGAAGGGCAGTCGTAGCGATCTCGGGATCTGAACGGTGCTCTCCGAGGTGGTCATGAGTCCTCTCCAAACCTGCGCGTGATTTCCAGGAAACGATGCTCGAGCGAGACATGCGAGGGCTCGAGGCGGTGTACGGCGATACCGGCTCCGACGAGCCGCTTGTTGAGCTCGGCCGCCACCTTCTCGAGCGGCTCATCCGGGCGCAGCAGCACGCGCAAGCCACCGGCGATCTCCTCCACCTCGAGCAACGAGCCGTTGCCGTCGATGGCGCTGAGCGCCTTGCGCGGCTTGTCGCAACCGATCGTGATCGCTCCGTCGTCGCCGGCGGAGAGCTCGGCGAGCGAGCCCTGGGCGACGATGCGGCCGCGGTCGACAATCGCCACGTGGTCGCAGATCTTCTCGACCTCGTCTAGCAAATGCGAGGAGAGGACCAGCGTCCGCCCCTCGGCGATCCAAGAGCGGACGAGGCCGCGGAACTCCTGGATGCCGCCGGGATCGAGGCCGTTGGTCGGCTCGTCCAGGATCAGGACCTCGGGATCGGCGAGCAGACAGCGGGCGATACCGAGCCGCTGGCGCATGCCCTGCGAGTAGGTCGAGACACGGTCGTCGGCGCGGTCAGTCAACCCGACCTGCTCGAGCACGCTGTCGATGCGCATATGCGCTCGCGGCTCGCGTGCGGCGGCCGAGATCCACAGGTTCTCGCGCCCGCTCAGGTGCTTGTGGAAGCCCGGCTCCTCGACGATCGCCCCGACACGCGCCAGCGCCCGCGAGCGCTCCTTCGGCATCGGCCGGCCGAGCACACGCATCGTTCCGGCATTCGGCTGCGTCAGCCCGAGCAGTATCCGAATCAAAGTCGTCTTGCCGGCCCCGTTCGGACCGAGGTAGCCGAACGCCGAACCGCGCGGAACGCGCAGATCGACCCCGTCCACGGCTATCTGTTCGCCGAAGCTCTTGCTCAGACCCTCGGTCTCGATCACGTAATCGCTTTGCTTTGCCATGTTCCTCCTCGCTCGAGACGCACCCTACCCGCGAGAGAGGTAATGCAACCTCCGGCTGAAGATCGATCTTTGCCTCCTCCTCGAGAACGATCTGACCTTCCGGAACCGCCGGCCGAGAGAGTGAGAGGCGATTCTCATCGTCGAGCACATCAGGGGCCAACGACTCCTCCCGGCCAGGCGCGACTGAGGACGCAGCATCGTGCCGCCGAGCGCGGCCAGGCGATGGAGTGCTTCGTTTTGAGACGAGTTCCAAGGTTCGAACGGGCCGTGAAGGCGGTAGTGCGTCAAGTGGCCCGGGCGGCCATATCGGGCGTGCAGACCTGGCGGGATCGGCCCTAAGCGGCGACTGTTAACCTCGACCGAACAGCGGGTCGGTGAGGGAGAGACCGGCGGCGCCCTGGAGCTGGTTCCAGAGGTAGAAGAGGATGAGCGCGGCGCCGAGTATGGTGAGGTTCTTCATGAACTGGATCCGCTGAAGCTGCCTCGGCATCGGCTCGGTCTCACGCCAGAAGGCGTGCATTACGGGAGTGACCGCGATCAGGAAAGCGGCGATCAGGAGCGCGCCCAGGTCGCCCCAGACGCCGAGCGCCACCATGATCGAGCCGGCGGCGATCATCGCACCGCTCGCCGGCACGGTCAGCTGCGGCAACGGCGCCCGGTACTGGCGAGCGTAGGCAGCCGCTCCCTTCCGTCCGAGGAAGTGGCTCTTGATGCCGGACTCGAAGAACATGATCGAGAAGAGAATCCGGCCGGCGAGAAAGACAAAGTCCATCTTCGGCTCCCGGAGACTTATCGAGGTTGCGGCGACTCCAGTGTTCTAACGCTGCGCGCTCGCTCGGTCAAGCAGGAGCTAATACGAGACGGCGGGCAACTTGGACAGCACTCGCAAGCGCACCGGTTCTCGCCGCGCCGGCTCCCAGGCCGACGAGCGGCACATCGGGCACACCGGTGGCTCGCTTATAACGACGATTCCGTAACCACACGTTCCGCAGACAAACTCCTGCTTCTCGGTCTTCTTTCGCTCTGCGTGAGCGCCGATCTCGACTGAAACTGCCACTGAGCGGACCTCCCCGGTTTGGTCTTCGCTTGCCTGTTATAGCCGCAGTCGGCGCAGTTAAACCCTCCCCGCCGTGCGACACTCGCAGACCGGAAATTGGTCGCGAAGCCCCGAATTTGTGCGCTCGGCGGCCTGGAGGAAGCCTTGCCGTTGTGTTTAGTCGAGCCGAAGTACTGGAACTAATCCGGCAGACGCGTTAGTTTCTGCACCAACACGAAGCGGCCGCTGGGCCGCGAGGTATCGAAAGGATGCGAATGAATCTCGAGAAAGTCTCGATGGGGCGCAGGGTCCTGTTTGGATCTGGAGTGCTGCTCTTCATCTTCTCCCTCATGGCCTGGAACAGCGTTTGCGTGAGCGGCTTCGGTGCGAAGGTCTGCGCTAGCGCCGGCGCTTGGGACACGGGCAGGGGCAAGATGCTGGGCATCTTCCTCATCCTTCTACTCATCTGGGAAGCCGTCCTCCTCCTCCAGGTCCTCTCGCCTGACACGATGAAGCTTCCTGAGTTGCCGGTGAAGCCGATTCTGATCTCGCTCGTGCTCGGCGCTATTGCGATCCTCTTCGGCCTGCTCCGCTTTTTCCAGGGAAGCCACAAGACGTGGGAAGCTTGGATCAGCCTCCTGCTGATGATCGCTCTCGCCGCCGGTCTCTTCCTCCGCTTTCAGGAAGAGGGCGGAGCAACTACCGTCAAGTCCGTCAAGTAGTCGCAACTCAATGGAGTAAACCGGAGCGGGCCCACGGGCCCGCTCCTTCTTTTCCGTACGAATCGCTTGGCGCTGCGAGGTGGCGTACTAGATCGAGTCGTAGCCGCAGCCTCAGCCGCCTGCTCGCATACCGCCCTCGAGAATCTCGGCCGGCGACTCGTATCGACAGTGAGGACAGACGTGGGCGTCGCGGCGCATCCGCTCCTTGCAGTGCGGGCATTCGCGGTACAGGCGCGACGATCCCCGCGGACTCACTTCAAACGCCTCGCCGAGTAGAAGCGCAATCACGACACCGAGCCAGCTGAGGACGAGCCCAAGCAGAAGGCCGACCAATGCTCCTCGACCCCTGCTCTCGGTGATCAGCGCCGCGATCACGATCGGCGCGAGCCAGCCGCCCAGCAAAGCGATCACGAGGAATCCGGAGAAGATCATCATGGTGAAGCTGCCCTCAGAGGCGGGCAGTTTACCCAACTCCAGTCAAGGTCGTCCGCGCAGGCCGAAGCAGAGCCCTCGGTGGGAGGGCCACCGCGCGCCCGAGGCTAGGGCTCAGTCGCCCCAGTCGAAATCGCGCGAGCGGGCCCAGACGCTCTCACTGAGCTCCGGAAGCCCATCGACGGTCTCCTCGCCAGGCCAGGCGAGCTCGATCGTCTCCACCGGTGCAGACACGCCGTCCATCGTTTCTTCGAGTCGTGCCTGCTCTTCTGTCTTGAACAACGGATGATTCTCGAACGGGTCTTCGGACGCGTAGCGATCGAGCGGCATCGAATTGTCCAGAGCCGAGTTCCTGCGTTTTAGCTCGAGATGCTCTTCGATTGCCTTGGCGAGAAGAGAAGGTGTCTCAACCGTCATAGGATCAATCCTCCTGATTGGGGTCGAGGCGTACTTGCGGCGGTCGATTGTAACGGACCTTCGACAACCGAGAGTAGGTTAGCCGTCGGACACAGAAGGACCGGACTTGAGCGGAACCCGTTACCTGCGGGCAAGTCGTTCCGGCGTCCGTTGGAAGCTCGAACAGAACGAAGCACTCCGCCGCCTGGCCGCGCTCGGCGGCACGATGCGTTGTCCTCGGCCTCGCCTCGCACTCACCGATCGCACCCAGTCGACGGGTCTTCATTCCGTTAGAGCTTCTTACTCAACCACGCCCGGGTCGACCGGCTCGCCGTCGGCGCTTTCCACGCGGTTGCGCCCGCCTCTCTTGGCCCGGTAAAGAGCCTCGTCGGCGGCAGCCAGGAGCTTCTCGCGGCTGCCCGCGCGCAGGAAGCTGGCGACGCCGAAACTGGCCGTGATCGAGATCGGGTCACCGTCCTCGATCGGGATCCGGCGCCGCGCGAGCGTCCGCCTGATCCTCTCGGAGAGCCGAGCGCCACCCGCGGCGTCGGTCCCGGGAAGGACGAGGGCGAACTCCTCGCCCCCCCAGCGCCCGGCGGTATCGATCTCGCGCAAGGAGTGAACGAGAACGAGAGCCAGCTCCTTGAGCACGGCATCGCCGGCGGCATGGCCGTAGTGGTCGTTCACCTCTTTGAAGTGGTCGATGTCGAGCAGCACCAGGGTGAGCTCACCCCCAAGACGCGAGGCGCGAACGATCTCCTCGTCCAGCGCCGACTCCGTGCGCCGGCGGTTCGCCAGTCCGGTCAGGCCGTCCACAAGCGCCTGCCTCTCGACGATCCGGTGCAGGCGTGCATTGTCGAGCGCCACCGCGGCGTGCCCGCAGAGGAGCGCGACCATCTCCAGCTCCTCCTCACTGAACTCGTTGCCGGTGAGTATCAGCGTCCCCAGCTGCTCGCGACCGGCCCTGAGCGACCACTCGCTCCTCTCCTTCCCTTCCTCGGGATCACCGGCCACGAAACGCTCTCCGTGCGGGCCGATCACGATCCCGCCCGTCGCCCGGGTCGACTCGACGGCCGACTCGACGACGACGCGCAGCAACTGCACCGCGTCGTGGGAGGCGCCGAGCCCCTCGCCGAAGCGAAGTGTCGCCTCTCGCAGCCGGCCGCGTTCCAGCTCGAGATCCTTCATCCGCTCCTCGAGTTGCACGGCCATCTCGTTGAAGGTGACCGCCAGACTGGCAAACTCGTCGCGCCCGCGCACCGGTACGCGCTCGCCCAAATGCCCGCGCGCGATCGCTCGCGCCGCCGCTGCCAGCGCACCGACGCTGCGCACGATCCCCCTGCCTTCGAAGAAGGCGATCGTGCCCATCAAGACGAGCAGTCCGAGCAGGAGCAGGAGCAGGCGCTCCTCGATCAGGAAAGCGGCATGGAGGGCGCGCGACCGGAGAGTGACGATCGCAAGCTCGAACGAGCCTTGAGTCGTGACCGGGTGCGAGACCGCGATCCGGTAGTCCTTGCCATTGAGCCGGGCGATCCCGACACCGCTCGAGCCCAGCTCTGCACGTCCCTTTGGCAGGCTCGCCGAGCGAAGAACGCGATCCCCCTGCGCGAGCACCAGCTTCTCATTCGAAGGAATCCCGGCCACGATCGCCAGGTGACCGAGGTAGGAGGAGTCGAGCGGAATCGCGGCGATCAGCTCTCCCAGAAGTACCTTCGTGCCGACGATCTGAACACGGCGCTCGGCCGCGTAGGTGGGCGCCTTTCCGATCCTCAGGCGACCGCTCTCCAGACGGAGATACGGCGAGTCGGCGATGAAGCCGGCCAGCGTTGCGCGGTCGCGGCGCAGGAGCGCCTTCTGAAACACGGTGGTGTTCGCCAGCCGCTCGGCACTTTTCTGGGCGTCGAGCAGCTCCTCGTCGTAGGTCGCGATAGCCGCTCTGAGACTCGCCTGGAGACCTTCGTCGAGGTGGCGCTGCTCGCTGCGCTCGATCACGGCCGTGAAGCCGAGGAAGCCGACGACAAGCGGCACCACCGCGAGCAGCACGAAGTAGACGACGAGCCGGCGAGCGAGGCTGGTCACAGCGTTCCTTTTCCCCCCGCCGAGGGATAGTCATGAAAACGTTTGCAGCGGAGAATGGCGGTGATGGGACCTGGAGGGGGCTGGCCGCAACGCGCTGTGCGCGTAAGCGTGATCGCGGCGTGCACGCTCGCGCTCGCCGGCTGGGCGGCCGCCTTCCCGGACGTCGCCTTCCACGGTCTGGAGTCGACGCGACCGGCCGCGACGAAACAGCCACGAGAGCCGGCCAGCGTGGCGATTGTCCACTTACGGGGCGTGAGTATCTCGATCCGCAACGAGTCTCCTCGGTCGAAGCATGCCTCAGGCTCGCAAGTATCGGGAGTCGCCGCCGCCGCCGCAGCGATAGTCGCAGCGGGGAAAAGCGGCCGGATCGACCTGCAGTCTCAGAAGCCGCGCAAGGTCAAAACGCCTGCAAAACCGCCGAGCACGCCGTCGCCGAAGCCCGCGCGACAGCCCGCGAAAGTCTCGCCGCCGGCGACGACTACCTCTCCCACGGCGACCGAGCCGAGCCCCGCCGAGCCAACAGATAACTCAGTGAAAGAGCAGGTCGATACCTCACCGGGCGCCGCGGATTCGAACAGCGGCGAATCCCGATCCGATCAGAACAAGCAGGATCGATCGAAAAGGCACTACGGCGATCAGGTCAACCGAAGAGATCGCAACCGCCAGCGCGATCGTCAGCCGGATTGCAGCCGCCGGGCGGGCCGTGGCGATCGATCCGGCGGACGTCGTTGACGGACCGCCGGGGACAACCGCTGCGGCCACTACACTCGCACTGTGAAAATCCTGGCTCTGGAGCGCGAATCGGGCGCTGCCGACGAGGCCTATGCGCCTCATCTCGAGGCCGAGGCAAGGCGGGTCTGGGAGCTGTATGAGGCCGGATCGCTACGAGAGATCTCGTTTCGCCTGGATGAGCCGCGCGCGGTCCTTGAGCTCGAATGCGCCAGCGCGAAGGAGGCAGAGGAGCTGCTCGCGACGCTTCCTCTGGTCGAGCAGGGGCTGATCGAGTTCGAATTGATACCGCTTCGCCCGTACCCGGGGTTCTCGCGCTTGTTTCGCGAACGCGGCGGTGGAAAAGTAGAGACAGGATCAGAAAACGACCGATTGGAGTCTTTGTGATTCTCTTGCGCCCTCTCTTCCGCTTGCTCGTCCGCGTCAAGGGACGGGTCTGGGTCGGGCTGACGGCTTTCCGCATCTACCGGCGCCTTCCCCGTTTCGCTCAGCGCCGGGTACGCAAGCGCGCGCTCCGCGCCTCGCCCCAGATCGTTAACAAACTGCTGACGAAAAAAACCCCCGAGCGTAAATCAACCTCCGAGCGCCGCTAGCGTCTCGGCGAACGGCGCTTTACCGGCTCCGTCTTCGAAGTCGCCACAGGCGCACCCGTCCCGGCGATCGGAGCGCTATCCCTCTCGATCGAGGCGGAGCCCTCCTTGCGCACGCGCAGGTCGTAGTAGAGGACGATCAGGTAAGCGGCCAGGAGAGAAACCGCAACGACCTCTCCGAAAGCAGCGCCGCAAACGATCACGACCAGCCGCACGGTCTCGCTGCCTGACGCGAATACCGAGGCAATCAGCTGGACGAGAATGCCGGCGAAGAGGGCGAGTGCAGAGCCGAAGACGACAGTCCCGAGCGAGCGCCAGTAGCTTCCGCGCACGAGGGTGCGTGAGCGTTTCAGAGCTTTGACCACGCCACCTCCCTCCACGAGCAAGGAGGGCGGCGCCACCGACCAGAAGCCGGCGAGCGAGAACGAGAACGGGATCAGTACGATGGCGAGATAGGCGAGGCCGCCCAACGGTCTCGCCCTCGCCATGACGAACAGAGCCACGCCGGGGCCGATTCCCGCAAGCATGAGCGCGACCAGCCAGAGGAAAGAGCTCAGCCGATCTCGCACGAAACAGAGCGACCCGCGTGCGCTCGTGCTCGTGCCGACCCGGATATCGGCAGCCGCCTTGAGGCACGCGCCGGCGGCAACGATCAGGGCAAGTAGGACCAGCAGCAGGTAGACGGCGATGAATACGTAGCCCATCTTCTTCGGCGTCGAGTCGTCGTGAAGGGCGAGCAGTAGCGCAATGAAGACCAGATTCACAGGAACGATCAGCGTCGCCGTGATGCGCACGAAGACGAGCAGGTTCCGGGCGACGAGAGCGGCTCCGCCCTCGAGGATGTCGCTCAAGGCGAGCCGGCGCGGTTCTGGCTCGGTCATTTGCGAGGACGATAGCCGTTGACTCGGAGATCGGAGCCGGCGAGCACACGGCGCCGGGCTGAGAGATTGAGACCTCCGGCTCAGCCGGAGGTCTCTAGGACTTAAGGAGTCCCGCCCAGGTCGCCCGTCCTCGTCTCTCGAGACGAGTATCCGCGCCTCGAAGCGATTCTCTCGCCCGATCCGGACGATGTCAACGCGATGACGGCGCTCACGAGCCTGCCGTCAGCGCACGAGTAGGATCGGCGCCGTGGGCAGAGACCTGGTAACCGGCCCGGATGGGCTCGAGCGCTGCTCCTGGGCTCTGGGGACGCCCGAGCTCGGCGTGTACCACGACAACGAGTGGGGCCTGCCCGTGCTCGACGACGACGCCCTTTTCGAGCGCATCTGCCTGGAGAGCTTCCAGTGCGGGCTCTCCTGGCTAACGATTCTGCGCAAGCGGGAGGCCTTTAAAGCGGGCTTCGCCGATTTTGAGATCGAGGCCGTGGCGAGATTCGGCGAGGCGGACGTCGCTCGCCTGCTCGCCGACCAGGGAATCGTTCGCAACCGGGGCAAGATCGTCGCCTCGATCGAGAACGCGCGCCGGGCGCTGGAGACGATCGGGGAATGCGGTTCGCTGGCGCAGCTGATCTGGCAGTTCGCTCCGGCGCCGGTGCCGGTGCCCCGCTCCTACGCCGAGATCCCGACCGTTACACCCGAGTCGGAGGTACTCGCACGCGAGCTCAAGCGCCGCGGCTTCCGCTTCCTCGGCCCGACGACCGTCTGCGCTCTGATGCAGGCCTGCGGGCTGATCAACGCCCACCTCGCAGGCTGCCACGCACGCGATCGAGTCGATACGGCCCGCGAGGCTGCCTGCGAGCAATTGACTCCCAACTGAGCCGAAACAGTGCCCGGCCTTGTCTCTGAGCAAGGTCGGGGTTAGCGTACTGCGGGTATGGGCCTGCGCTCGACTGCAGCCGGTCATGTCGCGCTGTTCCGCTACCCGGGCGTACGCCGTCTGTTCTGGGCGACGCTGATCTCGAGCACAGGCACCTGGCTGGCCATCGTCGCGCTCGCGATCGACGTCTTCGACCGAACGCACTCGTCGGTCTGGGTGGGCGCCCTGTTCGCGGCCGAGACGCTGCCGATCGCGCTACTCGGCTTCCTGCTCGGTCCGCTGCTCGACCGCTTGCCGCGGCGCTCGTTGATGATCGGCTCCGACCTCTTCCGTGCCGCCGTCTTCGTCGCCCTGGTCGCCGCGCCGAACGCCGGGACGATCATCGCACTGGCGACGCTGGCGGGACTGGCGACGGGTCTGTTCACCCCGGCGGTCTATGCGGGGCTCCCAAACCTGGTCGAAGAACGCGACCTGGCCGGTGCGAACGGTCTCTTCCAGACGGCCGTGAGCGTGACGATGATCGTCGGCCCGCTTTGCGGCGGTCTCATCGTCGCGGCGATGAGCCCACATCCGGCCTATCTGTTCAACGCCGGCACCTTCGTCTTCTCGGCGCTGCTCTTGGTCGGCATCCGCCCATCGGGCCTGCAGTCGATCGCGGCAGTCACGCGTGGCTACCTGCACGATCTCTTCGACGGCGCGGCCGCCGTCTTCCGCCTGCGTCCGCTCCTCACCGTCTTCGTCGCCTGGAACCTTGCCATGGTCGGAATCGCCGCGATGAACACGGCCGAGGTCGATCTGGTCAAGCACGATTTCGGCGCCGGCGACTTCGGTTACGGGTTGTTCATGGCCGCCACTGGCGTGGGCGTGTTCGTGGGCGCCTTCAACGCCCGCTCAGTGCTCGCCAGGCGACGCTTCGCCTCGGCCTATGCGCTGGGCTTCTCGATGCTGGCGACGGGAACGGCCCTGGTCGCTCTGCTGCCTCCGTTCGCGCTCGCGACTGCTCTGCTCGTTGTCGCCGGAGCCGGTGACGGCCTGCTGTTGACCGCCAATGCGATGCTCGTTCAGCAGGGCGCCTCGGACGACCTGCGCGGCCGCTCTTTCGTTGTGATCATGAGCACGAACGCGATCGTGCTCACTGTCGCTTCGATCGGCGCCGGCGTGCTCGCCGATCACATGGGTGCGCGCCTCGTCTGGGCGCTCGCCGGGCTGGCGATCGCGATCGCCGGTCTCGCCGGCTGGCTCCTCGCTCGGCCTCTATCCCTGGCGGGAGAGCGGACAGTGATCGGCGTCTCGCTGGAGCCGTATACAGAGCCGCCGCTCAGCCTGTAGGCAGAGCCGCTCAGGCGCACACGTCGCTACCGGAGTCGAGCGCCTGTGAGATCCGCTCGCACTCCAGGCCGGCGGCCCGGACGGTTTCCTCGACCACTTCCACTCCCCGAGCTTCGAAAAGGTGAAAGCAGGTTTCGTCTTCGGGCAGGAAGAGCGAGCGCAGATGGCGGATCTGAAGCCCGCGGCGATGGAGGTCATCGGTGACCGACCTGATTCGCTGCGCCTCCTCCTCGAAACCGGAGGCCTCGCGTCTCGGAACGTAGAGCTCGACCAGAAAGTGTTCCATCTCACATCTCCTCGCCCAGCGGGTGGATGAGAGAGGAGCGGCGCCTCGTCGAGGCGAGGCGCCGCTCCTTCCCTGATCATCGTCGTTGATCGTCGGCATTCCCGATCCGCTCCTGCCTCACGTGACTCTGAAGGCGATCAGCTTGCTGTTTGCGTCGGCTGTCAGCTTGAGCCGGTAGGAGCCCGGCTTGATCGGCTTGGAGCCGAAGATCTGCTTGACCGTCATCGAGTAGGCGCCCTTGAAGCTGCCGGTCTTCCTGACACTCCTCAAGGTCACCCACTTCGAGCCCTTCTTGATGCTGAGCACGAAGGCGAAGAGCCTGCTCTTCGGCGAGAAACTGTAGAGGAGCTTGACCTTCGCTGCCTCGGAGCGCTTGAAGCTCGTCTTCGTCAGATGCCCGGAGACCTTGCCGGAGGAAGAGGTCGAGGTCGACGTTGATGCCGGAGTCGGAGTTGTAGCCGTAGTTGTAGCCGGAGCTGTAGTCGAAGGTGCCGGCGAGGAAGTCGTCTGCGTCGGCGGGGGCGTAGCCGTGTCGTTGTCGACGATCGTGAGCGCGGCCGTGCTCGGGCTCCCGAGTTGAGCGCCCGTAGACGGGCTGGAGAGCGTGAGCGAGACCGTCTCGTCGCCTTCCACCAAGCTGTCGTCTGTGATCGGGATCGAGACCGTCTTCTGCGTCTCGCCCGGCGAGAAGGAGACCGTCTGCGATACGGCGGTATAGTCGGAGCCGGCTGTGGCGGTGCCGTTCGCGGTTGCGAAGTGGACCGAGTCGGTGCCGACGGTCGAGCCGATGCGGTTGATCGTGACCGTGGCCGATGGGCCGGCTTCTCCGACCGAGTAGGTGGCCAAGGAGAAGGCGAAGGCCCGGTCGTTGTCGACGATCGTGAGCGTGGCCGAGCTCGGAGTACCGAGAGTTGCGCCGGTGGAGGGACTGGTTAGAGAGAGCGAGACCGTCTCGTTGCCTTCGGCCAGGCTGTCGTCTGTGATCGGAATCGAGACCGTCTTCGAGCTCTCGCCGGCGGCGAAGGTGACGGTCTGCGATACGGCGGTGTAGTCGGAGCCGGCCGTGGCGGTGCCGTCCGCAGTCGCGACGTGAACCGAAGCCGAGCCCACAGTCGAGCCGGTGCGGTTGATCGTGACCGTGGCCGTGCCGTCACCCTCGGAGGCGTAGTAAGCAGACGAGGAGAGGGCGAAGCTCTCGGGCACCGTGAACGTTCCCTCGCTTGCGAAGGGCGAGCCGGCGAAGCCGGAGTCGACCGCCTGGACGCTCCAGTAGTAGGTGCCGCCGGCTAAGCCGGTGATTCCGTAGCTCGTGCGCTCGCCCACGTTCCCGTCCTTGGGCACGAGCCTGGTTCCGTTCGCCAGCGACAGCGGTGAGACGATCTGGGAACCGCCCGGCGTGGTGCCCACGCGCAGGTTATAGGTGAGCGCCGCAGCCGGCGTTAGCCAGTCGCTGGCGGCCGCCCAGCTCAGGTTCTCGACCCCGGAAACGAACGAAGCCGAGAGATTGCTCGGGGCGCTCGGGGCGGTGTTTACGAACACTAGGCGGTTCTGGTAGACGCCGGCTATCGGGCTGGAGCCTGAGTCGCCCGCGAACAGGATGTCCGGTCTGCCGTCGGAGTTGTAATCGCCCCAGGCGGCCGAGCCGTAGTAGACGCCGGTCAGGCCACAGCCAGCGTCACTGAATGTGCCGTTGCCGTTGTTCTTGTAGATCTTGCTGACCTGCCGCAAGGCGTCGTAGCCCGTGAGCAGGATGTCGGGTTTGCCGTCCGAGTTGTAGTCGCCCCAGGCGACCGAGCCGGCAAAAACGCCCGGCAGGCCGGCTGCAGTGTCCTCGCTGAAGGTGCCGTTGCCGTTGTTCTTGTAGATCTTGCTGACGTAGTAGCCCGAGTCGGTGGCGCCCGTGAGTAGGATGTCCGGCTTGCCGTCCGAGTTGTAGTCACCCCAGGCGACCGAGCCGGAAGAAACGGGGGTCAGTCCGCTGTCGGCTGTGATGTCCTCGCTGAAGGTACCGTTGCCGTTGTTTTTGTAGATCTTGGCGACGTAGGCCGAGGCGCCCAAGCCCGTAAGCAGGATGTCGGGCTTGCCGTCCGAGTTGTAGTCGCCCCAGGCGACCGAGCTGTAGTAGACACCGGTCAGGCAGGCGTCGGCTGAAGTGTCCTCGCTGAAGCTGCCGTTACCGTTGTTCTTGTAGATCTTGGCGACGTAGGCCGAGCCGGTGTAGCCCGTAAACAGGATGTCGGGCTTGCCGTCCGAGTTGTAGTCGCCCCAGGCGACCGAGCTGTAGTAGACGCCCACCAGGGCGCTGTCGGCCGTCGTGTCCCTACTGAAGGTGCCGTTGCCGTTGTTCTTGTAGATCTTGCTGACCGGCCCCGAGCTGCTGTAACCCGTAAGCAGTATGTCCGGTTTGCCGTCCGAGTTGTAGTCGCCCCAGGCGACCGAGCTGTAGTAGACACCGGTCAGGTCGCTCTCGGCTGTGTAGTCCTCGCTGAAGCTGCCGTCGCCGTTGTTCTTGTAGATCTTGGCGATCGACCCCGAGCCGCCGTAGCCCGTGAGCAGGATGTCCAGCCTGCCGTCCGAGTTGTAGTCGCCCCAGGCGACCGAGCTGATTCTGACGCCGGTCAGGGCGGCGCCGATGTCGGTGAAGGCGTAGGTGAAAGTGCTTTCACTCGAGAAGGCAGAGCCCGCATAGCCGGAGTCGACCGCCTGCACACTCCAGTAGTAGGTGGTGCCCGGAGTGAGGCCGCTGAGCGTATAGCTCGTTCGCTCACCCACGTTTCCGTCCTGCGGTACTAACCTCGTTCCGTTCGCGAGCGACAGCGGCGAGACGACGACGGAGCCACCCGGCGCGGTGCCCACGCGCAGGTTGTAGGTGAGCGCCGCGGCCGGCGTTTGCGAGTCGCTGGCCGCATTCCAGAAGAGCGTTACCTGGTTCGAGCCGGCCGAAGCCGAGAGATTGGTAGGCGCGCTCGGGGCGGTGTTCGCGATCGCTGTTTGGTTCTGGTAAACGGTTGATACGTCCCCATAGCCACTGCTCCCTGTGAGCACGATGTCCGGCTTGCCGTCCGAGTTGTAGTCGCCCCAGGCGACCGAGCCCCAGCCCACGCCGGTCAGGCCGCTGTCGGCCGTGGTGTCCTCGCTGAAGCTGCCGCTACCGTTGTTCTTGTAGACCTTGGCGACGTAGGCCGAGCCGGTGTAGCCCGTAAGCAGGATGTCGGCCTTCCCGTCCGAGTTGTAGTCGTCCCAGGCGCCCTCGCCTTCGTAGACAGGCACCAGACCCGCGCTCGCGTCTACGCTGAAAGTGCCGTTGCCGTTATTGGTGTAGACCTTGCTGACGTAGGCCGAGCCGGTGTAGCCCGTGAGCAGGATGTCCGGCTTGCCGTCCGAGTTGTGGTCGCCCCAGGCGACCGATCCTTCGTAGACGCCCGTCAGGCCGCTCTCGGCTGTGGTGTCCTCGCTGAAGCTGCCGTCGCCGTTGTTCTTGTAGATCTTGGTGACCGGCGAGGAGCCCGTGTAGCCCGTGAGCAGGATGTCCGGCTTGCCGTCCGAGTTGTAGTCGCCCCAGGCGACCGAGCCGGCATAAACGCCTGGTAGGCCGCCATCGGCTGTGGTGTCCTCGCTGAAGGTGCCGTTGCCGTTGTTCTTGTAGATCTTGGCGACTGGATTGGACAAGGCATCTACGCCCGTGAGCAGGATGTCCGGCTTGCCGTCCGAGTTGTAGTCGCCCCAAGCGACCGAGCTCATGGAGACGCCGGCCAGGCCGGCGTCGACTGTGCTGTCCTCGCTGAAGGAGCCGTTGCCGTTGTTCTTGTAGATCTTCGTGACCGGCCCCAAGCTGTTGGCGCCCGTGAGTAGGATGTCCGGCTTGCCGTCCGAGTTGTAGTCACCCCAAGCGACCGAGCCGGAAGAAACGGGGGTCAGTCCGCTGTCGGCTGTGATGTCCTCGCTGAAGGTACCGTTGCCGTTGTTTTTATAGATCTTGGCGATTCTATGATTAGAGGAGTCATAGCCCGTAAGCAGGATGTCCGGACTGCCGTCCGAGTTGTAGTCGCCCCAGGCGACCGAGCTGTAGTAGACGCCCGTCAGGCCGGCGCCGATATCCGTGAAGGTCGGCGAGGCCGCGTAGGCGCGACGCGCGCCGGATAGCTGGCCAGCGGAGACAGCGACGAGAACGAGCGTAAAGAGCGTGAGCAAGCGAGCCTTCTTCATCGTGGATCTCTCCCTTTATGCGGCGAGGTGCGATGCGAGAATCGAGCGGAGCGGCGCCTGCCCACAGGTAGACAGGCCTTAATGAGAGAACTCGCTAGGGGAGCGACTCGGCGCCCGTTTCTCGCTTCTGACATGTGCTCGACGCTACGCGCCCAGGGACCACGGAGAAAGACCGGAAAACCACACAAAATGAGTCGCCCGACCACACAAGATGAGTGCGAGCGGATGCTCAGGCGGGCCCGGCGGAGCCGGCGCCGAGACGGGCGGCGAGCTCTCCGCGTGAGTGCAGGCCGAGCTTCGCGTAGACGCGGGTGAGCGTCGCCTCGACGGTGCGCACGGTGATGAAGAGCCGGGCGGCGACCTCCTTGTTCGAGAGGCCCTGCGCAACGAGGCGCGCGACCCGTTCCTCAGTCGCCGTCAGCTCGCCTTCGCCGGCGGGGGAGCGGCCGCCGACGCGCGCAAGCTCTTCGCGCGTCTTCGAGCCGAAGTGCTTGGCGCCCAGCCGCTCGAACTCCTCCAGCGCCTGATTCAAGACCTCTCGCGCGGCCTTGCGCTGCTTGGCGCGCCGGAGCAGCTGGCCGTAGACGAGCAGCGTCCGCGCCCGCTCGAAGGGCAGCGGGATCTTCTCGTGCTGGCGAAGAGAGCTCTCGAGAGCCGTTTGCGCACCTTCGAGATCGCCCTGAGCCGCGAGGAGAAGTCCCTCGCCACGATCGGCCCAGGCGAGGAAGCGCGGCCAGCCTCGCTTCTCGCCGACGAGGCGCAAGTTGTCCACACGATGGCGGGCCGCCTCGAGGTCTCCGACTAGGACTAGCACTTCGATCTCGTCTCCCTGAAAGCGCAACCAGGTGGGCTCGGCATCCTCGCAGAACAAGGCCCGTATCTCGGCGATACGCGCGCGAGCGCTGTCGATTCGTCCTTCGCAGAGCTCGAGGAAGAGCATCGACGATCTGGGCTGCATCGACCAGGCGACATCGCCGAACTCCTCGTGAAGAGCCAGAGACTCCTCGTAGAGCGGTCGCGCGCTCTCGAGATCGCCTTCGTGGGCGGCGATCGACCCGAGCATTGCTGCGTAATCGGAGTAGGTGTGTCTGTCTCCCGCGAGTTGGCAGAGCTCCATGCCTTCCTCGGCGAGCTCGCGGGCACGTGACCAGTTGCCGAGCTCCAGCTCAGAGTCGACAAGGTCGATTGCCAGATGCGCGTAGTTCCTCTCGTCGCCCTTCTCTCTCGCCTCGCGCAGCCTATCCTCGAGTAAGCGGGCAGCCGCCGGAACATCGTCCTCGCAGAGAAGTTTCGAGAACGCCAGGTGAGTCGCCGGAGCGTTGTGGATGCTCGTTGGCAGACCTCCCAGCTCTCGCTCGATCTCGACCGCCGCGGCGAGGTCGGCCAGATCCTCCCGCTCCGGCGGCACTTCCCCACCCATCCTCATCGCCGCGCGGTAGACGAGCGCAACGCCCATCAGGTCACGCCGGCCCAACCGCTCGGCGAGCTCGTAGGCCTCGGTCGCGATCCCGATCGCACGCGCGTGCTCGCCCGTGAAGGTGCACTGCTCGACGAGAGCGAGAAGTGCCCGCGCCCGAACCTCGGTCTCGCCTGCCTCCTCGACCGCCTGTCGGCACAGATCGAGAGCGCCGGGCCGCATCTCGCAGGCGACGGTGAGAATGGCGGCCCGCTCCGGTCCCGCGGGAAGCCGCTCGAGCGCCTCCTCGGCGAGCTGCATCGGCCTGTCCCAGTCTCCGGTTTGGTAGTGCATCAAGGAGGCTCGCTCCGTCAGCCGGGCCCAGAGCTCCGGGTCGTCTGCCGGTGCCAGGCGACGGGCCTGCTCCAAGAGCTCGGCGGCGGCCGCAGGCGCACCGCGCGCTCGCGCGCTCTCGGCGGCCTGCTCCAGCACCATCGCTACCCTGGCATCCGGCCTTTCGCTCGCCATCGCCAGGTGGCGGGCTCGCTCTTCGGGATCGTCTACGACCTCGGCGAGGGCGCGGTGGATCTCGAGCCTGCGCACGGGGTCGGCCGTACCCCAGGCCGCCGAGGCAAGCAGGGGATGGCTGAAACGGAGGCGCCCCTCGTGGAGCTCGAGCACGCCCGCCGCGAGCGCGGGCTCGAGTCCATCTTCGGCGCCCACCCGCGCCAGGAGCGCCGCGGTTGGCTCCGCGAGGGCCGAGATGTAGGCGAGCGCCTCGCGGGCGGCGGCCGGGAGTCCCTGCAACCTTTCGCGAGCAAGGAGCTCGAGATTGTGCGGCAGGCGAACGGAGCCGTCTTCGCCTCGCTCGATCCCCGCACGGCCCAGCTCGAGCGCGTAGAAGGGGTTGCCGCCCGAGGTCTCGCGCACGGCGTGCAGCAGCGAGCGCGAGAGACTGAGGCCGAGGCGTTGACGCAGCAACCGGTGCAGAGCGCCCTCCGAGAGCGGGCCGACCCCGAGCCGCTCGAGTCCCTCCGGAAGCGCGCGCTCGAGCTCGAAGGGAAGCGGCGCTCCGATCTCGCCGCGGCAGGAGGCGAGGAGCCGAACGGCCGAGCCGCCCAGGCGACGAAGCGCGAAGACGAGCACCGAGGCGCTCGAGCGGTCGAGCCACTGCAGGTCGTCGACACAGATCACGACCGGCTTCTCCTCGGCGAGCGCGCGCAGGAGGTTCAGGAAGGCGGTCGCCAGCACACGCCCGTCGAGCACTTCTCCTTCGGACTGCTCGTCTTCGGCCAGGGCAACTGTGAGCGCGCGCTGCTGGATCTCGGGCAAACCGGCGGCGACTTCCCTGGGAACATCCTGCAGCAGGTCGCCTAGACCCGAGTGCGAGAGCTGAGCCTCGGCGCCAACGGGACGGGCGACGAGGATCCGCCCTCCCTGATCGCCCGCACGCTCGACGGCCGCCTGCCAGAGCGTCGTCTTACCGATCCCGGCCTCGCCCTCGATCAGGAGCGCCCGCTGGGCGGTGTGCTCGAGAAAGGCGTCGATCGCGGCGAGCTCCTCGTCGCGACCGAAGACCTCGGAGGCGCTGGCTACGGGCATGACGGCTCTCCCGCATAAGGGACGTGGAAGTCGCGCCCACGATACGACATCGCGGGTAAGTCAACAACCGGGGCCAAGCGCCATCAGACCCGATCGTACGACTCGGTCAAGCCGTTCAGCGACCGGCCGGCTCTGCCGGTGCTGGTAGTTCCCGAGGAGCGCGCCGGCGTAGACGTAGCGGAGCCAGACTCGCTCAGGCGTACACGTCGCTCGCCGAGTCGAGCGCCTGTGAGATCCGCTCGCACTCCAGGCCCGCGCTCCGAATCGCCTCCTCGACGGCTTCTGTCCCCGAGGACTCGAAGAGGTGGAAACAGGTCTCCTCCTCGGGCAGGAAGAGCGAGCGCAGGTGACGGACTGGAACCCCTCGGCTGCGGAGGTCATCGCTGACCGACCTGACCCGGGCGACCTCGCTCTCGAAATCGGAGGCCTTGCGCCTCGGAACGTAGAGCTCGACCAGAAAGTGCTTCATCTCACATCTCCTCGCCCAGCGGATGGATGAGAGAGGAGCGGTGCTTCGTCTCGACGAGGCACCGCTCCTTCCATGGCGGCCGAGCCCGGCAGCCCGGCCGCCCTCTTGTTACTCAATCAACCGATTGTGATCTGAGAGCGCGTGGTCATCTGCTTGTGACCCTGCCGGTAGCGGAGCGTGAGCGTGTAGCGCCCCGCTTGCACCCGGCGAAGGGCATGAAGCATCAGGCCCTTGCTCGTGACGATGCCGGTCGCATAGAGCACGTGGCCTCGGCTGATAGACGCGCGCCGCACCGCGCTCGAGGTCGTGAAGCTGACCGTGCCCGAGACCAGCTTGGTGGTGCACTTGTTGCGCTTGACCTTGTGTCCCTTCACCTTGACCGTGACGACCTTGCAGGTCACGAGCTCGACCTGGCCGGGGTCACCCTTCGGCCCCTGCGGGCCTGCCACGGCGGCGGGGGTTGCACCGGGAGCACCCGCTGGGCCGGTCGCCCCGGTTGCGCCGGTTGGTCCGGTCGCACCGGTTGCCCCGGTTAAGCCTGTCGCCCCGGTGGGACCGGTCGCCCCGGTCGGGCCCGTTGCGCCGGTCGAGCCGGCGGGTCCCTGCGGAAGCTGTCCGGCCGTCCCTGTCAGCGCTACCTGCGTAGAGCTCGGCGCGTTACTGAGCACGCGGAGCGTCGCAGAGCGCGAGCCCTGAGCCTGCGGAGCGAAGCGCACCTGCACCGTGCAGCTCGCCGCCGGAGCGATCTGCCCTCCGCAGGTGTCGGTGCTGGTGAAGAAGTCGTTCGGGTTGCTGCCGCCGACGGCAAATCCCAGGACGACAAGTGGAGTCGTACCGTTGTTGGTCACGGTCACGGTCTGCGGAGCGCTGACCGTGCCCTGGGGAACCGGCGAGCCCGCACTTCCGAAGCTGAGCGAGCTCGGGCTCGGGTCGGCGCTGGGAGGGGCGTTGAGCAGCACCGATACGTTGTTCGAACCGGAGTTGGCGACCGCCAGGTCTTTCCAGCCGTCGCCGTTGAAGTCGCCGATCGCGACCGCGGACGGGTAAGAGCCTACGCTGAAGTTGGTCGCAGGTCCGAACGAGCCTACGCCCGTATTGAGCAGCACCGATACGTTGTTGGTCGAATAGTCATTTGCGACGGCTAGGTCCTGCACACCGTCGCCGTTCAGGTCGCCGACCGCGACCGAGATCGGGCGCGCGCCCACGTTGTTGTAGTTGGTTGGTGCTTGTAGCAAACCATTGCCGTTGCCGATCAGCACCGAGACGTTGCTCGAGGTGAAGTTGGTGACCACCAAGTCCTGCCTGCCGTCGCCATTGAAGTCGCCGACGGCGACGGAGTACGGGCCGGTGTCTGCACCGAAATTGGTTGCCGCTCCGAAAGAGCCCGTGCCCGTGCCGAGCAGTACCGAGACGTTGTTCGAACCGTAGCTGGCGACCGCCAGGTCCTGCTTGCCGTCGCCGTTGAAGTCGCCGACCGCGACCGAGAGCGGGCTCGTACCCACAGTGAAGTCGGTTTTCGCTCCGAACGAGCCCGTGCCCGTACCGAGCAGTACCGAGACGGTGGTCGAGCCGCCGTTGGCGACCGCCAGGTCCTGCTTGCCGTCGCCGTTGAAGTCGCCGACCGCGACCGAGTACGGCTGCGCGCCGACGCTGAAGTTGGTTGCCACTCCGAACGAGCCCGTGCCCGTGCCGAGCAGTACCGACACGGTGCCCGAGATTTCGTTGGCGACCGCCAGGTCTTGCTTTCCGTCGCCGTTGAAATCGCCGATTGCGACCGAGGTCGGGCTCGTGCCCACGCTGAAGTCGCTGTGCGCCTTGAAGCTCAATGTCGCCGAGGCGCCGGCCGGTAGAAGCGCGGTCAGCACGATCGCGGCCACGCCGATCAGGACCAGGCGCCTCCGTCTCGCGCACACCTGCAATCCCGTCGAGATACATCCCATGAAAGCTTTCATCTCTCAACCCTCCTGGTTCTTAAGCTCGAGCCGAGAGACGAGCAAGGCGAGAGAGCTCAACCGGCTCGCGACTCGTCGCCCGTTTCTCGCTTCGTACATGTGCCCGACGCTACGCGCCCGAGAGATGCGGAGAAAGACCGGAAAACCACACAAAATGAGGCGCCCGACCACACGAAATGAGCGCGAGCTGGTGCTCAGTCGGGCTCGGCGGAGCCGGCACCGAGACGGGCGGCGAGCTCGCTACGCGAGCGCAGGCCGAGCTTCGCGTAGACGCGGGTGAGTGTCGCCTCGAGGCGAAGTACCGAGCGCCCGGCAGCTCGAGCTCCGCTGAGACCTCGTTCAGAGCTGAGGCCTAACCCCCCGTCACGGGCGGGCTCCGAGTCGCGTGCGCCGGCCTCGACTCGGAGCCCGTACGCCGGACGACCCACGGTGGAGTCGCCCGGCGTACGTTGGCTGCCTACTAGCGGACGAAGGCGACTACATGGGTAGTCGGATCGGCGCCCGCGACGAAGGTGAGGACATGAGAACCGCGGACGACCCTGGGCGTGTACGTGTACGCGGCCCTCCCGCGGACGAAAGTGAACCGCTGCCCCGACACCGGCGCTCTATCGATCGTCTTCACGGTTAGGACGATAGAGGCCGAGGAGACGTTCCTACGCCTGGCATCGATCAACCGAAGCGTGATCATCTTCGACGGCCGCATCGGGTTGAAGAGCAGGCGCTGGCCGTAGACGACTGCGTAGCGGGCCGAGAGCGGAGGAGCAACATTGCCCGCGTTGTCCGCGGCGGAGACCGAGAAACTTCTCGCGCCGACCGAGCTGGTATCCAACGGCGCACCGTCTGCGACCGGCCCGCCGCAGGAGGCGACACCGGAGCCGCCGTCCGTGCAGGAGTAATCGGCGAGCACAACCTCTCTCAACACGTAAGTTGCGCCGGCGGTTGGGACGCTGAGCGCTATTGACGGTGCCTTCTTGTCGATCTCGTTTCCTCCGATCGGACCGGCAACGGCGCAGTTCCCGGCTTTGTCGCAGACTTCGCGCACGCCGGTCTGAGCGTCGGCTGTCTCGATGCCCGCGGGAACGGCCGTCGAGAGCGCGAAGCTCGCATCTTCGGGGTCTTCGAGACCCGATCCGCTGTCGCTCGCCGTGCAGGAGAGCGTTACGTTTTCGGGGTGCCAGGTCGCGTCAGGCGCCTCGCATGCGATTGTGGGAGCCGTGCGATCGGGAATCGGGAGCGGCTGCCAGGCGAGTCCGTGTTCCGAGCTGGTGTCGTGGGTTAGCCTGGTCTGGCTGCCGCCATCGGGGTTCATCGTGTAGACCTCGGCCGTGCCGTCGCGGAGGCTCACAAAGGCGATCTCGCTGCCGTCCGGAGACCAGGCCGGAAGGTAGTTCCAGGCCGGAGTGTCCGTGAGCTGCCTCAGCTCGCTGCCGTCGGCATTCATGACGTAAACCTCGTACGAGCTGCCGCGGTCGCTGGAGAAGGCGATCCTTTGGCCATCGGGAGACCAGGAGGGTGCGAAATCGTCACCCGGATTGTCAGTGAGCTGTATCTCGCCCGAACCGTCGGCGTTCATCACCCATATCTCCCAGTTGCCGGTTCGGTTGCTCTCGAAAGCGATCTTGCTGCCGTCCGGCGACCACGTCGCCCGCGCGTCGTCGCCCGGATCATCTGTCAGCCGCGCCTGGTTCGAGCCGTCGGCGTTCATGGCGTAGATGTCCAGGTTGCCGGCCGCGCGGTTGCTTTCGAACGCAATCTTGCCGCCCACCGACCAGGAGGGCCGGTAGTTCATGTAGGCGCCGTCCGTGATCCGCGTCTGGTTCGAGCCGTCGGCGTTCATGAGGTAGATCTGCCAGTTGCCGTCACGGTCGCTCGTGAAGGCGATCCTGCCGCCGTCGGGAGACCAGGACGGCCAGTCGTTCACGCCCAGGCCGGGACCTGTGAGTCGAGTCTGACCGCTTCCGTCGCGGTTCATGACGTAGACCTCATAGCTACCGTCACGGTCGCTGACGAAGGCGATCTTTTCACTAGATGTGGTAGCGGGGATCGGCTGCCAGTCCGGCGCTTGGTCGGCAGCGGGGTTGTCGGTGAGCCGCGTCTGAGCCGAGCCGTCGGCGTTCATGACATAGACGTCAGCTCTCCCACTCCGATAGCTGAAGAAAGAAATCTTGCTGCCATCGGGCGACCAGGCGGGGCCGAAGTCGCTCGTGTTTTCTTCAGAAAGCCGCGTCTGAGCCGAGCCGTCGGCGTTCATGACGAAAACCGCGGTGTCGCCATCTCGGTAGCTAGTGAAGGCAATCTTGCTGCCGTCGGGAGACCATGCTGGGTCTTGGTCGATACCCAGCCAAGCCTGATCTGGGAGACCCGCGCTGTAGGTGAGACGCGTCTGGCTCGATCCGTCCGCGTTCATTACGTAGATCTCCGGGTTGCCATCCCGCTCACTGGTAAACGCGATCTTGCTGCCGTCAGGAGACCAGGCCGGATCTCGGTCGACACCTGGTCTGTTGCTGAGCCGGGTCTGGCCCGAGCCGTCTGCGTCCATGACGTAGATCTCGTAGTCGCCGTCCCGGTAGCTCACGAATGCGATCTTGCTGCCGTCGGGAGACCAGGCTGGCTGATTGTCGGCGGCTTCGTCGTAGGTCAGCCGAGTCTGGTTCGAGCCGTCGGCGTTCATAACATAGATCTCAGGATTGCCGTCCCGAAAGCTCTCGAACGCGATCTTGCGACCATCGGGAGACCAGGCTGGGTTGAGGTTGTATCCGCTGCTGTCGGTTAACGAGACCTGATCCGAGCCATCGGCGTTCATCACGTAGATGTCGTAGTTGCCGTCGCGGTCGCTCTCGAACGCAATCTTCCCGTTCACCCCTGGAAACGCCGCCGGAGCCGGCGTCGATCCCGCCAGCAAGGCGATAGCGGTACCAATCGCCGCAAGCAGCCACGCGGCGAGCCAGCGCTTGTGCTTGTTCTTTCTCATCGTTCTCTCCTCCGTTCCCATGCTCACCCGCGCCTAGCTCGGGCGAGTGGGCTGCCTATTTGGTCATGAGCGTCACCCCTCCGAAGGAAAACGCACGGTCGTCCGCCGGAACACCGATTTCGGCCGGTGATTCGTAGCCCCAAAGCGCCCACTCGGCGACTAGAGAGCTCGACCGGCTCGCGGCTCATCGCCCGTTTCTCCCTTCGGACATGTGCTCGACGCTACGCGCCCGGGAGACGCGGAGAAAGACCGGAAAACCACACAAAATGAGGCGCCCGACCACACAAGATGAGTGCGAGCGGATGCTCAGTCGGACTCGGCGGAGCCGGCGCCGAGACGGGCGGCGAGCTCGCTACGCGAGCGCAGACCGAGCTTCGCGTAGACGCGGGTGAGCGTCGCCTCGACCGTGCGCACGGTGATGAAGAGCCGGGCGGCGACCTCCTTGTTCGAGAGGCCCTGCGCAACGAGGCGCGCGACCCCTTCCTCGGTGGCCGTCAGCTCGCCTTCGCCGGTTGCAGCGCGACCGCTGACCCGCTCCAGCTCGCTCGTTGCCTTGCCGGCCCAGAGCGGCGCCGGCAGGCTCTCGAACAGCGATCGGGCCGCGCTCAGCGACTCGCGGGCGGCGCGGCGCTGCTTGGTTCGGCGCTCGGCGATGCCGAGGGAAAGCAGGCTGCGCGCCCGCTCGAAGGGCATACCGATCGCCTCGAAGCGAACTGCCGAGTCTTCCAGCTCGGCGATCGCGCGCTCGTGTTCACCCTTGGCAGAGGCGACCAGGCCGCGGCAGCGGGCGGCGATCGCGTCTCGGTAGGGATGCTCCAGCTTGGGCGCCATTCGCTCCAGGCGCCGGGTCAATTCCTCGGCCCGCTCGAGAGCGCCCGTCTCGACCAGGCTCTCGACCGCGTCGCCCCAGAGCGGGACGGTGCCGGGGTCGTTGACGCCGCGGCGCTCCAGCTCGGAGGCGAGCTCGAGGAGCCGATCGGCAGCCGCTTCGACGTCGCCGAGCGAGAGCTCGACGAAGCCGAGCAGCCAGCGATTGAGCAGCGAGTCGCCCGCGTTGTTGGCCGCCTTTCCAATGCGGATACCCTCGTGGGCGAGCTCCCTTGCTCGCTCCGTCTCGCCGCCGCTTGCGGCAGCCAGGGCGCAGACGAAGAACCCAAGCCAGGGTTCTGGCGCCTTGGCCTCGATCACCAGCTCACGGGACTTCTCGGCGAGCTCGGCCGCTCGCTGCCAGTTCCCCGCTCGCCACTCGAGATCGGCGAGATAGGGGAGCATCTGGGCAAGATGGTATTCGTTTCCGCTCGCGCTCAGTCGCTCCCGGATCGGCTCGAACGCTGCGCGCGCCCGCTCGAGCTCGCCCGTCCACAGATCGTGCAGCCCCATGATGAAGCGCGGCTGGCGCCATGGCGAGTCCGGAAAAGCGCCGTTCTGGTTGCCCAAGAGCTTGTCGGCTCGAGCCAGCTCATCGCGCGGCGAGAGACCGACATAGATCTCGACACTACCGAGCAGCTTGAGGGCGTAGGCCAGCACCGCGGAATCGCCCGACTCCTCGGCGTACTCGACCGCTTCCCGCCCGTAGCGAAGAGCCTTCGCGCTCTCGATCTCGTGCGCCGCAAGTTCCGCGAGGATGCGTGCAGTCACGCCTGCATCGTCGCGCGCCTCGGGCAGAAGCTCCCTCAGTCTCGCAACTAGCTGTCCGAAATGATGGATCTCCCAGATCGCGAGCATCGCGCGGAGCCAGGCCCGCTCGGGGCCGCACGGCGTCCTTGCGATCAACTTCTCGAGTAGCGCACAGGCCGCCTTTTGGTCGCCACAGGACAGAAGACACTCGCCCTGCTCGACCCAACGCCTGCGAAGCGCCTCCTCCTCGCCTGCGGGCGTGAGCGAGACGGCATGCGCGTAGAGCTCAGCCGCAACGGCGCCCGCGCCGCGCTTGCGGGCGCGCTCGGCAGCTTGCTCGAGCAGAGTGGCCACGGATGCGTCCGGCCCCTCGGCGGCAAGGGCTACGTGCTGCGCTCGCTCCTCGGCGTCTGGAGCCAACTCGGCGAGGCGTGAGTGGAGTTGTCGGCGGCGCTTCGGCGGCGCCAGGCCGTAGATCCCAGAGGCAAAGAGTGGGTGGCAGAAGCGGATTCGATCGCCGTCGAGCTCGACGACACCGGCCAGGAGCGAATCGTCCAGCGTGGCCTCGGCGCCGGGCAGGGCTTCCTCCAACGTGGAGACGGCCGGTTGGCGCTGCATCGCCGCCGCGAGCAACACGTCGCGGCTGGGCGCCGGCAGCCTGCGCAGTCGCCGGCGAACGAGCTCCTGGACATTCGCCGGGACGGGCAGCGGCTCGCCGGGAGCCAGCTCGGCCTTGTGAGCGTCGAGCTCGCGGGCGACCTCGAGCGCGAAGAAGGGGTTGCCACCGGTGAGCTCGTGCACGCGATGGAGTATCGGCCGGGTGAGAGCGAGGTCGAGCCGCCCGCGGATCAACTTGTGCAGGGCTCCGGAGCTGAGACCGCTCACGGCCAACCGGCGCAGGCGTCCGGGTGGGAAGGCGCGCTCGAGCTCGAGTGGGACGCTGGCGGATTCCTCCAGCCGCAAAGCGAAAAGGATGCGAAGCCGCGCGTCCTCGAGACGGGGTAGGGCGTACTCGAGCGCGAGCGCCGAGGCGCGATCGAGCCACTGGATGTCGTCGACTGCAACCAGCAGCGGTCCTCCTTCGGAGAGCAGGCGCAGCAGTCCGAGCAACGCGACCGAGACGGCGCGGGGCTCCAGGCGCAGGCCCTCGTGCTCCTCCCGGAGAAGCGCGACCGCAAGCGCTCGGCGCTGTGGGCCGGGAAGCTCGTCGAGCCTGTCCAGGACATCCGAGACGAGATCGGCGAGCGCCCCGTAGGCGAAGTCTTTCTGCGCCCGGCCCGGGCTGGCGACGAGTACCCGATCGCCGCGCCCACGCCCAAGCTCGACGCCTGCGCGCCAGAGCGTCGTCTTGCCGATCCCGGCCTCGCCCTCGATCAGGAGCGCGCGCAGGGTAGTGTCTCGAAAGAAGCTCTCGATCGCGGCGAGCTCCTCGTCGCGACCGAAGACATCCGTGAAAGCGGCGGCGGGCATGGCTGTTATGGGCGATTGCCTTCGGACGAGCGTACGCCGGACGTCGGGGATCGACAAGCAGTCGCGGCGCCCGTCCGAGCCCGTGTAGCGTCGGCTTACGCGAAACCGGCTAATCCGGGGCGCCCGGGATCGGGAAGGCGCGCGTCAGCTCCAGCACCTCGCCGGCGATCCGCTCGATCTCACTCTCGTCCTCGCGCTTCGCGGCCTCGACTCCCTCGTCGATCCAGCGGGCGATCTCGAGCATCTCTCGCTCCTTCATGCCGCGCGTTGTAACGGCCGGGGTGCCGAAGCGGATGCCCGAGGGATCGAAGGGCTTGCGCTGGTCGAAGGGGACGGTGTTGCGGTTGGCGGTTATGCGCGCCCGGTCGAGCGCCTTGGCGACGGGCTTGCCGGGGATATCTTTCGAGCTCAGGTCGACGAGGATCAGGTGGTTGTCGGTGCCGCCCGAGACGAGATCGAAGCCTCGTTCGGCAAGCGCCTCCGCAAGCGCCTTGGCGTTTGCGACGATCTGAGCGGCGTAGGCCGCGAAATCGGGCCGGCCGGCCTCTTCGAGCGCGACCGCGATCGCCGCGGTGGTGTTGTCGTGCGGACCCCCCTGTAAGCCCGGAAAGACGGCCTTGTCGAGCGCTGCGGCGTGCTCCTCGGCGCACATCAGCATCGCCCCGCGCGGGCCGCGCAGCGTCTTGTGCGTCGTGGTCGAGAGCACCTGCGCGTAGCCGACCGGGGAGGGATGGACGCCGCCGGCGATCAGACCGGCGATGTGGGCGATGTCGGCGGCGAGAATCGCCCCGACCTCGTTTGCGATCTCGGCAAAGCCAGGAAAGTCGATCGTGCGCGGGATCGCAGTGCCGCCGCAGAAGATCAGCTTCGGCCGCTCCCGTAGCGCCAGCTCGCGGACTTCGTCGAGGTCGGCGCGCCCGGTCTCGCGGCGCACTCCGTACTGAACCGAGCGGAACCACTTTCCCGTCGCCGAGACGCCCCAGCCGTGGGTGAGATGGCCGCCCATAGGCAGCGCCATCCCCATCATGGTGTCGCCGGGCTCGAGGAAGGCCATGTAGACGGCGAGGTTGGCCGGCGAGCCCGAATAGGGCTGAACGTTCGCGTGCTCGACGCCGAACAGGTTCTTTGCCCGCTCGATCGCGAGCGGCTCCAGCTCATCCACGATCTGCTGACCCTCGTAGTAACGGCGCCCCGAGTAGCCCTCGGAGTACTTGTTGGTGAAGACGCTCCCAAGCGCGGCCAGCACCGCGCGCGAGACGTAGTTCTCGGACGGAATCAGGCAAATCGTCTGCGACTGCCGCTCGAACTCCCGCTCGATCAGACCTGCGACCGCCGGATCTACCTGGCGAATAGTCGGCTCGACGAATATCTGCGCGCTCATGGGCACCCCTTTGTCTCGACCTTGGTGCCCAGGCGCGCGGCTTCTACTCGGCTACCGCTCCCCGGTGGTGCTCCACCTTCCCGCGCCAGTCGCGGTAGCCCGGTCAGTGTAGCGCGACTAGTTCGCCGACTCCTCCAGCTGCCCCAGCTCGAGCTCGCGCGCCAGCTCGAGCAGGATGCGCGCCCCCGGCCCGGGCGGATCGACAACCAGCGCTCGAACGCGGCGGATCGGTACGGGCGGTGCGAGTGGCTTCAGAACGAGATCTTCGCGCAGCGCCGCCGAGGCCCAGGGCGAGGAGAGCGAGACGCCGAGACCGGCTGCGACCAGACTCTGGGTCGCAAGCGGGTCGTCTGTCTCGAAAACGACGTTCGGGTCGAAGCCGGCGGCCAGGCAGGCGTTGACGATGATCGACGAGGTCGGATCGGGCGCACCGACTATCCAGGCTTCGTTGGCCAGGTCGGGAAGGTTAACCCTCGACTCGAGGGCGAGCCTATGCGTCCGGGGCAGCATCGCGAGCATCGGCTCCTCCCCCATCTCGACGATCTCGATCCCGGCCAACCTCTGCGCGAGCTCGGGACGGGCAAAGACGAGCGCGAAGTCGATCTCGGCGCCGCGCAGAAGGGAGAGCGCCTCGTCGTGGCCACAGCGTTTGAGTGTTATCTCGGCCTCGGGAACCCGCTCGCGCAAGCCGTGCACGAGCTCGGGGATCATGCCGATGAAGGCGCTCGGAAAACCGCCGATGCCGACGGCCAGGCGCGATCCTCCAGATAGCTCGGTGAGTGAGGTCTCGAGCTGCAGCAGTTGGCCCCGGATCACCTCGGCGTGCTCGACAACGAGGCGCCCGGCTGCGGTCAGGCTCACACCCTGGCGGCTGCGCACGACCAGCGGCATCCCGACCTCGCGCTCGAGCTGGGCAACCTGTCTGGAAACGGCCGGTTGAGTGAAGTGAAGAGCGGTCGCGGCGGCCGAGAAGGAGCCGCGTTCACCCACCTCTCTGAGCGTTTCGACGAAGCGCAGATTCATGGGTTTTCCAGGGTTTATTACTTTTCCTTTGGTATTTTAAGCTAATTCGTACTTGCGGTCATACTATGACTCAGCCAGACTCGCTCTGTCAACAACAGATTGCGCAGGAGGAAGATCGATGCAGAACCCGGTTGGAACAACGAGACGCACACTTGGACGCTCCGGCATCGGGGTCAGCGCAATGGGACTTGGCTGCTGGGCAATCGGCGGTGTCTGGAACTGGGGGGAGACCCCGGTCGGCTGGGGCGAGGTCGACGACGAAGAGTCGATCAGGGCCATCCGCAGCGCGATCGACCTCGGCGTCGACTTCTTCGACACAGCCGACGTATACGGCTGCGGTCACAGCGAGCGTGTGCTCGGCAAGGCGATCGCCGACCGGAAGGACGACGTCGTCATTGCTACCAAGTTCGGTAACGTCTTCGACGAGGAGAAGCGCGTCTGGACGGGCGAGGACGTCTTGCCGGCGCACATCCGCGAGGCCTGCCAGGCGTCGCTCCAGACGACTCGGCCTCGATCGGATCGACCTCTACCAGCTACACATCTGGTCGCTGCCGCAAGCGCAGGCGGAAGAAGTCGCCGAGACCCTCGAGGAGCTCGTCGCCGAGGGCCTGATCCGGGCCTACGGCTGGAGCACGGACGACCTTCCCTGTGCCCGCCTGTACGCGGCCAAGGCCGGCTGCAGCGCCATCCAGATGGATCTCAACGTCTTCAAAGATGCCTCCGAGCTGCTTGCGATCTGCGACGAGCACGACCTCGCCAGTGTCAACCGCGCTCCGCTCGCCATGGGCATACTCAGCGGCAAGTTCGGCCTCGACTCGAAGTTGCCGGAGAACGACGTGCGCGGCCAGCTCGGCCCGGAATGGGTCCAGTTCTTCAAAGACGGCCGTCCGGCGCCGGAGCTTCTCGAGAAGGTGGACGCGCTGCGCGAGGTTTTGACCTCCGGCGGACGCACGCTCGTGCAGGGCGCCCTGGCCTGGATCTGGGGCCGCAGCGGGCGCACGATCCCTATTCCCGGCTTCAAGAGCGTCAAGCAAGCCGAGGAGAATGCCCGCGCACTGGAGTTCGGGCCGCTTGGCCCCGCCGAGATGCGCCAGGTCTCGGAGATTCTCGGCTCTCACTGATATAAATCCCTGGAATATCAAAGAAACGGAGGCGAACAACGTGACGATGACGCGAACGCTCGGACGCTCCGGCATTGAGGTCAGCGCGATGGGCCTTGGCTGCTGGGCGATCGGGGGCCCGGTGGTCTGGGAAGACGGCAGGACGATGGGCTGGGGTCAGATCGACGACAACGACTCGATCGCGGCGATCCGCCGCGGCCTCGACAGCGGCGTGACGTTTTTCGACACGGCAGATTCCTACGGCGCCGGGCACAGCGAGCGCATCCTCGGCCAGGCGCTCGGCAAGGATCGCGATCGGGTCGTCATCGCGACCAAGTTCGGCTGGACGTTCGACGACGATGGCAGCCGCCGCTCGCACGGACCGAGCGCCGCGCCGGAGTACGTCCGTAGCGCCTGCGAAGCCTCGCTGCGCCGGCTCGGCACCGACCGCATCGACCTCTACCAGCTCCACATCGGCGATCTCGACCTGACCGCGGCCGATGCGGTCGCAGAGGTGCTGGACGAGCTTCTGAGCAAGGGCCTGATTCGCGCCTACTGCTGGAGCACCGACGACGTTCCGCGCGGCGAGCGCTGGCTGGGGCGGCCGGGCTACACGGCGATTCAGCACAACCTGAACGTGTTCGAGGACAGCCCGGCGATGCTCGATTTGTGCGAGCGCGAGAACCTCGCCAGCATCAACCGAAACCCGCTCGCGATGGGCTTTTTGAGCGGGAAGTACACGAAGAACACTCGCATCACCTCCGACGACGACTTCCGCGCTTCGGGAATCGAATGGGTGGCCGTCTTCGACGAGAACGGCGCCCCGCGCGCCGAGTGGCTGGCCAAGCTCGACGCGATACGCGAGATCCTGAGCTCGAACGGGCGCACGCTCGTACAGGGCGCCCTGGCCTGGATCTGGGCCCGCAGCGGCCAGACCGTCCCGATCCCGGGCATCAAGACGGCTGCCCAGGCCGAGGAGAACGCCGGCGCCATGCAGCACGGCCCGCTCACGGCCGAGCAGGTCGCCGAGATCGATAGCATCCTCGGACGCTGAACACCGCCCCAGGAATCGAGAGCCGGTTCGGGAACGAGTCCCGGCCGATTCTCACCCTCCGCCGTGAGAAAGGAAGCGAACGTGACCGACCAAAATTCCGGCTCTGAGCAGGGGTATTCCTGCGCCGAGCAGTGGCGGAAGCTACTCGACTGGCTCGACTTCTGGTTCCAGCCCGAGAAGGCGGAGATGCACGGTTTCGATCCGGGCGAGCGCGAGCTGTTCGACGCCCTCGCTCCGGCCTGGCTCGCCGCCGAGGCGGGCGCGGGCAAGATTGAGGTGCTCGAGTCGACAAGCGAGCGCTTCGGGCGCGAGCGCGTCCTCGCCCTGCTCGGGAAGCTGTGCGCGAACGAGACCCGTGCCTACTGGACCGAGCTGGCTCGTCAAGAGGGCAACTCGCTCGACGATCTCGTGCGCCTGCTCTGGGAGCCGCTGCCCGAGCTCGGTTTCGAGTTCAGCTCCGAGCCCCGTCCTAACGGCCTCCAGTTCTGCGTTACACGCTGCCCGCACGTTGAGCTCGCCGCCCGTTTGAACGCCGCAGACTGGCTCTACGCCTTCGTCTGCGCGACAGATCCGCACACCGCCGCCTCCTTCGATCCGCCGATCCGTTTCGAGCGCACGAAAACGCTGATGCAGGGCGACGACTGCTGTGATCACGCGTATTTCGCGGATTGAGAGCCGAGTTCGAACGAAGTCCTGACGCCCGGCTCGAGTTCGGGTGCTGCTTTGGTGCGAAACCGGCACATTTGCGGGCGTTTTTCGTTGATACCGTGTTACGCCCCGTGGGTGGGTGGGGGGAGGAGAGGTGGGTCCCGCCGCTTTCGGAACACTTGAGCGCGTCTCGTACTCACCGATCACGCCCAGTCCGCGGATCTTCAACCCGCTATGCGCTCCGGGGAGGAGAGGTGTGTCCCGCCGCTTGATACGCCTTTTACGGGCGGCTGAACGCGAAGCGGCGCCTAGAACCGCTCAGGCCGGCTCGATCAGCCGCACACTCGGGAACGACTCGAGCGAGCGGTAGAAAGAGGCGACGGCCCCCACCCCGCTCCTCTCGGCGCTGGCGGCCAGGTAAGAAGTTACGAAGTCGAGTCTCTCCCTCTCGTAGAGCTCGAGAGATCGCAGGAGCAGCGTCTCGTCGAGGACGACGATAGCGGGGAAGGCGATGACGGCGCGCGCCAGCTCGGCGACACGCGGGCGCTCGAGCTCGTAGGCCGACTCGAGCGCGTAAACGAGCTCGGCGACGACGAGGTCGGGAAGCAGTAACTCCTCGGCACGGGCGAGAAACGCGGTCGCCCGGCGCCCCTGCTCGGGCGGATCGGCCGTCAGGTGGCGAACGAGCACGTTGGTGTCGAGGACTGCCTTCACCGCTCCCGCCGCTCCCGTACATCGCGCAGCTGCCGTCTGACCTCGTCCCAACCCGTCCCGGGCTCGGCCGGCGGCGCCGAGACCGGCACCGCGCCCGCGAGCTCGAGCAGATCGGCCGTCCGCGCCAGCTCGGCGCGCTCACCGACGACCCGAAAGACGACCCGGTCGCCCTCCCGCAGCTTCAGGGTGTCCCGCACCGCTTTGGGCACGGTCACCTGGCCCTTGCTCGTCATCCGGGACACGACATCCATTGCGTTTCCTTACTTCGCGGTAAAGGTAAGGATACCTCGATACTGATCGACCCGTAGCGGCGCGTTTCTCGTTTTCCCCCAGGAAAACCGCTGTTTTTCGCCGATCTGCGAACTGTCGTCTTGGCCGGCGCTTAACGTGGCTTCCATGCAGGCGCCGGTTCTCTTCCTTGGCGAGACACTCGTTGACCTGATCTGCGAGCGCCCGCTCGAGGACTGGTCACAGGCCGACTCGTTCGTGCCTCACTGCGGCGGTGCGCCGACCAATGCCGCCATCACCGCGGCGCGTTGCGGTGCCTCGGTCGCGCTCGCCGGCGGCGTCGGCGACGACCACTGGGGACGCTGGCTCGAGACGAGACTGCTCGCGGAGAGAATCGATCTGCGCTGGTGGCGGCGTCTGAGCGGCGTACAGACCGCCGTCGCCTTCGACGTTATCGACATGCAGGGCGTGCCCGACTTCCTCATTTACGGTCAGGGGATCGAGCCGGCGCTGGAGGCGCTCGAGCCGGATCTGGAAGCCGCCGTCTCGGCCTGCGTCGCGCTCGAGCTCGGCTCGAACACGCTCGTCGGCAAACGCGAGCGGGAGATCTCCGAACGAGCTCGCGAGCTGGCGCTCACGCAGGGGAAACCGCTGCTCGTAGACGTCAACCTGCGCCTTGGCCGCTGGGGAAGCCCCGCTCAGGCCGCGCAAGCGGTGCGATCGCTCTGTGCAGGCGCATTTCTACTCAAGGTGAACGGCGAGGAAGCGCGCCTGCTGAGCGGAGAGAACGACCCTGCCGGCGCCGCCGAGACGCTCTGCGCCGATCTCGGAGCGAGAATCGCCGTGGTGACGCTTGGTGCGGAGGGAGCGCTGATACGTGGCGAGGCGGAGGGCGATGTTCCCGGCGTGGCCGCTAACGCCGTCGACACCACCGGCGCCGGCGACGTGCTGCTCGGAGTGCTCGTGGCGACGCTGGCAAGCTCGCGCTTCGATCCCGGCGCGGCGGCGCGGGCGTTACCGCTCGCCGTCGCAACCGCTGCGCGCTCCACCGAAAGCTACGGCGCCGTCGACGCCCTTGCGCCGACGATCGACCTTGATTGAAGCGATTTCTTCGACCGTTATTACGTTACGGTGCTCCGAATGCACTACGAAATCTATTCTCCGTTATTCGTCAGACATTACCGGGTTTCGTATAAGCCGCACTTATGCCGCGGCAACGCACCGTAAGCACGTAACGTAGCGTATTCGCCGATCGCCACAGAACCCGATCGTTCGACGGCGCGCGAGCGTTGGCGCGGAATGCGAGACGTTGTCTCGTCTGAAGCCGAGGTCATCTGAGAGAACGAGCAACCGTTCGCTCACACGAATCGTGAACCAGAGTTCGATGACCTCAGATATCTACACCGCTAGGAATGTGATCAATGAACTACGAACGATTCCGTGACGTTATTACAGGCGTTCAATACGTCACTTCGCGTATCGAGAGTATATATGCATTCGACGAAAAACACCCTGTGAACCTTAAATGCGACGTAGGCATCGATCTCTCTCGTCTCTCCGGCGCTCGTTCCGGATCGGTGATAGCGGAGCGCGGGCGCGCCGGCGAGCGACGACTTCCGCCAGTCCGTCGGCGGATACTGCCATTTTGCCGCCGCGCGTTTGTACTCCGACTCGATCGCGTTCAGGTTACTGGAGGTGATCTTCTCGTTGATGGACTGCTGAGATACGGCGATCACCGCGAGTCCGGTCTGACCGTGGACGGCCGTCTGGAAGCTACGCCCTTCGACTTTGAACGAGTCACCACTCTCGACTAGCCAGCCGTGCGGAACCTTGTAGGAGTAGGCGGAACCCTTCGGTGAGATCGTCTTGCCCTGGTCGCTCGACCAGGACGCCGAGCAACCGGCAAGAAGTGCCGCGACCAGTGCCGCGCCGAGCAGCCAAACAGCTCCGGCGCGAGCTTTCGACCTGGTGAGAGTCGGTTTGAGCATGTCCGTCGCGGTCGTAGCGGGTCGCTCTGACGAGAGGGTCGACGCCATCGTTTTCCTTTCGTTTACGTGCTGCTGCTTGCCGCCCAGCGGTGGTAGTAGAAGTTGAGCAGATCGATGAACTCGCCGGTGGCCTTGAGATTGCCCGCTCGCGAGGGGTGGCTGTCGCCGGTTGGATAGGCCGAGAAGTTGTTCGCCACGGTGTGGCTGTGCTGAACTGCCCCGTTCCACCAACGATGATGGTTCCCGCTCGCCTTTCCGAGATCGTTGGTGCCGGGGCTGCCTCCGTTACTGGTCAGGACATTGAAGAAATCAAATACGGCCACATTCTTATACGGATAATTCGCCAGCCATTTGCTCGTCAGCCAGTCCGCGATCGCACGAGCGTTGGCGGCGTGCACGGCATCGGTCGCGTTTTTGGCGAGGGGCGGAGAGACGATCAGAACGAAGAGTTTGTCCTGATGCGCAGCGAAATAAGTGAGGATGTCGTTGTAGATACCCTTGACATTGGCCACCGTCATGGCGGCCGAGCCCGCGTCCTGTCCTCGCAGTGGATTGTTTCCCGTCTTAGGCGAGTCGCTCGGGTTACCGGAGATATACGAGTTCGGAAAACACGACTTGAACATTATGACTTCGTTTTCCCGGCTTGGATCGGGATCGGTGGCGCGACGCGAGTAAGAAGCGTGCTGACCGGACTCCGTGTACAAGGCGTTCAGATAGGTGTGACTACTCGAACCGCGGAACCACAACCACCAGTCGCCGATGTCGGTCTTGTCGCCGATGCTGTCCGGTCCCCAGCCGTAATTGGTGTCACTGACGAAGTAGTTGTTGTTCTCGAGAGCGATGCCCAATTCGCCGTTGTCGTCGCTCAACCAGTTCTCACCGGTGGAATGGTGGATGAAAATGAGCTTGACCGTATTTCCCGGCCGATCGTGACGGGCCGATGTAACCGGAGGCGCGGCGACAACCTGGAAGGGCAGCGAAACACGGTTGGCGTCGGCGCTGAGCTCGAGGCGATAGCGTCCGAGCTTGACCGGCTTGGTGCCGAAGAGCACCTTCACGGTCGTGGAGTGCGAGCCTGTGAAGTGGCCCGTGCGCGTGACGTTGCGCAGGGTCTGCCACGTCGTCCCGCTCTTGAGCAGGAGCTTGAAGCCGAATCTGGAGCTCGCCGGCGAAAAGCGGTATTCGACCTTCGTCATGCTCGCGCTGGCGGGCGCGAAGCTCGTCTTGCTCAGATGGGCCCCGCGGATCTTGCCCGAGTGCCCCGCACCGGCAGCGCCCGAGGCGCCTCCGAGCATCAGCGCAAGCAGCAATCCGCCTAGAAGGAGAACGGAGACGGCGAATCTCACTCGAGCGGGAATCATCGAAAGGGCTCGGTGCCCGCGACGCCCGGTCTGTCTGGGGGTCTGATCTCTCATTTCACACCTGCCGGGATTCGAGGTTGGCGGGCGTCGAGGAGCTAATCGGCAGCGGCCCCCGATGCTTCAACCCCTATTCGGTTGCAGGGAGAATACGGGACGGATTAGCTCCGTCTCACAGGTGTGTGGTCGTTACGGCTAGGAGACAGGAAGTGCTCGTATCGACAGAGATACGGGCGCGACCAGGGCCTATCTCGTTAGGCATGCGCGCTCGAAGGGGTTGAGCCGTGGATGCCAGGGGCCGGACGGCCCGTGAAGACGCACTGGTAGTGCGACAAGCGGTCTGGGCGGGCACTGGCGCCGCGGGGCGGCCGCTTCGGGCGTGTAGGCCTGGCGGGATAGGCCCTAAGACAACTCATCGCGCCGCCGAGCGCGGCCAGGCGGTGGGGTGCTTCATTTAAACCGAGCTCGAAGGGCGGTATTCCGGGTCCGTACGTCACGATTGGACTCCCTATCCATGAAACTGGCAAGCGGATGCTTTAGTTCTTCGCCCTCGGAACAGAGATCGGTGAGCTGCGTAGCGCTTGTTTCAGGCGCGAGCCGCGTGCCAGGCCACTATCCCGAGCTGGTAGCAAAGCCGGTTTCCTCCTCGCACCAGTCGGAATGCTTATGTACTCTGGGCGACCATGAGCCGCGTCATCCGAGGCAGTCTCATACTCGTCGCTACCGTCGCAACCGCGGCGGCCGCTCCGGGAGCGCAGAAAGCGCCGATCGTCAAGGCAGGCGCAGGACCGCTTGTCACCAGCGTCTCGTATGTGCATATGGCCTCCAGCGCGGATACCGAGACCGAGCTCGAGCACATACGGGCGGCCGGCGCAAAGTTCGTGCGGATCTTTGTCCACTGGTCGTCGGTCGCGCCTTCGGGATCGGTGGTACCCGCCGGTTTCCAGGCACGGAACCCGGCCGATTCCGACTACCACTGGCAGCCCTACGACGATGACATACGAGCGATATCGAACGCCGGTCTGGAGCCGATCGTGACCATCTCGATCGCACCGGTCTGGGCGGAGGGCGCCGCCGTGACGTCATATTCACCCGGGTCCTACCAGCCTAGCCCAACCGCCCTGGCGGACTTCGCGACGGCCGCGGCGATACGTTACGGCGGGAGCTTCGAGGGCCTTCCCCGCGTACGTTACTGGTCGATCTGGAACGAGCCCAACCTTACTTTCTTCCTGAGCCCTCTGACCGTGAACGGAAAGCCGTTCCAGCCGAACTGGTACCGAGCGATGCTCAACGCCTCGGCCGACGCCATCCACTCGGTGAATGCCGACAACGTCGTGATCGGGGGAGAGACGGCTCCGTTCTGGGAACCCCAGCAACCGCAAACGGCGCCGCTCGGCTTCATGGAGGATGTTCTCTGCATCTCCGAGAAGAAGGTTCGCAACAAGATGACCCACGAGGTTCAGACGATCTACACGTCGGCCTGCAAGCAGCGCGCCAAGTTCGACGTCTGGGCGCATCACCCCTACACAGAAGGCGGCCCCACTCACCGGGCGAGCGTCCACGGAAATGCTTCGCTCGGCGATATGGGCGAGATGCGGGCGGTCCTCAACGCCGCCATTCGTGCCAAGCACGTCGTGTCGAAGCAGAAGAGGATCCAACTCTGGATAAACGAGTTCAGCTGGGAATCGAACCCGCCCGATCCAGGGGGCGTTCCCGTTCGGCTCGAGGCGCGCTGGGTCTCACAAGCTCTCTATCAGGCGTGGAGGGCCGGGGTGAGCCTCTTCACCTGGTATCAAATCCGCGATGATCCAGTCTCACAGATGGTGGCGCAGTCAGGCCTCTACTATCGCAACGACAGCGGCACAGCATCGGATCTCGCCAAGCCGGCGCTGCGTGCCTTTCGCTTCCCGTTCATCGCCTCGCGCCAGCCGAAGAACATGATCTTTCTCTGGGGCCGAACGCCGACCAGCGCTGCAGAAAACGTCTTGATCGAGCGCAAATCCGGCACAGAATGGAAGCTGATCAAGAGGCTCGAGGCCAATCGCGACGGAATCTTCAAGGCCCGGATCGACGAGCCGGCGAAAACGACGTACCTCAGGGCTCGCCTCGCCAATGATCGCGACGTGTCCGTTCCGTTCTCGCTGAAGACGCCCAAGGAGACCTGGGCGGGTTGTGTGTGGGGCTCGCCGTGCCCACACGCTGATGAGTAACCTCGCGCGCGCATCCCACCCGCCAAGATGGTGAGACGCGTTTTTATGCGAACAGAGGCGCTCTCTCCATGGGGCGCTCGCGGCCAGGATGGAATTCGATCTCCGCGTGCTGCGGAAGTGACCCCCGCGACTTCTAGGACATGCGGCTCGTGCTCTGGTGCGAAGCGGACGGCGACCCGGGGCGAGATACCGAGCCGCTGGGCGCGATCAGGTAGCGGAGCGGTTCTTAGGGCCTATCCCGCCAGGCCTACACGCCCGAAGCGGCCGCCCCGCGGCGCCAGTGCCCGCCCAGACCGTTTGTCGCACTACCAGTGCGCCTTCACGGCCCGTCCGACTTTTGGAACTCGTCTCGAAACGAAGCACTCCATCGCCTGGCCGCGCTCGGCGGCTCGGGTGCGTTGTCCTCGGTCGCGCCCGTAGCCGCCGGCTACGAACGCGACGCTGCGTCCTAGCCTCGCATCCACCAATCACACCCAGTCGACGGGTCTTCATTCCGAGACGAGCTCTTGGCATCCACGGCTCAACCCCTTCGACCGCGCACCCCTAACGGGATAGGCCCTTATTCCTGGCTATTAGCGCAGCCGCCACCGAGATGATTGCGAGGCCGACGAGGAGTCCGAGCGAGCGACGCCCTCCGCCCAGGAGAGATTCGCACATCTCTTTCAGGCTTGCGGCGAACGACGCGCCGGGTAGCGTGGGGCTCACTCGCGCGCTCCCGGTCGGGGCGAGCTTCGCTTCCGGAGCGCCGAACGCCGACGACGTCGCGACCTCCCTCAACGCCGCCGCGAGCGGTCGGTTCACCGTTTCGAGAGCGCGAGCCGAGCCTCGCGAGAGTGGCGTGGTCCTGTCCCCGGGAGTCGCATTCCCATTCCCTGTCGGGACGAACTCCACGTACTGGTCGACGGCTGATGGAGTATCCGAGAGCGTTGCGGCGCCCGCGGCGCCCGCGGTCAGGGAAGCGAGAGCGAGAACTAATGCGGCTACCAAGAGACGAGCGGCCGAGGTCAGAGGTTCGTCTCCTTTCATCTCGTGCGCCAGGTTAGTCTACTAGCGCGTGCGCTCTCGAATACTCGTCGCCCTCCGTTCCCCCAATCCCGCGCTTCTGCTGACTAGCGCCGTTGCGGTCTCATTGTTCGCAATTGCGTACGACAACGGCAGCTACGGTCTCCCAAGCCGAGGCACATTGGCGATCGCACTCTGGTGGGCGATCTCGATGAGCGTTGCGTTCGGCATCGTCGAGCTCGGTCAGATGACGCGGCCGGCCAAGGTCATCGCCGGGCTGCTGGCCGCGCTTTGCCTGTGGACGCTGCTCTCCGTCGTCTGGGCGCCGAGCGCAGAGAACGCGTTCAACGAGTTCAACCGCGTCTCCCTGTTTCTGGCCGTCTTTCTGTTGATCTCCCTCGCCGCCCGTTATGGCAAAGTCGATCGCTGGGTTGACGGGTTGACGCTGGCCATCGTGGCGATCGCTCTCGTTGCGCTCACGAGCAGATTGTTCCCCGGGCTGTTTCCGGACCGAGGCATCTTCGCTTTCCTGCCCAAGTCGGCCATCCGCCTCAACTTCCCGCTCGGTTACTGGAACGGGCTCGCCACTCTCACGGCGCTTGGCATCCCGCTCGCGCTCCGCGTCGCGATCGGTGGCCGTAACTCGATCGTGCGCGGAATCGCTCTCGCCTCGCTACCGGTCGTGGCCTCCGTGATCTACCTCGCTTCGTCTCGCGGCGGAGCTCTCACGGCGTTCGTCGGCGTAGTCGTCTTCTTCGCGTTGAGCGAGCACCGCTGGAGCATCGGCGCTGCGCTGGTCGTTGGCGGACTTGGCAGTGCTGGAGCTATCGCTGTGCTGAGGATGCGCCATCAGCTCGTTGACGGGCCGCTCGGCACCGGCCTGGTCGAACGGCAAGGTCGAGCCGCCGCATTCCTGATCCTGCTCGTCTGCGCACTGACCGCCGCGGTTTACGCGCTCGGTAGCCGCTACCTACGAGATCGGATACGTCCAAGCCGCCGGCTCGGGCAAACGCTGGTCGCGTCGATCGCGCTCCTGCTCATCGTAGGAGTGATCGCAAGTCACCCGATTCGAAGGTTCGAACAGTTCAAGCGCCCTGCGCAAGCCAACACGGTGGGCCAGGGCTACTCAACGAGCGAGCACTTCTTGAGCGGTTCCGGGAACGGGCGCTGGCAGATGTGGTCGGCGGCGCTAGATCAATGGCAGCAGCACCCGCTGGTCGGAAACGGAGCGGGCTCATACGCCGAGTGGTGGACCCGCCACGGCAGCATCGCGATCTCGGTCAAGGATGCGCATTCGCTCTATCTCGAGACTCTCGGCGAGCTCGGCCTGGTTGGTTTCTTGCTTCTCGCCCCGATCTTCGCCATAGGCGCGTTCGTAAGCGGACGAAGATGTCTCCGCGCGGGAGATGGACGAGTCACGCTGGCTGCACTGACGGCCGCGTTCGGCGCCTATACGGTCGAAGTCGCCATCGACTGGATGTGGGAGCTGACGGTGGTGAGCATCGTGGCCTGGGCAATCCTCGCGCTCGCTCTGAGCTCGCTGAAGCCGGTCGAGCAAAACCGAAAACCAAAGACCGAGCGCAGATCGCTCCGGCTCTTACGGGAGAGAGGCCCACTCGTCGCGACCGTGGTCGTCGCCTGGCTCTTGATCGCGGCGCAGACGATCCCACTCCTCGCCCAAACGGAGATCGAGAGAAGCCAGGCAGCGGTTACTCGCGGAGACGCGGCTGCAGCCGAGAACGCCGCCATGAAGGCTCGCCGGATCCAGCCCTGGGCGGCCAGCCCCGCGTTGCAGCTTGCGCTGGTGATGGAGCAGGAGGGGAAACTCGCGCAGGCAAGCGCCTGGATTCGCGAGGCGATCAAGCACAACAAGACGAATTGGAGCCTCTGGCTCGTCTCGACCCGCATCGACGTGAAACAAGGCGAAATCGGCAAGGCGAAGCAGAGCCTCAGCCGCGCGATCGAGCTCAATCCGCGCTCGTGGCGCATGATCCAGCTCGAGCGTACTTTGAACGAGAAAGCGCCAGCCGCTCCGCGCTCGTAAGAATGGCTCGAGGTCTAGTGAGCGTCTTTCTTGGCGATGCCGTAGGGCGCTTTCATCTCCGCTACCGATGATCTCGCCCGGTGTAGCGTGGCTGACGTCGCGAAGACCCGGCAGGTCATTCTGAGCATAATAGGTTGGTGTTTAACGTGCGTTACGTCCGTCGCAGAGAGTACATCGTCTCGGCCGCGAGAGGGAAGAGCGTCCTAGATCTCGGATTCATCGGCGAGGTTGGAGGCTCCGACGACGAGCGGATTGCAGCGTTTCCACAGCAGCTTCATTACGAATTAGCACAAGTTGGAGACGAAGTTGTTGGCGTCGATTACTCGCGGGACATCGTTGCTCTACTGCAACAACGCTATCCTCATCTACGTCTCGTCGCATCTGACGTTTGCGAGTTGAGCCGCCATATCGATCGCCCGTTCGACGTCGTTGTGATGGGCGATTTGATCGAGCATCTCGACAATCCCGGCCTTGCACTTGATGCGATTCGACCATTCGTCGGTCGGGTGCTCATCGTCTCCTGCCCGAACGCTTTAGGGTTGCCGAATTACGTTCGTTTCGTTCTCGGGCGGTTTCGTGAAGGCTCAGATCACGTATTGAGTTTCAACAGGTTTACGCTGGAGCATCTCCTTACGCGTCACGGTTACACGGTGGTCGAGGTAATGACCTGCCTCGATAGATCGCCGTCCTCATGGTTTAGGCGTTGTTGGTACCGCCCATTCTTGATCGTTCTGCGTCTGTTCCCTGCCGTCGGCGGTACGTTGCTCCTCGTCGCTCGTCCGACGAGTAGATGCTAGTGATAGCGAATGTTTTATCGAGAGATCCCCGCGTTATCGCGCCGCTCGTCAACGCGAAGATCCGAGAGCGTAACTAGATTTCGCGTATGCGCGACAGAAAAACTACGGCGGGCGTGCCAATTTCCAACGCAGGTCCCCACCGTACGTCGCTCGAGGCCACAATCATCGAGAGGATCGCCGCGCGGTCACAGAAGCCGAGGTTCTCATCAGTCGCTGTACTTGTGTGGCCGTCTTGAGGTCGGCCTGATGACGATCGTTTACATCGTCGGCGCACGTCCGAACTTCGTGAAGATGGCGCCGGTTATTTCGGCCCTCAAGGAACGACTCCCCATCGAGCGGCACGTGATCGTACACACGGGCCAGCACTACGACCGTGAGATGTCGGAGATCTTCTTCGAGGAACTGAACGTGCCGGAACCCGCCTATCTCCTTGGGGTGGGCTCCGCAAGTCACGCCGTTCAGACGGCGCGCGTGATGGAGCGTCTCGAGCCGGTGTTGGAGAAGGAGCGCCCTGATCTCGTGATAGTCGCCGGCGACGTCAACTCGACGCTAGCGGCAGCCCTCACGACCGTAAAGCTCGGAATACCGCTTGCCCACGTCGAATCAGGCCTTCGCAACTTCGATCGCACGATGCCGGAAGAGATCAATCGCGTCGTGACTGACGAGCTCTCCGATCACCTCTTTGTCCACTGCGAAGAGGCGGTCGAGAACCTCCGTGCCGAGGGAATCGCCGAGGATCGCATCCATTTCGTCGGCAACACGATGATCGACAGCCTTGTAGCGGTTGAGCCGCGCTTTCGCGCGGCGGCAACAGCCGAGCGGTTTGGCGTTGAGCCCGGGGAGTACCTCCTTGTTACGTTTCACCGACCAACTCTCGTCGATGGACCGCTCCTTCCGGTAGCCATGGAGCGCCTGCGCCATACCGCGCACGAGTTGCCAGTTGTGTTCCCCGTACATCCGCGAACGCGCAAGATGCTCGGCGGATTCGAGTCGAGCCAAGGCATCCTGCTCACTAAACCGCTCGGCTACATCGATTTCCTCTCGCTCGAAGCCGACGCGGCAGCTGTTCTCACGGATTCCGGAGGAGTCCAGGAGGAAACTACGTTCCTCGGCATTCCCTGTTTCACTCTTCGGGAGAGCACCGAGCGCCCTGTGACCATCCATTCGGGGACGAATAGACTCCTTGGGCTCGACCTCGAGCGCATCGACGAGATCGTTCCCGCCCTCGCTGCCGGCGCGGCATCACGTCCTCTACCGAAGCACTGGGACGGAAGAGCAGCCGAACGCCTGGCCAACGTCCTCGCCCCTGTTCTCTCGGACGTGCACCGTGCCTCCGGTTGAGACACTCCCCCGTTACTCCTGTCGCGACGCGGATGAGTTGAGCTTTCCGACGCCGGCGAGGGCCGACTCGACTCCGTCTGCGAAATTGCTGACCATCGCCGAGAGCGAGTAATGCTTCGCGCTTTCGGCACAGCCGGCCTCGAGATGGGCTCGGCGCGACCGATCGTCGAGCAGATCGAGAACCTTCCCGGCGAATGAGCTCACATCGTCGGGCGTCACCACGGAGTTCGTCTCCGCCTCGAGGTGCTCGAATTCCGGCGATTGCCAGGGCCAGTCCGTAGTAACGATCGGAATCCTGAGCGCGAACGAATCCACCGCGACGAGCCCGACGCTGCCCGGCATCAGCAGCAACTCGCTGACGCTCGCAAGCAGCGCTTCCTTGCGAGCATCGGCCCGGCCAACGTAGTGAAGCCAGGGCGAGCTTGCCGCGGCTTGCTCGACCAGCTCACGCTGCACGCCGTCGCCGGCGAGGATGAGACGGAAATCGCTGCGCTTCGCTGCCACTTGCGCGCAGGACTCGAACAGGAACTCGAGCCGCTTGTGCTTGTCCAGCGCACCGACGAACAGGCAGGTCGCGCCTTCTACGAGCCCCAACTCTTCGCGAAGCGACGCTTTATCGGTTTCGCCGACCGCGGCCGCGGCCGTCTCGAGCCCTGAGGTATCGACCGAGTTCTGCACGACCGTGATCCGATCGCGAGGGAAGCCGTTCCCGGCGACGTAGTCGGCGCCTCCCTCGGTGTAGGCAAAGAACCAACAGCTCCGCCCGACGAGCCAGCGCTTGACGAGCCTTGCGATCCTCCCGCGCTTCCGGCGCGTGCGCCAGGCGATGTTGTCGGTGCCAAGCCCCCACAACGCGACCGGCGGCCCGCCGAAGCGCTGGCGAAGGACGAGCGCATAGGTCTCGAGGTGCTTGAGCGCCTCTTCGACAATGATCAGATCGTGCTGCCGCGGCTGCTTCCCGAGCGTTTGCCAGGAGAGGTAAGCGCCACCGAGCTTCAGCCGGCGAGTGGGCGTATACACGAACAAGGAGTCGGATACTACGGCCTCGTTCCGCGCCGCCTGAACAGCGGTCGGAGTTCCGGCTAGAACGGTTAGCGCAATCCCACGAGCGGCCAACTCATCCATTAGTTTTATGTAGAACGGTCGCCGGTATTCCGGGATCCACTCGTAGATGATCAAGACACGCGAATTCATGTTTGTGTGTCTCTCGACGATCTCATATTCGCTCTCGTTTTCGCGCTCTCGACCTTTCGCGTCTCGCTTAAACTCGGTAGCTAGTCGTTGGGCTCGGCGATCAGAGTGAAGTAGCTTCATTACGATACGAACGCTCGCAAGCGAGAAGGAACCCAGCGCTCGATCGCCTCGGGGCCTAGGCGTCTCCAGAAGATTTCGCTAGCCGGATACCACGAGCGCCCGAGAAGAACAACACCGCAAACCGCAACCGTAACCATGAGCTCGGCCGTGACCTGAACGACGATACCGACTCCGGCAAGGACGCGCGCGCACGCGAGAGCGATTCCAAACGCGCCGATAGAGACCAGGACTTGGACAAAGTGACTGCGACGCAAGAGTCGGGAATCTACAATGCCGCGACTCGCGAACGGTGAGAGCGTTATCGCGTAGGTGATCCATTGGGCGATCGCCACTCCGATGAGTAGCTCGCTCAGTCCGAGGCCCGCGAGCTCTTTCACCGCAAGCGCGATGCAGAGCATCACCAGAAACGCGATCAGGCGCAGGGTGGCAAGCCATATCCAACCCAACGCCTCCGCCGCGTTGGTCAAGAGCTCGGTGGGGAGCGCTCCACAGGCGATGAGGACGCACAGTTGGAGGAACGGTGTTGCTCCGTGCCAGCGCGAGCCCAGCAGGAAATCGATTGCCACCGACGCTGCTCCGCCGCCGATCGCGAGTAAAGGCCAGGAAAACCCGGTTGCAAGTACGATTGCCTCGCTGATCAGCGCCGAAGTACGCCTGGCGTCGTTCCGGACACGACCGTAGAGCGGAAACAGGACCTTCGTGACGCTTGCCGACAGGTAGGTGAGCGGCAGATTCACCGTTATGTTTGCGCGCGAGTAGAGACCAAGCGTGGATGCGCCGAAACTCCGGCCGGCAACCCAGCTCGGAAGCGTGTTGGCGACGTAAGTGCCTAGGTGTAACGCGCTGAGTTGACTGCCGTAGGTGAAGAGCTCGCGCCCCTCGGCGCGATCGTAACCGATACTGATATCTCGCTGTACTAACGCGACGGCCCAGAAAAATAGGGTGACGGCGGCAATAACCTGACCGATCACGAGCGCGAAAGCCGAATGCAAGAAGACGGCGAGGAGGACGCTGAATGCAAGACCGGCGACCTGGGTCGCTGTTTCAACCAGCGCGGCAACGCCGAAACGCAAGCGACGGCGAAGGAGCGCGAGCGGAACATTCGCGAGCGAAACGAAGAAGAGGGAGAAAGCGAGCACGCGAACGAGCCGGATCGCCGAATGAATACGCCAAGCATCGGCCCAGGGTACGGCGAGAAACCAAAGCGCGACGAGTACCAGCGTTCCGATCCCAATGGAGAGGGTGAATGCACTCCCTGCGGTTTTGGGCCCTAGTTCCGAGCGCCGGAGTATTCCGAGGCCGATGGTCGAGATCGTGAAGTAGCCGGCAAGCCCGATAGCCGCCTGGGCGGCAGCATAGGCTCCGAACTCGGTCGGAGCGATCAAGCGAGCGGTCGCCATCGTGGAGGCGATCTGCGCAGCGACCAGTACGACGGTACCCACAGAGTTCCACGCAAAGCCGGAAACAGCGCTTACGGTCAGCGAGGTCGCCGTTACGTTCTCGGTACTCGTTTCTAACGGATAGTCGTGTCGGATCCGGTTTTTTTGTCTTCTAGTAGACAGGAGACCGCCCGGTCGCTTTCCGCAGGATGAGTCGGCCGTCAACCGCCAGGTCGTATATCGCACGGTACTCGTCGATCGCCCGCTTCGGTTGGAAGCGATCGCGCACAGCGGCGACAGCCTCGGCTCTCACTTCTATCGGGTCGTTCGCGGCCGCATCGATCGCCTCAGCCCATTGCTTCGCGTCGTGTAAAACGAGCCGCGCGTGAGGCACGGACCGGAGCCACTGGAAACCCAGCGTGTCGGCCCCTATGAGTGGGACCCCGGCGCCGAGCGACTCGATGGCGACGTTCGAGAGGCCTTCATAGAGAGACGGGAGCAATGTCATGTTGCATGCATCCAAGAGAGCCGGGATATCGTCGCGCGCTCCGAGGTGATGCACCCTATGCCGGGCCGGTACTCGCTCCCACGCGGCCGTCTCGATCCGTCGAGCACCGTCCGGATGCCCGACGTGGAGCATTTGAAGAGGAATGGCGACTGCAGGAAGCGCTTCCGCGACCAGCTCGTGGTTCTTCGCGCCGCCGCAGTTACCGATCAGTCCGACCACGAACGCAGATGGGTCGATGCCGAGCTCGGCGCGGATCCGTCGGCCTTCTTCGGGAATCGACCGGCTAACGAGGTAGTCCATATCGACGAAGCCCTCCACGACCCTCGTGGGGTTCTTTGAGTACTGGAGCTCGGTCGAAGCCACCTCGTCGGATACCGACACCCAGACCACACCGAGGTGTCGCGTGAACGAGCTGCGGATCCGGCGCCGGAAACGAAGCGAGCCCGGATAACAAAAGTGGCTACGTACTGTTCGAACAACACCTCTAACCGAAGGGCAGGAAACGGCGACCAGAGCGACGGCGTCGAAAGCGCTTTCCGCTCCAATGTGGACAACGTCGGGCTCAATCTGTCGCAGCACGCGACGCAGGGCGATCAATCCCCGCCGCGAACGCGCCGGCGGAAGCGTGAACACCGGATACCCGGCCGCCTCGAGAGTTCCGGCATATGGGTGCTCGCCATCGGCCATGCCGATAATCGTCAGTTCAATACCCGCGGCTTGCCACAGCTCGTACGAACAGGCGAACTGACGTTCGGCACCGCTATGCAAGAGGCGAGCGAGAGTATGGGCGACTTTCACAGGGTTGAGCCTCGCGCTCGTTAACAGATCTCGCTATTGACATGGGCGATTATCAATATCGGGAACATAGTTGTTGCTTATCGATACCGAAGTTCTCGGAGGTATTGTCGGAGTCGTTGGCTGCTTAAGAGGTGAGCGAATGTATCAGTGATCGCTGACAGGCGGGTCGCGCCACCGCGTTTTGTATATCTCGCAGGGATTTCTAAGCCTCTGACGACAACCGTGTCAATCATCGTCTAAGTCGCCTCACCAAAGAGACGCCGGCAAGAGAAAGTGCGAACTTCAGGTATAGAGTGATCCAGAACAGCGGCCAGGCTCGTCCACCGTGTCGCCTCAGGTATCTAGCCATAGAGCGTGGCGGAAGCCCTTTGGGCCCGAGTAGCGATCGCCAGCGCGCCCGTGCGCCGAGCGCTGGATCTCTCCAGGTGCCGATATCGCTATTCCGCCGACAAACTCCCGCCCGCCCAGGCGCAACGAGGATGGGTATTCCGAGCGCGCGCGCGCGCAAACCGTAGTCGAAATCGGCGGTGGCGTGGGCAAAACCGCCGTCGAACGTACCGACCGCATCGGCTGCCGCGCGCGTGACGAGGGCTAGGTTTCCGTTGAACGTTTCTGCCTCGACCGGCTCGTCGGCTGGCGGCACAAGGGCGAAACGTAACGGATGCCAGCCGATACGCCGAACGCCACCATAGGTCGGTTCATCGCTATCCGGATCATGGATGCGACCAACGACGATCCTCGCCGTGGTGCGCGGATCGCCTGCGATCCGCATTAGTCGAGCAAGCGCACCTGGCTCGAGCACGACGTCGTCGTTGAGCCAAACGAGAGCATCCGGATCGAGAGCGAGCGCTTCGGACTCCGCCCTGGCCATCGCCGCGGACCAGAATAGCGAGGCGCCTTCGCGTACGATTCGCACGCCGACGAACCGCGTCTCTACTTCCCTCGCGGTTCCATCACTCGAGCCGGCATCGACAAGCACAGCGTCGAGTACTACCGGCGAATTAACAACCTGATCGAAGTACGATTGGAGACACGTGAGCGTTTTCTCGCGGCGGTTGTGACTAGCGAGAATCGCTGTGATTCTCACGGGACTCCTCGAGCGCGAGCGCTTAGGACCGCACCGTTCGCATGAACAAGGGACACCGGAGCCGCCTGTTTGTTTGGGGACAGTGACGCGATGAAGATCCCGATGATGAGTCCCTGAACGGCGTCGAGCGAGTAGGTAATGGTGAACACGAACTGGGCAAGCAAGAGAAGTCCGACGCAGGTCGGCGTCAGTCCCGCGCGAGAAGCGAACTCGCCGCGGCGGCTCCAGAGTACGAGCCCGAGCGCGACCAGCACAACGACACCCGGGAGTCCGGAGCGGAGGAACTGCTCGACGTAGAGGTCGTGGGGCGAAACGCCTATCGAAACGGAGTTAATACTCCGTTCCCAGCTGGCGCCGGCAGGCATGCCGAATACGCTGTCGCTCAGCGAGTGGTGGCTTGCGATCAACTCCCTCCAGCCCGTGAGCCGCCACTGGAGCGTGCTGTTGGCTTGGGTCGTTTCGCGCGCCGACGTGCTCAGGACACTGCTCTGAAAGAAGCCCCATAGGGCGAGAGGCACGATGAGGAAGAGAAGACCTGTCGCCCCGAGCACCAGTGATTCTGCGTCGCGTATACGATGGTTTGACCACCTGGCAAACCCGATCAGGCCGACGGCGAGACCGGCGACCCAGACCGTTCGTTGCTGGAGGGCAACGCACCCAGCCACGGCTACAGCCACGAGCCAGACACTGACTCGCGGCGACGGCCAGCGAAGCGCGATTAACAGGACGGCTGACTCGAGGATGACGAGGGCGCCGGCGGCGACAACCGGACGCGAGTCTACGGGGATCCCGTTCCGGAGGGCGTGCTGCGTGACACTCCGTAAGCCATCGGTTGCGAAGTAGAAGAACGCGATCGCAACGAGCACACACCCTGTCCCGGCTATCAAGCGCCAGACGCGAGCGTCCCAGCCATGCGGAATCGTCGACGCGTAGACGAGCGGCGCAAGGAAGTAGAGAGAAGCGCGACTATTGTTGGCGCCGGTCTGAAGGCCGAAGTCCAGTACGCCGCGGGAGAAGTTGACAGCGAAGAGCAGAACCAGGGCCAGACCCAAGCCTCGTGCAAGGGTACGAACGCCCAGCGTGAGCGCGCGATGGACGCCAATGAGTAGGAATGCGACAGAGAGAACGTCAAGCGCGTGGATCTTGAGATTCCCATGAGGGATTCCCGCGACGGAGAGCGCGGGATCAAACGAGTCACGCATACCTCGCGTGACGACAAAGACAGCGAGGAGTATGGAGACAGCAGCGAGTGGGCTTCGAAGAATGAGATAGAAAAGCGGTACGATGACCGCACCGGCAACGAGAGCCACAAATATGAGATGGGAAAAGTCGAAGGCCACAGCTATTCCAATCCCTCGGCCTTTTTTCTCCAGCTACTCAAACGATCGCGAGTGAAAGAAGGGGAAAGCCAGTATCTTGGCCCGTTGGCAGGAATGCTCGGGAGAAAAGCGGTGGCGCTTGCGCTCGATAACAAACACATCGGAGAAGTAACGTCGTTAGTTTTCATCCGTCGAATTACGAACTGCGGTCGAATAGATGGTTGCGAGATCGCGGCTGACTCGCTCGACACCATACGCCTCGGTTATGGATTCGGGCTCGGGTCGAGCTGTTCCGAGACTGAGGAGTGCGTTACTCAGGCCGGAGACAATCTGTTTCGTTGTCGTTAGCGGTACGAGGACAAATGAGCTGCCGGCAGCCTTGGCGAGCTCGGCCGGTCCGCCTTGATCGAGCGCTATCACTGGCAGACCTAACGCTTGGGCCTCGATCGACACCGTAGGCCCATCGTCGCGGAGACTCGGAACGAGGAGAACGTCAGCGGTCCTCATCATCTCCCAGAGATCGTGCTGCGACACGCGCGTAACGAACTCGACGCGCGAGTTGAGCTCCAGCTTCTCGGTGAGCGCGCGCAGCCGAGATAAGTCAGGCCCTGAGCCAACTACCTTTAGCCGCCATTCGGGCGCCGTCGCCAGCGCGCGAATCGCAAGGTGCTCTCCCTTCCACGGGAGTAGACGACCCGCTAGGACGGCAATATGAGAGCCGTCTTCTCGTTTCGCCACCCCGATGGCAGCTCGCAGTTTCTCGGGAATCGTCAGGTTATGGCGGACAACGGCCTTGCGCCGGTAGCGACGTGGGAGCGCATATAGCGTTGACTTTTCCAGGACTACTATCACGTCTGCTCGGCGCCAAACTGCTCGTATCACGGGATTGATGTGAGCGACCAGCTGACCGATTCTGCGAGCGACTTCTTTACAGGCACCGCGCGGGCCGAGCGACGGGAGCAGGTGCACGGGTACCTTCAGCGCGCCGCCCACGGGACCAAGCACAAAGGCGGCGTCCTTCTGGAAGGTAAGCGCTGGATACCAGCCGTTCGCCCAGGTCAGATGGTGGACGACGTCGAAACCGACTTCGGCGTGCAGCGCGCGCGCTCTCCGCGCTGCGGCCAGTTGCCAGAGCGTGTAGTACGTTCGATACCGCCGACCCAATAGCCCGCCCAGCTTCGCCCAGCGAGGTAAGTCAACGTAGACGAACCGGGGCACGGCCTCCGTTTTCCCTCGTAGTGCTTCTTCCACGACCTCCGCGACGTGGGGCCGCGTGAGTACCCAGACTTCGTTGCCAACAGCCGCCGCATTCACCCATGCCCAACCTATCCCGGGTTCGCTACCGAAGCGCGGATCGCAGGCGTAGGCTGAAATCAGTACTTTCACGTTCGATCTCTTCGCAATCCACCGGCTACCACACGTATAAGGAACTCCGAGTTCGTACGCAGATATCGGGGGCCGAGCCGCGTGGGCTCGCTAGCGAAGCGGAACAGCCACTCGAGCCCTGCTCGCTGCATCCAGACCGGCGCCCTCTTCTTCGTGCCCGCGTGAAACTCGAACGCGGCGCCAACCCCGAGCACCAGCGCCGGCGCCAGAGCGGCCGCGTTCCGATACATCCAGAGCTCCTGCTTAGGCGCGCCGAAGGCGCACCAGACGATGTGCGGGTCGGTCTCGCGGATCTGAGGCACTACGGCGTCGAGCGCCGCTTGGTCGCCGAACGGCCCGAGAGATCCGACCAGCTCGATGCCCGGGAAGCGCCCGAGCAGGCTCCGCTCGAGCTTCACCAGAACCTCCTCCGTCGAGCCAAGTAGGTAGTGCCGCATTCCACGAGCGATTCCGCGCTCGATCACCGCCGGCATCAGGTCGATCCCACAGACCCGCTCAGTTCCAAGCACCCCCGAGCGCTTCAGAAGCCAAGCGATCGGGACGCCGTCCGGGAACACGGCCCAGGCCTCGTCGAGAGCGGAGTGCAGCACCGGCTCTCGGCGAGGGGTCATGAGCACGTGCACGCTGCAAAGCACCGCGTAACCGCCAAGTCTCTCGAGCGCCCGCTCAATCACCAGGTCGGCTGCGCTATCGAAGGTGCCCGTGTAAAAACGAACGCCTAGCGCCTCACCGGTCGCAAAGTCGTTCATCGCCGCTTCCTAGACGGCGCCGCCCCGCACGAGAACGGGGATCGTCTGCAGCGTCAGCTTGAGATCGCGGCCCAGCGACCAGCTCGTGACGTAGCGATAATCGAGCTCCACCATCTCCTCGAACGGGATATCGTCGCGACCGAGCACCTGCCAGGGGCCGGTGACGCCGGGCTTGAGGTCGAGCCGGTGCCGCGCCCACTCGGTGACGAAGGAATCCTCGTCGAGCGGCAGAGGTCGTGGACCGACCATACTCATCGCTCCGGTACAGACGTTCAGGAGTTGGGGTAGCTCGTCGAGCGAGTAACGGCGCAGGAAACGCCCGACCCGTGTGACTCTCGGATCGCCGGCGATCTTGAGTAGGAAATGATCGTCACCGTTCCCGGCGTGCTTGCTCAGGTGGCGAAGCTCGGCCCTGCGGGCATCCGCGTCCACCTGCATGGTGCGGAACTTGAGGATCCGGAAGGTCTCGCCCTTGCGCCCCATGCGCACCTGTCTGAAGAAGACTGGCCCGCGTGAGTCGAGCCTGATGGCGACGGCGACCAGGCAGAAGAGCGGCGCGAGCAGCAGCACCCCTAGCGCCGAGAACGTCAGATCCATCGCTCGCTTGAACAGGAGCGAGGACCTCGACAGGCGGGCCGGGCGCAGGCCGAGCAGAGGCAGGCCTTCGATCGAGTGAATGTCCATGCCCGGCGAGAGCGCTTCGTGGAAAAAGGGAACGACGTCGATCTGGACGTTGAGCTCGCGCAGCTCGCGGATAAGGTGCACTACCCGCTCGCGCTCGGCGCTCGGAAGCGCAACGATCACGCGCTCCACGCCGAGAGTGCGTGCAAGCAGCGGTGCCGTCGCCAGCGACGAGAAACGCGGCGGGCCGGCCGCATCCTCCGTTCCTGTATGTACATCGATCGCGTCGTCGATCACACCGACGAGCTGGAGGCCGTACTCAGGATGGCGGCGCACTTTGCGTGCGATCAGCTCGGCCACGCCGCCACTGCCGACGACGATGGTGCTCTGTAGATAGCTCGCGCTTCGGCGGCAGGCGATGCGCCCGAGCACGCGCCCCAGCGACATGAAGGCGACGGCGGCGAGCCAGAAGATCGTCATCTTGAGCCGGTTCGGATCGACCGTCCCCGAGAGCGAGCCGGCGAAGAAGGTGACGCAGGTGCCGATCGTGACGAGGTGAAAGACGCCGCCGAAGTCGTCGATGGTCGAGTTATCGGTTCGCTCCTCGTCGCGGGCGTAGAGCCCGTAGAGGCGAGCCGCGACCACCCAGAGCGGCAGCACGAGCAGGAAGAGCAGCCACTCTTCCTTCTGGCCCACCGCGTTCAGGCCACCCGACGAGGGAGCGGCGAACTCGGCCAGGAGGAAGGCGCCGCTGAGGCCCAGGACATCCGCCGCGAGCAGGACCCTGCGCACCAACCAACCGCGGCGGTGCGCTCTCGCGACCGGGGAGGCGCCGAAGAGAGGTGACGCCGAGGACGAGATTTCGTCCTCTAGTCGAGCGACGAGCTCGTCGTCGAGCGGAGAGTTCGAAACCGTAGTCATTGGCCTTCCCTAGACTGCACGTCCGCCGCCTCGCCGGACTGCACGTCCGCCGCCTCGCCGGACGGGAGCCGCCCGTAGCCATAGCGGTGGCCGTATCCGTAGCGGTGGCCGTATCCGTAGCGCTTCCCTTCTTCGGCGCCCGCGAGGACGAAACCGAGTTTTGTCGCCGGACACTGGCCGAGCGTCCGCGCGAGCTCGTGGAGGGTTCCTTGGTGCAAGCGATCCAGCCGAGCGACGATGATCATCGCATCCACCCGTGTGCTCAGCACCATCGCGTCGCCGACACCGAGGAGCGGCGAGGAGTCGACGATCACGACTTCGGCGAGGTCTCGGAGTTGAGCGATCAGATCCGCGACTCCCTGTAGACCGACGAACTCGCCGGGGCTGGGCGGAAGCGAGCCAGATGGGAGAACCGTGACGGAACCTTGCCTCACAGGTCGAGCGCCGGATGATTTCTCTTCGACTGCCCGGTTCTTCGCGCCGTCGATCACGCCGATAGACGTAATCGCCTGCTCCAGCGTTGCCGCACCGAGCACGACGTCGGTCAGCCCCGGGGTGTCTCGGAGTCCGAAAAGCGAGGCGATGCAGGGCCGGCGCAGATCGAGGTCGACCAGAATCACTTTTCGTCCGGCATGCGCAAGCGCCAGAGCGAGGTTCGAAGCCGTCGTTGTTTTTCCCTCGCTCGCCAGCGCGCTCGTGACCATGATCGTCTTGGTATCTCGCTCGAGACTGACGAAATCGAGGTTGGCGCGAAGCATTCTGTAGGCCTCGCTCCCGATCCCATGCGGCTCGGCGAGCATAACGAGCTGCCCTGCCCGCTCTATCTCCTTCGGAGGAGCCGGCAGCCGGGCGATAAGCGGCAGTCCGCCGAGCTCGCGTCCAACCTCCTCGGCCGTGCGCACGCGCGTATCGAGCGCCTCGTAGAGGAAGGCGAGCCCGATCCCGAGCACCAGCCCGAGCACGCCGGCGAGGATGCCGTTACGGCGCGTGCGCGGCTGTACGAGCACCGCCTTGCCGGCGTCGCGAATGACGTAGGCGTTCGAGGTCTGCAGAGCCTCCATCTCACGTAGCTGCTGGTAGCGGTCGGCGAGGTTGGCGTAGAGCCGGCCGCTCGCCTGCCCACTCGCCTTCAGGGCGTCCATCTGCTGCTTGACTCCGCGCTCGGCCCGGACGACCGACGAGGTGTCGAGCTGGCCGCGGTAGACCGTGTACTGGCGGGCATAGATGCTCGTGAGCCGGGACGCCAGCTTCGGTTTCGGATCGGTGACCTTGAAGACGAGCAGATCTGCATTCACCTTCGTGGCCACGGACGAGCGCGAGAGGAATTCATCCGCGCTTCGCGAGCTGAGCCCGGCGGCGGCAAGGGTGCGAGTTGCGATCGCAGGGGCGCGGGCCAGATCGGCCTGGGTTTGCGCGACTCTATCGGCTTGCTGACCGAGGTTCGGATCGGTGACGCCGGTCAGATTCGCGGCCAGGTTCTGGCGGCTGAGCAGTACCTCGGCCGAGGCCTGGTAGAGGCGCTCCTGCCTGAGCGAGAAGAGCACCGCCGCGAGTGGCACGATGATCATCGCCGCGGCGATGATCCACTTCCGCCGCCTGAGAACGGCGAGATAGTGGCTAAGCGTGACGCTCTGAGTGTTGTCGCCGGTCGTTTCGGGCACTTGTGCTGATAGGGAATAGCAGGGAATGTGCCTGCTCGCTGGAGCCGCTTCCGCACGGCGGCGTTGCCTTAGTATGGCCGACCTCTTGCCTGGGAGCAACCGGCTTCGGTTTGTAGGTAGAACAACCTTGGCTTCGTGTCGACCACCGACCCTCCCCGCATCTGCGCGGATGGAGGGGCGGTGATCGGGAACGAGTTCGCTACTACGGATGCTTCGACACGCCCGCGATCTGCTGCACAGGTTGCAGGTGGTCGATCACATCGATGCCGGTCCACGTCTCGTCGGCGATCGGGCTCGAGAGAGAACAGGCGCTCTACGGCAGTTCGGCCGTCAAGAGGAACGCGCTACCCGCCGGGTCGCGAACGAGCTCGCCGCCGTCCGCCGGCTCGGTTGCGTGCCCTGCCTCGCGCAGGCGCTGGAGCACGCCGGAGAGCGCCTGCTCGCCGGGGAGGACGAGTGTGAAGCGGCGCAGACCCGCGCTGCCCGGCGGAGGTTGAGAGGCGCTTTCGCCCTGCCAGGTGTTGAGCGCCAGCCGGTGCGGGAAGCGGCCACCCGCGCTGAGGTCGGCGAAGCCGAGATCCGGCGCGTACATGTGCTCCCGGAAGCCGATCAGGTCGCAGTAGAAGCGAACGGAGGCCTCGAGATCGGAGACATGGAGATGGAGGTGCCCGACCTTCGTACCCGGGGGCAGCGGCGGCTGATCGAAGTCGCGGTTGGGGAGGTGGGCCAGAACCTCGTTGACGTCGAGCGGCTCGGCGATGCGACGGGAGCGCCCCTCGGCGTCGATCAACTGCGGCTCGTTCACCTCGATCGACCACGAGCCGAGGCGCTCCGGTGTCTCCAGCGTCAACTCGAGCCCGAGGCCGTCGGGGTCGTTCAGGTAGGTGGACTTCGACATCGTGTGGTCGGTCGGCGACTGCGGGTAGCCGGAGACGATCAGCCGCCAGAGCACGCGCGCGAACTCCGTCTCGTCGGGAAGGTGAATCGCCAGGTGGTAGAGCCCGCTGTGGCCGCGAATAAAGCCCTGCTCCGCTCCGTGATGCAGCACCACGAGGGTCTGCCCGTCTACACCGAGGCGAGCCTCCTTGTCGCAGCGATCGATCAGGCTCAGCCCGACGATGTCGTGCCAGAAAGCGAGCGTGCGCCTGCAGTCGGTGACGTCGAGGTGCACCTCGCCGTAGGTCACGGTCTCCGTTGAGATGACCGCCGAGCTTCCGGAGGCATCAGAGTCCATCTACTCCATATTGTTGCTCGGAGAGGGTGGGAGCGAAACGCCTTTCGCGGTTGCGAACTATTCGCCGAGCAGCTGCGATTGTTCGCTTAGCAACACGTCCTCGCCCGGAGCGAGTCGCACAGCCGTTTGGTAGGTCGGAGCCAGGTGCCGGCGCGCTACCGTAGCCGAGCAGCCTGTCAGCTTCTCGCAACGTCCTGATGATCTGCTCCGGCGTATGCCGGCGTCTAGGTGCCATCGTTCGATCGTCGTCCTTGCCTTTTTTGGACGGTAAGACTCTCGTAACAGTCGGACCGATTGGCGGAGGTCAAGCCATGGCGGTGAAAGACCAAACCGTGAGACCGCCAGTTCGCTGATCGTCGAGCATTAACCGCGCGTATCAGCGCGACGGCTCCGTGCGCTTATTAGATCGATCTTACTCGTCGGAATATCATTAGGTTTTGGTGGTACCACCACTCGACGTCACCCGTGGCTTCCCAGGTTTCACGCCACCGTTGCGATAGCTCTTCAACGTGCTCAAAGCCCCACTGCTGGAATTTCGTTATCCAGTATGAAGGCGGTTGTTCGTTGATGTGGCTGGTGCCACCCTGACCAGGTGGCGCGGCAGTAAGTACGACTATTCGTGATAAACGCGTGAGAAGGTCGACGTAGCGATCTGCAACTGTCTCCGGCAAATGTTCTGCGACTTCCATGCTGACCGCTACGTCAAAAGTACGATTCTCGTTAAGGACGTCTTTCTTTAAATCAAATTTCGCGACGTTAAGTCCTCGGGCACGACAGTATCTGAGCGCCGCCTTCGCATACTCGAGGCCAAATACCTCACAGCCCCTCTCGCGTAACGCTTCGAGCAACGAGCCCGTACCGCAACCGACATCGATAACGCTCGCCGCCTTGAAGTCGTTGAGGATTGAGTCAGCGATTCTTCCCGCGCTGCGGGTCGCCGGGCCTTCAACATTATCTTTATAGTAGTCTGAGTCGTAGATCGAATCGTGTTGTCCGACCAGTAGCGACTTTAGCTTTAGCTTAAGCGGCTTTAGGTTGGGCGGCTTTAGCTGAAGCGGCTTTAGGTTGGGCGGCTTTAAATTAAGCGACCTTAACTTAGCGACCACCGAGGATTTCCGAACTGATGTCGGCACGAGTGCGCGATACAGCTTTTTAATAATCACCATGCTACTCGTCTCTTTAAGACCTAACCATACATAGCAGTATGTATAAACACACGTACGCGCGCTGTTCGAACCGGACCCCGTTCGTCGGTCCACTCGTCATAAAAGTTGAGATGTCCTATGCGCTCTTCTAGCTCGAGTTTATCCATGATGCCCGATCGAATCATCAAGGTCTGCGCGCAAGCGCGGGCCGGATTCGCCTGAGTAGTAGGCAGTGGCTGATACGAACGCTGAAGCCGCGCTCGGGGGTTCGTACGTCGCACCTTGGGTCATAGACACCGGGGCGGATTCGAACCGGTGCTTCTCGCGTCTCTGGCGGGTCGCCGACCGTGCGAGCCCGGAGAGCACAGTGAAGGGAACTCGCCTGGAAACGATGCACGCCACCGTCTGAACGCGCTCGGCGGCGCGATACTGCGTCCTCAGT
>JBEKJI010000005.1:0-100742 GCA_050011315.1 Gaiellaceae bacterium
GGAACTCGCCTGGAAACGATGCACGCCACCGTCTGAACGCGCTCGGCGGCGCGATACTGCGTCCTCAGTCGCGCCCGTATCTAGATTCGATACGAACGCTCCCTGCGTCCTTGCCTCGCACCGCCGATCACGCCCAGCCCGCGGGTGATCGTCCCCAGGAGAGTTCCACACACGGGCTCGGAGAGGATCGTGCGGTCAGCGACCCGAGGCGGTGGCGGAGCCGGGCTTCGCCCGGCGGGAGCCGCCGCCGGCCAAGAGGAGCCCGGTCTAGGACGAATCGCCTCTCGCGTCTCTGGCCGGTCGCCGGCCTTGCGAGCCCGTAGAGCACAGCGAAGGGAACTCGCCTGGCGACGATGCGCGCCACCGTCTGCATGCGCGCTTTGTGCTTGCGCCCGAACATTGGTGGGCGTGCTTCACGCGAATGAAGGCGCCTAGGGCTTAGAAGGCCGCTGTACGGCCGATAACCACCCCAACGATGAGAGGCGTCACGCGGCTAACCTTCATCAAAGATCGAGGCCGTCATGGCGTCCAAACGGGAGGGGCGATGCGACTGCGCGGGGCAGCTCTTGTTTTCATCTTCTCTGCTGCTGCGATGCTCCCCTTGCTCGGCAGCGGGCAAGCGCTCGCGCAGGCGCAGCACCGTCCGCCGGCTGCGCACCTGCGCGTCGGCGGCGGTCATCCGATCGAGCACCGCCACCAGCGCCTCGGCAGGTCAAGCAGTTGGGGCACGGTCAGCTCGCAAAACTGGGCCGGCTACGACGCCACCGGCGGCGGATTCACGAGCGTCACGGCCAGCTGGGTCGAACCGTCGATTCAGGCGAGTTACTCCCCTGAGACCTACGCCGTCTTCTGGGTTGGGCTCGACGGCGACGGCAGCCCGACGGTTGAGCAGATCGGCACCGCGGCCTACAGCGAGGGCGGCAGCGTCTACTACTTCGCCTGGTATGAGATGTACCCCGCCGCGGCGATCCTCATCCCCGTCATTAACGTCAGCCCCGGCGATGAGATGACCGGGACGGTGACGAGTGACGGCGCGGGCGGCTTCACCCTCAAGCTCGTCAACGACACCACGAACGAGCCGTTCTCCATAGACAAGACAAGCATTTCCGCCCAGCGCTTTTCGGCCGAAGTAATCGCCGAGGCCCCGTCGTCGTCGGCGAGCGGCCCCACCTTCCAGCTGGCCAACTTCGGTAGCGTCGATTTCACCAACTGCGCCTTCGACGATCAGCCTATAAACGCTTTTGCCTACAACCAGATCGACATGGTCTCGGCGGACAACGTCACCGAGGCGACGACCTCGGCGCTCGGCAGCGACGGCGCCAGCTTCTCGGTAACCACCCCGCCGGTCACCATCGCCTCCGGCTACGACGGCGCCTGGCACAACTCGGCCGTGCAGGTCACGCTGACCGCCACCGACTACGCAGGCGGCAGCGGCGTGAAATCGATCACCTACAGCGTCGACGGCGGTATGCCGACGACCGTCGATGCCGCCGCCACCCAGGTGACGATCGGCGCTCCCGCCGACCACTCCAACGACGGAGTGCACACGCTCTCCTTCTACTCGACGGACAACGATGGTAACCAAGAGACCGCCAAGTCGGTGACCGTCAAGATCGACACCACCCCGGCGGTCACGATCGCCTCCGGCTACGACGGCGCCTGGCAAAACTCGGCCGTACCGGTCACGCTGACCGCCACCGACAACGCGAGCGGCAGCGGCGTGAAATCGATCACCTACAGCATCGACGGCGGCGCGCCGGCGACCGTTGATGCCGCCGCCACCCAGGTGACGATCGGCGCTCCCGCCGACCACTCCAACGACGGAGTGCACACGCTCTCCTTCTACTCGGCGGACAACGGCGGCAACCAAGAGACCGCCAAGTCGGTGACCGTCGAGATCGACACCACCCCACCCGTTGTGAGCGCCTCCGGAGCCGGCAACGGCGCCTGGCTCAATCATGCCGCGGCCATCTCCCTCAGTGCTACCGACAGCGGATCCGGCCTGGTCTCTATCGGCTACACGCTCGACGGTGTGGCCCACACGGCGGCGGGAGCAAGCACCCAGGTCGTGCTGCCGGCACGCCCGAACGCAACCCACACGCTCACCTACCACGCCACCGACCTGACCGGCAACGTGAGCGCCGATTACAGCCTCGGCGTGCACATCGACACGCTTGGCCCGGTCACCGCCGCCAAGCCGGCCAGAGGCCGCAAGGGCAAGGCGATCACGCTCAGGTGCCGGGTGAGGGACAACTTGAGCCCCCGGGCGACGTCGGTCACGCTGACCATCCGCAACAGCCATAAGAAGGTCGTTAAGACCCTCGAGCTCGGGACCGAAAAGATCTCCGCCTGGCATGCGGTCAAGTGGACGCCGAAGGCCAAGGGCATGTACAGCTACACCGTCACCGCGAGAGACCTCGCCGGCAACAAGCAGGCCAAGGCAGGCAGTGCCAAGATCACGGTCGAGTGAGTGATACGACGAGATCCTGATCGAGCACTGGCGACGCTCGCTGAGCCCGGCCGGGTTCGTCTGTCGTCGCTTGGAGCCTATTTCGTTAGCCGCCGCGCTTCCAGGAGCAGGCGAGACGCCCGCGCCGAAGGCGCGGCGACTGGCTCGAAATGCGAACCGCCGAAAGTCGGGGTTGGGCTTCCTCGGCTACCTGCGCTCCACGACGAGTTGCTCCGCAGGGCCTTGGTCAATCCTCGTGAACCTCGACCTGTTCCGGCCAAGGTGAGCCCAGTACTCGAGACGGTGACGATGGTTCTCGAGCGGGCTGGGGAGCCTATACGCGCGCGTGAGAACCACGCGGCTGCGGAGCAACTCGCCGGTAAACCGCTGCTCTGGAAATCGGTGAAGGCAGCGCTCGCGGCAGAGGTGACGGGTGAGCATCCACGCTTCCGAAGGGTGCGCTACGGCGTCTACCAACTCGCGAGAGACGTCAGGCGCTGCACCAGTTGAGCCACCTGGCCTACCAGAAGCCCAAGATGATCGACCGTCGGGCGAGAGCATGCTCGCCCACGCCACCCTTGGTGCCTGAGCGCTCCTCATGGCGTCTATTGACCGGAGTTGGCCAGATTGATAGAAGCGGCGATAGGTTCCGCGATCTCGGGAGGTCGTAGTCGATGTTCGCTCGCACCGCGCTCTTCCACACTCGTATCGTTGCCAGCGTCGTTCTGCTCGGTGGGATGCTAACTCTGGGGCTTGCCTGCGGCACTCCCTCGCATGTCACGGGGCAGGTTGTCGGCCTGCAGTCCGTCACCCAAATCTCCTCCCGCGGCAACCACACCTGCGCGCTCGTGTCCAACCACAAGGTTTCCTGCTGGGGCAGCAACTTCTCCGGCGAGCTCGGGAACGGCAAGAGGAAGGGCAGCTCGACTCCGGTTCCGGCCTCGGGCGTTACAAACGCGATCCAGGTCTCCTCCGGCGAGCTCCAAACCTGTGCGCTGCTCTCTGACGGCACGGTCTCCTGCTGGGGCGACAACTACGAAGGCGAGCTTGGCAACGGCACGACTACCAACAGCTTGACTCCGTTTCCGGCCAGCGGCGTCACAAACGCCAGCCAGGTCTCCTCCGGCGGCGACCACACCTGCGCGCTGCTCTCTGACGGCACGGTCTCCTGCTGGGGCAACAACTACTTCGGCGAACTCGGTAACGGCCAGCTCGTGGACGGCGGCAAGACGATCGGCAGCTCGACTCCGGTTCCGGTCAAAGGGATCACGAACGCCACGAGCGTCAGCGCTGGCGACGCCCATACCTGCGCGCTGCTCTCCAACCACAGGGTCGAGTGTTGGGGCTTCAACGGCTATGGCCAGCTCGGCAACGGCAAGACAACCGACAGCTCGATTCCGGTTCCGGTCAAAGGGATCACAAACGCCACGAGCGTATCCTCCGGCGACTTCCATGCCTGCGCCCTGCTGGCCAACCACCGGGTCTCCTGTTGGGGCGATAACAACCACGGCCAGCTCGGTAACGGCAGGATGAAGAACAGCTCGACTCCGATTTCGGTCTCAGGCGTCACGAACGCCATCCAGGTTTCCTCCGGCGATTGGGACACCTGCACCCTTCTCTCCAACCACCGGGTCAAGTGTTGGGGGGATAACCGCTACGGCCAGCTCGGCAACGGCAAGACAACCGGCAGCTCGCCTCCGGTTCCGGTCTCAAGCGTTACGAACGCCACCCAGGTTTCCGCCGGCGAACGCCACACCTGCGCCCTCCTCTCCAACCGCGGGGTCAAGTGTTGGGGGGACAACGAGTTCGGCGAGCTCGGGATCACAACGACCACGGTTATCACGCCGACTACGACAACGACCACGGTTATCACGCCGACCAAGAACAGGAGGATTGTCTTTGTTAAGAGTGGCGCCCTCTGGACGATCGACGCCGACGGCAGGAACCTCACCCGGCTCACAAAGACGTCGAAGGGGGAGGAGTCCGCTCCGGCGTGGTCTCCAGACGGATCAAAGCTCGCCTACGTCGTCGACGGTAGCGATATCTACGTTGCGAACGCCGATGGGTCTGGCGCGACTGACATCACTGTTGTATCGCTCGCGGGCACGTACGACGCAACTTACGGCAACTACTGCGACTCGGATCCGACTTGGTCGCCCGACGGCAAGCTGATCGCGTTCAGCACCGTCGCGGACGATTGCACCGGCGCGGCGGGACTGCTCTACGAGATGGCTCCGTCAGGCGAGAACCGCAAGGTGATCGAAGCCGACTATGACGGCCTTCTTGGTGGCGACACCGACCCGGCGTGGAGTCCCGACGGTCGGCGAATCGTCTTCACCCGCAGCGATTCCTTGCGTATGGCCTCGGGGCCCTATGTCCACAACCTATTCACCCTCGACGCGCGCACCGGAAAGGTACTCAGGCAATTGACGAAGTCGGGCGACAGCACACAGGCGGCGTGGTCGCCGGATGGGAAGCGGCTGGTGTTCGCTTCGCCACACGGAAAGATCGCCGTGATGAGTTCTACGGCGGGCAACCCGAAGGTGCTCGCACCGGGGTCCGCTCCGGCGTGGTCGCCAAATGGGCAGCTGATCGTCTTTGTCGACGCCAGGGGAATCGAGTTGATACGCCCGAACGGCACCGGGAAGCGCCTGCTGTTGCGCTGCAGTCGATGCAGCGCGCCTGACTGGTAACCGTCGAAGTAGCCGATTTGAGACCTCTCCGGCCCTCCTCTATTTGGTCCATCCGAAATGTCGTATGTGCTGGATGTGAGAGACCAAGTGGAGGTGTGTGATAGCAGCCAGTAATACCGTGGTTTGGAGCTAATCGGTCACTATTCGAACCGGTAATGCTTGTTTCGAGCCAGCCGAGAGCTTCTCACTTTGCGCCGGTGCGTACCTAACTTCCGGTTTCATCGTCCTTGGCGCGGCGGCGCCGCGCAGGCAACGCCACGGCGAACTCTAGAAACGAGTCGGCCCACTGCAAGCTCGCTAAGGCCTCCGGGTCTGTCACCTCGCCGAGCTCCTCTGGGTGAGCCGCCTCTCGTGCAGCGATGCGAACCTCGTGCGCCCAGTCCTTTAGCTCTTCCGTGACGATTCCGCGCTCGCGAAAGCTATCGATCTCCGTGTAGAGATCCCGCCCTTTCCCGCCGAGGGAGCGGACTGCGCGCTGTACGGCAGCCCTGCCTACGACAAGCGCTGCGCGGTAATCGCCGCCGTAGAAGCACGACCACGCTTCGCTGCGGACACTCTCGATCTCTTCCGGGAGACCTTCCATCAACTGAGCGACGCCGCGCGGAAGTTGGCCGACCATCGAGGGAGACCATGTTTCTCCGTATTGCTCGTGGAACTCGATCACAAGGAGACTAGGCCGGTAGCATTCCGATCGCGGACACACGTACAGGGCTCCCGCAATCACCGTCTCCGGCATCGTGTGGTATTCGGTACGCTGGAAAAGCACAGACGGACTAAGTCGCTCCATCTCTACGGCCTTCCTGCACCAGCCGCAGGTTGCGTCCATCCGTTTAGGAGTACCGTCGTCCCACGCGCCGACATACTCTGGGTTTGCCATATCGAGACCGTAGAGCGAATCGACATGCCGAATCGCTCGCATCTGCCCGAAGAAGCGATACGCCGACATGGGGGATGTTGTCGTCCGCGCACCGCGTATACTCGTGGAGGTGTGGGTTGTTGTGGAATCCGCACCGCGTCTAGACAGAGTCTTCTACGGTATTAAGGAGAGCTGATGACCTACCGCACGAAGGCAGAGATAGGGCGCTACCTAGCGGAGCTTCGCACAGAGAGAGGGTTTTCTCAGAGAGAGCTAGCTGAGCGCGTAGGGATCGACAAGTCGGCGATGAGCCGTGTTGAAGCTGGCGCGCGCGGGCTCGCAGTGGACGAGCTGACCGCCGCTGCCGAGTTCTTTGGGAAGACGGTTGACGAGATTCTTCGTAAGGATGAGGTCGCCTTCGCGTTCCGTGCCGAGGCTGACGACGCCACGGTGCAAGAGGCGATCGACATCTTCAACAAGGTCTTCGACGACTTCTTCGCGCTGAAAACGGCGGCGAACTAGACGATGCCTCGGGGGCCAAAGGTTCGCGAAGCAATACGGGTGGCGCGCGCGACTCGCCAGGAGCTCGATCTCGGATTGACAGGGCCCCTGCCGGACATCCTGACCGTTATTGAGGACTTGGCCGGGGTCCCTGTTGCAATCCTTTCCCTCCCCGATGGAATCGCAGGAGCGTTCGGTCGTCGACGGAAAGAGTCGTTCATCTTCCTCAATGGGGCAGAACCGCTTGTTCGTCAGCGCTTCACGCTCGCGCACGAGTTTGGTCACGACCGCCTGGGTCACTCGCCTGTGGTTGACAGGACGGAATCGATCTTCGGCCCAACCAACAACCTAGATGAGATCCAGGCTAAGTATTTCGCTGGCGAGCTGTTACTCCCGAAGCCTGCAGCCGAGAGCTGGCTCGATCGCGAACAGCCTACGCAGATCGACCTCGAGGTGATCGTCCGCCTTGCTTCAGCGTTTGGCGTCAGCGCACAGACGGTGCGGGTGCGCCTTGAGGTCTGCCAGCGAATCTCGAAGACCCAGATCTCAGTTCTCGACGCGGAGATCGCCGCAGGCGCGCACCTTCGCCTCCAAAGGCGACTAGGACTGGGGCCGGAGGAAACCTCCGATAGGCTTGCCCAGGCGCGGACTCACCTCCCCCGTCTGCCCTCGGTGATGCACGAGTACGGGTTTAGGGCGCTCGAGCTAGGTTTCGTCGACGTCGAAAGGCTTGCAGACTCACTCGGCCGGGATGTCGCTTGGGTCGAGAGAAGGATGGCGGATCTCTCCATCGAGTTTCCGGAGGACGAACCGGACTTCTGATGGAGCGCGCGAGCGACTGGAGTCGCGTAGTTCTCGACGCGGGCCCGTTCTTCCGCTTCGGATCAGCTGGCCACCTCTTAGATCTCGTGGCTTACCTGGGCACCAAGGCGGCGATCAGCCGGGAGGTCGAGACAGAGCTCCAAAGAAACGCACGCCGCGACGAATACGCCTTCCTACGTGCTCTCGAGCATCTGCAACCGCCAGTCGAGGTGATTGACCTGAGCTCACGGAGCGCGGAGGAACTCCTTGACCGCACACGCGCGGCACGGAAACCCGGCGACCATCCGGATATGCACAAAGGCGAAATCTCGACCGTCCTTCTCGCTTTCGAGCTCGGCGAGGCTCTCGTAGTCTGCGATGACTCTCTCGGCAAACGTCTCTCGAAGACGAAGATGGTCCCCCGGCTATCGACGGCTCAGCTTGCCGCGGAGATGGTAGTAGCCAATGCGCTCTCGCGCGAAGCCGGTACGCGAGTTTTCGTAGTTTCTGCAGGCGGCGCCGATCCCAAGCACTTCGAGAACACCCTCAAGCAAGCGCGCCGTGGGCAAGTTGGATCGGACTAGCGCTTCGAAACAAGCATAAGCGGTATGGAGCTAATCGGTCACTATTCGAACCGGTAGTGCTTGTTTCTGGCGCGCGACAAGCGGGATAACCAGGTGGATTCAAACCGCCGACCTCCTGGGTGAGATCTCGGCGCAGGCCGTTTCGGCTGGTTGCGGCCAGTCGCCAATCAACTTGATAGCAACCACTTTTACGAGTGCGGGGTTCGGTTGGTTTCGCCCATCGGTTGACATCTCTTTGACATCGAGTAGCCGCCCGTAGCCCTACGCGATCCGCTCGCGCAGCTCGTCGGCATATCGGCGTAGACTCAAGCTGTTCACCCCTCCTGCGCATAAGGACTGTCCGTCTCGTGAAGCCTGGTTGGAGCGCAAGTGTCCGCTTGAAAACAGCGGGCGTTCTCTTGGGAGTGCTCGTCGTAAGCACAGCCTGCAACCAAGGGTCGCCCACCAAGACGAGCAGAAGCGCATCCACAACGGCGCGTGGGGTTCCGAGGCCAGAGCTGGTCCGCGCGGACCGTGCCACGGCCACCATCTCGATTGGAAGAAATGAGTGGGTGAACCACTTGGCAGCGTGGCGCTCACTATCGCCTCGTGCGCGTGACGACTTGATCGGCGCGCTTCATAACGCCGAAAAGCAGTTCAAGGCCGCCGCATCAAGTCGTGGCTTTGAGCAACGGCTTTTATCGCTTCCTCATGCAAGCCACAGAGGCGCCGGGTCGGCCACGGCATCGATTCAACGAGTCCGCGGCGATCCGACCTACACCTTTGGCTATGGAGGCACGACTCCCTTCTCCGCGGCGTCCTCGCAGACTGCCGCCGTAGACACATTGACTAGCTTCTTCATTCCGTGCAGTAGCGAGGAGCTCTTGCAGCTCTGCGGCGGCCTCTTCGGTACCGCCGAGCTGTACGCCACCGGCGATCTTGCTCATGGCCTAACCGCCTCTGTCATCGCCGTCCAGGGCTACGCGGCTGGAGCAGCAGGCGAGGACATCTCGGCGAGTCTCCCCTCGTCCGCCGTCGCCGCAGGCGAGAACAGTGTGTCTGCCAAGCTCCACGTCTGGACTCTGAACGTGTCGAGTTCGTGCGGCGAGTGCGTCGGGTACGGCGCCTCTCCATCCTACGTCTACGCAGACAGTCCGTTCGGTGGGATGGAGACCGACCAGGTGGCTGGCATCCTCGACACCCTGTCGTATGCGCTACCGAGCCTGCCCTCGGCCTCAAGTGCCATCAGCGTCGCACAGGCCGGCTATGGCGCACTATCGACGGCACTAAAGGCTCCGTCGACTATCGGCCCGTGCGAGGTTCTAACTGGAGCAGCATTCGCTCAAGCGGTACTCCAGGCGGCAAAGGCGGCTCCCGGCTCGATACCTTCTGCCAGTTGCCAGTCCTTTTTATTCGGGCCTTCCGCGGCGACGCCCGGATGGGTCGGGCAGGTGCGCGCTGGCCAACAGGTCGCGTTCGATGTCATGCCGACGGCGTATGCCGTTGACTACGGTGGAGGGCTCATGGCGTCTTCGCTCTTTGCAATGTCCAGTGCTCAAGTGTCAGTTGCTCCGGTGGCTGCGACTACGACCGCCACGACTCCTCTGCCCACAGGTAGATCCAAAGACCAGGTCTTGGCTCAAGACAAAGCTGTCGTAGCCGGTCTCCACGGGAACTGCTCCGCCTTCGATCCGCCGAGCTGTCAAGACGACTTTCAGACTGCGATGACTCCCGATCGAGAGGGGAATTCTCTCTACGCGATCGGAATCCGCGTTTGCGGAACATGCGGCGACGTTTTCTACTTCTTCGACGGACTCAGGCAAATCGGTAACACTGGTACCTTGTCTCCTGCGCAACAGAGCGCTCGTGGCTATGTCTCGGCGGACGGAACCGCGACGTTCAAGATCACATACAGCACGTATGAACCGGGCGACGCGAACTGCTGCCCATCAGGGCCTCTTCTGACCTATCGCTACGCGTGGAATGGTCATAGCTTCCGAGTCGCAGGGCCACGGCTTCGGAAAAAGGTTTTCTTCAATCAGCCTGGATGAGCGGGCGATCAGACCCCCGTTGGACCTCCGCCGCCGGTAGGTAACGCAGCTTCCACTCGCCCAGGTTGAGTAAAAAGGCCTTGTGTCTTGCGCGATCAATCCGCGCACAGTCCTCCGCGCCGCCGCCCGCCCTTCTGCTTGGAGCCGAGAACGGCCGTGCTCGACGACGAGATCGGCGCTCAGCGAGCTGACTGGATACGGGCCTGTTGCTTAACGGCCAGCCGCCGGGCGTCGGCGAGGGTGATCTTCCCCGTGAACCCGTCGACGTCAAGATACGCTAAGACCGTGCCGCTGCGCCAGATGTAGACGAATCCCGAGAAGCAGTAGGTGTTGCGGTTGCACGAGTAGTTATTGTCTCCCCAGGTGTAGGTTTTCGACTGATTGATGTACAGGCGCGACTCGTCTCCGATATGGGCCGAGCTCACCTTCTTCACTTTGAACCCCGGCGTAGGACTACCTTGAATACTGGCCCCTGCTTCGGCGGCATGAGCATCGCGAGAACGCTTGAAGACTTCGGCCATCGAGGTGACCCAGATCGGGCCCTTAGGCGACGACGTGAGATTTTCGATGTTCGTGTAGTGAAAGTAGGCTGTGTAGCCCCCGAGGCACGCCCCCTTTGCAGGCGTCACATCCCCGGGGTTTTCGACCTGGAGCTTGGTCCCCACATCTGCCTGCTGGAGGACAAGTTTGCGCGGATTAGCGGCACTGGCCAGCGTGGCCAGAGCCAGTGCAATCACGAACAGAAAGCCAATGAGGCTCAATTGCCTCCGATACTTCATGGCAGCAATACTACCTCGACTCCGTCCTCAATCTCACTCGCGCAGGCTGACCGGCGTTGACCCGGACCTCGGTGGCGCGTAGAGCGCGGATAGCCGTCCTGAGAGGCATCAGATCGGAGGTCATCGAAGGGGTTGCTCATCGCTCGCTGGCTGTCGACGGAGTTGAGAATGAGCACTCCGAGAAGCCTCAAACAAGCATAAGCGGTATGGAGCTAATCGGTCGCTATTCGAACCGGTAACGCTTGTTTCCGATCCAGCCAAGGCTTCTGAACTACAGGTCGGGATTGGGCCTCGTGATCGGTTCCAAAATAGTTTCTCTATGGGGGCGCCCTGGAGGTCGAAGCCGGTAGCGCCGGGTTAGCGCGTGAGCTGGCTGTAGTCGATCGCGCCCTTTGGAGCCGTCAGCGTCACTGCTGCGTTCCACTGATCGAACGTCAGCTTCCCGGCCGAAACGCCGGTTGTGACTAGCTCCATCGGGTAGGGCTGTCCGGTCGTGGCGATGTAGAGAGTGCCGCCTTGCTCCGTATCCGTGACGGCGATGACCGGCTGCCCACCGATCGTCGTCGTGGCGCCCTTTGCGAGTTTGCCGTGACTGCCGAGCATTCCGCCCACGAACTGGTGCAGGTCGGTCAGAGGCGTAAGCGAGGCGAGGTTGCCCGAAGTCGCGGATGCCACGATCCAGCGTCCGGCGAAGATCTGTGCAGCCGCCTTCCCTCCGAAACTGCGCCAGAACGCCGTCGATCCTTTCATGTACGCCTTCGAACCGATACGGATGATGTCGGCTTTAGCACCCTTCTCGGCCATCCAGCCGCTGCCTCCCCGGCTTCCGGCTATGTGGAGGTCGAGCGTGAGTGACCGGCCGCTTTCGGGGATAGTCCCCGAGACGTGCACCGATTTGGCGCTGTTGGTGGCCGCGAGCGCCGCTGCGACGATCGCGCCGGCCGGTTTCGAGGCTACCCCGTTTGACTTCTTGGTCGACCCGCCACAACCGGTGCTTGCCGCTAGCAGCAACGCTAGTAATGCGATCCGGCCTAGGCTTCGCGCGCACACACTGCCATTTTTACACTTTTGCTCGACGAGGAATTGCGGAGCTCACGGAGCGCATCCCACCGCTCGGCCTGCTCAGTCGTCAGCGCACCCTTCTTGCGCAACCACTGAATCCGCGACTCCAGGCTCGAACCATGCCTTCCTCGGCGCGGGCCGTTGAGGCTTCGGTACTTCATGAGCACCGCGGTGTCAGCAACTCGGTAGAGCTGCTCCTCGCCGAGCGCGAACAGCGGACAGAAGAACGGGCCGTAGAGAAGGGTCCTCTTCGCTGCCTCGAAGAGCCGGCGAACCTCGAGGGGTACTCGCTCATCGAGGACTACCGAAGGACAGCCTCTGCGACGTCTTGCGGAGTGAGCTGGCATACAGTGCCCGCCGGTCGATTCGGACGAAGTGTGAGAGGATCGGATCAGGCTGAAGCCAGTTGTCCGACGTGAGGATTCGGAAGCCGTACTCGCTCGTTTCCCATCCTCCTCAGAGCGATTGAGCCTTTCCCGCGTCTCGGAACTCATGAGACTCGCATTCCGAGTCTCGGCGTCGAACAAACATAAGCGGTATGGAACTAAACGGGGCACTTTCCAACCCCCGAGCCGAGGTTGAGCTCCGGAAGCTCGGGAATCTAAGCGAGAAGCTTCTCGAGCTCGCCGCGACTGATCCTCGCCGTTCTCGCCCTGTTCCACCTCGGGCGCTCCCGATGTCGGACGCCATCACGGCGGTGCTTCAGCTCGTCGGACAGCCGATGACGATTCCGGACATTCGCACTGCGGTTGAGGCGATTCTGCGAGAACCTCTACCGACAAAGCGGATCAAGGCAGCGTTATCGGCGGGAACGCTCGGCGGGAGTCCGCGTTTCAGGAGAGTACGACGCGGCGTGTATGAGGCGAAGGCTCTCAAACCACGGGTACGTCGCCCGATAGCCTCGCGACAAAAGCCGCTCCCGTCGTGACCATGCATCGATCCCGACGCGAGAACGACGCCGTATTGACCTGAAGTGAAGTAACCGGTTCAGGAGACAGGACGTTCGCCCACCCCACGGCCGCGGAATGTCTAATGGACAAGCTCGTGGTTCCACTCGATCGCGTAGCTGGCCCGTGGCACCTTGACCCGCCGCAGGTGAATTAGCTCAGCTGCGCCGTCTTAAGCAAAGCCTCGGCGCCTTCGGCGAGGGAGCGCACGAGGTGTGACGCGGGCAGGACGGTGTTGACGAGGGCGACGGATTCGCCTGCATACATGCACATCGCCTCGATGTGCCCGCTCATCCCTCGGGTCGGCGGTATCCAAGAGCGGCGCGGCACGGGCATCTCCCCGTCGGCGCTCGGCATCGTGCCGACGACTTCGACGTCGATTGCCTCGACAGCGTCGATTGCCGAGATGAGCACGCGGGCGCGCGGCGACGACGCGCACAGCGGACAGTTGTTGAACGCGTCAGTGATGCGCGTACTATTCGCGCCTGCCGCGAGGATCGCGGCGACGTAGTCGGAATGCGCTCCCGATTCCTCTGTGGCGATGAACCGCGTCCCCATCCGCACGCCCGAGGCTCCCGCAGCGAGAGCAGCAGCGACGCCACGGGCGTCGGCGATGCCTCCGGCGGCGAGGACGGGCACGTCGATGGCGTCGAGCACCTCGCAGAGCAGCGGCAACAGGGAGGTGTCGCCACGGCAGTGACCGCCGGCCTCGACACCCTGGGCGCTGACCATGTCGGCGCCAGCCCGGACGGCCGCTCGTGCCTCCGCCGCCGACCCGACCTGCCAGTTGACCAGCGCTCCACCCTTGTGGGCTAGGTTGACGAGGTCCGGCCGGGGATCGCACCAGAAGAAGTCAACGATGCGTACACGGGATGCAGCATCCGCGACGGCCTTAGTGTCGATGTCGTTGGTCAGGAAGCTCACCGCGAGCACGCGGTCGGTCTGCTCGCGCATCTCGTCGAGGCGCTGCCTGAGGGTTTCGGGCGAAACGCCGAGGGTATTGATCGAGCCGATGCCTCCAGCCTCGGCGACGGCGACCGCGAGGCGCGGCGAGGAGACCGTGCCCAGCGGGAGGAACGGCAATGCTCGTGGTCGCGCTCGTCGGCATCGCCGTCAACCTCGCCGCGACCTGGCAGCTCGCTAAGGCGAACCGCGACTCGATGAACATCGAGGGCAGCTTCCAGCACATCCTCACCGACCTGGTCGCCTTCGTCGCCACCGCGATCGCTGGTGTGGTCATCCTCGCGACCGGCTGGACGCGCGCCGACGGCGTCGTTGCTCTCTTCGTCGCCGCAGTGATGCTCTGGGCGGCATGGGGACTGCTTAGAGACTCCGGGCGCGTTCTGTTGGAAGCCGCCCCGCAAGGGTTGAGCGTGGAGGAGGTTGAGCGCGTTCTCTTCTCACACTCGCATGTCGCAAACGTGCACGAGCTTCACGTCTGGGAAGTCGGCTCCGGGTTCCCCTCGCTCTCGGCGCACGTGCTGGTTCACGATGACGATGACTGCCACGGCATCCGCCGCGAGCTGGAGACGCTCCTCGACGAGCGTTTCGCGATCACACACACCACATTGCAGGTCGACCACGTTTCCGGACCAGAGCTGTTGCGCATCGGACGCCACGGCGCCGGTCACGATCACTGCTAAAGACGCGCTGAGCCTGACCCGCCAAGCACTACAATCAAACGTGCGAGCAGCAGTCCTATCTGCGCTCAGGCAACAGCCGCCTTAGGCTGCGATGCGAATCGGAGGGCAGCGCGATCGATCTCGTAGTGCATCCCGATCTCGTCCGTCTGCACCCCGCGCCGGAGCATCATCCGGAGTCGCAGAGCCGCCTGCAAGTGCTTCTGGACGCCTTCCCGGAGCGAGTCGAGGCCGAGCCGGCGACGCGCGCTGACCTCGAGCGCGTCCATTCCGCCTCCTACCTCGACGGTCTCGAGCAAACCGGCGCAACAACGTGGCTCGATTTCGACACTTTCGTTACGCCCACGAGCGCCGAGGCGGCCCGACTCGCCGCCGGGCAGGCAATCGAGGCGGTTCGCCGCGGCGGCTTCGCGCTCACTCGCCCGCCGGGTCACCACGCTTCGCGCGACAACGGGATGGGCTTTTGCCTTGTTAATAACGTTGCCGTCGCCGTTCGCTACGCGCAGGCCGAGCTGGGGCTCGAGCGGATCGCGATCCTCGACTGGGATGTCCATCACGGAAACGGTACCGAGGCGATCTTCTGGGACGACGAGAGCGTTCTCTACGTCTCGCTGCATGCCTGGCCCTACTACCCCGGGACCGGTGGCCCACGCCGTGAGGGGCAGGATGCACCTGGCGGGGAGAGCGAGACCACGCTGAACATCCCGCTCCCGATCGGAACGGGCGACCGCGTCTACATGCAGATGTTCGAGAACTTCGCCTGTCCGGCGGTCGCTGCTTTCGCCCCCGACGCGTTACTCGTCTCCGTCGGCTTCGACGCCCATCGCGACGACCCCCTCTCGCCCACGATGCTGACCGATTCGACCTTCCGCCAACTCGCGAGCCGCGCCGCCGGCCTCGCTCCGAGGGTAGCCGCCGTCTTCGAGGGCGGCTACAACCTCGGCACCCTCCCGCGCCTAGTCGAGACGACGATCGAGGGCTTCGAGAACCCCGCCTAGCCCCTTTCGCCAACGGAAAGGCCGGTCGTCTCGGCAGCTTTCCGCGCTGCCCTAGACTCGCCTTGATCTCGCCAGGGTATGGATCTACCGCGAATCCCCCGAACACGATAAATCCAGGATGGCCTTCTCGCTGACAACCGCTCTCCTACTGATCCTGCTCGGCTTCGCGGTTGGCGCCTTCGGCACGCTGGTCGGAGCGGGCGGAGGGTTCGTGCTGACCCCGATTCTGCTCATCCTCTATCCGCACGACTCGGCGCAGACGCTGACCGCGATCAGCCTCGTGGTGGTCTTCTTCAACGCCGCCTCCGGGTCGGTCGCCTACTTCCGCCAGCGCCGGATCGACTTCCGCAGCGGAATCCCATTCGCCCTGGCGACTGTGCCGGGGTCGATCGGCGGGGCGCTACTCGTGACCGCAGTCTCGCGCCGGCTCTTCGATCTGGTGATCGCAACCGCGATCGCGGGTCTCGCCGTTTGGCTTGTGCTCGGCAACCGCGAGCGCGGGCGCCCGCTCCCGGGCGGAACGCCCCGCCTGCTCACCGACAGTGCCGGGCACACCTACCGCTACAACGTCCGCATCTGGCGCGGGGTCATCTACAGCGTCGTGGTCGGCTTCCTCTCGAGCTTCCTGGGAATCGGAGGCGGGATCTTCCACGTTCCTCTGATGATCAGCGCGCTCGGCTTCCCAACTCATATCGCCACCGCAACCAGCCACTTCATCCTGGCGATCATGGGAGGAACGGCGAGCATCACTCACCTCCTGGCCGGCAGTTTCAGCCACGGTCACGGACTGCATCGCGCCATCTCGCTCTCGATCGGAGTGATCGCCGGTGCGCAGCTAGGCGCGCACATCTCGACGCGCCTGAGCGGCCGGGTGATCCAGTGGCTGCTCGTGATCGCTCTGTTTGCCCTTGCGATCCGGCTGTTCATCTCGGTCTGAGTCGACCTGCCACCGGAATGCACGGTTGCGTCCGGATTCGGGCACGATAGAAGGATGAACCGAGACGACTGGAACTGCCGCTACGAGGGAGACGAACTCCTCTGGACGGATCGGCCGAACCGCTTCCTCGTCGCAGAAGCAGGAGCGCTAGCGCCCGGGCGCGCGCTTGATCTGGCCTGCGGCGAGGGTCGAAACGCCGTCTGGCTTGCCAAGCAGGGCTGGCAGGTGACAGGCGTCGACTTCTCGGAGGTCGCGCTCGAAAAGGCGCGACTGCTCGCCGAGCAACGCAAGGTGCAGGCCGAGTGGATTCACGCCGACGTCTTCAAGTACGAGCCACCACTCGCTGCGTTCGAGCTTGTGATTGTCTTCTATCTCCAGATCCCCCCGAAGCGCCTGCGGCCGATACTCGCCCGTATGGCGAAAGGCATCGCCCCCGGCGGTACGTTCCTGCTCGTCGCCCACGACTCGAGCAATCTCACGCACGGTTACGGCGGCCCACGCGATCCAGCCACCCTCTATACCGCAGAGGACGTCCTACCGGCGCTCGTGGGACTGGAGATCGAGCGCGCGGAACCGGTCGTGAGGACGGTCGAGACCGACGAAGGCGTGCGCGAGGCGATCGACGCCCTCGTGCGAGCCCGGCAACCACGCCGCTAGCGACCGCCCTTACGGTTTCTCAACCAGAGGCCGGGACGAGCTTGCGCCCGCTCGCGAGCCACTCCGCCATCCCGCCGCGTAACTCGACGATGTTCTTGTAGCCGAGCTGCTCGAGTATCGGGACGGCGACGGCGCTCGTCCTGCCGTGCGCGCAGTAGACGGCGAGCTTCGTCGAAAGCGAAGGAAGCCGGCTGCGGCTGGCAGAAAGCTGATCTACGGAGATGAAGAGGTCGGTGCCCGGAATCGACGGCACCCCGGGGCCGAGAACGTTGAGCGTCACCGTGCCGGGCTCGGCAACCGCCGCTGCGAACTCCGCCGGCGAGACGAGCCGCGACTGTGTTTGCTTCGCCTTGCTTCCGCATCCGACGACGAAAAGTGCGAGTCCGGCGACGAGAACCAGGAATACGCGGCGCATGCGCATAGCTTAGAGGAGAACTGCGACATCACCACAATCGCGGAACCCCGCGCTCTCTCGAAGCCGCGAAACGACTCTAGTAGGGCAGACGGCCGCCCTCAAGGGCGATCGGCACCTGCGCTCCTTTGAATACCCTGCACTGATTTGACTTATAAGGTAGTCCTATCGATAATCCCGGGCAGCACTCACGCGAGAGAGGCGACCGATGGCACCAACCACTCCGGACATTCCGCCCGTAACCGGTGGAGTCCAGATCTTTCGAAGCTGCTTGATCTCGACCGAGTATCCGGGCGCCGAGGCGGCGACGAAGTGGCTATTCGACCGTTTCGATGTCGAGTACATCGTCAACGAGGATCAGACCTGCTGCACCGGGCTCGGTTACTACACCGACATGATGCCGTTCCCGACCACGATGGCCATCTCGGCCCGCAACTCCTGCGTGGCGGTCGAGGCCGACCACCCGATCCAGAGCTATCTCTGCTCGACCTGTTACGCGGTCAACAAGAAGTCTCAGCACGTGCTCGCAGTGCCCGAGTACCGAAAGACCGCGAACGAGGTTCTAGGCGAGATCGGTCGCGAGTACACCGACACGGTCGACAGGACCATTCAGCATCGTCACACGCTCGAGATCCTCTGGAGCCGCCATCACTCGATCCCCGGTTTGATCAAGCGTCGCCTGGACGGGATCAAGGTCGCCACCCACCCCGCCTGCCACTACTGCAAGGTCTTTCCGGATGACGTGCTCGGAGACAGCGAGAACTTCATGCTCCCCGAGGATCTGCTCGAGCCGGCCGGGGTGATCAAGACCGGAAACTACAACGAGAAGACGACCCACTGCGGCGCCGGCTTCCGTCAGATGTTCGTCAACCCCGCCATGTCGCAGGCCGTGACGCGCGAGAAACTGAAGCGCCTGGCCCAGGAGAAGATCGACGTTCTCGTACACATGTGCCCGAATTGCGCCGTCCAGTTCGACCGCCACCACGACATCATCTCGCAGGTGACGCAGGAGGAGTACCCGTTCGTGCACCTGCACGTACAGCAGCTGGTAGCTCTCGCCCTCGGCGCCGACCCCGACAAGGTCTGCGGCGTTATCTCGCACTCCCAGGACGTCGAGCCGATCTTGCAACGGATTGGCGCGCGCGAGGGAGCGAGCGTCTGATGCGGCCGCGACCACTCCCGATGGAGAAAGCCGATGACTGACAAGAACGAGGACAACGGAAACCCTGAGGCTGCTGAGAACGGGCGCAGCGGCGACGCCCGGGCCAACCCGTACTCGTTCATCGCCGAAGACGTGTTCTGCGATAGGCCGGACGCGAGCAACGATCTGTTTGAGCGGATCGTCAACGACCCGCGCATGCACGATCACGTCGACGGTTTCCTCTCCTGCATCCAGTGTGGGATCTGCACCTCGGGCTGCCCGGCCGCCCGCTTCAGCGACTTCTCGCCGCGCGAGGTCGCCCGGCGCGCGCTCGAGGGCGACCCGACCCTGCTCGAGGACGACTCGCTCTGGTACTGCTTCTACTGCTACACCTGCCAGAGCCGCTGCCCGCGCGGCAACTCCGTCGCCGTGATCAACCAGGTCATTCGCGGCATGCAGGTCGAGTCGGGCTACGGGGTCAAGCACGTGGAGATGTTCGCCGCCTGGGGCGAGCAGTTCTACGAGAAGGGCATGGGCGGTACTCCGCAGATCTTCTTCGCCGATATCGCCGAGGTCTGCGGCGACAAGTGGAAGTACTTCATCGAGCACCGCGAGGAGATCCGCGAGGAGCTTGGACTAGGCGACATGTATCCGTCAAAGAAGGCGGCCGAGGAGATGCAGACGATCATGGACAAGACCGGCTTCCGCGAGCGCCTCGTCTCGATCGGCGCCTGGGGCGGGAAAGACCCGAAGAAGGCGTAGCTCCAGCTTCTCGTTGCGATTCCGCGCACCGGTGCGCCCCGGTGTCAGCTGGCGCGCCATCCTCGCCGAAAGGCTCGCTATCGCTGAATTGATACCGTCGAAGACGGTGGCTTCTTGGGTCTGCTGATTCTGATCTGCTCCGTCGCGCTGCTCGTCCAGATCGAGCGCTCGTCCCGCTGGCCGCTGCTCGATCCCTGGCGGGAGCGATGGCGCCCGCTGGAGCGACGGATTGTCAGTTACGTACGCTCCGCTCCGTTCACCTACGTCTTCCTCTTCGTCTTGTTGATCACGACCTGGGTGTTCAACACTTCGAGCCCGTCCACTGCCCGCACCCTCCTCCTCGAGCGAAGCACGAACCTCCACCAGCTCGGGCACGACCCGATGCGAGCGCTCGTCGCTAGCGCTTTCTGGCTTTCGAGCAGCGTCGAGCTCCTCGCCTGGCTGGTCCTCTTCTCGCTCGTGCTTGCGCCGGTCGAGCGCTGGATCGGCAGCGCCCGAACGGCGTTTGTGTTCGCGCTCGGGCACGCCGGCGCAACCCTGCTCACGGCCGCCGGCCTCTGGCTCGCGATCCATTACGGCGTCGCTGAACGTAACGTCGCGCACGCCGTCGATGTCGGCGTCAGCTACGGCTTCTTCGCCGTTGCGGCGGTGCTGGCTTTCCGCGTATCGGGCCTTCGGCGAGTTCTCTACGTCGCTGTCTTGATCGGCTACCTGGGAATCTCCGCGGGCCTGATCCAGGGCTTCACCGATTTCGGGCACCTGATTGCGCTCGCGATTGGATTCCTGGCAGCGCCGCTTGTCACTCACGGACGAAAGCGGCCTCAAGACCGAGTCTCGCTCGGCTCACCGAACTCGGTGTCGATTTCCGTGAACGCCGATCTGACGCCTTAGTAGAGCGCGTTCGCAAGCTGACGGCGGCAGTGCAACGAGAGCGGGTGCTCGGGGCCGAGATCTCCGAAGTGCTCTCTCGCCCCCGTGGCGCCGAGGAACCGAAGGGACGACTCAATAAAAGCGGGGGAGCCGGTAGATACTCATCATCTCATATCTAGATGTGATAAACATATAGGTGCGAAAGGTGGTACGGATGATGAGAGAACAGGATCCAGGGCAAGGGTTTGGCGGGCAAGGGCTTGGCAGACGCAGACGGGGCGGCGGCGGAGGCTGCGGGCCGGGACACGGCGGTAGAGGCCGAGGTAGAGGAGTATTACTGGAGCCGGCCGTACTCGCATCGCTCGCCTCCCAGTCGGCGCACGGCTACGACCTGCGGAAGACCGTCGAGGAGATGACCGACGGATTCGTATGCGTCGATCCCGGAGGCATCTACCGCTTGTTGCGCCAGCTCGAGCAGGATGGCTTTGTCGAATCGAAGTGGTCGGAGGGTGAGTTCGGCCCGCAGCGCCGCGAGTACCAGATCACGCGTGACGGTCGTGAGCTGCTCGCGCAGTGGGGCGAGGATTTGCGACTACGCGAGCGCGCCTTTCGATCGTTGATCGATGTCATCGAGAAGTCGATCAAGCCCGGAGAACAGGCTGAAAACAAGGGCACGCCAGAGGGCGAGCCCGATGAAAAGGAGAAGAAAGATGCCTAATAAAGACAAAACCGGACCAAAGGGCGAGGGGCCCCTGACCGGCGGAGGCCGTGGGCCCTGCCAGGACGAGACCGGACAGACAGCGGCTCCGAGAGGTTTTCGCCTCGGCCGCGGAATGGGCTTCGGCCGCGGAGCAGGGCTCGGCGGCGCCTTTAGGGGTCGCGGTCGCGGCCGCTTCGGCGGCGGCGGACAGTCATGAAACTGGCGATCTCGGCTTCCGGCCCCGCCCTGTCGGACGTAGTCGACGAGCGGTTCGGCCGCGCAGCCTATTTCGTCATCGTAGATCCCTCGACGATGGAGCACGAGGCGATCGACAACAGCGTGAACCGAAACGCGCTGCAGGGAGCCGGGATCGCAGCCGCAGAGCTCGTCGCCGAGCGTAAGGCGGGAGCGGTGCTGACGGGGCAGCTCGGGCCGAAGGCATTCCAGGCGCTCCAGGCGGCATCGATTCCCGCCTACGCCGCGGCCGGAATGACTGCGGCGGATGCCGTCGCGGCATTCAAGAGCGGCAGCCTGGAGAGGTTGTCAGAAGCGGGAGAGTCGAGACGAGGAGGAAACGGATGAGCAAGGAAAGCACGATTATGCTGGCGGTGCCGTCGAGCGGCGCCGGCGGCCTCGACGCCGAGCGTTCAGGGCATTTCGGCAGGTGCGACTGCTTCACGATTGTGGAGATCACAAGCGGTGAGGTCGGAGCAGTGCAAGTGCTCGAGAACCTGCCCCATAAGGACGGAGGATGCCTGGGGCCGGTGAACCTGCTGGCCTCGAATGGCGTGACGGCGCTGATCGTGGCGGGGATCGGCGGCCGGCCGCTCGCCGGCTTCAAGGATGCGGGCATCGACGTCTACTTCGACAAGCAGCTGCCGACGGTTAGCCAGGCGGTCGATGCGGTTCGGGCAGGAACCGTAGAAGTGATCCAGCCCCAGTGGGTTTGCGGAGGCTAGGTGGTCGCCGGAGATCAAGCAAACCGGCTCGCCGAGGGCTTCACGATCGCCGTTGCGTCCGGAAAGGGCGGCACCGGCAAGACGCTGGTGGCAACGAACCTCGCTCTCCTCGTCGCCAGGTCGGGCGTGCGCGTCACGCTCGTCGACTGCGACGTGGAGGCTCCGAACGACCACCTCTTCTTCCGAGTCGATGCCCGCACCGCGGTGGTCGAGGTTCCGATCCCGGAGGCGCCCGCCGAGACGTGCCCGAGCGGCTGCAGCGCTTGCCGAGATAAGTGCCGGTTCGGAGCGATCCGGATTCTCGGCGGGAAGCCCACGATCTTCCCCGAGCTCTGCCACAGCTGCGGCGCCTGCGTCCAGGCCTGTCCGAACGGAGCGCTCAGGGAGCGGCAGATGCGAGTCGGAGAGATCGAGTCCGGCCACGAGAGCGAAGGCCTGCGCCTCGTGACAGGCAGGCTCGACATCGGCGAGGCGAAAGCGCCGCCGGTTATCCGCGCAGCCCGGCGAGCGGCAGAAGACGAAGCCGCCGAGTTGACCATCCTCGACGCCCCGCCCGGCGCTGCCTGCTCGGCCGTGGCGACGCTACGGGGAGCGGATCTCCTCCTGCTCGTTACCGAGCCCACTGCCTTCGGCCTGCACGATCTGGAGCTGATGGTCGAGCTGGCGCGGGCTCTCGGCCTGCCGACCGCGGTCGTGCTCAACCGGGAGGGAACGGGATCGGTGGACATCGCCGGCTACTGCGACTCGCGGGGTCTCCCTCTTCTCGCCCGCATCCCCTTCGATCGCGGCGTGGCCGAGCGCTACGCAAAGGGCGATCTGTTGATCGATTCTCACCCCGAGGGAGGGCTCTGGTTCTCGAGCCTCTGGCAGGCGATAAAGAGCACCTCGGCGCGAACCGCGAGGGAGACGGCAGCATGAAGACGCTCGTCGTCGCATCGGGAAAAGGCGGCACCGGCAAGACAACCCTGTCGGCTCTGTTCGCGCACTTCTCGTCGCAGGAGCGCCCACTCGTGGTCGCCGACTGCGACGTCGAGGCCTCGAACCTACCGCTTGCGCTCCGCGCCGAGGTCACATCGAGAGAGGCCTTTGCCGGTAGCGAGAAGGTGGTCGTCGACGAGGATCTCTGCAGCGGCTGCGAGCGCTGCCTGGATAGCTGCCGCTTCGACGCGATCTCGATTCTCTTCGACGGTATTGCGCAGGTAGACGAGTGGTCGTGTGAGGGCTGCGGCGCCTGCGCCACGGCCTGCCGGCACGGCGCCATCTCGCTCGAGCCGTGCCAGGCCGGCGAGCTTCTCGGCGGCGAGTGCTCCACGGGCGCCATCGTCTTCGGCCAGCTGCAACCCGGTCAGGATCTCTCCGGCAAGCTCGTCACGAGCGTACGCGAGCGGGCGAAAGCGCTGGCCGAGGCGCAAGGCGCCGAGCTTGTGCTGGTCGACGGACCGCCCGGCATAGGCTGCCCGGTAATCGCGTCGATCTCGGGCGCCGACGGCGTCTTGGCCGTGGCGGAGCCAAGTCTCTCGGGAGAGCACGACCTGCGCCGCCTGGTCACGCTCGCGCGGCAGTTACGCGTCCCGGTCAAGGTCGTGCTGAACAAGTCCGACCTCTCGGCTGAGGCGGCGGAGAGACTGCGAGCGACATGCCGCGAAGAGGAGCTCGAGCTGATCGGCGAAGTGCCCTTCGACGAGGAGCTTCTTCCGACACTCGAGCGGATGGCGCACGGAGACGTCTCGGAGGCGAAGCCCGTTACCGACATCGAGGAATCGCCCGGCGTCAGTGCCGCGCGCTCGATCTGGGAGCGCATCGAGAATTGGCTCGCCGAGCCGCCGCAAGCCCGACCGGCGAGCAAGGCCCTCATACAGCTCTCTCGCACGCGCTCTAACGGCTCCTAGCAAGCGATCGACTTCCCTCAGGGTGACAAAGCCGGAGCTTTCCGTTCATTCTCACGCCTAGGATTCCCTTTAGCGGTTCCCCTTCGTTAGAAGACCAGCACCGTGTCGGCTGCGAGCGTGCGCTGACCGAGCTCGTCTATCGAACTCCGGCGCGCGCCTTCTGCAATCTCGCCATCCAACATTCCACGCTCGTCCATGCAGGTGCCGCAGAGTAGAACGTCACCCTTGCGACCGACGGACTTCAACATACGCTCGAGGTTGTAGTAGCCGTCCGGCGTCTTCGACGCGGCTAGCGCTGCCACGCCGCACCGGTACGGATCGCGCGCAGCGTGCTCGTGCCGACGACGAGCCAGAAGCCGGCGAGCAGCAGGAAGAGAGCGGCTCCTATCCACTCGATCGTTCCGCTCGGCCAGCTGCGGGCAAGCTGGAGCGTGGCGGCGGCGTAGGCGCCGAGCGGGAAGGCGAAGGCCCAGAGGCCGACGCCGAAGGACAGCCCGCCACGGCGCAGGTAGCGGATCAACAGGAACACGGCGGTGGCGAGCCACCAGAGACCAAAACCCCAGAGCGTCGCGGCGGCCAGCGAGGAAACGGTCTGAACGGCCGCGGCCTGGGCGCCCCAGAAGGGCTTACCGGCGGCGGCGAGGCGGAGCAGGGCGAGACTGCCGACGCCGATCGGCCCGAGGCCTATCCAGAGCGAGGGCGCGAGTTGCGCCGGCGGCAGCGGATGGAAGATGAGCCGCCCGAATAGCACCGCGGCAACCAGAAGGAAGAGGAAGAAGCCGAGCCCGAGCCCGGCATAACCGGCAAGGAGCAGCAGCCTTCCTGCCGCCGTACCGACGTGCGGCAAGAGCGGGATCAGCGTCAGCGGAATGATGATGCTCGCCACCGGCGGGATGAACCAGCCGCCGTTGGCGCTCTCGGCGGCCAGACCCTCGCCCGAGAAGAGAACGTAGGTGAAGAGGACGCCTGAGGCGAAGGTCACGACGGCCCCGACGGAGACGAGCACCGCGACGATCGCGACGACGGTGTGCGCAGAGAGCACCGATCCGCCGACCGTGGCGGTGGCGACAGCGAGCACGAGGATCGAAGCCGGAAAGGTCGCGTAGAGAGCACCGACGATCGGGTGGCGCAGGTCCGAGAGCGCCGCATCCGGATAACGCACCAGCCGAGCCAGATAGGGAACGGTGATCGCCACGGCCAGAAGCCAGGCGAGGATTACGAAGGCCACGCCGATGACATGGGCAGTGCGGAGGAGCCCGGGCTGGGCGCCGGGATTGAGGTAGGCGGCGACACCGACGATGGCGGTGCCCATGACAGCGCCGAACCAGCCCGGATGGAATCCGCGCAGGATGCTCGGGGGAGTCGGCGCTTTTGCGGAAGTCGTGCTGTTCATGTCGTTCGCTCCGAGGTCGCGCCGTTTTCCGATGCACCCAGCCGCTCGCCGAGCAGTTCCTTGAGGGCGCCGGGCGCCGGGATCCTTCCGGCCAGCACCACCTGGTCATCGACCGCCAGAGCCGGAGTAGCCATTACGCCCATCGCCGCCATCGCGGCGTAGTCGGTGACCTTCTCAACCCGCTCTTCGCGTCCGAGATCGTTCAGCACCTGGTCGGTCAGCGCCGCGAGCCGCTCGCAGTTGGCACATCCGCTTCCGAGGACTTTGACTGAGTGCATTGCTTTCACTTCTCCTCTCTAGAGCACAGCGTTGAATATGAAGCCGATCGCCACGATGCCGCTGGCGACGATTCCCACGTAGATGGCAAGCAGCTTGGGCTTGAGCACGCGCCGGAGCAGGATCATCTCGGGTAGCGAGAGGGCGACGATGCTCATCATCAGAGCGAGCGAGGTGCCCATAGCCATTCCCTTCGCGTGCACCGCCTGGATCAGTGGCAGCGTGCCGGCGGCGTTCGAGTAGAACGGCAAGCCGACTACCACGGCGATCGGAACGGCGAGCGGATTGCCGGGGCCGGCGATGCGGGTGAAGAAGTTGGTCGGGACCCAGCCGTGAATGGCGGCGCCAAGCGCGATCCCGACGAGCAGGTAGGGCCAAACCTTGCCGACAATCGTCTTCACTTCTTCGACGCCAAGCTCGACCCGCTCCGACCAGGTCGGCTCAACCTCGTCGCCGGTCGAGAGCGGGGCGACGGCCGCCGCCTCGAGAATCATCGGCTCGATATAGCGCTCGAGCTTCAACTTGCCGAGGATGAAGCCGGCGACGATCGCGAGTACAAGGCCGGTGCCGATGTAGAGCGCCGCTACCTCGAATCCGAACATTCCGTAGAGCAGCACGACGGCGACCTCGTTGATGAGCGGGCTCGCGATCAGGAAGCTGAGCGTGACTCCGAGCGGTATCCCGACAGCCACGAAGCCGATGAACGCCGGTACCGCGCTGCAGGAGCAGAACGGCGTCACAACACCGAGCCCGGAGGCCAGCACGTTGCCGATCCCCTCCCGCTTCCCGCCCAGGATCGAGCGCGTGCGCTCGATCGAGAGGAAGCTGCGCAGGATGCGGACGACGAAGATGATGCCGACTAGCAGCAGCAGGATCTTGGTCGTATCGAAGAAGAAGAAGTGAACGGCGTCCGACCAGCGCGCTCCCCGCGGCAGCCCCACCAGGTTGTAAAGCGCCCAGTTCCAGAACGGGCCAAGCGCCACGTAAAAGGCGACGCAGATTGCGCCGGCCGCGGCGATCGCCGCCAGCGGGCGCAGACTGCGACGAGCACGCGCGGTGAGGACGGATTCGCTCACGCCTCGTATCCGATCATCGAGGTGGCCGCGTCGGGTTGCGGCCCAGCTAAGAGGAAGTTCATCCGATTGATCCCTCTCGGGCCGCCTCGTCGAGCGCCCTGGCGAACTCGGCGACCTGCTCGAGCGCGCCTGGCACGAGTCGGTAGAAGGTGAAGGCGCCACGCGGCTCTCGCTCTAGCAGGCCCGCTTGCGCGAGCTGCTTGAGGTGGTAGGAGACCGTCGGCTGCGTCAATCCCAGCTCGGGCACCAGTTTGCAGGCGCAGACGGGCTCGTCCTCGGCACGCAGAGCGATGCTGAGGATGCGCAGCCGCGTCCGGTCAGCGATCGTTGCCAGGGTGCTCTCCAGCCGGGCGGCTTCGGCCTCGGATAGCGAGTAATGAGTTGGCGCGTCCAGCCTGTCGATCGTTTCGTTCATGGTGAACTCCATATAGATGGCGATCTATCTTCGGGGTGAGTATATAGACAGCGGTCTATGTTCCGCAACTCTCCGATCACGGAGGTCCCACTGGTCGCTAGTCGACAATTACGAATGGGGCAGCTACGAACCGCGGCTCGGAATCTACGGCGTCGATCGTGAGCACCGAGTCGCCGTCGAGACGTTTGCGCAGCTCGGTTACAAGGACATCGTCGAGTTGCGTGGCGGAATGGCAGCCTCGGTGGAGAGCGGGCGTACGCTCAAAGCCGCTTCACGTTGAGCGGCGATGCGGCTGCGCGAGAGCCACGGAGGCGAGAACTCACGCTCGTTTGCCGATCAGCGCGCTCAACTCCTCGAGCTGGCGCTGCATGCTGCCGCAGACCTGCTCGCAGAGCCCGAAGACGCCCTCGTCAACTATCCGGTAGTAGGCGAAGTTCCCCTGCTGACGCCGTCCCACAATGCCCGCCTGCAGCAGGACACCGAGGTGCTTGGAGACGTTCTGTTGAGAAGCGCCGGTGGCCTCGACGAGGTCGCCGACGCAGGCCTCGCCCTCGCGCAACCGGTCGACGAGCGTGATCCGCATTGGCTCAGAGAGCACGCGGAAGCGCGCGGCTATCAGGTCGCTGAGCTCCCCCGGGAGCGGGTGTGGCAGGCTCATGAAGAACACCATTCCATATCGATCGGGCGGCGCTCGTGCAGACAGCGATCCGGCGGCGCGGCGGATATCGGTTGTGTGCGTGTCTGCATCAGATCACCCGGCCGTCTCGTGGATGCAGCGGCAAGCCGGCACGGACCCAACTCACGAGGCCTCCATCGAGATTCTCGACGTCGTAACCGGCTGCTCGTAGCGCCCGCGTTGCAGAGCCGCTGCGGCTTCCCGTGCGACAGACGGCGATGATCTTCTTGCCCTGCGGAAGCTCTCGCTGGCGCGCCGCCAGCTCGCGAATCGGAATGTGCAGCGCGCCGCGGATCCGACCGGCCTTCCACTCGCTCGGCTCGCGAACATCGAGCGCAATGGCAGCGGTCGCGCGGAGCAGCTCCGCTGCCTGCGCGGGGTCTATGCCTTCGTGGCGCGAGAAGAGGCTCATCTCGACCTCAAATCGACTCGGCGTATGCCGCGGGATCATCCCGCGACGGGAGCTCGGCCGTAGCGACCTCGACCTCCAGCGAGACGGGAAGGTCAAGCGAGGCGGTGACGAGACAGGCTTCCTCGGCCTTATACGCGAGTTCGAGCGCGAGTGCCTCCTGGCCGGGATCCGTCGTGATCGCGAGTCGCATCTCGATTCGCCTGAAGCCGAAGTGATCGTCGTCGCGCATACCGGCGACCCCGTCTGCGCTCATGTGAAGCCGTCGCAACGCCAGGCCCTCGCGCTCGGCGAAACCGGTCAGCGTGACCGCCAGGCACGAGGCCGCCGCCGCGACGAAGAAATCTTCGGGGCTCCAGACGCTCGGGTCGATCCCCTTGAACACCGGTGGCGGCATGACTTCGACCTCGTGCTTACCTGAGATGCGCGTCACGACCTTACGGCCTGCGCGCCAATCGACCTCGAGCGGGAAATGGAACTCCTTGACCTGCATACGACCTCCTATTCGTTCTCCTTGTATGGATGAAGCTCAGACGACTTGCGCCTCTGCTTCCTCCTTGGCGAGCAGTTCGTCGAAGAACTTGCCGATCGTCCCCGCCGGGTAGGCGCCAACGAAGCCGTTTACCGCTTCGCCGTTACGGAAGACCGCGACGGTCGGGATGCTCTGGATTCCATACTGGGCGGCGATCGTGCTCTCGCTGTCGACGTCCACCTTCACCAGTTCGAGCCCGTCCGAGCGCTTGGCGACCTCGCTCTCGATCGCCGGTCCCAAGGCACGGCAGGGAGCGCACCAAGCGGCCCAGAAGTCGACGACGACGGGGAGCTCGTGCGAGCGCTCGATCACGTCGCGCTCGAAGTTCTCGGCTGTGACATCCATCTTCAAATCTCCTTTCAGTGCGAGTGGGCAATCGGCAAGTGCCGACGCGTAGCGATGTGGAAGAGGGTGTAGAGCGGGCAGAAGCCGACGGCGCTCGTTGCGAGCATGATCGCCGCAAGCGCGAAGAGCACGATGCCGGCGACCGATCCCGCTCCCAGTAGGATCGCTACGACGATGAGCACGGGCGCGACCACCAAGGCCCGAAGCCCGCGATCGAGGTTGCTCATATTCCTGTTCATGTCGATCTCCTTCGTTGAGTATCTACCATTCTACTGCTGTGTGGTTGTATAGTATTACCCGACATGGTGCTTGGCAAACATCCGGAACCGCAGATCCGCCTCTACACCTCCCCTTGGTGCGCTTACTGTAGGAAGGCGAAGGCGCTGCTCGAGCGCCACGGAATCGACTATGAGGAGATAGATATCGGTGGTGCCGAGCACTGCTGCCGCCTGCACGAGCTGACGGGCGGCGACAGCGTTCCGCAGGCGATCGTCGACGGCGAGCCGATTGGCGGCTACGAGGAACTGGTCGAACTCGTGCGCAGTGGCGTGCTCGCACCGCAGCGAGATCGGCAGATCGCCCCGACCAAGGCTGCGGCGGACGCCTGATGCGCGGCTGACTCCAACCGTCGGATCACCGCTCCTTCAGAACCTCCCCCGTCAAGCCGCCTACGACGATTTCCAACGCTGCGCCTCCTCAGGATGGCACGTAACGGGAAGAAACTCCGGATTCAGAGGTTGGGGTTTGGACGTGACACTTTGTTGTCCGCGTTTACCCCGTAAAACAGGGCTTTGGAACTAAACGGAGCACGTTCAAACCCTCAAGCCGCGGTTGAGCTCTCTCGACTCGGCGCGCTCCACGACGAGCTACTCCGCAAAGCCTTAACCAATCCTCGCGAACCTCGGCCCGTTCCGGCCAAAGTGAGCCCAGTGCTCGAGACCGTGATACGAGTGCTCGAACAAGCCGGGGGCCCGATGCAGGTGCGGGAGATTCACGCCGCGGCAGAGCAACTCGCGGGCGAGCCACTGCTCTGGAAATCCGTGAAGGCAGCGTTGGCGGTTAATGCCGAGGGCGAAGAAGCGCGCTTCAATCGCGTCCGACGCGGCTACTACCGGATCGCTACCGATCGAAGATTGTGCTTGCGTTCCTAGGGCTTCTGACCATGCGCGGAGAGGCTTAGCTTGAGTCGGCCGTCCCAGCGGGCTTCGATGAAGGCGATCCGGCGCGCCGGAACGTTCGGCTCGGCCGCGAGAATGGGCGCGAGCCTCTTCGCTGCCGCGTAGAGGTCGGCCTGATAAGCCGAGCGAGCCTGTTGCTCCGGCTTGACAACAATCACGAAGAGGTCTAGCTCGCTGAGCGCCTGAAACTGTGCAAACGGATAAGTATTTTCAAGCCGCTCCATCTGCTGCGGAGAGAGGAGCTGAGCGCACTCAGTCAGACCTTGGATCAGGGCGAGAACCGGGTCGGTATCAAAACTCTCGGCAGTCGCAGATTTAACTTCGCCGACGATCGGAACGCCGTCCTCACCAACCAGGAGTAGATCAGCCGACATTCCCTTCTTCACTGGCGCTTCGCCCTCCAGGCGCGCGGCGGTGGTCTTCCGAAACGGGGGCAGCTCGTAGTCGACGAAGCGAAACGTCAACTCGGGCCCGTCCTCGACCTCCCACCAACGGCCGCGCGGTAGGTCGGCAAGGAGAACGGCAACGTCACGCCCACTACTGATCTCGCGCACGGTGTCGGCGTTCGGTAGCTCGGGCCGCGGTGGATGGAAGTCCTCGTCCGCGTTAGAGAAGCCCTTGAAGAAGCTAAGGCTGCTACGGCGCGACCACTCGTTGAACAGATGCGGCTTGTCGGCGATCCAGCGGGCGAACTCCAGTCGTTCCTCCACGCTCATCGAGCGCATGAACTCGTAGAGCCGGAACAGCGGGGCATTATCGGTGCTGCCACTCATACGTCCCACCACTCTCCATCTGAATGCAGCTCGGCGCAAGCGAACAGCTCCTTGAATCGCTCTGGTATCGCGGTGTGTATCGGCACGACCCGCTCGGGGCTGATCGCGGCAACCAGACGTTGGAGGTCGGCGACGGTGGCGTGACCCGAGGCGTGCGCGATTGTCAGCCGAATGCCGAGTTTGTCGAGCTGGGTACGCAGGGCGATTCCTGACGGCTGTTCCAGATAGCCGGGCCACATCGACCACACCGCTTCGGCACCATCGAGGCACTGTGCGCGCTTCAACTCGCTGAGCATCGATCCGCGGAAGGTCATGACGAGCTGGTGAGCAAGCTCACTGAGCTGTTCGGGGTAGATGCGCGACCGGCTAATGTCCGCAACGCGCTCGAACTGCCGCGACTCCTTCACGCGAACGCGTTGGCTCTGCGGAACGAAGACGCGTACGTTTTCCCAGTCCGGCCGCGGGATTGTCTCGTATCCAGTCGCCGCAGCGATCGTCGCGGCATACAGATCGAGCGCGAACAGCCGGTCAGCCTTCTTCGCGGCACGGAAGAGAGTTACAAGGCGATCGATGTTCTGAGGGGAGTAGAGCGCAAGAACGAGTCCCTGCGCCCGCCGGAAGACCTCGAGCGCCTGCTCCTCGACGTCGCGTTCGCTGCGCGCACCACGCTCATCGCTCCCGCGCTCACCAATCCGCGTCCCTTCGAGCAAGAGCACGTCTGCGACGGGTGGTTCATTAACAAGCCGCTCGAAGAGGTTTCCCTTGCGCCCGTGAGCCCGCAAGTCACCCGAGTAAAAGAGTCGTCGGCCATGCGCCTCGATGAGCAGTGCGTAAGCATCGAAGGCTGAGTGATCGACGAGGTATGGCGTCAAATGAAAGGGGCCAACGGAGAAGGGTTGGTGATCGACAAGGAAGCCACGCGATTGAAGCACGATGCCGCCGGGACTGAAGTAACTCGCTTCGGCAAGAATGCGAGCGGCCGCCTCGCCGATATAGATGGGCACGGTCGCGCTGACGCCAACGAGAAGACCAAAGTGGTCGGGGTGGCCGTGTGAGATGACAATTCCGCGAAGCGTGGGGTCGGAGCCGTCGAGACCGACGATCGCCGGTAGAGGAAGATCGTCATCTAATCCGGCGTCGAGGGGCCGTCCGATGTCTAGCGCGAGGCGCTGCCCATCACATTCGAGTTCGACGCAGCTACCTCCGATCTCGCGCGCCCCACGATGGATAACTGCCCTTAGCACGCCTCACCACGAACTCGAACACAGCTCCCGCCCTTCCCAACTACGAAAACGCTCTCCTTGCTGTTGGCGGGGCTCGATGATCGCGGCGGAATGGCGAGAGACGGCGCCCTCAAAGGGAACTACCTGAGCTCGGACGCAGCGGCGGATCGCCGACAGAACTAAGGAGACGATTGACCGTCCCTCGGACTTCGTCCACTAACCTGTTCTGCGAGCAGAAGGCGACGACTTCCTCTCGACTCCAGCGGCGAAGCAGGCGGAGACCGGGCCGTAGATGAGCCGGCCGCTTACCGAGCCGGCGGAGGAATTGCTCCAGTTCCGGGGCGTCTTCCTCGGAGGCGTAGCCGCGCTCGATTAGCCACGGCCAGAGTCCGGTGCGGATGCTATCCGCGTCATGCTGGCCGATACGCCTGCCGTCTGCGCCCGCCCATCGAGAAACGTACTCCGAGACCGCGATCGTCGGGTTCATGTATAGACGCTGTTTCCACGATGAGTTCCAGAAGGCCAGATGCGGTCGCGCTTCAACGGCCCAGTCGTCCTCGTCTGCCGCTGCGAGCAGCCCTCCGGCTCTCCCGTCGCTATAGAGGTACTGCGCCTGCGGCATTAGCTCTGCCGGCCACGTGAACAGGGCCAGACCGCCGCCGACGTCATAGAGCTCGATGCGCTGAGTCGAAGAGATGCGGTTGCCTTTATCGAGCAGAACGAATCCGCGAGGCTTGGGCTCGATGCCTGTTACGTCGCGCAGGAGACTTGGGGCCGGCGTTTCTTGAAGAGGCCGATCGGTGTAGACACTCATGCGAGAAGTCTACGACGGCAGCGGAACAGGTTCATCGTCCGGTTGCAGTCCGCGTACAGTAGGAAGCGACCGATTGAGCTTTAACCATGAATCCGCCTTGACGGAGAGCGCACGGATGTTGAACGAGGCGCAGATCTCCGAGGGAAAGGTCACCGCTCGAGGCGCGTTCGACAGAGTGACCCGCTACCGGGCGAACGTCCCGTATCGGGCCCTCGACGCGCACGTCTTCGATCGGCTAGCCACCGCCTTGATCGGAATCTGGATGTTGGCGGCGCCGACTCATGCGGTGCGCAGGTGTCGGAGAAGCGGCGAAGGATCGGCTTGCGGCGTGAGGATGACCCAGCGCTTGGAGGCTCGAGTAACGGCAACGTAGAAGAGCCGGCGACCGGCGTCGTCGTCGGGGAACTGACGCTGCCCGACGTTAACGATAATCACGACGTCGAACTCCTTGCCTTTCGCCTGGTGTGCCGTCATCACGTACAGCCCGCGACCGAGTCGCGGAGCGGCCTGCGCGGCGACGGCGACACTCTCGGCGTAGCGCTGAAGCGCCTCGTCGAGACTCGTAGTGCCGTCACCGAACGCGTCGGCTGTCGAGCGAAGGGCGCGGACGGCTTCTACACGCGGCAGGTGGTGTTTAAGCGAGCACGTGTCTAGCGCGTCGACGACGCTCGCGAAGTAGCTGCTTGGGCCGTGCTCGTACAGGGGAGCGAGCGCACGGAGAAGGCTCTTAGCTTCATCGCCGCAATTCCCGGCGAGGTTGACGCCATCGGTTGTTAGGCGCTTCTTGACGGTGCTGACGACGGAGGGGTCGAGACTCGGCACGAGCTTAACGACGCGGTCAATCGCGTGAGCCGCCACGTTTTTAGCGTCGCCGAGCAGAGGTAGCTGCTCGATCTCATCACGCGCCTCCTCGAAGTCATCTCCTCCGCCAAGCTGTCGCGGATAGAGCCCCTGTTTGCAGAGGTACGAACGCAGCTTGCCGACATCGTCGTTGAATGCAGCGATGACCGCAACCGTATCCATGCCCTCCTTAAGCGCGCTTGCTGCTTCGCCCTTCACTCGTGGAAGCATCTGGTTGAAGTACTGGAAGCTCGCGACTTTCAGCTCAGCAGGCACCTTGGCCTGCGCGGCCTGTTCTTCAAGGCCCGCTCGAACAGCGAGCAGCCACCGGCCGGTCACTTCCTGCCCGTGCCAGCGGTGCGGAGTGCGCAGTTCAAAGCGCTCATCGCACTCCTCGGCATGGCGGTCGAGACGTTCGTGCTTTGAGCCACGGAAGCCATAGATCAGCTGCAGCGGGTCGGCCAGGATGATGAGGCGCTCGTGCCCGAGGCGACGCACAACAGCGTCTTGCAGCTCCGACGCATCCTGATGCTCGTCCGCGATCACGACTGGATAGCGACGCTTGTACGCGTCGTCGAGCACTGGATACGTCTCGAGCAGCTGCCAGAAAAGCGCGCCGAGATCGTCGAACGTCACATGGCCCGCGTGGATTTCCGTTTCGATTGCACCGAGTAGCTGCCTCCGTGTGGGTTCGTTAGGCGTGCGCTCGTCGTGGAATCGCTCGAAACGTTGCTCCGCAAACGCTTCAAGAAAGCCTTTGTACACGTTAAGCGCGGCGACGGCTTGTGCGTCCACGGCTTTGAGAGTTTCGAGGCGTTGCCGCCAACTCGTCATTTCTGATTCGAGCGGCAGGCCGAGAGCGCGGCGATACGCCCACACCTCGCGACGGAAGAAGCCGTGATAGTTCGCTACCTCGACCTGGCGGCGTACCTCTGGGCGAAGCTGGCGTGCCGCTTCGCTTTCTAGTTGAACGCGAGCCTGATTCGAGAAGGTGACGAGTAGGACCCTGCTTTCGGGCGCTAAGTCCGGAACGATCGTTCCGGCCAAACGAACGGAGACCGCGGTCTTTCCGGTACCGGGCGGTGCGACCACCAGGAGGTGATGACCGCCGGAGGCGCAAAGCGCATCGTGATCGGGGTCGTACCGCAGGGTCACGCCGCCATCGAGATCTCACCGACGGGAGTGCAGCCAGTGGCGATCCATCCGTCGAGTTCGCGAAGCGCGCGCGCGAATGGCTCCGGCACCGCACCGTCGACCTCGATGATCGTCTCAGCGACGATTCGCCCCTGGCGGGCGCCCTTCATCTCAAACGGCGCGGCCGTCTTACTGGCGAGCGCTATGGCTACAAGTAAGCGGGCCTCGGCCTCGGTCAGCGCACCAAGCAACTCGACGAGCGTCTCAGCCGCCTTCATCACCTCGCGCTTCGTGTCGTCAATCTCGCCGACAGCGCTGACGAGGTAGTAGCGCTGCTCGTCCCACGAGTAACCTCGGCTCGTCGCGAGCGCGTCGAGGGCCTTTGTGAGTGCGTTCAGTGAAGCTGCCTGAGCGAGCGCCTGCTCGAGGTTCTGCCGCCCCTCCGCGGCATTGTGCGCAAGGAACGCGTCGCAGTGGCCCTCACCGCGCAGTCGAGCGACTTCCTCCGGGGCATCCTGCTCGACCCAAGCGATAACCGTCTTCCCGGCCTCTTTGAGTAGCTGGGCCATCATAGGCATGTTGCTCGCGCCTTCGCAGTTCACTACGTCGAGACCGAGTTGCTCGGCAGGCCGGATCGTCGGATCTGCGGCAAGCTGCTCGGCACTCCCGTCTTCGGCCTGCTTCGGCGGTGTCGCCAGCGACCGCCAGAAAGTCTCGATCACAGCACGGTCGCTAGGCCCCTCGACAAGCAGCGGGATACGTGCGAAGAGCGCGCGTACCACTGAGCGGTCGAGCCAGCGCTCGTACTTCTGACGAACAGGCTCGGACAGGGTTTTCCGAAGAAGACGTGCTCCGACGCCAGCTGTGCGTTCGTCGACGAGCAGAAAGTCGTCGATCGAGAAGGCGCGGGCGATCTCCGGCGAATGCGTCACCACGAACACCTGGCCGCCGCGATCAACGATGCCGCTCAGCATGTGCGCTACTTGCGTCTGCCGAAGCGGCTCGAGTGCCTCCTCGGGCTCTTCGAACCCTCCGATCGTAGGTTCTTCTGCCGCCTGCGCCAGGTGGAGCAGGATTGCGACGAGCAAGAGCCGCTGCGCGCCGCGACCCTGCCTGAAGACTGGGATCTGCACTGCACCACCAGGCATCGTCAGTCGCAGCGACTGAAGAAGTGCTCGCAGCGAGATCGCGCCCGCTTCGAACTGCGGCAGTTCCGCCGCTGCGAGCAACCCAAGCGTGCGTAGGTCGGCGGCGAGCGTCTCAAGCTTTCCGTGTATCCCTGGCTCGGCATTCACTGAGCCCGCGCCCTGCTCAAACGCGTCTTTCAGCGACTTTGCTGCCGGGTCTAGGTCGATGTCGCCAAACAACTGCTCGAGAAGTCCGCCTTGATAGAAGGCAAGCTGCCGAGACGGGTCGCGCGCTCGTCCGTCGAAGACCCAGCCGACTTTCGATCGGATGCCCGGCGAAAAACGCGCACCGCCCGACTCTTCCTTCGCAAACTCGTGGACGAGGTCGAAGTCCTGCGTCCCTCGCACGCGAACCCGCACGACCGCCTCGACGTCGTCACCACCCGGCTCCGGCACGAGCTGCTCACCTTCGGCCCTCCACCCCTCGAGGTGGCGACGAACCTCCGCCATGAACGCCGGCGGCAACTCTCCAATTACTGCCTCGATTACAAACCCTGGTGCCGTCTCCCTATTGAAGTAGTCGATCTCGGTCGGTGCGGGTCGCTGTCGCCCAAGCCCAGCGTGAAGTAGCAGATCAAGCGCCTCGAGGATCGTACTCTTGCCCGCGTTGTTCGGCCCAAGAATCACCGTCTTCGGCCCCGGCGCGAGCGTCAGGTCACGGATTCCTCGGAAGCGCTCGATCTTCAGACGGTGAATCCGCATTTCGGCGGACACTTACATAAAACGTCACCTGTTGACAACACGTGGGGTGAGGGGAGCCGCGATGGGAATCTGAGCTTCAACGATGAAGCCGGGCAGCAAGCCGTCGGTATTCGCGAGAGTCGTCAGAATGTACATCCATGCGTCTACTCCACCTCGCTGACCTCCACCTCGACAGCCCGATGCGCGGGCTGTCGGTGCATGAGGGCGCGCCGGACACGGCGGCGAGCTGTACGCGGGAGGCGTTCGAGGCGGCCGTGCTTTTCGCGCTAGCGGAGAGCATCGATCTCGTGTTGATCGGAGGCGATGTTTACGACGGCGACTGGCAAGACTTCAGCACCGGCGTGTTCTTCGCCCGCCAGCTCGCCCAACTGCGCGACGGCGGGATCCCGGTCGTGGTGATCTCCGGAAACCATGATGCTGCAAGCACGATTACGCGTCGCCTCACGCTGCCCGAGGGGACAAGAACTCTTTCCGCGAAAGCGCCCGAGACTGTTCGCTTCGAGGAGCTTGGTGTTGCGGTGCATGGTCAGAGTTTCGCTACTCGCGAAGTGACCGAAAACCTCGTCGCCGCCTACCCGCCTGCCGTTCCGGACATGATCAACGTCGGGCTGCTGCATACGAGCCTCGCAGGTCACCCCGATCACGATACGTACGCGGCCTGCTCGGCGCAGGACCTAGAAAGGCTCGGCTACGACTACTGGGCGCTCGGCCACATTCATATGCGAGGCCGTGCGTGCGACGGGCCGCCGGCGTTCTACTCCGGCTGCATTCAAGGGCGTAGCGTTCGTGAGTGCGGCGCTCGCGGTGGGCTCCTGGTCGAACTGGAGCGCGGCGAGGAGCCGAGCGTCGAGCCCGTCAACTTCGACGTGCTGCGCTGGGCGATCGCGGAGATCGACTGCACCGCGACTGAGAAGCTCGACGACCTTATCGGGCATGCCCGCTCGACGTTCGGGGGTCTTCTCGACAATGCCGACGGGCTGCCCGTCGCCTCCCGGACACGGCTCACGGGCGAGTCCCCTCTGCATAACTGGCTGCTCGCCGAGAGCGAGCGGCTCCACGCCGAGCTCGTGTTGGCGGCCAACGATGTCGCTCCGGACATGCTGTGGCTCGGAAGCGTGTCTGTCGGCACGACGACGCCAACAGCCGGGGGGGCCGCTTACGACCCCGACTTCGAGAGCGCGCTGGGAGCCATCTTGGAGGACGCTCGCACGCGCGAGGATCTCAATGGTGCGCTAGAAGAGGTGCTTGCGCGCACTCCGCGCGACCTACTCGACGTGGCTGGACCGCTGTACTGGTTGGCTGATCGCGACGCCGCACTCGAGCGGATGCTCGAGTTGGGTCAGGCGCGCCTCACAACAGATCTCGGTGAGAGCCCGGCGGAGCGGGGCGAATAGCGTGCGCTTTCGCGAGCTGCGACTCGTCGCGTTCGGCCCGTTCACCGACCAGGTAATCGACTTCGGCGAACCCACAGAGTGCGACTTGCACATCGTGCTCGGCCTCAACGAGGCTGGCAAGAGTTCAGCTCGACGCGCGATTCAGGCTTTGCTGTTCGGCTTCCCTCATATCACCCCCGATGCGCACGTTCATCCCTACGAGCATTTGCGTGTCGGCGCGCTGCTCGACACCAACGACGGACAGAGCATCGAACTCGCGCGCGTGAAGGCGCGCCAGCGTGATCTTCGCGACGTCGCAGACGAGCCACTCGACGACAGCGTGCTACGCCACATGCTCGGCGGAATCGACGAAGCGCTCTATGACCGCCTGTTCCTTTTCGATCACGACGAGCTGCGTCAAGGCGGTGCCGGATTGCTTGCCGGCGGTGGCGACTTTGGCGTATCGCTCTTTGGCGCCACCCTCGGCACCGGCAATCTCGCCGCGGTGCGCCGCGATCTCCACCAACGCGGTGAAGCGCTATTCAAGTCGGATGCGAAGGCGCGTAAGCCACTTCTAAACGCCGCGCTACACGACTATCGCGACCATATCGAGCAGGCGCGCAGCCTATCGGTTAAACCGCGCGAATACGAGCTAGCCTCAGCTCGCGTTGACGAACTCGCCCGCGAGCGCCAGACGAAGACCAGTGAAGTAGCGACGCTCGAGAGTGAAGAGCGCGCGCTCGGACGCCTGGCTTCGGTTACAGGACCGCTCGCCCGCCGTCAGACCGTCGTCGCTGAACTAGAGGCATTCCCCGACCTGCCCGTCTTGGCGCGGGATGCCACGACACGCCGTGAGGTTGCGCTCGAGAAGCGTGAGCACGCAGACGGCCAACTCGAGACTGCGAACACCGCCCTTGAAGAGCTGCAGAGCAAGATCACCGCCGTGATCGTCCCAGACGCGCTTCTCGAGCGCGCCGCCGAGATCCAAGCGCTCGCCGGAGAAATCTCGATGCACGAGAAGGCACTACGAGACCGCGGCAAGCTCTCACGCGAGTTCGAGACGCAAAAGAAGGCTAACACTGAACTCCGCGTCCAGCTAGGCAGCGCGGTACCCGAGCATCCCGCCGCCGTGGGTCGCGCACTACGCGCGTCAATCGAGAAGCTCGGTGACGATCAGGCGACACTGTTTGAGCGGCTACGCGCCGCACAGGAGTACCTGCAGGAGTGCGACGAAGCCAACGACCGGGCAGCGAAAGCGCTGAAGGGCGCCACTTCGGCCCCCGACGCGCCTGACGCAATCGTGACGTGGGCGGCCGCGGCCGCCGAGCGGGTGCCGCTTTCTCTCGCAGCTAGCAAACAGAAAGGTGTTGTTGAGCGCACGATCGCCAAGCTCATCGCGACCACTGAAGTGTTAAGTCCAGCCTTCGACCCTCGCACACGACCATCTACCGAGCCCCCACCGGCAGCCGTAATCGCCGCGCACCAATCACAAGTAGACGAACTCGACACGCAATTCGCGGAGCAGCGCGCCGAGCGCAATCGCCTAGCCCACCAGCGCGATCAGCTGCAGGTTCAGCTTGCGGCGCTTGGTGCGGACGAAGTCGAGAACACGAGGGAGCAGATGATTTCTGCCAGGAATGAGCGTGACCAGCGCTTCGCTCATCTCGGCGATCGCCTCGAAGAGGCTGACCTCGACGGAGCTCGCGGCGCCCACGAGCAACTCGGTGTCGCGCTATCGCAGACGGACGAGTTGGCGGACACGCTCATCACTCAGGCCGACCAAGTCCACCTCACGGCAGAGGTGGCGGAGATCGTAAAGCAGTTCGGTGAGCGCGAGAATGATCTCGCGGAAATCACGAGCCGGCGCGAAGAGCTTCTTACGACCTGGCGCGGGCTCTGGGGACCTTGCAGCATCGTGCCCCTCGATGACGCCAGCGCGATGCTTTCGTGGCGTGAACGGTACGAAGAACTCAGCGCACAGTACGCCGACCTCGTAATACAACTATCCGAACACGAAGAAGCCCTTCTCAATTCCGAAGAGACGGCAACCGAGCTCCGGGCGGCGCTTGAATCCGCAGGCTCGCCCGCCGATCGGGATCTGCCACTTGAGCAGCTCGTCGAGCACGCCCGTCTGATCGTCGACCGTACTCGGTCGGCGATCACCGAGCATGAACAGCTCGTCAGCGATGCCAACGATGCAGCGGAGGAGTTCGTAAAAGCGCAGCGTGCCGTGCAACAGGCCGAAAAGAAACTCGAGGACTGGGTCGGCCTTTGGGCGAAGGCTCTTCGACCGCTCACGATCTCGGCCGAAACGACGCCCACAGAGGCGCGCGCCACCATTGCACTCCTCGACGATTTCGCAGACAGCGAGAAGACCACGGCGGATCTCGCCCATCGCATAGAGAGCATCACCGCCGACTACGACGCGTTCGCGAGCTCTGTCCGTGCGCTCGCAGAGGTACTCGTGCCCGACTTACTAGAGCGCGACGCGATAGAGCTGATTCGCGAGTTAAGCCGTCGCGCCGAGGTTGCCAGGACCGCCGCGACGAACCGTGCGCAGCTCGAAGAACGCAAGCGCAGTACGTTGGAGCGAATTGCCGAACTTGAAGAGGAGCTGAGCGACGCCAACGGAGTACTCTCGCGCCTATGCGAGCAGGCGCAGTGCGGCACCGCGGATGAGCTGCCTGCAGTCGAGACCCAGGTAGCGACACGCGACCGGTTGCGCGACGAATTAGTCGAACTCGATAAGCGCATTGTTGAACAGGGCGAGCAATCGGTCGACGAACTTCGGCAGCTCCTTGGGGAGCGCACAGGTGACGATCTTGCGGGCGAGCTTGCTGCCCACCACGACACTCTCCAGGTCGCCAAGAGCGAGCTCGAAACGCTTGTGGAGGAGCACACGGAAGCCATCGCAGGACTCCGCCAACTCGACCACGGCACCGAGGCGGCGCTCGAGCGCGAGAACGCCGAGCACACCGCTGCGCGCATCGGAGAGCTAGCCGAGCGCTACCTCGCCGAGCGTGTCGCCGCGATACTGCTCGCGCGCGCGATCGAATATCACCGCGAGCACAGCGCCCAGCCTATTCTCGAACGAGCTCAGCAACTGCTCCCCCAGCTCACCGCAAACTCGCTCACTCGACTGTTCGTCGACGACGAGGGCAACGACCAACCCGTACTTATGGCGCGTCGCGCTAACGGCAGCGAGCTCGGCGTCGGCGGAATGAGCGACGGTACGCTCGATCAGCTCTACCTCGCTCTGCGCCTCGCGGCGCTCGAGCATCATCTCGACGCACTGCCACCACTTCCGGTGCTGCTAGACGACATCCTCGTCAACTACGACGATCTTCGTGTCGCCGCCAGCGTGCCAGCCCTCGCCGAGGTCGCCCAGCGCACCCAGGTGATCGTGCTGACGCACCACCAGCACGTCGCCACCATCGCCCAAGACACGCTCGGCGATCGTGTACGCGTTCACCTTCTCGGGACTGCCTCAACTCCTTGACATCGCATTCGATGGTGTCGCGGCGCGATCGAGGAAAGTAACGCTGGTCGCAACGTACAAGGGCGACGATCGCTCGGCGTCCGAAACGAACGAGGCGGCAGCCAGAGACAGAAGTGACAAATGTTACAATAGTCGTATGGAACGAAATCCGGAAAACATCGAGGCTCGCAGTCCGTTTGAGCTGAGGCCGGTCTTCTACAAGCTCTCCACAGTGAGAGCGCTCGGCGCAATCGCAATCAGGAGTGTCTGTTCATAGTCCCGGTCGCGTTCTAGCTTGAGTACGTGGGCAACCACGGATTGAGCGGGAGCCAGCCAACCGCCGCGTTGGATCGAGGTCGAGGGGTGACTCAAGCTCCGGCTCAATCCGATCAGATCGTGTGGTACGGTCGGAGACATGGCCGAGCGGGACATGTCGGTAGTGCTGGGAGCGCTGCGACTGTCGGATAAACAGCTGCTCATGGTGATCGCGTCTCGCCTATGAGCACAGCGCAAACACCATCAGTGACCGACGCGTTCTTCGAGCGGCCAATCCTCAACTCGCCGTACGAGCCGCCCGCTCGGCATTGGGAACTCGACGAGCAGGGTCAACCGACGCAGCAGATAGTCGAATCCCGGCGTCGAGCGGATTTCGTCACCCCTATTCCCAAGCCGCGGAAGCGCAAGAGCGCTCTGGTGCAGCAGGTGCTAATCCCCAGCGATGACGCCGAAATCTCAACGCAGGCGCAGCAATACGACCCGACGTCGATCATCAACCGGGCTCGCTCTCTGGTAGAGGAGTGGCGGAGCCTGCCAAATCCGAATCAGTGGCAGGTGACTCCCGAGACGGCCCGACTGCTGCAGCACTGGCGGCATAACAGGTTCGAAGGTATTCGCCCGTTCTTCTGTCAGATCGAGGCTGTCGAAACGATCATCTGGCTCACCGAGGTAGCTCCGCAGGCGGGCAAACGCGCGAAGGGGATTCTCGACCACCTCGCCAACGCAAACAACGATGCGAACCCCGATCTGGTGCGGGTAGCGCTGAAGCTGGCAACTGGCGCCGGCAAGACCACGGTGATGGCAATGCTCATCGCCTGGCAGACGGTCAATGCGGTCAGGCGGCCTCAGAGCAAGATGTTCACGCGGGGTTTCCTCGTCGTGACCCCTGGCCTGACGATCAAGGATCGTCTGCGCGTCCTTCAGCCCAACGATCCCGATAGCTACTACAAGGACAGGGAGCTCGTGCCGCCCGACATGCTGAGCGATCTCGGTAGCGCGAAGATCGTCATCACGAACTACCACGCCTTCAAGCGCCGGCAGCGGATCGAGCTGTCCTCAGGTGGGCGCCGGCTACTTCAGGGCCACGGCGCCGAACTGGACACGCTCGAGACCGAAGGTCAGATGATTCAGCGAGTCATGGGCGACCTGATGGGCATGAAGAACATCCTCGCGTTTAACGACGAGGCCCACCACTGTTATCGGGAGAAGCCCAACCCCGACGAAGACGAGCTCCTCAAGGGCGACGAGAAGAAGGAGGCCGAGAGGAACACGGAGGCCGCGCGCGTCTGGATCTCCGGTCTCGAAGCGGTCAAACGCCACCTCGGCCTTCAGCGCGTCGTCGATCTGTCGGCAACTCCGTTCTTCCTCAGCGGCTCAGGGTACGTCGAGGGAACGCTCTTCCCGTGGACGCTCAGCGACTTCTCGCTCATGGACGCGATCGAGTGCGGGATCGTGAAGCTGCCACGCGTTCCGATCGCCGACAACATCGCCGGAAACGAGATGCCGATGTTCCGCAACCTCTGGGATCACATCGGCAAGAAAATGCCGAAGAAGGGTCGTGCGAAGAGCGAGGTTCTGAATCCGCTTAGCCTGCCGCCGCAGCTTCAAACCGCCCTCGAAGCGCTCTACGGCCACTACGACAAGACGTTCCATCTCTGGCAGCAGGCCGGTGTCCGCGTGCCGCCCTGTTTCATCGTCGTCTGCCAGAACACCTCGATATCGAAGCTCGTGTACGACTACATCTCCGGGTTCACCCGCGAGAACGAAGACGGCTCGACCACTCTGGAGAACGGCCGTCTGCCGCTGTTCCGTAACTTCGACGAGCACGGCAATCCTCTCGCGCGCCCGAATACGATCCTTATCGACAGCGAGCAGCTCGAGTCGGGTGAGGTGCTGGACGGCGGATTCCGCAAGATGGCCGCCGACGAGATCGATCGATTCCGCCGCGAGATCATCGATCGAACGGGCGATAGGACGCAGGCCGAGAACATCACCGACCAGGATCTCTTGCGCGAGGTCATGAATACGGTTGGTAAGCCCGATCAACTGGGCGAGTCGATCCGCTGCGTCGTCTCGGTATCGATGCTCAGCGAGGGCTGGGACGCCAACACGGTCACGCATGTGCTGGGCGTCCGCGCGTTCGGAACTCAGCTGCTGTGCGAGCAGGTCGTCGGACGAGCGCTTCGTCGCCAGTCCTACGAGCTCAACGACGACGGCCTCTTCAACGTTGAGTACGCTGACATCCTCGGGATTCCGTTCGACTTCACCGCCAAGCCGGTTGTCGCGCCGCCACAGCCTCCGCGCGAGACGATCCACGTCATGGCAGTACGCCCGGAGCGGGACGCGCTAGAGATCCGCTTCCCTCGCGTCATGGGCTACAGAGTCGAACTGCCCGACGAGCGGCTCAGCGCGCAGTTCAACGAGGACTCGCGGCTGGAGCTCACGCCAGAACTCGTCGGCGCGACGACTACGCAGAACTCAGGGATCATCGGCGAGAAGGTTGATCTCACGCTGGCGCACACCGGCAACGTTCGGCCTTCACAGGTGCTGTACGAGCTCGTCTCACACCTTGTCCTGACGAAGTGGCGCGATAAGAGCGGCGAGCCGCAGCTGAACCTGTTCGGGCAGCTCAAACGGATCGCGAGGGAGTGGCTCGACGGGTATCTCGTCTGTACAGGCGGGACCTATCCGGCCCAACTGAAGTACAAGATGCTGGCGGATATGGCCTGCGAGAAGATAGTGGCCGGAATCACGCGGGCGTACGTCGGGCAGAAGCCGATTACGGCCGTGCTCGACCCCTACAACCCCACCGGTTCCACCGCCCACGTCAGCTTCAACACATCGAGGGCCTATCGCTGGGAGACCGACCCTCGCCGCTGTCAGATCAACTGGGTGATTCTCGACAGCGACTGGGAAGCCGAGTTCTGCCGCGTGGCGGAAGCCCACCCGAAGGTTCGGGCCTACGTGAAGAATCACAACCTCGGTCTCGAGGTGCCCTACCGCTTCGGCTCGGTAAGTCGAACGTACATCCCGGACTTCATCGTGCTCGTGGATGACGGACACGGTGACGACGATCTCCTGCACCTCGTCGTCGAGATCAAGGGTTACAGGCGGGAGGACGCGAAGGTGAAGAAGGCGACCATGGAGACGTACTGGGTTCCCGCCGTAAATCACACCGCCCAGTACGGGCGCTGGGCGTTTGTCGAGTTCACCGACGTTTTCCAGATCGAGGCGGGCTTCGGCGCCAGAGTCGAAAGCACGATAAGCGAAACGATCGATTCGATCGCCGCGCAATCCGCGGCTCAGGAGGCGTAGGGATGGCTAAGAAGAAGGCGGCGCCCAAGACGGTCGAGACGCTCAAGCACGTCGAGGACACCCGTACGAACATCCCGACCGCCGAGTACCAGTCGGTCGTGACGGAGGCCGACCAGGCACCGGTGCGGTTGGCGTACGAGCGGCGCAACCGCGACCTCGATCCGCAGCTCGTCTGGCGCGGCAAGGACGAGCAGGACTGGAGCGACCTCGTCGTCCACGCGCCACCGCTCTACATCCAGGAAAAGGTGCACCCCAAGGTGCTGATCGACGACCTCGTCCGCGAATCGGAGCCCCGCGTCGGAGCGCGCGATCAGTACGAGCAGATCGACCTTTTCGCCGACTTCAACGGCATAGCCGAAGGCACCGACAGGACCGACTTCTACCAGCACGAGCAGAACTGGACGAACCGCATGATCCTTGGCGACTCACTCCAGGTGATGGCGAGTCTCGCCGAGCGAGAAGGCCTGCGCGGAAAGGTTCAGTGCATCTACCTCGACCCACCCTACGGCATCAAGTTCAACAGTAATTTCCAATGGTCGACCACCAGCCGCGACGTAAAGGACGGTAACGCTGGCCACATAACCCGTGAGCCAGAGCAAGTCAAAGCATTTCGCGACACCTGGCGCGACGGTATCCACAGCTACCTCACCTACCTTCGCGACCGCCTAACCGTCGCCCGCGATCTGCTCACCGAGTCCGGCTCTATCTTCGTGCAGATCGGCGATGAGAACGTCCACCGCGTCCGAGCCGTGATGGAGGAAGTCTTTGGTGATGATAACTTCGTCGCTCAAATTGCGACAAAAACCTCTGGTGGTTCAACGGGTGTCTACCTGTCTGGAGTGGTTGACCATGTTCTGTGGTTCGGAAAAAACACGGAGCATACGAAATATCGCTCGCTGTTTGGAACGAAAGGCCTCGGTGAAGGTGGAGCTGAAAAGTACAGTCGCGTACGACTTCCTAATCTCCAGACACGAAGCCTCACTCCTTCCGAGCGAGCCCTTGAAACTGAGTTGCCACCCGGCTCGCTAGTTTACCGCCAAGATAACATCACGAGCCAAAGCGTCGGTAGAGACAAAGGCGAAGGAGCTGCGTCTTGGTTCGCGGTTACCATTTCCGGACATGAAATCCGCCCGTCAATCAAAGTGCGATGGAAGACCAACGAACTGGGAATGCAGCGACTGCTTTACGCATCGCGTGTTGAGCTGACGGGCAATAGCCTCTCCTACGTCCGCTATCTCGACGATTTCAGTGCGACCGCAATCAACAATTCGTGGACTGACATCGGCGGTATTCAAAGCCGCGCTGACCCAAAGGTCTATGTCGTGCAAACACCAACAACGCTCATTCAGCGTTGTATGTTGATGACCACCGACCCGGGCGACCTCGTGCTCGACCCGACCTGCGGTTCCGGCACTACGGCCACTGTCGCCGAGCAATGGGGGCGACGTTGGATCACGATTGACACCTCGCGCGTGGCGCTGGCGCTGGCCCGTGCCCGCATCATGGGCGCGCGCTATCCGTTCTATCTGCTGGCCGATTCCCGCGACGGCCAGCTCAAGGACGCAGAGGTCACGCGCACCGTGCCGAGCTCTCAACCAGTCGGGGGGAGCATCCGCCACGGCTTCGTCTATGAGCGTGTGCCGCACATCACGCTCAAATCCATCGCAAACAATGCGGAGATCGACGTCATCTGGGAGGAATGGCAGGCGAGGCTGGAGCCGTTGCGCGAATCGCTGAACGCCGCGCTCGAGCAGCAATGGCAGGAGTGGGAGATTCCGCGCGACGTCGGAGAAGAGTGGCCTGAGGCGGCGAAGAAGCTGCACGGTGATTGGTGGCAAGCGCGCGTCGCCCGGCAGGACGAGATCGACGCGTCCATAGCTGCAAAGGCTGAGTTCGAGCACCTCTACGACAAGCCCTACGAGAACAAGAAGAAGGTGCGCGTCGCCGGTCCCTTCACCGTAGAGAGTCTGAGTCCCCATCGCGTGCTGGGCGTGGATGAGAACGACGAGCTCATCGATCCCCTGAAAGACGACGCTCTCGGGCTAGATACGGAGCAGTCCTTCACACAGATGATCCTCGAGAACCTCAAGACCGCCGGCGTGCAGCAGGCGCATAAGGAGGACAGAATCACATTCACTGCCCTCTCTCCCTGGCCCGGTAAGTACGTGTGCGCCGAGGGTCGGTACCCGGAAGGCGAAACCGAGAGGCGCGCCGCCATCTTCGTCGGCCCCGAGTTCGGCACCGTCCAACGCCCCGATCTTGTCGCTGCGGCGCGCGAGGCCGGCGATGCCGGTTTCGATGTGCTGGTCGCCTGCGCCTTCAACTACGAGGCGCTAGCCACCGAGTTCAGCAAGCTCGGTCGCATCCCGGTGCTCAAGGCACGCATGAACGCCGACTTGCACATGGCCGACGATCTGAAGAACACCGGCAAAGGCAACCTCTTCGTCATCTTCGGCGAGCCCGACATCAAGATCCTGCCCGCTGAAGATGGCAAGTTACAGGTGAAGCTGTTCGGCGTGGACGTCTTCGACCCGAGCACCGGCGAGGTCAGAAGCGATAGCGCCGACGGGATCGCCTGCTGGTTCATCGACACCGACTACAACGAGGAGAGCTTCTTCGTGCGTCACGCCTACTTCCTGGGCGCGAACGATCCGTACGGCGCTCTCAAGACCACGCTCAAAGCCGAGATCGACGCCGAGGCCTGGGCGACGCTGAACAGCGACGTTTCAAGACCGTTCGACAAACCGGAGACTGGACGGATCGCGGTGAGGGTGATCAACCATCTCGGCGATGAGGTGATGAAGGTCTTCCGGGTCGATTGATGCAGTTCCGCATCGCCGACACGTTCACCGACAGCCTCGCGCACCTCACGGCCGACGAGCAGAAGGCAGTCAAGACTACGGCGTTCGACCTGCAAGTGAACCCGGCTCAGCCGAGCATCCAGTTTCATCGGATCGATCGGGCGAAAGACCCGAACTTCTGGTCGGTGCGCGGTGGACGCGACCTCCGTCTAATCGTCCACAAGAGCGAATCGACCCTCGTCCTCTGCTACGTCGATCACCACGATCGGGCGTACCAGTGGGCGGAGCGTCGCCGGCTCGTGACGCATCCGACAACAGGTGCAGCCCAGCTCATCGAGGTCAGGGAGACGGTGCAGGAAGTGGTCGTACCCGTCTACGTCGATGCCGAAGTGCCTGCTCCGAAGCGTCCGCCGCTCTTCGCCGATCTCCAAGACGAGCAGCTGCTGCAGTACGGCGTTCCGCCCGAGTGGGTGGACGACGTCCGGCAGGCGACGGACGAATCGCTACTCGTGCTCGCCGATCATCTGCCCGCCGAGGCCGCCGAGGCACTCCTGGAGCTCGCCACGGGCGGAACGCCGCTGGTTCCGACGCCAGTGCCCGCCGGAACTGACCCGTTCGCGCACCCTGACGCTCAGCGTCGATTCCGCGTTATGCACGACGTCGAGGAACTCGAGCGAGCCCTCGACTATCCGTGGGAGAAGTGGACGGTGTTTCTCCACCCGGCCCAGCGCGAACTCGTCGAGTTCGACTTCGCCGGTCCGGCGCGCGCGTCTGGATCTGCCGGTACTGGAAAGACGATCGTTGCCTTACACCGAGCGGTCTTCCTGGCGCGTACGCATCCCGACGCTCGGATCCTGCTTACGACGTATTCCGATGCATTAGCGAACGCGCTTGGGGCGCGGCTCGCCCTCCTGATCCGGAACGAGCCACGAGTGGCCGAGCGGATCGAGGTGTGCTCCATCGGCGAGGTGGGCGACCGGCTCTACAGGGCGCACATCGGGGTTCCGCGGATCGCATCGCGTGACGTGATCACGAGGCTGTTGCAGGAATCATCCGACGCGGTCGAAGGGCACAAGTTCCGGCTTCACTTCCTCCTGAGTGAGTGGGAACAAGTGGTGGACGCCTGGCAGCTCGATAGCTGGGAGTCATACCGAGACGTGCGCCGGCTCGGGCGAAAGACGCGGCTCCCCGAACAGCAGCGTGCCGTTCTCTGGTCGATCTTCGAGCGCGTGACTACACGGCTCGCGCAAGACAACCTGATCACCGAGTTCGGGATGTTCAGCAAGCTCGCAGCACTCCTGGCACAGAGTAAGAAGCAGCCGTATGACTTTGCCGTTGTGGACGAGGCGCAGGACATGGGCGTCGCGCACCTACGCTTCTTCGCCGCCCTCGCAGCCGATCGCCGAAACGGTCTCTTCTTCGCCGGCGACCTCGGCCAGCGTATCTTCCAGCAGCCCTTCTCCTGGCTCGCTCTCGGCGTGGACATCCGCGGCCGGTCGCGCAACCTTCGCGTCAACTACCGAACGTCACACCAGATCCGACAGAGTGCCGACCGTCTACTCGATCCCGAGCTCACCGACGCAGACGGCAACACCGAGAGTCGCGCCGGCACGATCTCGGTCTTCAACGGAACGTCTCCCACGATCCTTGTGCTGGACGACCCCGATTCCGAGGCGCGCGAAGTCTCGAGCTGGATCTCCGAACTGGTCGAGCAGGGCCTCGCGGCCGAGGAGTTCGGGGTGTTCGTACGGTCAGAAACCGAGATCGATCGGGCGCGTCTGGTCATGACCGATGCCGCGCTGCCCTTCACCGTCCTCGACGACAAGGTGGAGACAACCAGAGGCCACGTCTCCATCAGCACGATGCACCTCGCCAAAGGTCTGGAGTTCCGCGCCGTCGCCGTGATGGCCTGCGATGACGAAGTGATTCCGTCGCAAGAGCGCATCGAGACGGTCGCCGACGACGCCGATCTCGAGGACGTCTACAGCACCGAGCGTCACCTCCTGTACGTCGCCTGCACGCGTGCTAGGGATCACCTCCTGGTTACAGGCGTCGCGCCGGCCTCGGAGTTCCTCGATGATCTCGGCTAGTAGCTCTTTGGAGGGCGAGGGACTCGAGCTCGTAGTCAGGTCTTGCGTTCAATAGCGAGAACGGCGTCGCGATACCTGTCGCGGCGGACGGCGCAGAACTCTCGCGTCCTCGTAAGGCCCGGACGCTCGCGGCGATCGATGATGTGATCGTGGATCGACCACGCTACCGCAGGCTGGACATCGCCAGCGATCACGTACGCGAGCGACACGGGGTCGAGTCGGCCGATTGATCGTCAGTGCGGAGCAGCCAGATGAATAGCTTCGGACAGTCCGGGGAGTTCGCCCTGCGCCTTATCACTCGTCACTAGCGGCAAGTTGTGTTCTATCGCCGTAGCCACGATCCAAAGATCGTTATCGCCTGGTCCGTTGATTCCGTTCATGAGGCAATGAGCTCGAAGTTCTGACCAGCGATCCACGATTTGAGGATCGATCGGGATCCAGAGATGCCCTCGGAGTGTCGCCATGCGCTGCGATACGGTTGCCTCGCCCCAGTTGGCACTTATCCACCCAGCGCGCTCCTCCGCAACCGTGACCACGCTGATAGCCCGAATCGAACGCGAAACGCGATCAAGTGCCAGCCGATCCCAGTGTTCGTAGCGCTCGGGGCGCTTTTTCGCTTTCAGCTCGTGACCGAGGAAGCTCGTATCGAGCAAGAGCGTTTCGGGGGCGTCTGCGGCCTCGATCACTCGGCGCCTAGAGCCTCAAGGTACGCATCCAACTCTTCTTCGCCGAGATCGGGGATATCCGGCGCTTGCCCTTGCGGCGAGAAGATGCCCTGTGCTTCTCGGAGAGCCGACAGGGCCGGATGCTCGAACACGAAAAACGACGTCTGCGAGAACTCGTCGACCGGATGAACCTCGTCGATCTCAAGAGCTCCGGTAAGTGCCCCCGTGCGCTTTCCTTGCCCTCTAGCCCATACATTCCTGTCCAGCAAGTCCCGCACCTTGGCCTCAAGCGCCTCTGGGAACTTGCAGCGCCAGTCGATTCCGTCCCCACCTCTGATTGCGACCTTGATCGGTGGTTCTGTGTCGATCATGTGCAGTCGCCCGGAGACTGTCACCTCGCCCGCAGCCGTGCGAGGCTGTGGCGCGCTTAGCCGTGCGATCTTGTTGTCATCGAGTCGTACCGATTGCTTCTTGCCTCTCAGCGCGGCCGTGATATCGATGACCCCCTGAGAACCGAGTTTCCGCCGGGCCGCACCGAGTGCATCAACGACTTCGCGGCCAAGCTCCTCCTCGGCGTCGAGCGCGTTGAGCATCCCTCGTAGGTTCGCCATCGCGAGGGTCTCAGCGGGCGCGAGGGTCGCTTCGCTCTCGCGATCGTCCGTATCGGGCTCGAGTAGAAGCACCGCGCTGCCTCGCGTGAGGCTGACGATCTTCAGTGCGCTCACAGCTTCGCCGCGCTTTCCGGGCTGGCCGGATCGCACTGGTTGCTGACCCTGTCGGACTCGGTCGAAAGCGCGCAGCGCTTTGACGAACTCCTCGATAAACCCCTCGAAAGCAGTCACCGAGATGCCGTCGCGAGCGGCCTCTCCCTCCAGCCGAAGCTCGATCGAGCCCTCTAGTTCACAGTTCTCGTCCATGGCTGAGAAGCGACTACTCCTTCCGCTGCCTCTATATGACGATAGGCGTTCGACACGCGCTCGGGAGATCTTTCAACGCTAGACGGATCGTACTCGGCGTGGCCGGCGTCGCGTGTCAGTGGACGGCCGAGTCGAGCGGGGGAGGATGGAAGCGAGAGCCTGGTAAGCTTCCAGCAGCCGTTGATCTGCGACGGGGGCGCGGTGAGTACCTGAGGTTGTCGCCCCCTACGCAGACGACAACCCGCCCGACCTCTCTAGAACTCACCAAGTTCGACTTCGCTCGACTCGACCTTGGCTCTTGTAGTTCGAATACGCAGAAGGGCGCTGATCACTTGCAGAAAGTCAGGCACCCGACGATGACCCCGGCTGTGTCCGGTAGTTTCGCGGAAGGGACTGCAGGCAATACCCCCGAACTAAAGGATGTCGCCATAATCCCGATACTTGGTAATGGCATATGAGATCTGGTTTAATCGCGAGTGAGATGGTCGAAGCGACTGCTGAACTACCTCCTTACCTCCTGGTCCCGTATATCGCGGTCGCCGCACACAAAGTCCTCGAAGGCGGGCAATATGAGGAGCTCGACGAGCGTTTGAAGGATGCTGTTGAGGATGCTCGCGAACAGCTTGAGGCCGAGAGTGCTTCTATGGCTGGCGAAGGGCGTACGCCGGGCGCCCATGCCTCGAGCGCTCTTGCTGGTGGTACCCGTAACGGACTTGAGCTCGCGACCCTCGCGTTGCAGACAAGCCCAAGCCCGGAGCACCGCTCTCCTACGACCCAACCAATGAGCGCGCAAGATCAGCTCGCTAGGTCGTCATCCCGGCTGCAGGAGTTTGTCAGCTACCTCGAAGGGCTGCGCCAAGGAAAGACGAGCGCCGCGGAAAAGCTATTACCCTGGTGCACCGAAATGTCCGAGCGGCTGTTCCCTGGCTCCGGGCACATCGCTGTCTCGTAGCGCGATCGTGGATGCTCGTCCTTCCGTCTCGCGCCTACGACAGTCGGCCGGATGAGTAGCTATCTCGAAACGCTGCGCCGGTCACTTGTTGATCGTGCGACATCCCTCGAGTCATATGTGAGCTCCCTCCAGGCTCGGACGGCTCGCACCGACGACGAGTTCGAATTGGCGCTCGAGATGTGTCTCCTTTACGCACGGCTATTCGCACGCCACGTTGATCTCGACTGGGAGATGGAGTCAGATCCAGGACTTCGCTACACGCTCCTTAAGCGTCTGATGAAGGACTTTCAAGAAAAGGAAACATGGATTGACCAGCGCTTTGCTCGCGCTACTGCTGGAGATGTTCCCAGACCCCTGAAGACGATAGTCCGCCACGAGTTTCATATGCTCGGGCTCGACATTCACGATCCGGTTCGCAAGATCCCCGCGTACGACCCGGTGCTAACCGTTGGGCCGCCGGATAACTTCGACACTTACTTGAAGGGTATCCGCGAGTATCTCTTCGAAGCGGTAAACGCTGATAACTTTGACTTCGTTGACCTCCCGAGGGATCGCCGTCACTCCCTCATATCCGTGCCTCTGGTCGAGGGTGCTCGGACCCTCTGGTATCCGATTACGATCGGCCACGAGGTCGGACACGTTCGGGTTGCCCGCGAGCGACTCACGTACGACTTCCCCAACACTTACGCATGGACAACCCTGTCTGATTTCGAACAGGAGCTGATTCCGAGTCTTCGCGAGGCAGCGAGCGATTACGAACTAGCTCTTAAGATCCGAGAGGCACAGAAGATACTCGGGTATTGGGTGGAAGAAACTCTCTGTGATCTCAACGCCATCCGCTTATTCGGCCACGCCGGGTTATGCGCTGTCGCCGAATTCCTTGCTGTCCTCGCTCGCCCAGATGGCGTGAGTCCGGAAACCCCTTCCGATAGGCATCCGCCGCTGAGTTTGCGCCTAGAGATGATGAAGGGCTTCCTAGACTATCTAGGTGAACCCGACCTCACCGGCCACGCCGATGCTTGGTCGGATTATCAATGGCATGACGCGCTCTCCCTCGATTCAAAATGGCAATTCGCAGCGTACGTGCTCCGTAAAGAAGAGAACATGGCGACGCTTTTCCGGCATGTTCTAGCTTGGGGCACCGTTTATCGCTCAAGCGAGCGAGCACGCCACGTAGATTGGTTATCCTCGGAATTCTTGAGCGGTATACCTGGTGGTACCCATTGCCCGAACGTAGCATCGTACGATCACGCATGGATTACCACTGCCGATATAGTAAACGCTGCCTGGGCGGCTAGGGGAATGCTCGACACTCCATCTCGACCCGATGATGTGAAGCAACCTGCGCTGTTACGGGAAATAGGCGACCATCAACAACGGCGCGTGATTCTGGATCGCCTAGCTAGCAAGGCCGTCGATTCGCTCGAGTTCGCGAGTCTATGGGCGGCGACTGGAGGCGAGGTCGTCCATAACCGAAGTGGTAAAACGCGAAAGCGGCGATTAAGAAGGTCACCGACGCCCGGTGTTTTATCTAGAGGCCAAATCCTCGAACGGCTGCACGAGGACGGACAGCGAAGACTCGTCGTAACTCCGCTCCTTGAGCCTGCTATTCAGGACGCCGGCATCGATCTACGTCTGTGTCCTGACTTCATTGTCCAGCGCCACTCCGCGACGACGGCTTTCGATCCTCTAGACCGGGAGCAGGACCCCCGGGCAATGCAAGAGCATGTACAGAAATCGTGGAACGTTCCGTTCATCCTGCATCCCGGTGAGACTGTCCTCGGTGCGACTCTGGAGTACATCTTTGTGCCGACCGACCTCACCGCTCAGGTAGTCACACGTTCTTCATATGGACGAGTAGGGCTAGTGACGGCAACTGCGGTGGAGGTACAGCCCGGCTCGCCAGGCGTCATCACTCTCGAGCTTGTCAATCTCAGCGAGACACCGATTACGCTATCCCCCGGACTTCGTATTGCGCAGCTCGTTCTCTTCGGAATAGGAGACTCTGAGAAGGCGACTACGGGGACATACCGCTTCGCGGTTGGTCCAGAATTCTCGAAGATCGAGGGCGACCGAGACGCGGCGCCGTTACGAAGACTTCAAGCGGTCACGCACTCTCGTCTCGGTGGCGACCTACTTTTTGGCAGCGCCAGGTTGCTGAGGCGAATGGCGTTCGTCTTCGCCGGAGAACGCGATCAGGTCGGACTCTTCTCGCGGATAGCCGCCGCAGAAGGAGCTGGTACTGCGATAACGCTTGCCGAGAACGATACTCGCCCCTCGCCCGTCGCGGCAGCACTTCTCGCGACGGAGGATCGAGTGGCGGAATGCTGTGCGCGAGGTGACACGAGTCTCCCGGCGCTCGCCATCGCGATTGAGCGATTGAGCCGTCTACTATCGCGAGGTGCGGTGATTGAAGTCTCTGACGTTGAGGACGAGGCGATAGGAACGCGAGCGCTCATTAGACTTAGTGCTCCGGACTCTTCGCCGACCTACACGATTCTCTCGACGCGTCATAGATGGACGGTCGAAGTCTCAGAGAGCGAAGGATCGGCCGAGATCGAAGACTTCTTAGCGAATGCTCTCGCGTCGCGAGGAACAGCGCCGCCTCGACGGGCGAATATGTGGCCCGGCGAAGGCGCGACTAATACCGACTCGTAGTTCAGCTCGGGCCAGCAGACTTCTCTTGACGAGGATTATCAACGGTGCTAACGGCGCGGCTGGCTTCTATTTGCGTCTCGCGCTCCGACAGCTCTACTCTCCGCCAATGCTTACAACGCGAACAGCAAGGGTCGACCACTTGAGCGGAAGAGGACCGACTCTCTGAAACGTAGCCCGTTGGGTGTTGCCCTCAGGACTTAGGCGTTGCGTCGCAATAACTGCTCCGTCCGCTGTAGAGAACAGCTCGATTTCGACTGGAGCGGGGTCATCGACAAGCGGATGAAGCGTTACCGCGAACGAAAACCCCCTGGGGGAGTCCTCTACTGCCAAGGAATAGTCATAAACTCGATGGAAGCCGAGTCGAACTAGATCGTCGCTCTCAAGCGATCGGTCGCGGCGCTGGAGCTGGCCTTCACGTACTACGCTCTCAGATGTCTCCGTTTCTACCCCCCACAGCCCAGCAGAAGAAGCTGGCATTGGCAGTAACTCGTGCGGCTGATGAACTCCGAACGCATTCGCCAGCGATGAGAGCACGAGCTGCCCCAGCGATGCGAGTCGAGACTCTTTTACGGTCGTGTTCTTCTCGAAGTCGCCGGCGATGGCCCGCCGAGCCCGTACGCAATCCGTCTGCGAGCAAGAAGCAACGTGTGCCGCTAGAGCGTTCGCAGCAAGTGTGGAACCTCCGACGTACTCGAATAGCACTTCCGCCGAGGGACAAGTTGATTCCCAGGCAAGAGCGAGAGCACGCTCACACGACTTACAGGAACCAGCTAGATGAGCTCGCTGTTCTCCCGAGAGGAATGCAAACCCCTCTCGTGCCGCAGTCAATAGCACTGCTAACGGCGGGCAGTTTGCCGTAAGCAAGGGTGCGTTTGGAATCTCTCGATCCTCTCCAACCGAACGACTGGCTCGCAGCGCTTCGGTCAGCAGCTTCGCGCTGTTAGCGTGATCCATTGGGTTCCTCCCTCGGGCAAAACACAAGTACTAGGCCCGATCGGCGTGATTCACCGTCGATCGTCTCGTGAGGGAGCTCTATTCCTGACTTCGCTGGTCGCGACTTCCCTCCCGACGTCTTTCTCACTTCAGCAGATGTCTTTTGAACCGTTGATCGCTTGGGTTGAAACTCCATAAGAACGAGTCCTCGCCCGGAGGTCGCTTCTTGCTTGTCGATGATCTGATAGCCCTGATCCTCAAGCAAGCGAACGAGCTTTCCGAACCCTTTGCTCAAGTATCCGGCGACTGTGGCCACCGCTTCGCCGAGGAGGCTTGCGGTCGCGATGTAGTCATCGTCGCCAGTCTCCTCGATGATTGACAAATGCGCTTCAACCGCTCGCCGCTCTGACTCAAACAACTTCCGGCCATCTCCAAGAGGCAGGGCAGCGCTCGTGGTGAGCGCTAACGTGATCGCCGGTCGTAAGAGTGCAAACGCCAGAACCTTGTCAAAATCGGACGATGACGCAGGGTTCTCGAGCGAATCGTCCTCGACAGTCTCGTGCGAAGGACGCCTCTCCTGACTCCTCAGCCAGTCAGTGAAGCGATTACTTGCGATCTTAAAAGCCCAAGGCGCGAATAGAGATCCCGGGCGAAAGCCACTGAACCCGATGAGGATCCTCATCGCGACATCCTGGGCGAGATCCTCGGCGTCGTGTTTGTTTCCGACGCGTCGCCTAAGGTAGCTGAGTATTGATGGATAGATACCTATGCAACATTCCTCGCCGAAGAACTTCCAACCGAGTTCGACTACGAGCTCGCGAAGCGCTCGCGCGTCCTGTGAGCTGAAGAAGGTTGGCACCCTCTTCGCATGCTCGGCGACTTTCTCCCCGCATCGTCTCGCTAATTCGGTGGGAACGCCACGCGTTCGTAGCTCAGACGCAACGAGCCGCGTGAGCTCGTCTTCGAGCTCACGCACAGCGCGTTTCTCACCGGCAGCGACCCGCTCAAGAAGGCCGAGGACGCTCGCCGATCCAGGATCATCCTGAGAAAGCTGATCGCTCAGCTCGCCAGCCCTCCCTTTGCCGACACCAAGCTTGCGGACTAGGGGAACGATAGCCGGGCATGCTCCGTCGACGAGCTCTCGATCATGAAAGTCCCAGGCCAGCTCCGTGACGACGCCGAGCAACACCTCGAGCTCGCTTGGCTCGGTTGCCGTAGCGGCTTCGGGGACTTGCTCCGCGGCTCGTATTGCGCAGCGCCGAGCCCCCTCGTAGGGCACGCCGTGTGAGGCCAAGCGCTCTGCAACTAAATCGACCATCGTCGTCCACACCGTCGATTCGCGACTCAGGGCCTTCTGCGCTCTCGACATTCTCAACGGCCTCCTAGCTCGACTCCCGCTCTCGTGAAGTCTTTACGACGGACGTCCTGTTTTTTTTGCAGCCAACGATTGCCGGCGTCGACCGTATTCCTCCGACACAACGGTCCGTATCTCAACGTCGCGACCGTTTCGTTCCCCCAAGAACGCGAGGCGCCGTCTCTCGTTCGCTACACGGCCTCGCATATGCGAAAGGAGCCCGATGTTCATTTCACCCCGAAACCTTGGAAAGCATTGGCTGCTTGGGCTTACGGTCGCGACCGCGCTCATCGTTGGCGCGACGGTCGGGTGCCAGGGCTCGCACAACCAAGGGATGTCTTCTTCGTGCCCTGGCTCGCCGATCGAGCCGATTTCCGCTCCGCAGAACGATGTCGAAGAACTTGCCCTCGACGTCTCGATCTCGACCAAGTCGGCATCTCTTCGGGCGGCGTACGAAGCCGCCGCACTCGCGCGCGTAAACCAGGCGGCCTCGGAGAAAGGGGCGATCAGGATCATCGCGTTCGGCGCGTCAGGCGTCGGAGCAAAAGTCGTGTTCGAGGGGTCGTTCGCGCCGGTGAGCGACGACGACGTCTACAACCAGGCTGCCCAGAACCGCGCCTCGTGCTGGGCGAAGCAGGCGATCGCGCAGGCGCTCGCGACGCGCACGGCTCCTCGCGATAGCGGAACTGACGTCGCTGGGGCAACCGCTTCGTTGATCACCGACGCTCGCTCGCTCGTCGGGCCTGGCGGTACGACGTCCGTGGCCGTCTTTACGGACGGCTGCCAGGCTCCGGCACCCTCGGGCCCTAACCACAACCTGAACGATCTCTGCCAGCTCCTCGTCTCAGGCGAGAGTCCTGCTCGGATCCTCGGCGCGCATGAGGCGGAATTCTCGCTCGGAGACGCACGCGGAGTGACGATCACAATGAAGGGGGTCGGCGTAGGCCGCAACCAGAATGGGGCGAGCACCACTTTCGCACGGAAGTTAGTGGAGCTATGGGTGACGGCCTGCCACAGAGCTAACGCGCGCACGTGCGAGATCGGGAGCGCCGTCTCATGAGCTGGCTCCTGAGCAACAAGAACGCGGACGGATCGCTGCGCGAAACGAGTGCCGAGACGCACCGGCGAATCCGCACGGCCTGCCGCTCTCTCTTCCGGATCGACAGCTCGCCCAACGTTATCGGCACCCAGCAGAACGGCAGCGACGCGTCGTTGATCTCGATCAAGGCGCCCGATCCCGTCCAGGCGCCGGCAGTGACGTTGCCGATCAAGGTCACGGCCGAGGAGCGCGCGACCCACTCTCGCTTTAGGGCGGCCCTCCTGTTCGAGCGGCAGAGGATCGATCGCGAGCGGACGACGAAGCGCCAACTGCTCGGTCGGCAACTTGCCCGGCTCCGGACGCTCCGCTTCCGCAAGGAGCAGGCTCACGAGCGGCTCGAGAAGTCGGAAAGCGATAGAGACACCTTCGTCAAGAACGTGCCTAAGCCCAGGCAGCGTTTCCTCAACGCTCCAGTTGCGAGGACGATGCCGCTCGTGCCTTGGGCGCTCTGGGGCGCGGACACGATGATCATCGCCAGAGCGTGGGGCCTCTTCGGGCCGGTGGCGGTCCCGTTCGTCCGGGCATCAGGGGGTATGGCGGCGCTCACGATGCTGCTTAGAGCCGGGCTAGTGAGTTTCGGCCTCATTTTCGGAGTGCGCTTCGCTGGCAGCCGCTTGCGCGACACGGTCGATCAGCTCCGAGCAACACGCCCGAAGGTCGGGCACGCCTGTGATGCGAGCGTTGCCGGCGCCGTGATCGTGGCGGCGATCGCGCTAGCGGTCGCCACGGCAGAGATGCAGGCGGCGTTGCTGCAGATCGTGTCTGGTGGCTCGAGCGTCAATGTGCCGACAGCGCTCCTCTTCGCGATCGTCGCCTTCCTGATCACGGTCTCGCTCGCCTGCGGCTACTTCCTCAACGAACCCGAGCTGAAGGAGGCGCGTGTGCATGAGCAACGCATCAAGGAGGGCTTCACAGCGCTCGATGCCGCTGTTTCGGCTGAGGACGATCAGAGGGGCGACGTGCGCTCGACGATCGAAGAGCTCCGTGGCCTGGATCGCCAAGAGAAGCTGCTGATCGAAGAGCAGAAGGCTCACGCGGACGAGGAGGTCTTCACCTTCAAGGCAGCAAACGGTCCGGTCTACGGCTTCGAGTTCGACAACGAGCCCGACCAAAAGGACGGCGAGAAGGATGGCTAGGCGAGCGGGATCACTTGCGCGTCCCGGTGCTCTTCCGCGGAGCCGACCGCTCACCGCTCGCCCGCTTGGACAAGGTGATCCGCTCGCCGATCTCCTTCGATCGACGAGCGGCGCCGGCCGAGCCGTGGTCGTAGATGTTCAACGCCTGATCGACGAGGCGCTCCGAGGGTCGGCGGCAGCGCTCTTCGACCGGCTAAGGAAGGACGAGGGAGAACCCGAGCTGCCGATCACGGTTCCTGGCTCGCGGACGCTGACCATGCTGCTTCGGATCTGCGTCTGCGTGGACGAATCGGGCTCCGTCTCTTCCACGGATCCCGGCGGAGAGGCCCGCCGAGCCACACTGCTCGCCTGCGACTGGCTCGATGAGTACTCCGAGAACCCGCGCGATCGTATCGGTCTCGTTCGCTTCGCCGAGCGAGCCGACTCGATCAATCCCGTGCGCGCTGGCTCCGCTAGGGCAGCGATCGAGCGGGCGTTGGCCCGGGGCGGGCAAGATCTCGGAGGCGGGACACAGCTCGCTCCGGCGGTCGAAGAGATACGCCGCATGCTCGGAGGGCACCTGCGCGAGTACCGTCTGGCTCTGCTTGTCACGGACGGCCAGGTAGCCGAGCCGGATGACGAGCTGCGGCGTCTGTTTGGGCGCCTGCGCGCCTCGCTCGATTCTGTCTATTTGATCGCGCTCGATGCCGATGGCTCCTGGAGTAGCCAGACCCACGCTCGATACGACTCGCTTGGCCTCTCGGGCGTGATCCCACTCAAGAAGGCAGGAGGAGCCGAGCTCGCGGCAGCGATCGCCACCGTGCTCGTTCACGAGGCAGGCCTCTCGGTTCTGAACGCGGCCGGCAGACGGAGGTTCAGGTGAGCCCGATCCTCGACAACTGGTTCCGATTCCTCTGGAGCCTCCTCCTGGCCGCGATCGTCATCAACGTCTCAATCGCGCTGATCAGGCCGGCAGTGCCGTACTTGATCGCCTTTGTTGCGATCGTCGGGATCTTCCAGATCGTTCGCTGGTGGAGGGAGCGCTGGTGATGCCGGACCCCTGTAATAGAGCGGCATTTCAGAAAATAGTGTTGACAATTTGGACAACATGTGAGACAGTCGTGACGTTACAAAAACTAACCGGGTGGGCTAGTTCAGGAGTCTCACGTGCGTAAAGGCGCGTCTAGTCTTCCCGCAGGAGCGCGGCGAATTCGCGTGCGCTCGCGTCCACTGGAAGAGATCGACGAGGCGAAGCTCGCGCTCGCCATCTGGTTAATGGCGAAACGGTTGGCTGAGGAGAGCGCAGTCGTTGTTCCCCTCGCCTCCAAGTCCTCCAACCCTTCCGAGGAGGAGGTCGCCTGATGGACGCTCTTGTCGTTTCCGCTGGTGCCGGCGCCAGCGTCGCTATTGGCGTGGGCGCGGGTGCTCTCGTTGCGAAGCTGCATGCGAGAGACGCGAAGCGGCCCGTCTCGACCGTCGAGCTTCGCTTCGGTAGCGGTCTCGGCCGCGAGGCAGTCGAGGCGGCGCTGACAGCCGTCTCGGGACTACCGAGGCGAGCGAGTGTCGTCCTCGAAACGATCGCGAGCGAGAACGGGATCAAGCACCTGCTCATCGCCGAGCAGGCCCCGCTCGACAACGTCTGCGGCCAACTCCGCGGGCTCATCCCGGATATCCGCATCGAGCCAGTTGCGGCGCCCGATCGTCCCGCCTGGCAAGTGGGCGCCGGGCTTACCTGGTCGCGGCAGCATCTGCTGCTTCGGACCGACGGCGCCGACGAGGCGGCCGCGGGACTACTCTCCGCGCTCGGCCCGCTTGCGAAGGACGAGGTTCTGCTTCTCCGAGTCGAGCTTCGACCGGGCAGGCCCGCGCCGCTTCCCGAGCGAAACGGTGGCGCCGGCCAACAGAAGCGAGCGGGATCCCCGTTCGATCTCTTCGCGAGCGGCAAGCACGTCGACTCCGATCAAGTCCGAGCGCTCCGATCCAAGTACGCAGGGCCGCTCCTTCGCTCGCGTGTGGCCTTGGCCGTCTCGTGCGGACATCCCAAGCGCGCCGAGCACCTGCTCAGCCGGATGATCTCGGTCATACGAACGCGCAGAGGCTCGCGCGGCGCACTCCAGATTCGCCGTCTCGGCGCCAAAGCGCTTGAGCGCGTGCTCGAGCGACGAGGACATGGCGGCGATCTCCTCTCGCCCGCCGAGCTTTCCGGCGTCGTCGGTTGGCCGATCGGAGCGCCTCGGCTTCCCGGCCTCTCCCTCGGTAGCGCTCCGTTTCTTCTTCCCGATAGGCGAATCCCAGACCGCGGTCGCATCCTGGGCCTTTCGACCTGGCCGGGAATGGAGCGACGCGGGCTCGCTCAGCCGGTTGTCGGTGCTCTGTCGCACAGCCTGCTTGCAGGCCCCACCGGCTCGGGGAAGAGCGCCCTGATCACCGGCCTGGTTGTCTCTGACCTGATGGAGGGACGAGGCTGCCTCGTTCTCGACGGCAAGGGCGACCTCGCCGACGACCTCCTCTCGCGCGTACCCGAAGAGCGCCTCTCCGATGTGATCGTGCTCGACCCCGCCGCGGGCGGCCCGGTGCCCGGACTGCGTGTCTTCGGCAAGACAAGCGACCCCGAACTCGCCGCCGATTTGGTGCTGAACGTCCTGCGCGAGATCTTCCGGGACTCCTGGGGCGTCCGCTCCGAGCAGTGGTTGCGCGCCGGCCTCGTCACCGTGGCGCACGATCCCAAAGGAACGCTCGGCGATCTCCCCTACGTGTTCTCGGACGATGCCTACCGACGCCGTCTGGTCGGCAAGATCGGCGACCCGATGCTGCAGGCGACCTGGGCGGCGTTCGAGGCCATGAACCCGCGCGAGCGCGCGAACCAACTCGGCGCCCCCCTGAACAAGCTCACGGAGCTGCTTGGCCGCCGCGTCCTGCGCGGCGTTCTCTCGCAGGCGGATCCGACACTCGACATGGCCGAGGTGATCAGCCGCGGCAAGGTCGTGATCGTCTCGCTCTCCCCGGGCAGGATCGGCGCCCCGGCCGCGAGGCTGCTCGGCGCTCTCGTCGTCTATCAGCTCTTCACCGCCATCCAGGCCCGCTCGGCGACGAGTCCGGCAAGAAGAAAGCCGTTTCTCGCCTACATCGACGAGCCGAGAGTGCTCGGCGACATCCCGGTGCCCATCGACAGCATGTTCGAGCTGGCGCGCGGGCTGGGAGTCGGCCTGACGCTAGCCGTCCAGTCGGCGATGCAGCTGCCGACAACCGTCCGAAACGCCGCGCTCACGAACGCAGCGACGCTCGTTGCCTTCCGCCAGAACCACGACGAAGATGCCGAGCTGCTCGCGCGCCATCTTCCCGGCGTCAGCACCGAGGGGCTCCTTCACCTCGGCGCCTTCGAGATGATCGCCCGCATCGGGCTCGGCCCGGGCGAGGTCGCGACGCCCGCGAGCGGTCGCACTCTGCCGCCACCTAAGGAGACGAGCGACCCGGCACTCGTGCGTAAGGCATCCGCCGAGCGTTACGGCCGCGACTTGTCGCTCGTCGACCGGGCGCTCGCCGAGCGCCACGGCCAGACGGGTGTCGCACAAGCCGCAGGCGGCATTGACGAAGTGCCGATCGGCAGGCGCAGGAGAGAGAAGTGATCGGTCCGCTCGCCAGTCCGCTCGCGTCGAGTCGAGACGTGGCCAAACCCGCGCCAGTGGCGGGATCGCGCGCGCTAAGCGACGCGACTCATACGCCCTTGGCGTTCTTCTTATCTTCCTCTGGAGGCAGGCCGTGAGCCGTCTCAGACATAGCGGCATCGTTCGGCTGGCCGATCGACTTCCCTCGATAGAACGCCGGATCCTGGAGACGGCCGAGCGCCTGCGTCTACTGAGAGCCGATCAGGTGCGGAGACTCTTCTTCAGCGAGATAGAGAGCGAGACCGGGGGCGCCAGGCTCTGCCGCAGAGCGCTCGCTCACCTGGTGGAGGAGGGACTGCTACGCCGGCTCGAGCGACGTGTCGGCGGCACCAGGGCGGGAAGTAGCGGTCACCTCTACGCGACGACGGCTGCCGGTGCGCGACTGCTCGCCTACTGGAACGGTGCCGGCGTCGCCTCGAACCGCGGCGCACACGAGCCCGGCGCCGCTTTCGCCTCGCACACACTCGCCATCGCCGACCTTTACGTATCGCTGGTTGAGGCAAGTCGCTCCAGCGCGCTCGAGCTCCTCGGCTTCGAGACGGAGCCCGCCTGCTGGCGTGCCTATACGACCGCGCTTGGCGCCCGGGCCACGCTCAAGCCCGACGCTCTGGTGCGCCTCGCACACGGCGACTACGAGTACGTCTCGTTCGTAGAGATCGACTGCGGAACTGAGGGAAGAGGTGCACTGCTTCGAAAGGCGCACGCCTTCCTTTCCTACTTCCGGACAGGTCGCGAGCAAGCCGAGACGGGCGTCTTCCCCCGCGTCGTCTGGATCGCCTCTCAGGCGACGAGAGCGAAGTTTCTCACCGCGATCTTCGCGGGATTGCCGGCCGAAGCGCAGCAGCTCTTCGTTGTCGGTAGCACGGAAGAAGCCACCGCGCTCCTGACCGGAAGCGAAAGCCGGTTTACCTCGAGCGGAGGCGCTAGATGAGCGCTCTCGCCATCCCGGAGGATGTGATCCGCTGGCGGCTCGTCGAGGGCGACGCGCTCGAACTGCTTCGCGTGTATCCAGCTTGCAGCGTCGATGCGATCGTTACCGACCCTCCCTATGGAATTGGTCTTCACGGCCAGGCCTGGGACGGCCGCGACATTCGCAAGGCCACGCGCGTCGACGGCACGAGCGATCGAAGCGACGCGGAGATGTTCGAGCGCTGGACCAAGCTCTGGGCGCGCGAGTGCGTGCGAGTGCTCAAGCCGGGTGGGTATCTGCTCGCTTTCGGAGCCACGCGCACCGCACATCGCCTCGCCGCGGGTATCGAGGACGCGGGCTTCGATCTGCGCGACCAGCTCGTCTGGCTCTATGGGTGCGGCGTCCCCAAGAACGGTCTCGAAAACGGTCGTTCGAGCACGCTCAAGCCCGGCTACGAGCCGATCTTGCTCGCCCGCGCGCCTCTCGTCGGATCACTCGCCGAGAACGAAGCGGCCTGGGGTACCGGGCGGCTTGGAATCGCCGAAACGCGCCTGCCAGCGAGCGCGCACAGGCTCGGACGCTGGCCCTGCAACGTCGCCCTCAGCCACACGCGCCGCTGCCAGAGCGCCCGTTGCACGAGCACCTGCCCTGTGAGGCTGCTCGATCGCTCTCGCCCAGCCCAGGCTCCGAGCCGTTTCTTCTATTGCTCGAAGCCGTCTCGCTCGGAGCGAGACGCAGGCTGCGATGCGCTCCCCGAGACGGCGATGCACATCTTCGGCGGCAAGGAAACGCGACCGCGCCGAAACACGCACCCGACCGTGAAGCCGGTCGAGCTGATGGGCTGGCTCGTGCGCCTCGTCTGCCCACCGGACGGCCTCGTACTCGATCCCTTCGCCGGTAGTGGCTCAACCGGAGTCGCCGCTCTTTCGAACGGACGCCAGTTCCTCGGAATCGAGCGCGACCCCGCCTACGCGCAAATCGCCCGCGCCCGGCTCGCTCACGCGGAAGGGCGCTCACACCCCAAGTCAACAAGCCCGGGGCCTGATGGCCAGACGGTGGACGGAAACCCTCAGTCGGTTTCTGTCCGCCGCAAAACCATCCACCCTCTCGAAAGGAGGCATGAGTCATGACAAAGGCTCAAGAGGTGTACGAGCGAGTCGAGGCATTGGTCGCCTCGGGCATGAAGAAGGCGGACGCCTTCCGGCAGGCAGCCGAAGAGTTTGGACAACCGTTCAACTCGATGCGCGGTGCCTACTACGCCCACACTCGCTCAACGGGCCAATCGGCCCCCCGCACGCGCAAGCGCCAAACGACGACCGAAGACGCGATCGAGTCAGCGGTGATCGTCCTCAACAGGGCGATTGCCGCCATCGATGGCGAGATCGACGCGGCCAAGACGCGCGCGGAAGAGGCCAAGGCCGAATACGAGCACCTGCGCGACACGGCAGAGGAGCGAAAAGTGGCCATTCAGGCCAAGATCGAAGCCCTCAGCGCCTAGTCGCACTCAGATGGAAAGGCGGCCCGGATCTCACGATTCGGGCCGCCTCACAACACAACCACACGTTGCAACATCACTAACTAACGAGTTATAATATGTGTAACAACACGTTTACAACATGGGGGTTGTTTTGTGGGAATAACAAAGGCAGAAGAGACCTACGCGGCGATCGGAAAGCTACTAGAGAGCGGTATGCGCCTCTCCGACGCGGTCAGGCAGATCGCCGCCGATAACGGCAGAAGCGAGGCCGCCGTGCGCGCGAGCTACTACAACCAGCGCTCGAAGCTAGGTCTGAAGGGCGATAGCCGGCGTGGCGGTCAGGCGCTCTCGGTAGAGGATGCGATCAACGAGGCTAAGCAGCTGCTCGAGTGGGCGCTTGTACGGATCGACTCGGAAGTCGAAGTCGCAAAGGTCAAGGCGGAGACCGCCGAGGCTCAGTACGAGGCTCTGAAGACCTCCGCCGCCGAGCGCAGGTCTGAGCTGGAGCGAAAGATCGCTGCGCTCTGAAACGCAAGGAACGTAATGAAGGAAGGAGGAGCAAAGAGAATATGAGACAAGCAGCAACAAACGAGCGCGAGAGTGACGTACCCGACGCCCCCGGACGTGCCGTCATCTACATACGCGTATCGAGTTCGCAACAAGCGGACAAGGACTACGACCCGGAGGGATTCTCGATCCCAGCCCAGCGCGAGGCCTGCGTCCGTAAGGCCGAGAATCTCGGCCTACAAGTCGTGGAGGAGTATGTCGACCGGGGCGAGTCGGCCAAGACCGCGAACCGGGCCGGACTACAAGCCTTGCTGAAGCGGCTCGAAGAGCGCGACATCACTCATGTGATCGTGCACAAGGTCGATCGTCTGGCTCGAAACCGCGCCGACGACGTCGCGATCGTGATGAAGATCCGAGGCGCAGGTGCTCACCTCGTCTCAGTAACTGAGAACATCGACGAGACGCCCTCCGGGCTCTTGATGCACGGGATCATGAGCTCGATAGCCGAGTTCTACTCGCGCAACCTCGCCACCGAGATCCTCAAGGGAACGACGCAGAAGGCGAAGACAGGAGGGACTCCCTTCCAGGCGCCGCTTGGCTACCTGAACACCCGCGAGTTCATCGACGGCCGCGAGATCCGCACCATCTCGGTCGATCCCGAGCGAGCGCCACTCGTCAAGCTCGCCTTCGAGCTATACGCGAGTGGGCAGTACTCCCTGATCGACCTCTGCACGATCCTTGAGGCGAGGGGTCTGCGCTCGCGCCCGACAAGGCAGAAGCCGGCAAAAGTGCTCGGCACGAACCGACTCTCAACGATTCTCAGAAACGACTACTACATCGGTCGCCTTCGCTATGCCGGCGGCTACTACGAGGGACGCCACGAGCCTCTCATCGACGAGGCCACCTTCGAGAAGGTGCAGCAGATCCTCGATGCCCAGCGCCAGAGCGGCGAGCGCTCCTGGCGCCACTACCACTACCTGCGCGGGTCGCTCTTCTGTGCGGAGTGCGGACGCCGGCTCTTTTTCACCCGCGCTCGCGGCCGCCACGGTGGCGAGTACGACTACTTCATCTGCGGCGGGAACAAAGCTCATCTCTGCAATCAGCCGCATCACCGTGTTGAGGCCGTCGAGGCCGCGATCGAGCGCCACTACTCGACCGTGGAGCTATCCGACGAGAAGCGCGAGCGCATTCGCGCCGCCGTCCACGAGCACATGGAGGGGCTCGCCCTGATTGCCGAGAAGGAGACCGCCCGCGCCCGGGCCGAGGTCGTTCGGCTCGACAACGAGGAGCGAAAGCTCCTTGCCGCCCACTACAACGACGCGATCAGCGACCACATCTTCGCCGAGGAGCAGCAGCGCATCCGCCGCGAGCGGGTGGCGGCAGACGAACTGCTCCGTCGCTATGAGATCAAGCAGGAGGCGATCCTGGAGACGCTCGACCACGCGCTCAATCTCACGAAGAGCGTCCAGGCCGCCTACCTGCAGGCGGACGACGTCGAGCGACGTTTGTTGAACCAGGCCTTCTTCGAGAGGATCGAGATCGACAGCGAGGAGATCACGGGGCACGAGCTGGCGGCTCCATTCGCCCAGTTGGCCGCCCCAGGGCTCGCTGAAGCCCTGGAAGGCGCCGCCGCGGCCGGCTCCCACCCCCGTGGCGCCCGTGGAAACGGCGCCCGGAAAGCCAAAACCCCTGGCCCTTCTTCAAAGGTCAGGGGTTCGGACGTGACACTTTTGGTGGAGCCAGGCGGGTTCGAACCGCCGACCTTCTGGCTGCCAGCCAGACGCTCTCCCAACTGAGCTATGGCCCCGTCTTGAACGGCAATTGTACCGCCATCACGTAAGACGTACCCTGGTCAGCGATCTCTAGAGCTGAGAGGCTGGGTCAAGCCGTTGCCGCCTGTTCGAGCTCTACCTGGGGAACGTCGCCCCAGAGATCCTCGAGGTTGTAGAAACGGCGCGTGTCGGGAGTGAAGACGTGCAGGACGACGTCGAGGTAGTCGGCGATCACCCAGGTGCCGTCCCGCACGCCGTCAACGGAGTGCGGCATCAGCTTCTCGCGCTTCATGCCGACGTGGACCTCGTCCGAGATCGACTTGGTCTGGAGCGGGTTGCGGCCGGAGCAGATGACGAAGTAGTCGGTGAAGACGCACACCGAGCGCATGTCGAGAACGACGATGTCTTCGGCCAGCTTCTCGGCCGCCAGGGCGGCGATTCGGCGTGCTTGCTCGAGTGAAGTCAGTGTGATACGTCAGTCCTTTGTCGGTCTTCTCTTCCAGTGTAACCCCAGCGGGCGCCGGAGCCTCGATCTCCCGTGTCGAGATCGCAAGCAACCGGGTGCCACGTTCCCGATACGTATTAGATCGTCAGGCGATGTGCCATCTTGGTGCGAGATCAGCACATTCATGTGCGTCTTTTCGCGATACCGTATTCCGCCCCGTGGGAGGGTGGGGGGAGGAGGGTGGATTAGCGAGGTGCCTGGGACTCATTTCAGAATGAAGACCCGCCGACTGGGTGTGATCGGTGAGTGCAAGGCCAGGGAGCTCGTCTGGGGACGGAGGGGCGCCGGATGAGTGCGAGATCGTGGTTCGAGGCTAGGACGCAGGGCGCATTCGTATCGGTCAGAGATACGGATGCGCCCGAGGACAACGTCCTCGTGCCGCGAGATCGTGCTCAGCCGGTGTCTCTCTGTTTCTAGCCGAGCTCCGAAAAGCAGCGCCTCGTTCGTAGCCAAAGCTACGGACGAGGCCGAGGACAACGCATCGCGCTTGCCGAGCGCGGCCAGGCGGTGGAGTGCTTCGTATTGAAAGGAGCACCATGAACTCCGAGAAGTTTTACGGCGTCCGGTCGAAGCATTGGCCCTCTCAACGCCAGGTGGCGCTCGCGATACCCGAAACCGGCTCAGTCCAGGTAGAGCCCCAGCCGGGCGACCTCCTCGGCAACCGCCTGCGGAACGAGCTCGTCGATGGGAAGGCCGTCGTGCACGCGCGCACGAATCTCGTCCGAGGAGACCGGGTGGGCGGGGATCGCGAAGAAGCTGACCCGCTCGGGCTGGGCGAGCGCGGCCAGAACCGGGCTCAGCGCCTCCTCTTCGTAGTCTGGCCGGTTTGCGACCGCCAGACGGGCCAGCTCGAGGATCGCGTCGGGCTCGCGCCAGCTCCGGAACCCGGCGAACTGGTCGGCGCCAAGGAGAAGGGTCAGATCGTCGTGGCGTTCCCTGAGCAGGCGCAACGTGTCGACGGTGTAGCGGGGCCCGCCCGGCTCCAGCTCGATCCGCGAGATCTCGACCTGCGGCATGTCGGCGAAGGCAAGCTCGGCCAAGTGGTAGCGGATCTCGGCGGGAGTGGCGACGGTCTTGTGCGGCGGGTCGCCGGCCGGGACGACGAGCAGGCGCTCGAAGTCGAAACGCTCGAGCGCGCTGCGGACAAGCGCGAGGTGACCGAAATGGGGCGGATCGAAGGCGCCGCCGAAAACGCCGGTCGTCACCTCTCCTCCTCTCTGCCCGCGATCTCGATCACCGAGTCGTCGCGTGCACCCGCCTGCGCCAGCGCCTCGGCGAGCTCCTCCTCGCCGGGCACCTCGCCGACGATACGGAAGCCGCGATCGGTGCGGTAAATGCGGTATGGCCGCCGCCGGCGCGGGCGCGGCCGGTAGACGAGGAACTCGGCCAGACCCTCGATGCTTTCGTCCTCTGTCGCGCTCGGCTCGGGGCGGGGCGGGCAGAGGCGGAAGAGCGCTTGCTTGAGCTCGCCCACACCCTCTCCGGTCGCACAGGAGAGGGCGATCACGGCGGCGATCCGCTCGTCACGAAGCTCGAAGAGGGGCGGCGCGCCCAGATCGACCTTGTTCAAGACGACGATCTGCGGACGCTCGTTCAGACCGGCGCCGTAGGCGGCGAGCTCGGCGTCGATCACGCGAAAGCGCTCGAGCGGATCGCCCTCCGAGCTGTCGATGACGTGAATGAGAAGCTGCGCGCGCTCGAGGTGAGCCAGAAACTCGTGCCCGAGTCCGTGCCCTTCGCTCGCGCCCTCGATCAGCCCGGGTATGTCGGCGACCGTCAGCTGGCGGCCGTCCGGACCGTCGACGGTGCCGAGCACCGGCGCGAGCGTGGTGAAGGGGTAGTCGGCCACCTTGGGCTTGGCATTCGAGATCCTGCGCAGGAGCGAGGACTTGCCGGCATTCGGGAGTCCGGCCAGGGCCGCATCGACGACCAGCTTTAAGCGCAGGTCGAGCCAGCCTTCGTCGCCCGGCTCCCCCGTCTCGGCGAAACGAGGAGTGCGCCTGACCGGCGTGGCGAAGCGGCGGTTCCCCCGTCCCCCGCGTCCGCCGCGGGCGGCAACCACGCGCGCCCCGACGCTGGCGAGGTCGGCTACCAGCTGGCCATCCTCGTCAAAGACCTGGGTGCCGACCGCCAGGTGCAGCTCGACCGTCGCTCCGTCGGCGCCGTGCTTGTTGCGACCGAGCCCGGGCTGGCCGCGGCCGGCCTTGATCTCGTGCCGGGAGCGCAGCTTGGAGAGATCGCGCAGCTCCGGATCGGCGATCAGGACGATGTCGCCGCCGTCACCGCCGTCACCGCCGTCGGGCCCACCCCTGGGCACGTACTTCTCGCGCCGGAAGGAGAGGCTGCCGTCGCCACCGCGTCCGGCCTGGACGAAAACGCAGGCGTGATCGTGGAAGGGAGACTCGCGCGTGCCGCGCTCGTCGCTGTTACCGCCGGGAGACATGTGTGTAGCTTGGCCGCCCGGCGCGCCCAGCGCCAGTCGGAAGTTGGTGCTTTGAATACAGCTGGTGTCGGCTGGGTGCGATCGGGGGATGCGACTGAGGACAACGCAGCGCGCCGCCGAGCGCGGCCAGACGCTAGGAATCGACCGAGATCGAGCGGCGCTTGCCAGAGCGATGGAAGCCGACGGTGCCCTCGCGCATAGCGAAGATCGTGTGGTCGCGGCCGAGACCGGCGCCGGGGCCCGGATGGAACCTGGTGCCGCGCTGGCGCACGATGATCATCCCGGCCTTGACCTTTTCACCGCCGAAGATCTTGACGCCGAGCCGTTTGGACTCGGAATCGCGACCGTTCTTGGAGGAACCGAGACCTTTTTTATGTGCCATTTCTATTGCTCCGTCTTCTTACGAGGTGCCGCTCGCTTGGGAGCCGGCTTCTTCGCTTCCTCAACCTTAGCTTTCGCGGGCGCCTTGGTGGCTGCCGGCTTCTTGGCTACTGGCTTCTTGGCCGCCGGTTTCGCGGGAGCCTTGGCCGCGGCCGCTTTCGGCGCGGCGGGTTTGGCCACCGGCTTCGCGGCGGGCTTGGCGGCCGGCTTCGCCGGAGCCTTCGCCTCGGCCTTGGGCGCAACCGGCTCGGCCGCCTGGGGCTTGGCGGGCACCGCGGCGACGGTTGCGGTCTTGGCTGCGGCGGGCGCCTTGCCGGCCCCGATTGCCTCGATCTGGATCTGCGAGAGCTTGGCACGGAAGCCGGTGTGGCGGCGGTAGCCCTTCTTGGGCTTGTACTTGCCGATGCGAATCTTCTTGCCGAGCGTGTGCCGAAGGATGCGGGCGCTAACGGTGCCGGCACCGGGCTTCAGGTTCAGGGAGCCCGCGTCGACGAGCAGCACGGCGGGTTGGAAAACGGCTCCCTCGTCCTGGGGGAGCCGATCGACAAGCAGGCGCTCGCCCTCATGGACGACGTACTGCTTTCCACCCACCGCGATAACTGCGTAGCTCATCTCGTCCCTCGACGCTCAAATCGCGGGCAGCTGCCCGCGAACCGGGGCGCATAGTAGCAAGACGGCCCGGTTTTCGGTTGAAGAATCCCCTCTACGGGCTACTCGTTTCGCCCGGTTTCTCGGGCGCCGGAACCGGTGCGGAGGTCGTGTCGGCGCTCGCCCTCGCGCCGCCGGCCTGAGACGGCTTGCGGTGCCTGCGTCCGCCGCGAGAGCCGCGCCGGGTGCGCTTTTTCGGCCGCGGCGCCTCGCCCCCGTCGGGCGCGGGCTGTTCCGACCCGCTCGGGGCGGACGTGCTCGCCGCTTCGGGCGGCTGTGCAGGTGCCCGCGCAGGTGCTTTCGCAACGGGACGCGGGGCCCGCTGCCGCTGCGCCGGCCGACGGGTCGCGGGCTTCTCGGGCTGTGCCGTTTCGGCAGCGGTATCCGCGGGTACACCGCCGGCCGCCGTGCCCGCCCCGGCACCGTCCCCGGTCGCAACGTTGGCTCCGGCCTGGGAGGGCTTGCGCCGCCTGCGCCCGCCGCGAGAGCCGCGCCGGGTTCGCTTCTTCGGCCTTGGCGGTCCCTCCTCCGCACCGCCTTCCACGATCGAGCTCTCCGCTACCGTGGTCACTGGCAGCTGCCCGAGCTCGACGACGGCGGGCGTCTCGACGACAGGAGCGAGCTCGGCTTGAGCCTTGACCTGCGCTTTCTTCGCCGGCGCGCGTGTCGGCCGTTCGGCCACGCTTTCGGCCGTGAGCGGCTGGTAGGGCTCCTGGTCGGGTTCGGCCAGCGTCGCATAGGCGCTGTCTTTGAGCGCCCGCTCGATCCGCACCTTCACCTTCTTGCCGACGAGCGTCGCCGCGCCGAGCACGTTCACCTCGTACTCACCGACCTTGCCGACTCCGGCCTGGCTGTCGTAGAGCCCGACCTCGACCAGCGTCAGCTCGAGCTCGTCGCCCTCTTCCACCGGCGTAACGGGCTTCGTCGCCTCGACCGATCCCTCCGCCGCTACGACCAGGTGGTCGAGCGCATCGCCGTCGATCAGCTCCAGGAAGAAGCGGCGCTTGCTGCGCTCCTCGATCTCCGCCAGCCGAACCGCGCCCGGTCCGATCAGCAGGCTCGCCACCCGAGCGTTGGCCTCGACACGGAAAGCCTTGCTGCGTGAGCCGGCTGCAATAGTGCGCAGGCGGCGCTCGAGATCGATCGCGGCCGAGTCCTCGGAAAAGACGATCCCGTCGCCGGAACAAACCGGGCAAGGCTTGGTCAGGATCTCGCGCGGCCCGTCGGTGATGTTCTGGCGCGTCATCTCCACCAGCCCAAGCGGCGAGATCTCGACCACGTAGGTCTTGGTGCGGTCGCGCTCGAGCTCGCCTCGAAGCGCCTCCTCGACGGCAGCCCGGTTCTTCGGGTTGGCCATGTCGATGAAGTCGATGACGATGATGCCGCCGACATCGCGCAGACGGAGCTGGCGCACTACCTCCTTGACCGCCTCGAGGTTGTTCTTCGTGATCGTGTCCTCGAGACGCGCGGAGGAAGAGCGGGAGCGCGAGCCGACGAAGCGCCCGGTGTTGACGTCGATGACGGTGAAGGCCTCGGCGTAGTCGAAGACCAGGTAGCCGCCCGAGGGAAGGTCGACACGGCGCGAGAGAGTCGAGCGGATCTCGGCGTCGACGCCGTAGGCCTCAAAGAGCGGCGCCGGCTCCTTGTAGCGGACGACCCGCTCGGCCATATGCGGAGACGTCTTCTTCAGGTAGCCGACGATGCGCTTGTAGGTGCGATCGTGGTCGATGAGGGCGCGCTCGAAGTCGCCGGTGAAGAGGTCGCGGGTGACGCGTAACGGCAGCTCCGCCTCCTGGTACACGAGCGCCGGCGCCTTTACGCCCTTGGCCCGGTCTTGGATCGACTTCCAGAGCCGCTCGAGGAAGACGAGGTCGCGCTCGATGTCTTCGGCCGAGGCGCCCTCGGCCGCGGTGCGAACGATGATGCCACCCTTTTTGCGCTCGAGCGCCTTGACGATCTCGCGCAGGCGCGAGCGCTCTTCGTCGGGGAGGCGCCTAGAGACGCCCAGCCCCTCGCCGTTGGGGACGAAGACGACGAAGCGTCCGGGCAGCGAGATGTCCGTCGTCATGCGGGCGCCCTTGGTCTTCATCGGATCCTTGACCGCCTGGACGAGGATCTCCTGGCCGCGCTGGATCAGCTCCTGGATCTTGCGGCCCTGGCCGCGGCCCTCGAGCTCGGGGATGACGATCTCGTCGACATATAGGAAGCCGTTCTTCTCCAGCCCGATCTCGACGAAGGCGGCTTCCATCCCGGGCAGGACGTTGTCGACGACGCCCTTGTAGACGTTGCCGGCGATCGAGTAGCGGTCGGGGCGCTCGAGGTAGACCTCGGCGACCTTCTCGTCCTCGAGCACCGCGACACGGCGCTCGCCGGCGTCGACCGATACGAGCAGCTCGCGCTTGGCGGCCGGAAGCGGTGCCCGGCGAGGCGGTTGGCGCCGGCGCCCGCCGCGATCGCGGCGCGACGAGGCGCGCCGCTCGGAAGCCTGTGAGGGCTGTGTTGCCGCGCCCTCGGGCTTCTGTGCGGTCGGGCGTTCGGGCTTCTGCTGCTCGGTGCCGGGCTTCTTGCTTCTTCCGCGGCCGCCGCGACTTCCTCTATGGCGCCGGGGGCGCTGCGCTCCCGCCTGTGCGGGAGGGGCAGTCTCAGCTGGTTTCGGAGGTGCCGCCGCCGGGGGGGCGGAAGCCTCCTTCGTCTCTGTAGCGCTTTCTTTCTGGCGTCTGAACCAACGAGGCAAGGGAAACCTTCTCTTTCGGATGAGTGCGCGCGAGCGGCACCCGGGAGGCGGGCGCGCAGATCGCGCTGCACGGACTGGTGAAAAACTCCATCTCGTAGCTAAGGCTACCAGGGTTGGACGCCGACTCCCGGTCCGGCGCCGTCCGAAGGCGGTCCTAGGATCGGCCCAGGGCAGGATGAAAGCGATTCGATCGAAAGACGAGGTCCGCGAGCTGCTCGAGATCGAGGAGACGGATGCCTGGCTCGAGTATCTGCGGGTAACTCGCGAGGCGCCCGCATCGCGCTATGCCGAGGTCGAGATCTGGGCCTGGGCGCGGCTTTGCGGGCGGCTGCACGCGATCAGAGCCAGGCGCGCCGAGCTGGTGCCCGTCGCCTAGAGCTCGTTTCAATTGACGACCCGCCGACCGGCTGCGATCGGTGGATGCGATGCCAGGGAGCTCGTCTGGGGACGGAGGGGCGCCGGATGAGTGCGAGCTCGTGGTGCGAGGCTAGGACGCAGGGCGCATTCGTATCGGTCAGAGATACGGATGCGCCCGAGGACAACGCCCTCGGGCCGCGAGATCGTGCTCAGCCGGTGTTTCTCTGTTTCCAGCCGAGCTCCGAAGCAGGGAGCGCCCGTATCGACAGAGATAAGGGTGCGACTGAGGACAACGCAGCGCGCCGCCGAGCGCGGCCAGACGGCTGAGTGCTTCATTTGAAACGCGCTCTTACGCCGCCCGGCCCTCGTGACCGGTGCTCGAGAAGTACGCCAGCGCCGCCTCTCCGAGTGCGAGCGTGCCGGCATAGGCGATCGAGCCCTGCAGAGCCCAGGCCGGGAAGAACGTCTCGCGCCGCACTACACGGGCGACCCGGCGAAGGCCAAGGCCGGCTACGAGCACCGCCGCGAGCTCGGCCGCGCGCAGTGGCTCGAGCCGGCGACCGTGGGCGAAGCCGAGCTGGAGGATCAGCCGCGCCTGCTCGATGAAGAGCGCCGGCAGATCGGGAGCCGGGATGAAGACGGCGGCGCCGACGGCGGCCGAGCGACGAGCCGAGCGATGGATCAACTCCCTGCAGATCCCTGCGCGCAGGGCCGGAATACGGGCAGCCAGTGCCACCGAGCCCCCATCGAGCCGCTGCGCGAGAACCCGCCCCAGCTCCTCGACGGGCAGATCTGCCGCGCTCTCGGCGCTGACGACGTCGGTCGCAAGCACATTGGGAAGGAGACCGCTGCCCTCGCCGATTCTGATGCAGACGATCGGGACGCGCGCCAGCCCGGCGTCCCGGAGCTTGCGAACGTCAGTCCGGCTCGGCTCGCCTTCGAGCACGTAGACGACGGCCTCAGCCCGTGCGAGCTCCCCGTTCTCGACGACGCTACCGGGAGCGGCGTTCGGCGACAGCTCTCGTACCAGCGCCGAGACCAGTTTGCGCGTTCCCGCCACGGCGAGCGGGCGTTCCTCGCGAGCCTCGAACTCGCGCTGCTCAGCCGCCAGGCGAAGCAACGCTCGAGCGGAAAGTGGCGGACTCTCGGGCATGGGCTACCTTAGCCTGCGCCGGCCGTACTCGCCGCGCATCTGCACGCCGACCAGCACTCCGAACGCCGTCATGTTGGCGAGCAGCGAGGAGCCACCGACACTCACCAGCGGCAGCGGGATCCCGGTGATCGGCGCGATTCCCATCGTCATGCCGACGTTGACGAAGACCTGGAAGACGAGCATCGCGACGATGCCGCCGATCACCACCGCCTGGTAGCCGCCCCTTGCCTTGACGAGTGCCCGCAGGCCGCGCCAGACGACGAACAGGTAGAGCCCGAGCAGGATCGAGGTGCCGACGAAGCCGCGCTGCTCGCCGATCGACGCGAAGATGAAGTCGGTGTGGTTCTCGGGCAGGAAGCCGAGTATGGTCTGCGTGGAGCCGGTCTCTCCGCGTCCGTGCAGCCCGCCGGCTCCAAGTGCCACCTTCGACTGGGCGACGTTATAGGTGGCGCCTTGGGGGTTGTAGCTTGGATGAATGAAGCCTGTTAGACGCTGGTTCTGGTAGGGCTTGAGCACGTCGACGCCGAGCGCAGGCATGGCCCAGAGCACGAGCGCGGAGCCGATCAGCGCCGCCCCCGTCAGCGCCGCCATGTGCGTCCAGCGCGTGCCGGCGATCAGGAGCACGGCGGCGGTGACCGCGGCGTAGACGAGCGCAGTCCCGAAGTCGGGCTGGACGAAGACGAGCGCGGTCGGGATCGAGACCAGGATCAGCACGCCGAAGACGGTGCTTCGGTCGCGGAGCGCGCGTCCACGCTCGGCCATGAAGCCGACCAGGGCGAGTAGGACCAGCAGCTTGGCGAACTCCGAGGGCTGGAACTGGAAGCTGCCGATCTGCAGCCAGCGCCGCGAGCCGCGCTTGGCGACTCCGATCAGAGGAACGAGCACCAGGGTCAGAATCGCGGCGACGTAGAGCATGCGCCAGTGCCGGCGGTAGAGCTCGGGGCTGAGCGCGGCAGCAAGGACGAAGAGGACCACGCCCACACCGACGTAGAGCTCCTGCTTGGCCAGGTAGTAGTGAGGCTCGCCGGGGACGTCGTGAGCGGTGACCCCGGCAACGGCCCAGAGGCCGTAACCGACCAGTGCGGCGATCCCGATCAGCAAGATCCAGTCGAGCTGGCGCAGCATTACCGCCAGCGGAAGCTCCCGCGCGTGCGACAACGGAGTGCCGAGTGGTTTCGCGGTCTCGAGCATCAGTCGGTATGCGTCGCGGCCTGGTAGCTGCTGTTCTTGACGTGGAAGTAGGCCTGGAAGACCTCGCGCGCGGCGGGTGCCGCCGCGGTGCCGCCGTGACCACCGTTCTCGATCACCGCGCAGACGACGATCTCGGGCTTGCTGTTGTACGGGCCGTAGCCGCACCACCAGGATTGGTCGAAGTAGCGCTTGTACTGCTCCGACCACTTCTCCGCGGTGCCCGTCTTGCCGGCGATCGGGACCGGGAAATTGTTGAAGACCGAATACGAGGTGCCGAGCGGGTCGTGGGTGGCCAGCTCGAGCCCGCTGCGGACTTGGTTGAGGTTCTGGTTGAAGACCGCGCCGGGGTTGATCGTCGTCGGTGTCCTCGACACGCCGGCGTCGACGACACGCTTGTCGCGCTCGATCGAGTAGAGCAGGTGCGGGTAGACGATCTTGCCGGTGGCGATCGCCGCGTAGAGGCGAGCCATCTGTAGCGGCGTCACCTGCAAGTCCTTCTGGCCGATCGCCAGGTTGAGCGAGTCGCCCGGCTTCCAGGTGCGATCCTCGGGCGCCGTGTAGTACTTCCGCTGCCACGCCTTCGTCGGCACGACGCCGGCCAGGTCTCCGATCTCGATCCCGGTGTGCTTACCAAGATCGAAGTATGTCTTGGCCCAGTCCTGAATCGGCTCCCCAGAGGTCGGAGGCAGGCCCCAGATCCAGAGGCCGAGCTGGTAGAAGTAGGTGTCGCAGGAGATCGCCAGCGCCGTCGGCAGGTTGATCATGCTGTTGGCGTTCGGATCCCAGTTCAACCAGGTGTGGCCCTTGACCCTCATCTTCCCGGTGCAGGGCAGGTTCTGGCTGGGATCGAGCACGCCGGCCTGCATGGCCGCTATCGCCGTCACCGGCTTGAAGATCGAGCCGGGCGGATAGAGGCCGCTCGTGGCCCGGTTGATGGCGGGATAGTTCTTACTCTCCATCGTCGCTGCCGTCAGGCCCCAGCGTGCCAGCTTGCTCGTGGTCACGCGCCCCGAGTACACCGAGGGCGGGTAGGTCGGGTAGGTGGCCATGGCGAGCACCGCGCCGTTGTTGGCGTCCAGCGCCACGATCGCGCCGCCGTTGGCGTTCCAGCAGCCGTCGCAGAGCGAGTTTCGAGCTGTCTGGATGCCGTCCTGAAGCGCCTTTTGGGCCCTCCACTGGAGATCGGCATCGATCGTCAAGCGCACCGTGTCGCCGGGTTGCGGCTCGGGGTTCGGGATCAGCTCGCTGCGCGGACGGCCCAGCGAGTCGATTCGCTGTGACGCCAGCCCGGGCTGCCCGCGCAGGTAGCTGTCGAAAGCCAGCTCGGCGCCGGACTGGCCGACGACGTCGTTCAGCCTGATCTGGCCGGTCTTATCGCTCTTTATCTGCTGCTCGGTCGCGGAGCCGACGTAGCCGAGGATCTGCGAGAGCGAGGCGAGCGAGCTGTGGGGATAGGTGCGGACGTAACGCGGCGCGATCTCGACGCCGGGGAACTGATCGGCGCGCTCGAGGATGTAGTCGCTCTGCCAGCGGTTGACGTCTTGCTCGGCGACGACCGCGCGCATGGGATCGGTCTTGCGCTGCTCGACCTCACGGAAGAGCTTACGCGGCGGCATCCCGAGCACGCGGGCGAGGTTGCTGAGCACGTCGTAGCGCGTCGGCCTGTCGCCCTCGCGGGGTAATTCCGCATACCAGACGAGAACGGACTGGCTGAGCCGGTTCTTGACCAGGACGCGCCCGTCCCGAGCCAGGATCGAGCCGCGCGGAGCCTGCAGGCGCACGGTGCGGACCTGATTGTCCTGGGCGATCCGCAGGTACTCGTTGCCGGAGATGATCTGAAGCGCCCAGAGGCGGATGGCGAGGAAGGCGAACAGGGCGACAGCGATGGCACCGAGGATTCCCGTACGCAAGACCGTCTGCGAGTTGATGTGCCAGGGCTCGCGCGTGCGCGGATCGCCGGGGATGAACGAGCCGTAACCGGGGATCTCAGGCAAGCAGTCTCACCTCCGTCGCGCGCTCCTCGTCGCTCCGTTTCCCCACCGTCCAGCGGCAGAGTATGAAGACGGGAGCGGTCAGGATCAGGTTCAGAAGCAGCTCCCCGGGGAGCGTGTCGAACAGGAGCCGCCAGGCGGGTGCCGGCTGGCCGAGCAGGAAGCGGACGAAGAGGCCGCCCAACTCGTAGAGAATCGTGATCACAGCGACCGAGAGGAAGGGAGCGTGGGCGCGATCGCGGCCGGTCGTCTCTCCGTAGCGCCCGGTCCAGAAGCCGGCGAGCGTCAGCAGTAGCGAGGTTAAACCGAGCTGCCCGTAGACGGATACGTCGTAGCAGAACCCGGCCGCGAATCCGGCGACCGCGCCGAAGACGGAGCCGCGCAGAAGGGCCAGCGAAACGATCGTCACGAGCAGGAGGCCGGCACTACCGCGCCCAAGCGAGAGACCGGCGAACCAGCTCCCCTGCAGTATCGCCGCAAAGAAGACGATCGGGGTCGCCTTCAGCACCAGCCTCACGGTCCGTTCACACCCCTCGTCTTCGGAACCAGCACGATGACCGCGTCGAGCGCGGAGAAGTCGACGCTTGGCTCGACCTGGATCTGCTTGTCGGGGTTGACGTCGGACTGGTTGTAGCTGGTGATGCGACCGATCGAGATCCCAGCCGGATAGAGCGAGTTCAGGTCTTGCCGGCGCCAGCCCGAGGTGACGATCGGGTCGCCTTCCTTCACCGTCTGGTCAACCTTGACTCCGTCGAGCATGAGCACGTCGCTGCCGGTCGCCGGATGGAGAACGATCCCCTGCGCATCGGTCGTCGACTCCAAGTCGCGGGCCGAGACGGCGAAGCTCGGGTCGCTCAGGAGCGTTACCTTCGAGGTCGTGGGCCCGACCTGGGAGATCCTCCCGACCAGGCCGTCCTCGTTGATCACGGGATCGTTCACCCTGATCTCGCGGTTCTCGCCGCCGGCGATCACGATCGTCTGCTCGAAAGGACCGGAGGCCCGAGTCATGACCTCGGCGTTGACCGCGTCGTAGTCCTGAGGGAAGCGCGGCGAGTGCTCGAAGCGGAGGACCGACTCCAGGTTCGCGGCCTCGGCTTCGGCGTTCTTCCGCTGCGCGAGTTTCTGCTGCGCTTGCTCCAGCTGTGCGCGCAGCTCCTTGTTTTTCTTCTTGGCCTTGGCCATGTCGTGCAGCCAGCCGGAGGCATCCTCGAAGGGTCGGGCGATGCGATCGGCGACCACCTGGAAGGGCCGCGTGACCTGGCTTCCATAGCCCTGCAGGCGGTGCAGCGGACCGTTCGAGGACTCGCGGAAGGAGATGGTCAGAAGCATCAGCGAGAGCAGCACCAGCACCACGACGACCAATCGGCGCCGTACGGTCTTTCGGTCCCGAGCGAGCGTTGAGGAGGCGGAAGCTCGCTGCTCTGCAGAGCGCAGGACCGCCAGCTTTGCTGTGCGGTTGCGAGGCACGAAGCGCCTTAGTCTAGTCCGAGCGGCGACATGAGGCGCCGATCAACGGGCCGGGAACGAAAGCTCGGCCAAAGCTAGTACCGGCTTTTTCTGCGCCGCGAGCGGGTGCTGCGGTGGATCACGTCGAACTCCTCCAGGCTCTTACCGGAGCCGATCGCCACGCAGGTGAGCGGCGACTCGGCGACGTGAACCGGCATGTGCGTCTCGCGCCGAAGTCGCTCGTCGAGGCCCGTCAGGAGCGCGCCTCCGCCGGCAAGCACGACACCGCGATCCATGATGTCGGCCGCCAGCTCAGGGGGCGTGCGGTCGAGGGTGGCGCGGATCGCGTCGATGATCTGGATGACCGGCTCGTCGAGTGCCTGGCGCACCTCTTCCGAAGAGATAACGATCGTCTTGGGGAGACCCGTGAGCATGTCGCGGCCTCGCACCTCGGCCTGGAGCTCGTCGCGAAGCGGATAGGCGGTGCCGATCTCGAGTTTGAGCTCTTCCGCGGTCTGGTGGCCGATCAGGAGCTTGAACTCGCGTTTGAGGTAGTTGATGATCGCCTCGTCCATTTCGTCCCCGCCCAGGCGCAGGCTCTGCGAGACGACGATCCCACCGAGCGAGATGATCGCCACCTCGCTGGTGCCACCGCCGATGTCGACGATCATGTTCCCGGCCGGCTCGGCGATCGGGAGCCCGGCGCCGATCGCGGCCGCCATCGGCTCCTCGATCAGGTAGGCCTTGCGAGCGCCGGCAGAGAGCGTCGCCTCCTCGACCGCGCGCTTCTCGACGCCGGTCACTCCGCTCGGCACGCAGACGACGACGCGCGGATGGGCGAAGCGGTTCTGGTGCACCTTCTGGATGAAGTGGCGCAACATCGTCTCGGTCACGTCGAAGTCGGCAATGACGCCGTCCTTGAGCGGGCGGATGGCCGAGATCGTCCCCGGCGTGCGACCGAGCATCCGTTTGGCCTCGACGCCGACCGCGTGCACCTCGCCGGTGCGTTGGTCGATCGCAACCACCGAAGGCTCCGAAAGCACGATGCCGCGACCACGAACGTAGACGAGTGTGTTCGCCGTTCCAAGGTCGACGGCCATATCGCGGCCCCCAAAGCCGCTGACCGAGCTGATTATGCCCATGGCGGCGTCCGAGTCTATCTGGTCTGGGGTCAGTCGCGCGCCAGCGACGGCTGCGGGACGGAAGGAAAAGCTCCCTTTTACGGCGGCGATTCGGGCGCCAGCGACAGCGTCAGCCGATCCCGTAGGCGCCCGGATAGCGCTTTGCGAGGAGGTTCACGAGTAATGCGGCCGGAAGCCCGACGACGTTCAGGTAGTCGCCTTCGATGCGCTCGACGAGGCGCGCGCCGAGGCCCTGGATCGCGTAGGCGCCCGCCCGTTCCCGCCACTCGCCAGTGGCCAAATAGGCCGCGATCTCGCGCTCGCCCAGTGCCCGGAAAGTCACGCGAGTGACCTCGTGGGCCAGCTCTTCCCAGCCGTCACCGAACAGGCAGAGCCCCGAGACCACTTCGTGCGTGTGCCCACCCAGCCGGGCGAGCATTGATTTCGCCTCGCTCTCGCCCACCGCCTTGCCGAACAACTCGTTGCCCAGGACAACCGTCGTGTCCACGCCCAGGATCGGACGTCCAGCCGCGTCGGAGGCCAGCGAGCGCGCCTTCGCGAGCGCGTGCGCTCGCACCAGCTCGATCGGATCGGCGCCCGGCTCATCCTTCTCCTCGTAGCGAGGGACAGCGACGTCGAAGGGAATGCCGAGCTGGGTCAGGATCGCACGCCGCTGCGGTGAGGTCGAAGCCAGTAGTAGTGGAGTGGGCGAACGGCCGCTCACGGTTTCCGAGCGACCCAGATCTCCTCGGCCGGCCAGCGGCTCGCCCACTCGGCGCTGACGAAGTCCCAGTGTGGATGCGTGCTCGCTCCCTCCGGCGCGTACAGCTCGACCAGGCGTTCCACCTCGAAACCGGTCTCACGAAGCAGATCGATCCAGTCCCCGTGAGAGAGGTGGAAGTCGCTTCCCTCGCCGGCGCTGTCCGCCCAGTCGAGGCGGTGCAGCCCGACTTGCGGGCGCTCGAGCCTCTCCTGCACGCGCCCATCGGCATCGCTGCAGAGAATCAGCAGCGTCGAGTTGCGAAGGAAGACGAGCCGGCCGCCCGGTCGCAGCAGCCGCTTTGCCTCGGGAATCCACTTGTAGGGATCGCACCAGATGCTCGCGCCGTACTCGGAGATCGCCAGGTCGAAGGAAGAGGAGGGAAGCGGTACGACCTCGGCGTTGGCCTCGATGAGCGGGAACTCCAGCTCGAACTCGCGCTGGAACGCGCGCGCGCGCTCGAGCTGGACGGGGCTCAGGTCGACGCCGACGACGCGTGCGCCACGCTTGGCCAGCCAGGCGGAGAAGTAGGCGGTTCCACAACCGAGCTCGATGACGTCGTTTCCGTAGAGGCCGGGAAGAACGTGGATGTCGTCCTCCGAGATGCCGAAAAGGCCCCAGAGGATATCCTCGGTCGTCCACAGACGGCGGCCCCATTCCTCCTGATTGGGATCGTCGGCCGACCAAAGGGCGCGGTTTCGAGCAGCGTAGTCGGGCAGCTCAGGCGGTTTCATCTTCGAGCTCAGGGAACCAGAGCGCCAGCTCCCGCGCCGCCGATTCGGTGGAATCCGAACCGTGCACGAGATTGTCCGGCATCGAGAGGCCTAAGTCGCCACGGATCGTTCCGGGTGCCGACCGTGCCGGATCGGTCGCACCAATGGTCGAGCGGACTGCGGCAACCGCCGACTCACCCTCCACAACCAGGGCGAGCGTCGGGCCGGAGGTGATGAAGGAGACGAGCCCCGCGAAGAAGTCCTTGCCGCGGTGCTCGGCGTAGTGGGCATCTGCCAGTTCCTCGTCGACCCGAACCAGCTTGGCGCCCCGCAGTACGAGTCCCCTGCGCTCGAGACGAGCAATGATCTCGCCGCTGAAGCCGCGTCTGACAGCGTCGGGCTTGACCAGTACGAGTGTCCGCTCCATGGTCATCAAGCCGCGAGTCTAGCTCAGCGAGCTTAACGGAAGATTAGGTTTCGCCCGTTTCACTCGGCCGAGGTAGAACCCGGCTAGTCGGGGGAACTCCGCCGAGGGACGCGGAGGCGCCGGTCAGCGTGACCTGCGCAGGTGTGGCGGCCTCTCCCAGGTGTCTTCCGGGACGGCCTCCTGGGGCGTGACAGGGCCCTCGCAGTAGGGACAGATCTGCCAGAGCGGCTCCAGCGGCGCCTTGCAGCGGGCGCAGGGTTGTTTGAGGCGGGTGGTGCAGACGGGGCAGACGAGATAGCCCGGGTCGATCTCGACCTGGCAAACGGGACAGCGGGCCTCCCGCCGGCCCAGGCGCGTCTCCATCTCCTTGATCTCGAGCTCGCGCTCGTGCACCTCGTCGAGGTACTCCGGCGGGCGGAAGAGCATGTAGATGATCGCGCCGAAGAACGGGAACAGGAGCGCGAGAGCGGTCGAGGTGCCGATCAGCCAGGGATCCTCGACGCGCCGGCGCGCGTCCTTGTTGACCCAGTACGCAACCGCGAGCCAGAAAACGACGACGAAAAAGAACGAGAGGTTGCGAACGAGAAGCCAGACGTTCGAGTTAAAGAAACCGCTGATCGAGGCGGTAGCTGAGGAGGATGCCAGGAGCGAGTTCGTCATACCACTAGTTTGCCTACGAAGTATCCAATTCCAAACGCTATTCCGAGGACAGTCGCAACGACCGCTAAAAGGACGAGAAATGCAGTGAGACCATGGCTTGCGTTCTTCATCTATGCACAGCTTCCTCTACAGACGCAAGATCGGCAAGAAAGTAGAGCGAGCCAGTGGCAAGGACGTAGCCGTCCGGAGCAGCCAGGTCTCGGGCTCTGGTAAGAGCCAGCACGGGGTCTTCGACCGCCTCGATAATCTCGAACAGACCCTGGGCTCGCGCTGCCAGCTCCACCGCGCGGAGAGCGCGAGGGTTGGACGATCCCGTCGCCACCAGCCTGGTCGAGACCGCCGCCAGAGAGCGGAGCATCGAGGTCGCATCCTTGTCGGCGAGAATCGAGCAGACGACCGTCCAGCGCGCCCTGGGGAGGCGCTCGACCAGCCAGACGACTCCGGCGGGATTGTGGGCGCCGTCCCAGAGCTCGCGCTCGCCACGCCATTCGAGCCGACCGGGAATACGCGGCTCGACCACCCCGGCGAATACTGCTCGTCCGAGCAGGAGCTCGACCGCCTTGCGATGAAGCTCGCTCGGGGAGACGACCGTAACCGAGCCGGCACCCGCTTCTCGCGCCAGCGGCTCCCACTCCTCCTCGCCGAGCACGACCGCGATACCCGGAGCGACCACCGCCAGCTTCTCGCGGGCGATCGCCTCGCGCGTCGAGCCGAGCCATTGAGTGTGCTCGAGCGCCACGTTGGTGAGCACGACGACGGGGCTCGCGAGCACATTGGTGGCGTCATAACGACCGCCGAGACCGGCCTCGACGGCGGCCACCTCGACACCCGCGGTGGCGAACTCCGAGAAGGCGGCTGCGGTGATGACCTCGAACTGCGTCGCCCCCACGTCTTCTGCCGCTGCCCGCACCCGCCCGAGTGCGCGCTCGATATCGGCTTCGACGCCGTTGACGCTGATTCGCTCGGACCAGCCGCGTACGTGGGGAGAAACGGTCGCACCGGCACTGATGCCTTCGCGCACGAGCAGGGCCTCGATCAGCTTCGTGGTCGTCGTCTTGCCGTTCGTGCCGACCACGTGGATCGAGCGAAAGGCGCGCTCGGGGTGGCCGAGCTCGGCCAGAAGCGCCTGCATCCGCTCGAGACCGAAACGCTCCGGCCAGGGGCTGAGCGAGCTCAGCCAGGCCAGATTCGATTCGCTGCCAGGGTCAGCCGGAGAGGGCATCGAGCTCACGCCTGTAGCGGGCGAGCTTCTCGCGCTCGACTTCGACGACCTCTGCCCGCGCGCGCTCGACGAAGTTCGGATTCGAAAGCATCTTCTCCGCGCGGGCGATCTCCGCCTGCAAGCGCTCAGTCTCGGCTTCGATGCTCACCGCCTCGATCTTCAGCCGCTCGGGCTTGACGACCGCCTGGAAGATGCGCTCCTCGTCCTCGGAGAGATTCACGCGCAATCCGCTACGGCGGTAGATCGTGGCGGCGTCCTGCACCCGCTCGAGCGCATTCGCCTCGGCGGCATAGGCCTCGTCGGGCTTGGGCCAGGGCGCCACGATCAACCGGCTCCGGCGCGCCGGCAGGTTCGACCAGATCTCCTCGGTCACGTGCGGCATGACGGGGTGCAGCAGCGCGAGCAGCCGCTCGAGCGCCGTTAGCGCCGTCGAACGCGCGGCCGGAACGCCGTCGTAGAGGCGCGGCTTGATCGCCTCGGCGTACCAGTCGCAGAAATCGTCGAAGGTGATGCGGTAGAGCCGGGCCACCACCCCGGCGTAGTCGAAGTCGGCGAAGCACTCCTCGATCTCGGCCCGGGCCGCGTCGAGCCGGGCGAGAATCCAGCGCTCGACCGTCTCGGTCGGCTGCTCGCCGGGCTCGGCGTCACCGATATTGGAGAGGACCAGGCGCGAGACGTTCCAGAGCTTGTTGGCGAGCTTGCGTCCCTCTTCGACGGCGCCGTAGGAGTAGCGCACGTCCTGGGTCGAGGACATCTTGAGCAGGCCGTAGCGTACGGCGTCTGCGCCCTGCTCGTCGATCACTTCGAGCGGGTCGATGCCGGTGCCCAGGCTCTTGGACATGCGCCGGCCGTCGGTGGCAAGCACGGTCGAGTGGATGATCACGTCCTTGAAGGGCACCTCGCCGGTTAGCTCCAGGCCCGCGAAGATCATCCTGTTCTCCCAGAGGCGGATGATCTCGCGCGCCGTCGTCTGCAGATCGCCGGGGTAGAACGTGCGCAGGTCTTCGCTGTCGTCGGGCCAGCCGAGCGTGGCAAACGGCCAGAGCGCGGAGGAAAACCACGTGTCGAGAACATCTTCGCTGCGAGTCAGCTCCTTCAAGCCGCACTTGGCGCAAGCCTCGGGAGCCGTCTCCTCAACGGTCAGATGGCCGTCGGCGCACTCCCAGATAGGCAGCTGATGGCCCCACCAGAGCTGGCGCGAGATACACCAGTCGGGAGCGTCCTCGAGCGACTCGATCGCAAAGCGGTGTTGGGATTCCGGGTGGAAGCGGACGCGGTGCTCACGCAGCGCCTCCAGCGCCGGCTTCTTCAACTCCTCCATCGAGCACCACCACTGCAGCGAGATACGGGGCTCGATCCGGCTCTCACAGCGCTCGCAGAGCGCAACGGCGTGGCGGAAGGGCTCGCGCGAGACGAGGTGGCCGCGCTGCTCGCACCAGGTGATGATGCGCTCGCTTGCCTCTTCCTGCGTCAGGCCCTCGAGCAGGGGCACCTTGTCGTTCATCAGCCCGTCGGGGGCGATCACGGTAGGCTCTTCGAGCCCGTGCGCGCGGCCGATCTCGAAGTCGATCGGGTCGTGGCCGGGGGTGATCTTGAGCGCCCCGGTGCCGAACTCGGGATCGACGTGCTCGTCGGCGATCACCCGCACGCGCCGGTCGACGAAGGGAACGACGACCTCTTTGCCGATGAAAGCCTTGTAGCGCTCGTCGTCCGGGTGCACGGCCACGGCGGCGTCGGCGGGGATCGTCGCCGGACGCACGGTGGCGATGGCGATGTACCCGGAGCCGTCGGCGAAGGGGTAGCGGATGGTGACCAGCTCGTCGTCGGCCTCGATGTGCGCCAGCTCGAGATCGGAGAGCGAGGTCTGGTGGTAGGGGCACCAGTTGATGATCCGGTTGGCGCGGTAGATCCAGCCCTTTTCGTAGAGGTGGACGAAGAAGCGCAGCACCGCTTTCGTGTAGCCCTCGTCCATGGTGAAGCGCTCGCGCCGGTAGTCGAGCGAGGCGCCGATACGGCGGAACTGGGTCATGATCTTGCCGCCGTACTCGTGCAGCCACTCCCAGACGCGCGCCTCGAAGGCCTCGCGCCCGAGCTCCTGGCGTGTCATGCCCAAGGTTGCAAGGTGTTTTTCGACCGCGTTCTGGGTCGAGATGCCGGCGTGGTCGTAACCGGGCTGGAAGAGCACGTTGAAGCCCTGCATCCGCTTCATGCGCACGACGGCGTCGCCGAGCGCCAGCTGGAGCGCGTGCCCCATGTGGAGCTCGCCGGTGACGTTGGGCGGCGGATGGGCATCGACGAAGGTCGGGCGCGTCGAGTCGGGGTCGGCGTTGTAGAGGCCCTCTTCCTCCCAGGCCTTCTGCCAGCGCTCCTCGACACCCTCGGGCTTGTAGAGCGGGTCCATGGAGCTGGATTCTACGGAGACGACCCGGAGAGGCGCTCAGGAGCTCGTTCCTTGGGCTACCAGCGGCACTTCTCTACGCCGCCCGCCACCGAACCGCGTCGTTCGAAGATATCGTCCGCCGGAGCCGGAAAACACTCCTGGCCGTGCCGAATCTGCGTCGATTCGGAGACGAAGAAAAGATCCGTTTTCGACACGCTTTCGATTTGACACCAACCGGAGTCAGACACCGTTTGGTGTCAAGGGGTGTTCGTGCCGGAAGTGGATGTCTTGTTCCACAGCTTGCTCCCGATCACGTGACAGCCGCGCCAAGGCGGACGATGATATGCGGGTGATTCGCTCGTTGAGTCGTGTGGCCGCCGTCGCCGTTCTCATTCTTGCGTGGGGCGCGGGAAGCACGAACATCGCCTTGCCCGCGTTCGCCCGCGCGACCTCGGCTCCCGCCGGTGCGACCGCCCGCTGCAAGGACGGCACCTACTCCTACGCAAAGCACCATCAGGGCGCCTGCTCCCACCACGGCGGCGTCGCCGCGTGGCTGGACGGGAGCGGCTCGGCGAGCCCCGGATCTTCGAGTCCCACCAAGATCATTGTCGGAGAGACCGTGCTCCTCGGCAGTCGGACAAAGACCTCGGGCTGCAGGCTCGGCGCCAGTCCCGACAGGCGCTGCTCGCCGGGCGCCTACTACTCGAAGCTGACCGGATCAGTGATTTGCTCGGCGAGCTTCCACACGAGCTCGATCCGGAACGTCCCTCAGGCCGAGAAATACGCGGTCGAGCGCGAGTACGGGATGGTGCCTCGCCTCTACGGAAGCACGCTCGAGATCGATCACATCGTCTCGCTCGAGCTCGGCGGCTCGAACGACATCGCGAACTTGTTCCCAGAGAGGGCGAGCCCGGCGCCCGGCTACCACGTCAAAGACCGTCTCGAGAACCGGCTCCACGATCTCGTCTGCTCGGAGCAGATGAACCTGCGCAGCGCCCAACGGCAGATTGCGAAGAACTGGCAGTCGCTGTACTTGAAGGTGTACGGAACGGCACCGGTCGGCTAACGCCGGCGCTTGTGCGAGGGAAGCGAAAGCATCGCGATCGCCGGATGGGTGCGGTGCTACCTCCACCTCGGCCCGGTCATCCCCTGCGCGACCGCGACGGCGCGCGCCTGGGCAAGGCAGAGATCAACCGCTAGCGGTGACGGCGCTCCGGCGGCAGACCGATGATGTCCCGCGCCTGCGCAGGAGAGGCGATTTCCCTGCCGACGCCCTGAGCGAGCGCGACGAGCCGTTCGACAAGCGCCGGATTGGACGCCGGGCGGGTCTTTTCGGCGTCCATGAACAGGCTGTCCTCCAGCCCGACGCGGGCATGCCCGCCCATCACGATCGCCATCGAGTTCATCTGGAGCTGGAAGCGGCCCATGCCGCCGGCCGACCAGACCGATCCCTCGGGCAGCGACATCGCAAGCGTGGCCAGGTTGAAAGGCGTGGCAGCTAGCGTGCCGAGCGATCCAAGCAGGAGGTTGAAGTAGAAGGGCGGACGCAGCAGGTGCTTGTCGATCAGGTGTTTCGCGTAGTCGAGCATGCCGAGATCAAAGGCCTCGAGCTCGGGGACGATGCCGCGTTCGAGCATCCGCCCGGCAAGCCGGTGAATCGTCTCGGGCTCGCTGATCGACGCCTGCCTCGGGAAGTTGAACGACCCGAGCGCCAGCGACGCCAGCTCGGGCTTGAGGTCGCCGTCCAGCTCGAGGACCTGTGCGCGAGGTTCGTAATCCGGATTGACGCGCCCGCTCGTGGTCGCGCAGACGATCACCTCCGGGCAGGCTTCCCGGACTCTCGACATCACCTCTGCGAAGACATCCGGGCGATAGGTAGGGCGCCCCTCCTCGTCGCGAACGTGAAGGTGGACGATCGCGGCCCCCGCCTCGTAGCAGCGGCGAGCATCCGCTGCGATCTCCTCTGGCGTGATCGGAACGGCCGGGTTGTCGCTCTTCATCGGCACGTTCCCGGTCAGAGCGGCGTTGATAATAAGTGGCTCGTGCCCGATCACCGACCCTCGACATTCTCCTTGACGATGCGAGCGGGCACGCCGACGACCTGGACGTTTTCCGGCACGTCCTTCGTAACGACGGCACCCGCCCCAACGACCGAATAGGAGCCGACCGTGACACGATCGATCACTACGGCACTCATCGCAATATAGGCGCGCTCTCCGATTCTGCAGGCACCGGCCACATTCGCGCCCGGTTGGATAGAGACGTAGTCGGCGATCTCTGTGTGGTGCCCGATCAAGACGCCGCGATTCACGAGGACATGGCGACCGATGGTGCTGTGCGCCGCGATAACCGCGCCCGCGCTGACGATCGTGCCTTCTCCAACGCGGCTACGGGTCGAGACGCGTGCCGATGGATGCACGACCGTTGCGAAGCGAAAGCCGAGCTGCGCCGCCTGCTCGACGAAGCGATGCCGGTGAGTCGTCCCCAAAGCGCAGACCGCGAGATGCGTGTCGGCGTAGGCAGCGACATCGTCGATCCAATGCACGGGTAGGCCCTCGAGCGACTCGACGCAGCGCTCCGGATCGAGGTTCTCGACGAAGCCCGCGATCTCGAACCCTGCATCCGTCGCCAGATCGGCGACCTCGAGCGCAAGCATCCTCGTGCCCAGAATGAGCAGCTTCTGCGCAGCCAACTACCAGCCCTCGGCGATCGTGTAGACGATCCGATCCACCTGCTCGTCCGTCAGGTGCAGATGCATGGGAAGAGAGACCGCCCGCCGCCAGAACGACTCGACGCCGGGCAGAGGCGCGCCTTTGAACAGCGGGTAGTCGTAGCTCGGACGGTAGTGAACGCCGGCGTGAATCCCGCGTTCGCCGAGCTTGAGAAGCAACGTGTCCCGCCCCTCTGCCAGTGCGCAGAAGAGGTGGTGGCTGCTACGCCGGTCCTCCTGCTCGCGAAGAAGCTCGATACCGGGCACACCGGCCAGACCTCGCCGGTATCGCCTCGCCAGTTGCGCGAGGCGGGCGTTGTCCGCCTCGAGTCGATCCAACTGGACTAGCCCGATCGCAGCGTGCACGTCGTCCAGATAGAACTTGAAGCCGAGCTCCGACACTCCGTAGTCCCAGCGGTAGACCGAGCCGGAGACGCGCTCGTGCGTATCCAGGTCGATACCGAAATTACGTAGGCGCCTCAGGCGAGCGTCGTGCTCGCTCGATCGCACTGTCAACGCGCCACCCTCGCCCATGGGCAGGTTCTTGATCGCATGGAACGAGAACGCGTGCAGATCCCCATACGAGCCGATGCGTCTCCCCTTGTAAACGGCGCCGCAGGCGTGTGCGCAGTCCTCGATCACCGGTACGCCGTTAGCTCGTGCGAGAGCGTAGTGCTCGTCGAGATCGCACGGATAACCGCCGTAGTGAACGAGCAGAACCGCTCCCGTGGCCTCCGAGAGCAATCCGGCAACCGAGGCGACGCTGATGTTGCCCGTCGTGGGGTCAACATCCGCGAATACCGGCCGCAGTCTTTCTTGAAGGATGATCTGGTTCCCTGCCACAAACGTGAGCGGGGTGGTGATGACTTCGGCGCCCGGTGAAAGATCGAGAAGCCGCAGCGCGAGTTGAAGAGCTCCCGAGCAAGAGCTCGTGCCAACGCAGAAGGGCATATCGACGTAACGCGCGAAGGCTCGCTCGAACTCCCTCGTCTTCGATCCGAGCCCGAGCCAGCCCGAGCGCAGCACGTCCGCGGCAGCCGTGATCGCTTCGTCCCTGATCAGCGGACGAAACAGCGGGATACGCTCGGCGGCGATTCCCGTCACACCAGACGCTCATAGGGGAGAGTAAGGATGGTGGCCTCTTCTCGACGAGCGGTCGTGACTTGCTTGAGCGCCGAAAACGGAATAGGCACGCGCTGATAGTAGACGGGAAGATACGGCCCAGTCTCCCCTGTCGAAGGGAGACTCCTGACGGCCGAGCGCGGTCAGAGGGCGGAGTGCTTGGCTCCGTCAGGGGCTCGAGACACTAACGCTGACCGACACTCCACGTGAGGGCCCCCGTTCCTCCGCCCGCCCCCGAGCCACTCACTCGCGGGGTCGCGAAACGGTAGCCAGAAAACGCGCCGTATATGTGCAGGTTTCGTGCCGATTCACTTCAAGCCGAGACAGGTGAGCGGCGACGGATAGGCCAACCGCCAAGGCGCCACCGAAGCCATAGCGGAATGAAGACCTCTCGGACTCCGTGGACCGGCCGCTCCCTTTCTCTAGTCGTTGTCGATGATCGTGAGCGTGGCCTTCTTCAGCGTTCCGAGCACGGCGCCCGAGCTAGGCTTGGAGAGTGTGAGCGTGACCGTCTCGTTGTTCTCCTTGAGTTGGTCGTCGAGGATCGTGAGGGAGACGGTCCGGGTCGTGACGCCTGCGGCGAAGGAGACGGTCTTGGAGACCGCCGTGTAGTCCACCCCCTCGGTGGCGGTTCCGTCTGCGGTCTTGAAGAGGACGGAGGCGGCGCTCGAGCTATCACCTGTGCGCTTGATGGTGATCTTGACCTTGGAGGTCGCCTCGTTCACCGAGTAATGGGCCGACGAGAAGGCCAGGATGACGTTCCCGATGCCGCTGACCGTGACCGGAGTCGAGTGGTCGGTGGTCGTGCCGTTCCCGAGCTCGCCGTAGGTGTTGCAGCCCCAGCACTTGATCCTGCCGCCGGATAGGAGAGCGCAGGTGTGGTAGCCGCCGGCGTCGATCATGGTGACGCCCGTGATGCCGCCGACTAGGACCGGGATCGGGCTGGAGTTATGTGTGCCGTTCCCAAGTTGGCCGTGCTCGTCGAAGCCCCAGCACTTGACCCTGCCCTGGGAGACGACGGCGCAGGTGTGGAAGCCACCGGCGCTGATAGTGGCGGTTGATATACCACTGACCTGGACCGGGATCGAGCTGGGGTGATGGGTGCCGTTTCCGAGCTGACCGGCGTTGTTGCGGCCCCAGCAATTGACCCCGCCGGCGGCGAGGACGGCGCAGGTGTGGTGGTAACCGCCGCTGACCTGGGTGGCGTTGGTGATGCCGCTGACGTGGACTGGCGTCGAGCTGTGTTGATGGGTGCCGTTTCCGAGCTGGCCGTAGTAGTTCAAGCCCCAGCACTCGATCGTGCCGCCGGAAAGTACGGCGCAGGTGTGGAAGGCGCCGGCGCTGATCGCAGTTGCAGTCGACATGCCGCTGACCGCAACCGGGGTTGAGCTGTCCGCATATGTGCCGTTTCCAAGCGCGCCGTCAGCGTTGTAGCCCCAGCACTCGATCGTGCCGCCGGAGAGAAGGGCGCAGGCATGTTCGGCGCCGGCGCTCACCTGGGTGGCGCTGGTGATGCCGCTGACTTGGACCGGGGTCGAGCTGTCGTGATTGGTGCCGTCTCCGAGCTCGCCTTGTTCGTTCACGCCCCAGCACTCGATTGTGCCGCCGGAGAGGAGGGCGCAGGTGAAGTCGCTGCCGGCGCTCACCTGGGTGGCATCGGTGATGCCGCTGACCTGGACTGGAGTCAAGCTGTCGTGATCGTTTCCGAGCGCACCTCGGCCCCAGCACTTGACCTTGCCGTCGGAGAGAAGGGCGCAGGTGTGGTACAAGCCGGCGCTGATCTGGGTGGCTACCGAGCCCCCCGCCGCCGTCACACGACCGGCTCCGCAGAGCGGGTTCGCCCCCGCAAAGACGCAGATGATCGACAAAAGCGTGAGTGAGCAAACCTTCTTCATCGGGGGTCTCCCTTCCAGCGGCGAAAGACGACGCGAGAGACGAGCAGTCAGAGCTCGGCGGGATCGCGGCCTATCGCCTGTTTCTCTCTACGGGTGTGGGCTCGACGCTAAGCGCTCGGTCTCGTCTCGTCAAGTGGCAATTCAGCTTTAGGAAGGTCAATGGCAGCCACCCGCCGTACTGCGCGGCGAAGCGGCCAATGAATGGCGCACGCCAGAGCGCTATTGCGCGCCGCGCCCCGTCCCGTTTCCGTCGAGGCCCAGCTGGAAAGCTGCTAGAAACGAAGCGGCGACTCTCGATGCGCTATCTCCACCTCAGTCTGGTCGTTCCCTGCGCCCTGCGCGACAGTGGCGGCGAGCGCCTGGGCCGAGCGCTCGATCTGATCGTGCGTCTGAACGGCGACGACTATCCGCCACTCGCGGGCGCCCTAGCCGAGGTGGCGGAGCGACCGGTGTTCGTCCCCGCCTCCGAGATCGACTCGATCGGCTCGGAGGGGATGGTTCTGCGTTCGAGCCGCCTCGACCTCGACCATTTTCACCGTCACGAGCAGGACGTTCTTCTGCGCAAGGACGTTCTCGACCGGCAGCTGATCAACGTCGACGGCGCCCGCCTGGTGCGGGCGAACGAGATCGAGCTGGCGCTCGTGGACGACTCCTACCGCGTCGTCGGGATCGACGTCAGCGCGCGCGCATTCCTGCGCCGGCTGTTACCGAAGCGGTTCGCACACCGCATCGAGAGTCGCGCCGTACTCGACTGGCGCGACGTGGAGCCGTTCACCGGCCACGTACCGACGCTGCGCCTGCGCACGCCGCATCCCAAGCTCGCGCGCCTCCATCCAGCCCAGCTGGCCGACCTCGTCGAAGACGCCTCCAGTCGCGAGGCCGAGGAGATCATCAGCGCCGTGCGCAGCGACCTCGACCGCGAGGCCAACCTGTTCCAGCAGCTCGACTCGCATCACCGGCGCCAGTTCGCCGAGACACGCTCCGACCAGGAGCTGGGGCGGATCGTCGCGCGGATGGGAGCCGACAACGCGGCCGGATTCGTGCGTGAGCTGCCCGAGAAGCGGCGCGAGGCAGTATTGGCGTCGCTTCCAGACACCGAGCGCGAGAGCGTCGAAGCGCTGCTCGACTACGGCGCCACGAGCGCCGGCGGACTGATGAGGACCGACCTGGTCACGATCGGCGAGGGCGCGCGCGTCGCCGATGCGCTCGAGGCCGTTCGCTCGAGCGGAGCGCCCGGCGAGGTGGCGACCTGGGTTTACCTGCTCGACGGCGAGGAGCGCCTGGAGGCGGCGATCCCGCTCGCCGACCTGCTTCGCATGGCGCCGCAGCTAGCACTCGCGCAGACTGTCAGCTTCACTCCGCCCGGGGTGGACGCCCACGCCGGCGTCGAGGAGCTGGCGCGGCTGATGACCGATTTCAACCTGACGCTGGTGCCGGTTCTCGACGAGGAGAAACACCTGCTCGGCGCCGTCTCGGCCGACGACGTGCTCGAGTCTGTGCTTCCGCGAGGCTGGCGGCGTCGCGTCCACGTCTTCACGGCCGACTGACCTGCCCGGAAGCGCCCGTGAGCGACGCGAGACGAGCGAAAGAGACCGGCGCCGGCGCCCGCGAGTCGAAACTCGAGCCGGCGCGGCACGCGGCCACCCCGCGCCGGCTTCGGCGGCGAGTCTGGATCGTGCGTCTCGTCGCTCCGCTCGCCATCCTGGGCCCCGGCCTGATCGCCGCCAACGCCAGCAACGACGCAGGCGGCGTCGCCGCCTATGCCTCCGTCGGCGCTCGCTACGGTTACGACCTGCTCTGGGTGATCGTTCTGATCACCGTCAGCCTGATCGTCGTCCAGGAGATGGCCGGGCGGATGGGCATCGTGACCGGCAAGGGCTTCGCCGAGGTCGTCCGCGAGCACTACGGCGTGCGTTGGACGACCGTGGTGTTGCTCTCGATCCTGGTTACCAACCTGGCGATCGGGATCTCCGAGTTCGTCGGGATCGCTGCCGCATCGGAGCTCCTGCACGTGCCGCGCGAGGTGACCGTACCGCTGGCCGCCGTCCTCGTCTGGACGATCCTGGTGCGCGGCTCCTACCGCTGGGCCGAGCGCATCTTCATCGCGATGACGATCCCCTTCTTCGCCTATCCGATCGCGGCCGTGCTCGCCCACCCGCACTGGGGCACGGTCGGGTACGCGATTGTGAAGCCACAGCTGCACACTTCGCCGCGCTACGTCTACCTGGTCGTCGCGATCGTGGGCGCGACGATCATGCCCTTCATGCAGCTCTACCTGCAGTCGGCGGTAGCAGAACGCGGCGTCCGCGTCGAGGAGCTCGGCCGCCAGCGGCTGGACATCGTCGGCGGAGTCATCTTCGCCAACCTCATCGCCGGCTTCATCATCATCTCCACCGCCGCGGCCCTGTTCGCGCACGGAATCACGAACGTGGGCTCGGCCGCCGACGCGGCGCGCGCGCTCGAGCCCTTTGCCGGACACTTCGCCAAGGAGCTGTTCGCAGTCGGCTTACTGGGCGCCAGTCTGCTCGCGGCCGCCATCCTCCCGGTCACGACCGCCTACGTGATCTCGGAGTCGTTCGGGATGGAGAAGGGGGTTGGACGGCATTTCCGCGAAGCGCCCGTGTTCACGACCACGATCACGGTGCTGGTCGGGACCGGAGCCATCGTTGCCCTTATTCCCGGCCTGCCTGTGATCGCTCTACTCGTCGGCGTCCAGGGCCTGAACGGCGTTTTCGCACCAATAACGCTCTTCTTCCTCTGGCGCCTCTCCCGCAACCGCGAATTGATGGGCGAGTGGCGGAGCGGCCGCTTCCTGAGCGCCGTCGCCGGCGCAACCGTGATCGCCATGACCATCCTCTCACTCGTGCTGCTCGTGGCGACGGTGACCAATCCCGGCGGGCTCTAGAAGCGCGCGGTCTCGGCTTGGTGGCGCCAGGCGGGCTCGTTTCGGATTGAGGGCCCGCCGACCTGGGTGCGTGACGGCACCTCGTTCCTCCGCAACCGCGTCGAGCGTCAAGCGGAATGAAGACCCGTCGAATCGGTGTGTGACGGCACCACGTTCCGCAGCCCTCCTCCGAGCCACCCACCCGCGGGGTCGTGAAACGTTAGCCAGAAGAGGCGCTCGGAAACGTGCCGAGTTCGTGCCGAATCAACCCCACGCCACCGACGACGGCCAGACGGCGCAACGCTTCACCGAGCTCGGTCGGCAGCGCAGAGGTCAGGACTCTCTACTACGCCGACTCTTCGGTCAGCTCTTCTTCTTCTTCTGACTCGGCCGCGGCGGCGCCGCTCGTCACCAGCGTCGGGCGCTGGCGCTTGGAGATCGTCTCCTTGGTGATGACGCACTTGGAGACGTCCTTGCGCGACGGCAGCTCGAACATAACGTCGAGCAGAGCCAACTCGATGATCGAGCGTAGGCCGCGGGCGCCCGTTTCTCGCGCGAGCGCCTTATCGGCTATCTCCCAGAGCGCGTCGTCGGTGAAGACGAGCTCGACGTCGTCGTAGCCGAAGAAGCGCTGGTACTGCTTGGCGAGAGCGTTCTTCGGCTCGGTCAGAATCTTGACCAGGTCTTCGCGCTTGAGCTGGTGCACAGCCGAGATGACCGGCAGGCGGCCGATGAACTCGGGGATGAGACCGAAGTTGAGCAGATCCTCGGGCATCACCTGACTGAGCAGCTCGGAGCTCTCGGCATCGTTCTTGGCGCTGATCTCGGCGCCGAAACCGACGGCGTTCTTACCGATGCGTCGGCCGATGATCTTGTCCAGGCCGGCGAAGGCGCCGCCGCAGATGAAGAGGACGTTGGTGGTATCGATCGAGAGGAACTCCTGGTGCGGGTGCTTGCGCCCGCCCTGTGGCGGTACCGAGGCAACCGTGCCCTCGAGGATCTTCAGAAGCGCCTGCTGAACGCCCTCGCCCGAGACATCGCGCGTGATCGACGGGTTGTCGGCCTTGCGAGCGATCTTGTCGACCTCGTCGATGTAGATGATCCCGGTTTCGGCCTTCTTGATGTCGAAATCGGCCGCCTGGATCAGTTTGAGCAGGATGTTCTCGACGTCCTCGCCGACGTAGCCCGCCTCGGTGAGAGCGGTGGCGTCGGCGATGGCGAAGGGAACGTTGAGGATGCGGGCAAGCGTCTGGGCCAGTAGCGTCTTGCCGCAGCCGGTCGGGCCGAGGAGAAGGATGTTCGACTTCTGTAGCTCGACCTCGGAGTCCTCGGCATCCATCTGGACGCGCTTGTAGTGGTTGTAGACGGCCACCGCCAGGGTGCGCTTCGACTCCTCCTGGCTGACGACGTAGTCGTTGAGAACGCCGTAGATCTCCTTCGGCTTGGGCAGGTTCTCGAGATCGAGCTGGGCCGGAACCGTCAGCTCTTCGTCGATGATCTCGTTGCAGAGGTCGATGCACTCATCGCAGATGTAGACACCCGGACCGGCGATGAGTTTCTTGACCTGCCTCTGGGATTTCCCGCAGAAGCTGCAGAGAAGCTGTTCGTTGCCGTCGCTTGCTCGGGCCACCTCTACTCCTTGTAGCTCGAAATAGTCTTTTCGGCCAGACCGATCCGCGGTAAATCGCTCTTGGGGCGTGTGGCGAAAGCGGACACTAGCTCGCGCTCTTCTCCGAGCCCGAGGCGCGATGGGCCAGTACGCGGTCGATCAATCCGTACTCGAGCGCTTCGTCCGCGTTCATGAAGTAGTCGCGCTCCATATCCTTGGCGACCTTCTCGATTGGCTGGCCGGTGTGCTCGGCGGTGATCTCCTCGAGCCGGCGTTTGATGTTGATCACCTCGCGCGCCTGGATCTCGATGTCGGAGGCCTGGCCCTGGAAACCGCTCGAGACCTGATGGATCAGAACCTTCGAATTGGGCAGAGCCGCGCGCTTGCCCTTGGCGCCGCCGGCGAGAAGAAGCGCCCCCATCGACATGGCGACGCCGACACAGGTCGTCTGTATATCGGGCTTGATGAACTGCATCGTGTCGTAGATGGCAAGTCCGGCGTACACCGAGCCCCCGGGCGAGTTGATGTAGAGAGAAACGTCCTTATCCGGGTCTTCGGACTCGAGGTGAATGAGTTGAGCTATGACGAGGTTGGCGATGACCTCGTCGATCTGAGTCCCTAGAAAAATGATCCGCTCGGTGAGCAGGCGCGAGAAGATGTCGGACTGACGCTCTCCGCGCGCGGTCTGCTCGATGACGAGGGGCATGTAGTGCCCAGAGCTCATAGCTTCTCCTTACTGCCGGGGGTCCACAGTTTCGTAGTGGACTGCGGCTTTTCCTTCTCGGGTGTCCAGATCTGCTTGCGCGCCTCGGCCTGGGCGAGCGGAATCGGCTTGACCTCGGCGACGATCCGATCGAGAGCGGCACTCAGGCGCAGGTCTTCGCGCAGTTCCTCCTGGCTACCTTGGCGCCAGATCGCCGCGACGAGCTCGTCGGCATCCTCGCTGCTGGATCCCGCCTGGGTGCGAACGAACTCCTCGACCTCGCTGTCGGGGATCTCGAGCTTCAACTTGTCGGCGGCGGCTTCGAGCACCAGCTCGCGCGCGACCGACTGGCGCGCCTCGGCGCGTAGCATCTCGCCGAGCTGCGCGGCGTCCTGTCCGGTCAGCTCGAGGTAGAGGTCGAGATTCATACCGCGGCGCTCGAGCGAGCGGGCCAGTTCGGCCAGCAGCCCGCGTGCCCGCACCTCGATCAGCATGGCGTCGACCTCGACGTTCGAGGCGTCGACCAGCCCGTCCACGGTCGCTTCGCGGAAGGCCGCCTCTTGCTCGGCGGCGATCTGAGCCCGCAGCCGGCCCTCGATATCCGAGCGCAGCTCGTCCAGGGTGTCGAACTCGCTCGCGGCGCGAGCCAGCTCGTCGTCGAGCGGCGGCAGCACCTTCTCCTTGATCTCCTTGACGGTCACGGTCACCGAGGTCGTCTTGCCGTCGGCGAGCTGGAAGGGCAGCGTACGGCTCTCCCCGGCTTCTGCCCCGACCAAACCGCGCTCAACCTCGCCGACCAGGCGGCCGGAGTCGAGCTCGATGACGTAGTCGCGGCTCTCCTCGCCCTGCTCGCTGACGAGGTCGACGACGAGCGTGTCGCCCTCCTTGACGGGCCGGCCCTCGACCGGCGCCAGCTCGGCGACGCTCGAGCGCAGGGCCTCGAGCTCGTGCTCGACCAGGCCCTCGGGAACTTCGGTCTCGGTCTTGCCGATCTCGAGCTTGCGCCAGTCGGAGAGCTTTGGCAACGGCTGCACGCTGAACTCGGCGCTGAAGCTCCAGTCCGATTCGGCGGAAGTCGGCAGCTCGAAGTCGAACTGCGGCTCGGAGACCGGACGCAGACGCCTCTTGGTCGCGGCCAGCCGGAACCAGCCGCCGATGTGAGTCTCGACCGCCTCGGTGTAGACCCGCTCGTTGCCGATGCGCTCGATCAGCACCGGCATCGGAACCTTGCCCTTGCGGAAGCCGGGCACCTTGGTGCGCTCGGCCAGATCGGAGGAAGCGTGCTCGACCGCGTGCTCGATGTCGGCGCTCGGGACGTCGACCGTCAGGCGTACGCGGTTCTCAGAGAGCTCGACGACCTTCGCCTCCACGCCCGCATTCAAGCAGAGCGAGACCGACCGCCGTCGGATCTGTGCGGCGAGCTCAGAGCTCGTCTCGATTGACGACCCGTCGACTGGGTGTGATCGGTGGATGCGAGGCTAGGGAGCTCGTCTGGGGACGGAGGGGCGCCGGATGAGTGCGAGATCGTGGTGCGAGGCTAGGACGCAGGGCGCATTCGTATCGGTCAGAGATACGGATGCGCCCGAGGACAACGTCCTCGGGCCGCGAGATCGTGCTCAGCCGGTGTTTCTCTGTTTCCAGCCGAGCTCCGAAAAGCAGTGTCGTGTTCGTAGCTGGAGGCTACGGATGC
>JBEKJI010000006.1:0-92494 GCA_050011315.1 Gaiellaceae bacterium
GAACCAACGCCTGGCTGAAGAGCAAGCGCAGGGTCGCCGTCCGCCGCGACCGGAAGGCCTCCAACTACCTCGCTTTCCTGCACCTGGCGATGATCTTGATCCTGGCGACGTTATTTTGAGGCAATCTCCTGACACCGGGGTGTGTCAAACGAATTGGCGTGTCAGGACTGTGACTTGTTCTCGACAGGCGCGGAGGCGAGAAATACCTGCTCAGAAGCGATTGTCAAGGGAGTTCGAGCTAACCGACTGCGCGCATGCGCGGCTCGAAGTCGGCCAGCCGTTCGGCGATCTCGGCCACGATTCCGGCCTGCGTAAGCGCGGCGATGCGAATCATGTCGCCGTTCGAGCGCTCGAGTAAGAGCGTCGGCCGGCCGTCCAGCCGATCGCGGTTCTCACGTCCGACGCCGACTCCGATCAGCTCGCAAATCGGAAGCAGGCAGACGGCGAGGTGGTCGCAATCGTTGCCCTCCAAACGAAGTCGGACCGAGTCGAGCTCCAGCTTCCCCGCTACCGGCGCGCGGTCGTTTTCCTGCCATACGACTCCGTAGCTCTCCATCCCGCGCGCATTTTCGTCATCGCCACCAGAGAGCTCATCGTCCGCGCCGCTGATCGGCGATCGGGAGAAACTACGCGCTCTCACCTTCGCCGCGGCGCGCTTCGTCGAGAAGACCTCGTTCGAGGGCGTAGCGGACGAGCTCGGCGCGGGTTGTCAGGCGTAGCTTCTGCATGATGTGCGCCCGGTGCGTCTCGGCCGTACGAACCGAGATGTAGAGCTTCTTGGCGATCTCCTGGTTGGTGTGCCCGAGCGCGAGCAGGCGCAGCACCTCTCGCTCGCGCTCCGAGAGGGGATCGAGCTCGGCGTCGGCACGAGCCTTCGCCTCGGCCTCGATCAGCCGCGCCCCCAGCTCTGGATGAACGTAGCGACCGCCGCGCGCAACTTCCCGCACGGCCGTGATCAGCTCGCTACCGGCCGCCTCCTTGAGCACGTAGCCGCTCGCACCGACGGCGAAAGCTTCACGCACGTAGCTGGGATCGTCCTGCATCGACAGCACCAGCACCCTCGAGGCGGGCGACTCCTTGAGCAGCTCAGGCGTCACCTCGATGCCGCTCTTCCCGGGCATCACGACGTCGACCAAGACGACATCCGGCTTCCGTAAACGCGCCTCGAAGACTGCTTCGCGCGCGTCTCCAGCCTCGCCCACGGTCTCGATGTCCGGCTCCGCGTCGAGCACGTGCCGCAAGCCGGCTCTGACGACCGCGTGGTCATCGACGATGAGAACGCGGATGCTCACGGCAGCGGCACCTCGGCCACGACGGTCGTCCCCGCACCCTCGCTCGATTCGACCTGCAGTCTTCCGCTCAGAAGCGCCACTCGTTCCTCCATTCCAACGAGTCCGAGGCCCTCGTCGCGCCTGGCCCCGGCGTCGAAACCACGTCCATCATCCTCGATCACCGCGATCACACTACCGTTCTTGCGCGTGACGAGGACGCTCACCGAGCTGGCGCGAGCGTGCTTGACCACGTTCGTGAGCGACTCCTGCACGATCCGGTAGAGCGCGGTCTCTATCTCGCTCGGAAGCCGATCGTCGCCCAGATAGGACTCGACTTCGACACGTATACCTGTCTGCTCGCTGAAGCCGGTGCCCAAGCGCTTGAGCGCAGGCACGAGCCCGAAATCATCGAGCGCCTTCGGGCGCAGTTCGACCGCGAGTCGGCGAACGTCCTGGAGCGTCTGGGTTACGAGCTCGCGCAGGCGCTCGGCTTCGGCACCGGCGCGCTCCGAGTCGGGTGCCTCGGTAATCGCCTGCAACCCCAGCAGCACCGAGGTGAGCGTCTGGCCGGTCTCGTCGTGGAGCTCGCGCGAGAGGCGGCGGCGCTCCAGCTCCTGTGCGGCGACGACACGGCGCAGCGCATCCCGGGCAACACGCTCGGACATCTCCACGGCGACCGCGGCGCGGGAGGCGAAGACCTCGGCCAGGCGCAGATCCTCATCGCTGAAGCGGGGATCGGCGCCGACACGATCGACGACCATGATCACGCCGATCGCCCGCTCGCGTACGAGTAGCGGCACCCAAAGGCCGGCGTTGATACCGATCCGGCGCGCGATCTCGGGGTTCACCTCGGGATCGTCGATCGCCGAGTCGACGCGCTCGCTCCTGCGCCTCTCGAGCACCCGCCCGAGCTTCGAGCGGCCTCGCGGCATCCGCGTCTCGAGCACATCCGCGGCGCCTTCGCCGTCGGCGGCGGCGAAACGCATTTCCGTATCGCTCGCCGGCAAACCGATCGCGACCATTCGCGCCCCCAAGAGCTCGCGCAGACGCTGGCAGATGAGCTGGAGTAGCCTGGCGAGGTCGGTCTCGCGAACGAGCGCGTTGCCCACCTCGTTTAGCGATTCGAGCTGCTTCAGCCAGCTGGTCGCCGACTCGTACAGACGCGCGTTCTCGATCGCCACCGAGGCCTGATCGGCGAGCACGCGCAGGAGCTCCTCGTCTTCTGCGGTGAAGAACTGAGCGTTCCGCTTGGCCGCCAAGAAAAGATTGCCGGCGGCTGTGCCCCGAATCAGGATCGGCACGCTCAGCGTTCCCGGCCCGCCGAGGAACTCGTCGGCGCTGAAGGCGGCGCCCGGCTCGATCCCGAAGGTGACGAAGCGCTCGAGCTCGCTGCCCGAGGGCGCGATCAGCCCAAGCGCCGCGTGCCGAGCGCCGGTGAGAGCAGCGGCCGCCTCGACCAGGCGCACGAAGACGCCCTCGAGCGAGAGCTCGGAGTTGAGCGCAATCCCTGCGCCGACGAGAGCGCGCAGGCGATCCTGACTCAGATGCTCGAACTGAGTCGCCACGCGTCCATTATCGCCGCGAGCCGCCCGCTGCGATCACAACTGGCCGCGGCCGCCGGCGCAGCTGCTCTCGAACGCGACTCCGAGTCCCCCGAAAGTGGCTTCGTCGAATACTCTTCTCTGGCAAACCAGCTCAGATGTCGGCAGAACGAGGAGGCGGAAGTGAAGCGCGACGATCTTGTACGAATTCTGGCAGTCGTAGGAGGAGCGATCGTCCTGGTGGTGGCGCTTGTGGTGGCAGTTCGGCTCGGCCACCACACGAACAAGCCGAGCGCCAGCAACATTCAACTCGACTCGGTCAATGAAATGCTGAGCGGCATCCCGCAAAAGGGAATCACGCTCGGGAGCCCCAAAGCCAAGCTGACGCTGGTCGAGTTCGCCGATCCGCAGTGCCCGGCCTGTGGCGATTTCTCGCGAAGCACGTTCCCGTCTCTCGTGCAGGGCTTCGTTCGTACTGGGAAGCTCCGCATCGAGTACAGGGGACTCGACTTCGTAGGGGGCGATTCGGTTCGCCTGCTCAGACTGGCTCAGGCCGCCGGGCTCCAGAACAAGCTCTGGAACGTCGTCGAGCTGGAGTACGAGAACCAGGGATCGGAGAACAGCGGTTACGCCACCGACTCTTTGTTGAGGGGTCTCGCCAATGCCGTCCCGGAACTTGATGTCAATAAAGTCATGGCAACCTGGAACACGAACGTTGTCGTTCCGAACATGGACGCGGCACAGAAACTGGCCGATCAGAGCTTCAAGAAGCTCTACACGCCGTCCTTCCTGCTCGGGCCGACAGGCGCCAAGCCGACCAAGACGATCGTCGGCGACCAGCCTCTCCAGGACTTCGTCGATGCCATCAACGCCGAGCTGAAGAAGTGATCGAGCGCTCTCTCCGCTTCACCGTCGCGGTGCTCGCCCTGATCGGGGCGGGCATCGCCGGCTACCTCACCTACACGCATTTCAACGGCACCGCCCCGGTTTGTCTGAACGGCGGCGGCTGTGAGGTTGTGCAGAACTCGCGTTGGTCGAAGGTTTTCCACATCCCGGTCGCCCTGCTCGGCCTGCTCGCCTACTTGAGCATCGTGGCGACGACGCTGATCCGCCATCCCCTCGCCAAGGAGGCGGGTGCGACCATGGCCGTGACCGCGCTCGGCTTCAACGCCTACCTGCTCTACGTCCAGGCCTACGACATCGGCCGCTACTGCACTTGGTGCGTCTCGAACGAGATCGTCTCGGCCCTGCTCGCGCCGGTTGCGCTCGCCTGGCTCCTGTGGCGGCCGAAGGACGTTCCTGCGTGATCTGCGTCACCGGTGCGACCGGCTTCCTCGGCCTCGAGCTCGTGCGGCTCCTACGCGAGCGGGGCGAGCCGGTGCGGGCGCTCGGCCGTGACGAGAAGGCGCTCCAGGAGCTAGCAAAGCTCGGTGCCGAGCCCGTGCGCGTTTCGATGGACAACGCTGAGGGTTTGCGAGACGCCGCGGCCGGCTGCGAGCTCGTCTACCACGTCGCCGGGCTGGTCGCACACGAGAAGCGAGACCGCAACCGCTTGCTGGCAACGAACGCAGAGGGCACGCGAAAGCTGCTTGAGCTCTCCGATCCGCGCGCTCGATTCGTTCACGTCGCGAGTGTTGCAACGCTCGGCCCCGGCACGGGGCCCGGCGATTTGATCAGTGAGAGTCACATCCCGCCCGCCGATGTCGATCGTCTGCCCTACTCGGCGAGCAAGATCGCCGGAGAGCGCTACGCCCTCGAGGCGGCGCAGGCCGGACGCGACGTCGTCGTCGCCAACCCGAGCTACATCATCGGCCCCGGCGACAGGCGCGGCGGCACGACCTGGCCAATCCGCGCTTACCTACGCGGGCGCCTGCGCTTCGTCACCAGCGGGGGTCTCTGCCTGGTCGACGTGCGCGACGTCGCCTCCGGCCTCGTGGCGCTGGCCGAGCGGGGTAAGGCCGGCGAGCGCTACATCCTCGCCGGCCGTGACGGGAATCTGAGCCACGCCGATTTCTTCCGCGAGGTCGGCGAGATCGCCGGCCGCAGGCGCTTCCAGGTCAACCTGCCGCCCAGGCTGGCGCTGGCCCTGACAACGGTTTTCCCCTGGCCGGTCACGCGCGGGTACGCCAAGATCGCCACTCGCTGGTGGTACTGCGATCCGGCCAAGGCCATGCGGGAGATCGGCTTCGAGCCCCGGCCGATCGAGGAGACCCTCGGCGACACGGTTCGCTTCGTGCTCGACTCGTCGCGCTGAACCTGGAGTCTAGTCCGGTAGGTATGTGTGCAGGCCTAGTGGATTAGGCTCTCAGATCATCGGTACCTGCGGCTGCAGACCCGGCTGAATGCGCTCGATGATCTCGCGCAGATTCTCGCCCGTTGCGGTGATGCCGTGGTTGCGCAGGCCGATGACCGCGTGGCCGGGATCCTCCTGGGCTTCGAGCAGCTCCGAGACCGCCAGTGCGAGCTCCTCGGTTCCACAGGGGAAGTTGATCTCGGTCGCGTCGGCGCCCTCGAGCCAGGCGTGCACATGCAAAATCGCACCGACCTCGGGATGGTTCTGGTAGATCATCCAGTGCTCGATCGCGTCCACCGAGACCCGGCGCGGCTCAACATCCGGCGGCACGCTGAGGACGATCGCGGCCTTCTCGGCGTCGTAGTTCGAGACCATCAGTATGTCGCGCCCAATCTCCACGAGGTTGCTCTTGTCGACGCCGCTGGCGCTCATCCAGTAGCGCTGCTCGTCCTTGCGGATCGAGAGGTTCCCGTAGGAGAGACCACCGATCCCCCAGAGGCGCTTGACGTGCCTGAACTCGCGCTCGCTCAACAGCTCGTGAACGGGGAAGGGCGCGGGCAGGAGACCGAAGCTGTCCAGCTGCTCGCCGGCCCAGGCGAGCTCCTTGGTCAGCTCGTCGCCTTGCCAGAGTTCAGGCTCGAGATCGGTGCGGTACTCGTTGTCGATGACCAGTCTCGATGTGGCGAGCGGCTGAATCCGGTCGACGAGGCGCTCGGCGAGTTCGGCGGCGGGCGCCTCGGCGCGGAACGTTCCGCGCTCGGGCGTGGTCACGAGAACGGCTTCGCCCGGTACGTAGCAGAGGACCGAGTTGGCGAGCGCGCGCACTAGCAGCGGATACTCGGCTGCGAGAGGATCGGACGGCATCTCGGAGCGCTCGTGCATCGCCGCGACGTAGGTACCGCGAGAGCGGCGACGGAAGGGCGAAGGACTGTCGGTAGGGAAGAGAAGCAGAACGAAATCGGCCTGCTCGGGATCTTCGACGCGAACCATGCCGCGGTTCTCGAGCGTTTGAGCGACCGACTCCGAGAACTCTTTGCTGCTGGGACCGCCCGGCGTTCCGGTGACGGCAAAACGCCGTGGAGAGACAGACGAGTGTGAGCTATCAGTCATGTTTCGTACCGCAATCGCTTTCTCTGAGCGGAGTTGTGCGGGGGTGCTACGAGCACAACCCTAACAAGGCCGGACGGTTAGCAGGTCGGACAGCGATCGGGCGCAAGCGGAACGGAGCGAGATCGCGCTAAGTACCGATCCCGGTAGGGACGTGTGAGCCTGGCGGAATGGGCTCTATGCGACGAGCCCGAGCTTGCGGGCGCGCGCCACGGCGGCGAGCTGCGAGTGCACGCGGAGCTCGACCAGAATGGCGCGGATGTGGTTGCGAACGGTCGGTTCGGCCAGTCCGAGGCGTCTGGCGATCAGGCGCGCCGAGTAACCGTCGGCGACCAGGTTCAGCACCTCACGCTGCCGCGGAGTCAGCCCAACCCGGGCAGGTTGCTGAAGCAGCGAGATCGGAGTCGAAGGCTCGAGCACGTGCAGGAAGAGCTCGCGCCCGTCCTGGTTCAAGCAGATGGTCGAGACCGAAAGCGGTCGCCGCGTGCCGGTCTTCGACTTCACGAGCAGCGTCTTGCGCGGGACCGGCCAGCCCTCGCGTGCGAGACGCGCGCAGGAGCATCCGGAATGGCAGACGAGCGCCCCGTCCTCGTCGACGGCAGCCATCGCCTCCCAGCAGGGGCGCCCGATCGCCGACTCGGCGGTCAGGCCCGTGAGTAACTCGGCCTGATGATTCCAGGAACGCACGATCAGCTCGCGGTCGAAACCGAAGACCGCATCGCCTGAGCGAACAGTTAGCTTGGCCGTCACGAGTTGCACTCTTCACGATCGGACGCCCGCGCGAATCGTGCCGGTTCCGCGTTCGGCGTTCGGATAAGTACTTAGAACTCGTTTCAATTCGCCCCCTGAAGCCTTCTCCAGCCGATCACCGAGCAACCGAGCGACAGAAAGGCACGATGGATGTCCGCTCTGCGTTCGAAGCGAACGAGCAGCCGCCTGAACTGATGTAGCCAGGCGAAGGTACGCTCGACCATCCGGCGGTGCGTACCCGTAGCTTCGAGTCACGGCCCGGTACCCTCGTCGACTATCTCCCATCGACCGCTCTTGATCGATCGACCTACCAATAGAAATCGCACTTGGCGACCGTTGGTGAAAGTCTCCGCTGCGGGTAAGTAAGTGGCGTTGAAGTCGACTCTGACGTCCGCCCACTTGTTGTGGCTCGTGAGATCGCGTGGCAGTTCTACGGGCAACGAATTCCTATTTAGGATCTCTCCCTCTGACACGGAAACGTCGGTTACCTTATCGACGTATTCGAAGTCGTTGTCGGTTCCGGTTTGGAAGTACCGACACTTTGTCGGGGCGATGTACTGCGCGGCGACTACGAAGCGATGCTTGCTCAGGGCGGTGTAATAGCCGCGAACGGCCGCCGCAGGTGTCCGTGTAGCCCTTGCGCCACATGGATAGATCGGAAGTGTCCGATGCCCGCGGATTAACGGGAGCACAACGACAAGGAATACTGCGCTCAGCCCTCCGACGAGAAGGATCACGGCGCTCAACGCTACGAGCCGCTTCGTTCGGCGGGTCACTGCGGCATTATCCCAGGCGTCGGTCGGCAGCGATCGAGTCGTGAGCGTGTTGTCCTGGAGTGGCCGACCTCAAGCGACATTCCCGCACGCTGGCGCACCCAGCGAAAGCGGCCGAGACCGGATCCATGTGGAGTCTCGCGGCGAGCGATCTCGGGAGTGACACCGCGCCGGCGGAGCTCGCGACGCCTGACCGGAAGGCTGCGAGCGACCCGGGCACGGTGATGCACGCTTCCGGTTCCGAGCTCGTCCAACCGGACCTCGCCGGAGCAGAAGGAACCCGCGAAGCGGCCTGGCACTAGGTAAAAAGAGGAAACCAATGCTGCCCGTTCTCGTCGTCAACGCCGGCTCGACCAGCCTCAAGCTGGAGTTGGTGAGCGCCAACGACAAGAGCGAGACCCTGTCCTTTCTGGACGAGGCCCGGGGCAGAGCCGCCGCAATCGGGCACCGCGTCGTGCACGGCGGCGAGCGCTTCCGCGAGCCGGTCGTGCTCGACTCCGACGTGATCGCCGAGATCGAGGCGATGAGCGAGGTGGCGCCGCTACACAACCGACCGGCTCTGGATGCGATCGCCAAGTCTCGCAAGCTCTTTGGGGCGGAGCCTCAGGTCGCCGTCTTCGACACCGCCTTCCATGCCACGATCCCAGCCGAGGCGGCCACCTACGCGATTCCTCGCGCCTGGCGCGAGCAGTTCGGAATCCGTCGCTTCGGCTTTCACGGGCTTTCGGTCGCCTGGGCGGCCGAGCGGGCGCCCGCGCTGGTCGGCGAGCCGATTCGGCACCTCGTTGTCTGCCATCTCGGCGGCGGCTGCTCGATCACCGCGGTAGGCGACGGCCGCTCCGTCGACACGAGCATGGGCTTCAGCCCGCTCGAGGGCGTGCCGATGACGACGCGCTCGGGGTCAATCGATCCCGGCGCTCTCTTCTACCTGCTAGATCCGGGCCGGCTGAGTCGCGAAGCGCTTGAAAGCGGTCTCGAGAACGACTCCGGGCTCAAGGGCCTGTCGGAAACGAGCGGCGACGTGCGCGAGCTCGAGCTGGCGGAGGACGCCGGTAGCGAGCAGGCAGCTCTCGCGCTCTCCGTCTACGTGCACCGGATCGCGGCTACGGTCGCGGCCATGGCCGCTTCGCTGGGAGGGCTCGATGCCATCGTTTTCACCGCCGGTGTGGGCGAGAACTCCGCCCGTGTGCGCGCACGGGTCTGCGAGCGCCTGTCGTTCCTGGGCGTAGAGATCGACGGAAAGTTGAATACCGAAGTCGAGCCCGACGCCGACATCGCCAGTGCGGGCTCGGCTGTCCGTGTTCTCGTGATCCGCGCCCGCGAAGCACTCGTGGTCGCACGAGCCGTACGCCAGGTCCTCATGGGCGCCGGCTGAGAGCTCGAGGGGGCGCCGGTGGCTTGACGGCGAAGGTAAGGTCGTTTTCTTACCGAGATGCGCCAGGCTCAGCCCATGCCCCCACTCGACGCGGAGAGAGAAACGGAGACCACGACGCCCGGCTCAACGCCTGAGGTACTCGTTTACGCCTGCTCGGGAGCGTCGAACCTGGGTCAGCTCGCAAATGAGATCGCGCTCCGTCTCGATCGGCTCGGACTAGCGGAGCTCGTTTGCCTGACTGAAGTCGGCGCGGAAGACGGCAGCGCACCCGGCTCGAGCGGACGCCCGGTGCTGGCGATATCGGGCTGTGCGAGCGGCTGCTGCGCGGCGATGCTCGCGCGTCACGGAATCAGACCCGCGAGCTCGATCGTGCTCGCCGAGCGCGGCGTAGCCAAGGCGAAGCACGTTCTCGTCGACGACGAGGGGAAAGAGCGCGTGTTCGGCCAAGTTCTCGCCGAGCTGGCTCCGTTCCTCGACGAGCAGAACGCCTGACGACCCGAGTAACGCGAGCCCTCGCAGAGCCGGCGGCTATTCCGTACCGCGACCGCCAGGCGGCGCGTAATCGAGATTGGGCGCAAGCCAGTGCTCGACGTCCTCGACCTCCACTCCCTTGCGCGTCGCGTAATCGACGACTTGATCGCGGCTGATGCGGCCGACCGAGAAATACTTCGCTTGCGGGTGCTCGATGTAGATCCCACTCACGCTCGCTGCCGGGAACATGGCGTAGCTCTCGGTCAGCTCGATGCCGATCGCCTCGGCCTGCAGTAGATCGAAGAGGATGCGCTTTTCCGAGTGATCGGGGCAGGCCGGGTAGCCGAAAGCCGGCCGGATGCCGCGGTGCCGCTCCGCGATCACGTCTTCGCGCGCAAGCTGCTCCGCGTCGCCCCACAATCCACGCACCCGTTCGTGCAGGAAGGTCGTGAAGGCCTCGGCGAGTCGGTCGGCGAGAGCCTTCGTCATGACCGCGTTGTAGTCGTCTCGCTCCGCGGCGAACCGGGCGGCCAGCTCCTCGACGCCGATCCCCGCGGTGACCGCGAAGGCGCCCGCATAGTCGTGGAGCCCGCTCTCGAGCGGAGCAACAAAGTCGGCGAGAGAAAGATTCGGGCGGCCGTCTTCGTGGTCGGCCTGCTGCCGGAGCATGCAGAAGCGGGCGATTTCCCGGTCGCGCTTTTCGCTTGCGAAGAAGGCGATGTCATCCCCGTCGGAGGCGGCCGGCCAGAGCCCGAACGAGGCACTCGCGCGTAGCAGCTTCTCCTCGACGATACGTGCGAGCAGCTCTCGAGCGTTCTCGTACAGCTCGCGGGCCGCCACGCCCTTCTCGGGGTGATCGAGAATCGCCGGGAAACGCCCCTTCAGCTCCCAGGCCTGGAAGAAGAAGGTCCAGTCGATGTAGTCGACCAGCTCCGCCAGCGGCTGATCCTCGATCCGCTGCAAGCCGAGCGTGCTCGGGGTCGGCAAGTCGCCCTGGCTCACGAAAAGCCGCGGGCGTCTAGCGCGCGCCTGCTCGAGCGATAGAAGCGGCCGCCGCCTCTCCTGGTAGAGACTACGCAGGCGCTGCTGCTCCTCGCTGTTCGCGCGTGCAAACTCGTCTCTGCGTCCGGAGTCCAGTAGCGAGGCGACGACGCCGACGGCGCGAGAGGCGTCGAGAACGTACGCGGTCGGGCCGCTGTAGACGGGCGCGATCTTGACCGCGGTGTGCTGCCTCGATGTCGTCGCGCCACCGATCAGGAGTGGTAGCGAAAGTCCGCGCCGCTCCAGCTCGGCGGCGACCTTGACCATCTCGTCGAGCGAGGGCGTGATCAGCCCGGAGAGACCGACGATGTCTGCGCCCTCCTCGATCGCCGCATCGACAATGCGACTCGCCGGTACCATCACGCCGAGGTCGATCGTCTCGTAGCTGTTGCAGCCGAGCACGACCGCAACGATTTTCTTGCCGATGTCGTGCACGTCGCCGGCGACCGTGGCGAGGACGAGCTTCCCGCGCGCAGGAGGCGCCTCGCCCCCCTGCTCCTCGAAGAAGGGCTCCAGGTAGGCGACCGCGCGCCGCATCGCCCGCGCGCTTTTCACCACCTGGGGCAGGAACATCTTCCCCTCGCCGAAGAGGTCGCCCACGACGGTCATGCCGTCCATCAGCGGGCCCTCGATCACCGCCAGCGGCCCTCCGAGAGCGAGCCGGGCCTCTTCGGCGTCCTCCTCCACGAACTCGTCCACTCCGTGCACCAGTGCGTACTCGAGCCGCTTCCCGGCGGGCGCCTCGCGCCAGCTCAGGTCGATCGAGCGTTTTGTCCCCTCGCCCTTCACCCGCTGGGCCAGCTCGAGCAAGCGATCGGTCGCATCGGAGCGGCGGTTGAAGAGCACGTCCTCGATGCGCTCGCGCAGCTCGGACTCGATGTCCTCGTACACCGCCAGTTGACCGGCGTTGACGATCCCCATGTCGAGCCCGGCGCGAATCGCGTCGTAGAGGAAGATGGCGTGCATCGCCTCGCGTATGACGTCGTTGCCGCGAAAGGCGAAGGAGAGATTCGAGATGCCGCCGGAGATCTTGGCGCCGGGGCAGCGCTCCTTGATCAGCGGAATCGCCTCGAGAAAGGCCTTGGCGAACTCGTTGTGCTCCTCGATACCGGTGCCGACCGCCAGCACGTTGGGATCGAAGACGATGTCCTCGGGCCGGAAGCCCGCCTGCTCGATCAGCAGCCGGTAAGCGCGCTCGCAGATCGCGACCTTGCGCTCGGTCGTCTCGGCCTGGCCCTGCTCGTCGAAGGCCATGACGACGACAGCAGCGCCGAAACCCTTCGCCTGGCGAGCTCTGGTGAGGAACTCCTCCTCCCCCTCTTTGAGGCTAAGCGAGTTGACGACGCTCTTGCCTTGCAGGCAGCGGAGCCCGGCCTCGATCACCGACCAGCGCGAGCTGTCGACCATGATCGGCAGGCGCGCCACCTCAGGCTCGGCCGCAATCAGGTTCAGGAACGTTCTCATCGCCTGCTCGGAGTCGAGCAGGTCGGCGTCCATGTTGACATCGAGGATGTTGGCGCCTCCGCGCACTTGCTCGAGCGCGACGGCCAGTGCTCCCTGGAAGTCGCCGGCTTCGATCAGGCGGCGAAAGCGGGCCGAACCTGTCACGTTCGTGCGCTCGCCGATCACGACGAAGCCGATGCTCTCGTCGATCACGAGCGGCTCGAGACCGCTGAGCGAGGTGCGGGCACGGCGCTCCGGAACACGGCGCGGCGGAAGATCACGCACCGCCTCGGCGATCGCGCGCACGTGTTCGGGCGTCGTCCCGCAGCAACCGCCGACGGCATTCACGAGTCCCTCGGCGGCGAACTCGCCGAGCAGGCGGCTCGTGTCGGAGGGCTGCTCGTCGAAGCCGCCGAGCTCGTTCGGAAGCCCGGCGTTGGGATGGCAGGAGACGAAGGTGGGGGCAATCCCGGCCAGCGCCTCGATCACGGGGCGCATCTGCGCCGCCCCCAGCGAGCAGTTGACGCCGACGAAGAGCGGGTTCGCGTGCTCGACCGAGACGCAAAAGGCCTCGACCGTCTGTCCGGATAGATTGCGCCCGCTCCTGTCCACCGCCGTGAACGAGAGCCAGAGGGGCAGATCCACTCCGAGCTCTGCGAAGACCTCACGTGCGGCAGCGATCGCGGCCTTGCCGTTGAGCGTGTCGAAGATCGTCTCGATCAGGAACAGGTCGACGCCGCCTTCGGCCAGAGCCCGCATCTGCTCGACGTAACTGGCTCTGACTTGCTCGAACGTGACCGCGCGAAAGGCGGGATCGTCCACCCGCGGCGAGAGCGAGAGCGAGACGTTCATCGGACCGACCGAGCCGGCGACGAAGCGTGGCTTGTCCGGCGTACGCGCCGTCCACTCGTCGCAGACCAGGCGCGCGAGACGGGCGCCCTCGAGACTCATCTCGGAGGCGACGGCTTCGAGCCCGTAGTCGGCTTGATTGATCGAGGTGGCCGTGAAGGTGTTCGTCTTGAGGACGTCGGCGCCCGCCTCGAGATAGGCGTCGTGGATGTCGCGAACCACCTCCGGGCGCGTCAGATTGAGCAGGTCGGGATCGCCCGCGAGCAAACGGGGGTGCTCGCTGAAGCGCTCGCCTCGGTACGCCTCCTCGCCGCGCACACGGCGCTGAATGAGCACGCCGTAGGAACCGTCGAGCACGAGGACGCGGTCGGCAGCGAGCTCAGCGATACGGACGCGCGCGTTCATCGGAATCCCTCAGTCGGAATAGAGCGCGGGTGTTCGCGCCCACCAAGACCTTAGCCAACCGCGAAAAACGTTCGTCTCCCGACGATCTTTACAAAGCTCTTAAGCCCTGCTCACGTCGATTTCAGGCGTGGCTCCGATACTGAGAGCGGAGGATATGAGATGTACGTGCTAACAGACAAAAAAACCGGCCAGGTGCTCGGCCGTTTCGAGAGCCTCGCGCAAGCCCGTGGCACGTTGCTCGATTTCTATCGCCTGCACCCGCCTGGCGGGCGCTGGCTCGAGATCGCGATCGAGCGCGAGCCACGCGAGTTCGAGTTACTCGACGCGGCCTGATCGAGCGTCCTCGTTAGGCGCACGACCGCTAACGCTTCTACGTAGCGCGGTCGCGCTGCTTGGGGATCGGAATCTCCATGGCCTCGGTCGATTGCCAGGGCATGCGGAAAGGTACTCCGGCAGTGGGTTCGCCTCGACACGGACACGTGAGGCCGTCTAGCCCAGAGCGAACCTTTCTACGGCTGATCGAAGGCGGCGCACGCAACACGACACTCACGATCAGGCGCGAATACCCACGCGATAACACGCCGCTCTGGCTCGTCCCGGAACGCGACATGCCGACTGTGCTGATCGCCGATGCCGACGAGGAAGTGCTGTTGATGCTCGGCTTCGCGCTCGCCGGCGAATTCGACCTGATGTGGGCGCGGGACGGCGAACAGGCTCTGCGTCTCGCGCTGATCGAGCACCCCGACGTGGTTGTGCTCGACGTGCACATGCCGAAGCTGGACGGCTACCGAGTGGCGGGGCAGATCAGACGCAATCCGTCAACCTGCGACACGCCGGTGATCCTGCTCGACGCCCGTCCTGAGCGTATCGACGTGCTGCGTGGCTTCGCCGCCGGCGCAGACGACTACGTCTCCAAACCGTTCGATCCGGTCAAGCTAATGGCGCGCATCCGCGAGGCGCTCGAGAGCACCGAAATCGTCTGCTGATCATTCTCGCCGTCGAGCTCGGTCCGATACCGGCGCCGCCGCCGCTTCGGGGAGGACACACTGGTGCACGCGGCGAAACGGGTAGTCCGCACCTCGATTGGTATCACCCATATGAGGGAGGACGCACTCCTCCCATCTGCCGACAACTTCTCTCGTCATGCTCGCACGCCGGACAGTCCTAGCCGTACTCGCGCTCGCGCTCTTGGTCCCCGCCTCGGCACCCGCTAGGCAGACCGCGGGGCTGAAAGCTCCCTCTGGTCTCAAGGCTTTCGCGCTCCGCTACGACGAGCCGGCCAGCCGCAACTTCTCCCGTACGCCGGCCTTCAGTTGGGAGCCGGTTCCGCGAGCGGGGAACTACGAGTTCCAGCTCGCGACATCGGACAAGTTCCGTGAAAACAGCATTGTCTGGAGCTCGGACACCCTGGCGATGCCGTACGTCTCGATTCCGCTAGCGCTTCCGTGGACAACCGGGCATCCCTACTCCTTGTTTGCACGCGTGCGAGCACACACGCAAACGGGCACGACACCCTGGAGCACCGACTTCGGCTTCAATGTCCGCTGGTCCCGAATCCCCGCGAAACTCCCGGCCCCGATTGGCTTGCTGCGTTGGACACCCGTAGACGGCGCGAGCATATACGAGATCACGGAGACAACCACCCCGAATGAAGGCAGTCTCCCCCCCGCCGGGAAGAAGAGTTACTTCGTGGGGACCAACGTCACGGACATGCGTGACTGGTACACATTCCACCAAGGATCGGACTGGGTCGGAACGGTCTACTGGCGCGTACGGGCCGTGCGGGTGACCTACGGAATGTCCCAGAACGGGCAGACTTCGACGAGCTACGGCCCCTGGTCGCCGCTCTTTCAAACGAACGCCGCTCCGCCGACCGCTACTCGGATAGATCTGATCGAGACCATCTCCGACGTCATCGGCACGAACGCCAAACCGGCGGCGCATACGATCATGCCCGGGTTCGCCTGGAGCGGAAGCCTCGCTCTCAACGGCACGAGCTTCGAGCTCTACCGTACGTACATCTTCTCGGACAGAGACTGCGTCGATCCCGTATTTACCGGTTCGATCGTGGGCAGCCCCGCCTGGGTGCCGCGTCTCACCGGCGCTCTAGTGTTGCCGAGAAACGCGGACGACCTCTCCAAGGCTCGCGCCGGGATGCTCGCGGACGGAAATCAGGGAAAGACTCTCGACAGTACGCTCCACGAGGTCACTCCGAACGAGAACGTAGGGACCGACACCACGGGCGGCGGCGGCGCTCCGAGGAGACTGGATCTATGGGACCGTAAGTGGCCTAGTGGCGCTTACTACTGGACGACCGTCCCGGTGAGGTGGTTCTTCAACGTAGACCAACAAATCGAGTACTGGGACACCGAGACGCCCCAGGACGCCTGCGCTGCCGGTCGCATCGGGACCTTCGGCCGGATCAGCAACCCCATCCCAACCGGAAACAACAGCGCCTACGTCACAGGCCTCTCGCTTTCAGGTCGAACTATGAGCGTATCGGCAAGCAGCTTTCCTCGCGTATACGGAACCCCGCTCGTCACCTGGACGCCCGTGCTTGGAGCGGATGAGTTCGAGGTGCAGTGGAGCCGTATGCGCTACCCCTTCAGCGCGATTGGAACGGTGACTACGCCTACCGCGTCGACCGTTCTCTCGCTCAAGCCCGGTGTCTGGTACTACAGGGTGCGCGGCATCAATCTGCAGATGCCGACTGCCGTGCAAGGAATGGCCTGGTCGAGCGTCCGTACACTCCGCCTCGCGAAACCCGTCTTCCGCGTAGTGGGCTGAGCGGAGCCGTTCGCAGCCGAGACTCGACCTGCCGGAACCCGGCGAGCGTTGTTCCGTTCAGCGGGCGCCGGCGGAGAATCCGCTCTCTCCTTATCCGAGCTCCGCGCAGGTCCGCGCAGACCTTGTGCTTGCGCAGTAACCCAAAACGCCAACGCCCGGCCTGAGAAGGCCGGGCGCAGCGTGCGGCGACTGGTCGGGGGTTACTTCTCCAGCAGACGGCGCTCTTCACGGCGGCGCCGGACACGAAGCAGGGCCAGGAGCGCGACCCCAATCACGAGGAACGGCGAGGCGACGATGATCGCCATCGCGGCCCAGGAGATCTCGGAGGAGAGCCCGTTCCAGGCCCGGTCGATGGCCTTGTGCACGCGGCTCGGATTCGTGGCCGGCTTGGGCAGGTCGCCGGTCGTGAGGGTGAGCGTGATCGTCGCCAGGCGGCCGCGAAGGATGTCCTGATTGCGCTGGACTCGAAGCGAGTTGAGACGGGCGCGGTCGTTGGCGAGCTGGATCTCGAGTTGCGAGCGGGCCTGCGCCGTGAGCGACTGGTTGTTCAGCGTCTGCTCGAGCGAGGCAATCTCGCGCTTGAGCGCCTGGATCGCGTTGCCTTCGCTCGTGACAGTGCCCTTGACGTCGACCAGCGAGACCTGCTGGCTCAGGATCTTGCCCAGCTCGGAAATGCGGATCAGCGCCTCCTGCGAGCGCTTGGCGGGAACCTTGAGCACGAGATACGAGCTGGCGATGCCACGGCTGGGCGCGTTCACCCGGGTCGTGACGACGTAGCCGCTCAGCGAGCGGGCGATCTTCATCGCCTCGGCGGTTCGCTCGGAGAGTTGGTCGCGGTTCTCGACCTTGAGCAGGAGTGTGGCACGCAGCTCGGCGAGACGGTTGCCGGTGGTGATCGGCGCGACCGAGCCGGCCTTTTTAAGCGATTTCCGCGACGCATGGGCCATCGTATCCTCGAGCGGTGCCGGTGCTCCGGATGCCGCCTGAAACTCGGACGGTTTGCTTCCGGCGCTCAAGCCGGCCGTCACGGGAACGGCTTCGACGGATTGATCGGTTGACGAGGTGCTTATCGCGCGCTTGATGGACTCGGAGCCCGATACCGTCGACGGGGCCAATCCCGCCTGTAACGCAACGTGCTGGCGTACCGTTCGAGACGCGACCGACTTCGACGACTGTCCCAGCTCGCCCGCGATCACGCCGCCGACGATTGCGATAGCGAGCATCGCGGCCAGCGCAAGCACCAGCCTGCGCCGGCTCAGTCCCGGCCGTGCCGGGCGCGGTCGCCGCTCGGTCTGGCGCTCGGCGAGGCGCTCGACACGGGCGACCAGTGCGGCAGATGGGCGCGGGCGATGCTTGCGCAGCTCGCGCGCCGTCTGCTCGAGACGGTCTTTGGGGTTGTCTCTATCGGGCCTGGACATCGCTTGCCACCCTTTCCGAAAGCTTCTCCAGCGCCCGGCTCAATCTCATCGAGCAGGCGCTGCGGCTAATGCCGAGCAGGTGTGCCGCGGTCTCGGCCTCCATTTCGAGCAGAACGCGCAGCGCGATCACCTCGCGCTCGCCGGCGCTCAGCGACGCGAGCGCACTCTCGAGCTCGGGCGAGAGCCCGTCGCCGAATCCCGGATCGGCGATCTCGAACTCCTGCCTGAGCGCGTAGGCGTCCTCGCGCCGCCGGCGCCTGTCCTCGGAGCGGAAATGATCGAGCGCAACACTACGCGCGATCGCACACAACCACGTCCTCGCGCTGGCCCTTCTCGGGTCGAAGCGCGCCCAGTGGCGGAGAGCCTTCTCGAAGGTCGTCGCGGTCAGATCCTCGGCGACCGAGCGGTTCCCGACCAAGTAGGCAACGTAGGCGTGTACCGCCTCGAGGTGATCGCGCACTGCCTGCGCGAACTCCGGTTTCCTCTCGAGCGTTGCCACGGTCACGTCGTTTATACGCCGCGGACGGGCGGGGCGTCACAACGCGGCCGGATCTCTTCTCCGCGTCACCGGCACCAGAGACGGGCGTCGCGCGACATCAGTGCGTCGGCGGCCTCGGGGCCGGGGGTGCCGGCCGCGTAGTTCGGAAAGACCGGCGCGGAGCCCTGCCACTGAGCCACCACCGAGTCGACGAACGCCCACTGCGCCTCGACCTCGTCGATGCGCGTGAACAGAGTGGCGTCGCCGAGCATCGCATCCAGGATCAGCTTCTCGTAGGCCTCGGGCAGATGTACGTGGAAGGCTTGGTCGTACTCGAAGTCGAGCTGGACGGGCTGGATGGTCATGCCCTGCCCAGGCACCTTGGCGCCGATTCTGATCGAGATGCCCTCGTTGGGCTGAACCTGGATGGCGAGCACGTTCGGGCGCAGCCCTTCGCCGGCTATCTCGAGGAAGGGCGGATGCGGCGCCGGGCGGAACAGGATCACGATCGTCGTGGCGCGGCTGGAAAGACGCTTGCCGGTGCGCAGGTAGAAGGGTGTGCCCGCCCAGCGCCAGTTGTCGAGAAAGACCTTCAGCGCCACATAGGTCTCGGTGCTGGAGTCGGGCGCCACGCCGGACTCCTCGCGGTAGCCGAGCGCCTTCTGACCGTCAACCTCGCCCGGTCCGTACTGCCCGCGCACGACGTAGCCGGGATCGGGCGGAGCGATTGCGCGCACGACCTTGACCTTCTCGTTGCGCACGGCGTCGGCCTCGAAGTCGGCCGGCGGCTCCATCGCGGTCAATGCCAGCAGCTGCAGCATGTGGTTCTGAACGACGTCCCTGATCGCGCCCGCTTCCTCGTAGAAGCCGGCCCGGTCCTCGATCCCGAGCGACTCGGCCACGGTGATCTGGACGTTGTCGACGTAGCGCCGGTTCCAGATCGGCTCGAAGATGCCGTTGGCGAAGCGGAAGGCGAGCACGTTCTGGACCGTCTCCTTGCCCAGGTAGTGGTCGATGCGGAATATCTCGTGCTCCTGGAAGTTGGAGACGATGTCCTCGTTCAAGACCTTGGCGCTGGCTAGGTCGTGCCCGAACGGCTTCTCGACGATCAGGCGCACCCAGCCGCTGGGATGTCTCCTCTCGCCGAGCTTGTCCACGACCGTGCGGATCGCCGTGGGCGGTACGGCGAGGTAGTAGACGCGGTTGCCTCGGGTGCCACGCTCTTTGTCTAGCTGCTCGAGCAGCTTCATCACCTCGGTCTCGCCGCCCTCCGACGAGAAGTCGGTGCTGACGTAGTGCATTCCGGCCGCGAGCCGCGTCCAGACGTCGTCGCGCATCTCGTCGCGGCCGAACTCGGTGACCGCCGCACGCATGCTCTCGCGCCACGACTCGGTCGAGTTCTTCGTACGGGCGACGCCGATCACGGCGAGGTTCTCGGGAAGGAGCCCGCGGAACTCAAGCGCGTACAGCGCCGGAATCAGCTTGCGGTGAGTGAGGTCACCGGAGGCACCGAAGATCACGAGCACGCAGGGGTCGGGCCTGCGCTGGTCACTTGATCCCACCTCGAGGGGTATCTCGACTCGTGTCTCGGTTTGCGCGCTCATCGCGGCGGCGCCCTCCTTCGAGCCCTACTTCTCGTTCGCCGGCTTCACCGCGTGCCCGCCGAACTGGTTTCTGAGCGCGGCGTTGACCTTGGCCGCGAACGACTCGTCCTGGCGCGACGCGAAGCGCGCGAACAGGGAGTTGGCGATGATCGGTGCCGGCACGCTCTCGTCGATCGCGGCGATAAGTGACCAGCGGCCCTCGCCGGAGTCCTCGACGTAGCCGGCAATCGAGGCCAGCCCTGGATCCTCCGCGAGCGCGAGCTCGAGCAGCTCCAGCAGCCAGCTGCGCACGACCGAGCCGTAACGCCAGATACTCGCCACGGTGTGCAGGTCGATCTCGAACTCCGAGGCCTGCATGATCTCGAAGCCCTCGGCGAAGGACTGCATCATCCCGTACTCGATGCCGTTGTGGACCATCTTCGTGAAGTGCCCGGTACCGTTCGCGCCGACATGCGCGTAGCCGTCTTTCGGCGCCAGGTCGAGGAAGAGCGGTTCGACCCGGGAGACGATCTCGGGCTTGCCGCCGACCATTACGCAGTAGCCGTTCTCCAGGCCCCAGACCCCGCCCGAGACACCCGCGTCGACGAAGTTGATACCCGCCTTCTCGGCCAGCTCGGCGCGCCGCTTGGAGTCGGTGAAGTGGGAGTTGCCGCCGTCGACGATGATGTCGCCTTCCTCGAGCAACTCGAGCAGGTTGGTGAAGGCGTGCTCGGTGGCGTCGCCGGCCGGGATCATCAGCCAGACGACACGCGGTTGCTCCAGCTTCTCGACCAGGTCGATCAGCGACGTCGCGGTGCGCTCCGGATTGGTGCGCGCGTAGGTCTCGACCACGTGTCCGGCCCGGCGCAGGCGCTCGACCATGTTGCCGCCCATACGGCCCATGCCGACCATGCCCAGCTTCATAGCTCCTCCAGTCTGACGCGGATAACAGGCCGTCCATGCTCCTCGAGAGCCGCGAGATCTCCGGCCGCCTGAGCTCCGATCAGGCACCGGAACCCGAACTCACGCCCGGGGATCTCGAGCTCCTCGCCGAGGTCGTCCAGCACCTGCAGGAAGAGGCCGTTCGCCTTCCCCCCCTTGTGCAACTGCCCGGTCGAGTGCAGGAAGCGCGGGCCGAAGGCGCGGGTGACGACACAGCCCGTCGCCGTGCGCACGCGCTCAGCGAGAGCGGCGAGCTTGGCGTCGTTCTCGAGTGTCGGGTCGACGAAGCCGAGGATGGCGGCGTAGCTCCCGGGTCCGGCGCCGGCCAGTAGCTGTTCGAAGTCGCCACGGGGCTCGAGGTCGGGCTCGGCGCCCGAGGCCAGGATGGCGCTGGTGCGATCCTTGGCCTCCTGCACGTTTGGCTGGTCGAAGGGATTGATCTCCATCAGCGCCCCCGCCACGGCGGTGGCGAACTCCCAGCGGAAGAACTCCTGCCCCAGCTCGTACGAACTCTCAAGCCTGAGCTCGACCGCCTGGCGGTCCATGTCGCCCGGATGCTCACCCGGCGCCGGCACGAGTCCCTTGCCCTGCTTTCCTGTCGACTCGGCGATCAACTGCTCGGCCCAAAGCGCAAAGCCGCTCTCGTGCTCGGGAATGCAGACCTTGTCGCGACCCTCGCGCCAGCCCTCGCCGAGCGCCAGGCCCAGCTCGAGCCCGGGATTCCCCTCGGCGACACGGCAGGCATCGGCCATCTCCTGAGCGCGCAAGAGCACCCGCTCGATGTCGATTCCCATCAGCGCCGCCGGAACGACGCCGAAGGGCGAAAGCGCCGAGAAGCGCCCGCCGATCGTCGGCTCGCCCGCGAACACGCCTGCGAAACCTCGCTCACCGGCCACCTTTTCAAGCGCACTGCCCGGATCGGTGACGGCCGCGAAGCGAGCACCCTTTTCGCCTGCCCATTTCCAGAAGAAGTCGAGGTGCGAGCGGGTCTCGATCGTCGAGCCCGACTTGGAGGAGACGAGCACGAGCGTGGAGGCAGGATCGAGCTCCGAGGCGAGCCGTCTGACCGCCTTCGGATGAGTGGAGTCGAGCACGTGGAAGCTCGTCGAGGCGAAGGCGCGGCGCATCACCTCGGGTGCCAGGCTCGAGCCGCCCATGCCGAGCAAAAGGACGTCTTTCACGCCCTCGAGAGCGCGCTTGCCGAAGGCGAGGATCTCTTCAACCTGAGCGAGCGAGCTCTCCGGCGCATGCAGCCAGCCGAGCCACTTCTCCTCGCCGCTCGAGGTCCAGAGCGAGGCATCTCCCGCCCAGATCTTTTCGACTATCTCGTTTCCGTCAACCGTGCTCAACGCGCCACCTCCAGCATTCGTAGCTTGTTATCGATCCCGGTTTTCAGCTCGGCGAAGGAGTCGGCGAACTTCTGCACGCCTTCCGCCTCGAGCGTGTCGACGATCCCGTCATAAGAGACGCCAACGGCTTCCAGCTGCTCGAGCACCCGCTCGGCCTCGTCGAGGCCCTCGCCGAGAGTCTGGCGCACCGTCCCGTGATCCTGGAACGCCACGACCGTCTCGAACGGCATCGTGTTGACCGTGTCGGGGCCGATCAGCTCGTCGACGTAGAGGGTGTCGGGGTAGGCCGGGTTCTTGGTCGAGGTCGAAGCCCAGAGGCAGCGCTGAATGCGCGCGCCCTTGGAGGCCAGGAACTCCCAGCGCTCGCCCGAGAAGGCCTTCTGGAAGTGACGGTAAGCGAGCTTGGCGTTGGCCACGGCGAGCCTGCCTCGCAACGCCAGCGCCTCGGGCGAGCCGACCTGCTCCAGCCGCTTGTCGGCTTCGGAGTCGACGCGCGAAACAAAGAAGCTGGCCACCGAGTTGATACGGTCGGCGCCGCCTGCCGCCGAGACTCGCCGCTCGAGACCGCGCAGGTAGGCCTCGACGACCTCGGTGTAACGCTGAAGCGAGAAGATGAGCGTGATGTTGATCGCGTGACCCGCCGCAGTCGCGTCCTCGATCGCCGGCAATCCCAGGCGGGTGGCCGGAATCTTCACGTAGAGATTGGGACGGTCAATGTCGGTGTGAAGGCGAACCGCCTGCTCGTAGGTGCGCTCGGTGTCGTAAGCCAGCGTCGGATCGACCTCGATCGAGACGTAACCGTCGAGGCCGCCGCTCGACTCGTGTACGGGCCGGAGCAGGTCGCACGCCTTGGTTACATCGTTCTCGGCCAGGCGGAAGAAGACCTCGCTCGTATCGCCGAGAGAGGCCAGCTCGCGCAGTTCGGTGTCGTACCAGTCGCCCTCGGCGAGCGCCTTCTGAAAGATGGTGGGGTTGCTCGTCACCCCGCTGACCGAATCGTCGCGGATCAATCGCTCGAGCTCGCCCGTCTCGATCATCTCGCGCGAGAGCGAGTCGATCCAGACGCTCTGGCCCAGCTCCGTCAGCTGCTGCAGCCTGCTCTTCGCCATCGTTCTTCGCTCACCCTCCGCTGCCGCTGCCGAAAGCCTTCATGCCAGTTCCCGGGCCGCGTCGCGCGCCATCTGCTCGACCTTGCGCAGGCGCGCCACGTAGCGCTTGTCGCTCGTGTTGAAGCGCGCGCCGAGGAAGGCGCGCACCAGCTCCGAGGCGAGCGCGGCGCCGACGATCTCCGAGCCCAGGCAGAGGACGTTCATGTCGTCGTGCTCGACACCCTGATGGGACGAGTAGGCGTCGTGGCAGATCGCCGCCCGAATGCCCGGCATCTTGCCGACCGCCACACACGCGCCCACTCCCGAGCCGCAAACGAGGATTCCGCGCTCGGCGCCGCCCGAGCGAATCGCCCGCGCGATCTCGGCGGCCTGGTCGGGGTAGTCGACGCGGACGCTCGCGTCCTCGACTCCCAGGTCGATCGCGTCGCAGCCCGCGGCGGCAACCGCTCCCAGTACGGCCTCGCGCAGCGTGACGCCTCGGTGATCGAAAGCGACGGCGACTTTCATCATCTCTCCTCCTGGAGTCTTTCACGAAACCCGCGCGAGCAGAGCCTGGGCCTGAGCCGTGATGTTCTCGGCGGTGAAACCGAACTGCTTCATCAGCTCCCCGCCGGGGGCGGACGCGCCGAAGTGGTCGATCGCCACCGAGGCGCCGCGCTCCCCGACCCAGCGGCGCCAGCCGAGCGAGATTCCGGCCTCGACCGAGAGCCGCACTTGCACCTCGGAGGGAAGGACACTCTCCTGATACTCCTCGCTCTGCTGCTCGAACAGCTCCCAGCAGGGCATCGAGACGACGCGCGGGCCGATCCCCTGCTCGGACAGCTTTCTCGCCGCGGTGAGCGTGGCAGCGACCTCCGAGCCGGTGGCGATCAGGATGAGATCGGGCCGTCCGTTCGCGCCCTCCGCCTCCCAGAGGACGTAAGCGCCGCGCTCGACTCCCGACGCCGCGGCGAGCTCGGAGCGATCGAGAACCGGAAGCTTCTGCCTCGTCAGCGCGAGCACAACCGGCCCGTCCGCGCGCTCGAGCGCCACCTTCCAGGCGTAAACGGTCTCGTTGGCGTCGGCGGGCCTGACGAACCAGAGATCGGGAATCGCCCGTAACGCCATGTAGTGCTCGATCGGTTGGTGCGTCGAGCCGTCCTCGCCGACGCCGATCGAGTCGTGCGAGTAGACCCAGAGCGACGGCACGCGACCGAGCGCCGAAAGCCTTATTGCCGGACGCATGTAGTCGGAGAAGATCAGGAAGGTCGAGCCGTAGGGCTTGAGCATGCCGCCGTGCAGAGCAAGGCCGTTGACGATTCCGCCCATACCGTGCTCGCGGACGCCGAAGGCGACGTTGCGACCGGAATGGGTGGCCGAGAAGAGGCCGCCGCCCACGAACTCCGTCCGCACCGACTCGGCCAGATCGGCAGAGCCGCCGATCATCGTCGGCGTGTAGAGCTTGAGCGCCTGCATCACCTCGTGCCCGGCGTCACGTGTCGCCATCTCCTTGCCGCTGCCGCTTTCGAACTCCGGCAGCGCCTGCTGCCAGCCGGGCTTGGGCTCGCCGCGCCAGGCGTGATCCCAATCCTCGCGCGCGTCCGGGAAGGCGGCGCTCCAGCTATCGAAGCTCTCGCGCCAGGCGGCTTCAAGCGCAGCGCCTCGCTCGAGCTGGCTCATGTGCGCGTAGACCTCTTCGGGAACGAAGAACTCCTTGTCGGGATCGGCTCCGAGCGCGATCTTGGTGGCTCTCACTTCATCGACTCCGAGCGGCGCGCCGTGGGACTTGGCCGTGTCGACGAGGTGCGGGGCGCCGTAAGCGATGTGTGAACGAACGACGATCAGCGAGGGCCGCTGCCGCTCTCTCTTGGCGACCTCGATCGCCTGGTCGAGCTCGTCGAGGTCGTTTGCGTCCTCGACCAACTGCACGTGCCAGCCCTGCGCCTCGAGCCGCCGGCCGACGTTATCGGCGCTGAACGAGATCGAAGTGGCGCCGTCGATCGTGATCCGGTTTGAGTCGTAGAAAACGACGAGCTTACCGAGACCGAGCTGGCCGGCGATCGAGGCGGCCTCACTCGAGATTCCTTCCATCAGATCGCCGTCGGAGCAGATGACGTAAGCGTCGTGATCGACAACAGCGTGACCGGGCCGGTTGAAGCGATCGCCGAGATAGCGCTCCGCGATGCCGAAACCGACCGCGTTGGCGAGCCCCTGCCCGAGCGGGCCGGTGGTCGTCTCGACACCGGGCGTTACGAACTGCTCCGGGTGGCCCGGCGTATGTGAGCCCCACTGGCGGAACTGCTTCAGGTCGTCGAGGCTCAGATCGTAGCCGCTCAAATGCAGCGCCGCGTACTGGAGCATGCAGGCGTGCCCGGCCGAGAGGACGAAGCGGTCGCGGTTCGGCCAGCCGGGGTTGGTGGGGTTGTGGCGCAGGTGCTTGGTGTAGAGAAGGTAGGCGAGCGGCGCCAGCGCCATGGCTGTGCCGGGATGGCCCGAGTTCGCCTTCTGCACGGCGTCCATCGCCAGCGTTCGAAAGGCGAGAATCGATTGCTGGCGGATGTCTGAATTCGTCACGATGCTCCTACGGTTGCTCTATACCCTGTTGCTACACGATATGCATCAGGACCGAAGCGCAGAGCGGTTAGCGTCGTTTAGTGGATGATCGAGGGCTTTTACCAACTCGGCGCATGATGCAGTAGGTTCCAGCAGATGCGTTTTTCGAGCCCTTCACGCGGATGCACCGGCCTGTTTCCGGCTCGACTCCGATGACCCGCTGGCGCGTTCACGGCGAGCGAGCGCTCTATCGGAGCTACTGGCTCGACCTGAAGCTCGTGGACGTCGAGCTTCCCTCCGGCGTTCGCTTCGAGCACCACGTGGTGCGCACACCGAGAGCGGCCGCGGCGGCGGTCGTCCGCGCTTCCGAGCGCGGCGTGCTACTAATCTACCGCCACCGTTTCATCACCGGCAGCTGGGGCTGGGAGGTACCGGCGGGCGGGGTCGACCCTGGCGAGACGCCCGGGCAGGCCGCGCGCCGCGAGACGATCGAGGAGGCGGGCTGGGAGCCTGGGCCGCTGCGGCTGATCGGCACCTACTTCCCCACGAACGGCCTCTGCGACCAGGCCTTCCACGTCCTGACGGCGACGGGCGCGCGCCACGTTGGCGAGCCGAGTAGCCGCGACGAGACCGAGCGCGTCGCCTGGATGGCCGAAGACGAGGTGAAAGAGCTGATTCGCCGCAACGAGATCCACGACGGTTTCTCGCTCACCGCGCTCCTCTGGGCGTTCGCGTCCCTCTAGAACTCATCTCGGGTTGCGCGCCGGCGAGAGCGACAGTTGTTTGGGGAAGGGTGCGATATTCTCGCTGGCCGATGGATAGGCACATGCAGACGAACCTGGCGCGCTGGAACGAACTCGTCGGCGTGCACGCGCGCTCGCGGGATGTCTACGACCTGGACGCGTTTCGGGCGGGTCGCTCGACGCTGAGACCGATCGAGCTCGAGGAGGTAGGCGACGTGCGCGGCAAGCGCCTCCTCCACCTTCAGTGCCACTTCGGCATGGACACCGTCTCGTGGGGGAGACGGGGCGCAACCGTCGTGGGAGTCGATTTCTCGGCAGAGGCGATCAGCCTTGCACGCGAACTCGACGCTGACCTCGGCGTTGGAGCGGAGTTCGTGTGCTCAGACGTCTACGACCTGCCCAGGAAGCTCGAAGGCGCGTTCGACATCGTCTTCACCTCCTACGGCGTCCTCTGCTGGCTCCCCGACCTCACGGCGTGGGGCAAGGTCATCAGCCACTTCCTCGCACCCGGCGGCTTCTTCTACATCGTCGATCAGCATCCCGCAGGCGGCATGCTCGGCGACCAGGATGATGGGCTCGTCGCGAGCGAACCGTACTTCGACGTCGGCCCGATCGAAGTGACTGGCGACGGCTCGTATGCCGACCGGAGCGCGGTCGTCGAGCACAAGACGTCCTACCAGTGGCAACACTCGCTATCGGACATCATCAACGCGCTCGCGGGCAGTGGACTGCAGGTCGAGTTCCTGCACGAGTTCCCTTTCAGCATGTTCCAGTGGCTGCCATCGATGGTGAAGAGCGAGGACGGATGGTGGCGCGTTCCCGGCCACGACAACGTCCCCTTCCTCTTCTCGCTCAAGGCGTCGAAGTCGTAGGTCGCTATCCGTCTGCCGCGCGCAGGCGTGGCGATCTGCGCGGAGCAGAGGGCAGTGTTTCGGGCGTGTAGGCCTCGCGGAATTGGCCCTAAGGACAACGCATCGTGCCGCCAGGCCGACCAGGCTGCGAAGTTGCTTCGTTTTAAAAGGGGTTCCTAGCAGCCGGTCGGGCGCAGCTTAGGCTGCGAGCCGAGCGCGATTCCGTACTGGCCGGCGAGCGCCCGCAAATCGTTCCGGTAGACGATCATGTCCTGCCTTCTCCAGTCGCCGTGGGTCTGGCAGCGCCAGGCGGCGTAGAGCTCGTGGTGGTAGGGGCTCGAGAGGCTCTCGTTGTGCCCGATGACGTTCTGCAGCTTGATGTGAAACTGCTGCGTGAGCCAGAGGGTCAGCGCGAGCGAGGCTCGAAGCTGGCGGGGATTGTCGAGGATCTGCGCGTCGCTCGTGCCGACGTGCTCGATCCCGATCGCCGTGTAGTTCAGGCCGACCGTGTGCCGGCACATCGTCCCGAGCGAGACGAGCTGGTAGATCGTCCCGTCGGTGTCGATGATGAAGTGAGCGCAGGTTCCGGGCAGTTCGTGCAGCTCGGAGTCGGGCGCGTCGGAGACGAAGGTGTAGTAGGCGGAGCTGAAGCTCGACGACGCCGTATAGTGCTCGACGATGACGTGCGGATGTTGCAGCCGCCAGGTGTTGATTCCGTAGTGGCGTCTGGCGTAGGCGGCCATCTCGGCCTTTCTCTTCGCGCCGAACGGAATCGGCTTCCAGACGATATGGGGCTTCGGAACGCTCGCGGCGGTGGCGGCGACCGCCGGTTGCGCGCTCTGACTCCGAGCCTGCGCCCCGGCGAAGAGCGCTAGGGCGATGAACATAACCAGGAGAATCCGGCGCATACGAGTACCGAGCTGACCCGCTCAGCCGATCGGGTCGAGCATCCAGGCCTCGACCTTGTCCAGGTACTCCGGAATCTGAGGCTCCAGCGCCGAGCGTTCTGGCGAACCGTAGAAGGCGGCGTTGGCCTCGGAGAAGTTGTCGTGCCCGACGATCCAGACGAAACGATCCTCGTCGCGGACGATCCAGGGCCCGATCAACGAGAAGCCAAAACGGCGCCTGACCGGAAGCACCTCCGAGCGCCACTTGGCGACCCAGTCGTCCATCCGGCCTTCTTTCACCTGGTAGATCCGCAACTGGTGTTGCACAGTCAGCTCCCTTCGAAAGTCGCGATCAGCGCCTCGGCCACGACTCTGATCGACTTGCCGGATAGCTGGCTCGCCTTTCGTAGCCGTGCATAGGCGTCCTGCTCGTTCAGCTTCTCCTTCTCCATCAGCAAACCCTTCGCCCGTTCGACCAGCTTACGCGCGGCCAGCGCTTCGGTGAGCGACTCGGCCTCCTCGCGCAGCGCCTCAAGCTCGGCGTGGCGCGCGCGGGCGGTCTCGATCGCGGGCAGCAAATCGGCCTCGCGGAAGGGCTTGACGAGATAGCCGAAAACCCCGGCCTCGACCGCCCGGGAGATCAGCTCCTTCTGCCCGTAGGCGGTGAGCATGACGATCGGTATCGGCCGCTCTTCGAGAATGCGCCTGGCGGCCTCGATCCCGTCGAGGCGGGGCATCTTGACGTCGAGGATGGCTAGATCCGGTTGTTCCTTGCGGGCGAGCTCGACCGCCTCGAACCCGTCGCGCGCCTCGGCGCAGATCTCGAATCCGGCACGCTCCAAAAGCTCACGCAGATCGAGCCGGATGATCGTCTCGTCCTCGGCGATGAGTAGGCGCATGGGCTACAAACACTAGAGCGGAAAGCTGACCTGCGCCCGAAGTCCGTTCTCGCTCAACATTTCGAGCGTCCCCCGCAGCTCGTCGCGAACGAGCGCCCGCACGATCTCGAGGCCGATTCCCTCGCCTTCGTCCGACATCCCGGGACCGTCGTCGGCGACCGTGAGGGCGACCTCGCCGTCGCGCTGAGAAAGCTCGATCGTCACGTTGTCGCCGCCGTGCTCGAAGGCGTTCTGAAGCAGCTCGGTGAAGACGAGCGCGAGCGCCGTCGCCCGGCTGCCCGGAACCGAGATCTCCTCCAGCTGAGTCTTCACCTTCTTTCCCGGGCCGAGCCCCTGGACGATCGTGCTCCTCAGCCGCTCGATCAGATCGGCCAACTCGACGTCGTCGTCGCGACGCTCGGTCAACACCTCGTGCACCGCGGCGATGGCGAGGATGCGATTGACCGAGTCGGCGAGCACCCGCTGGACGTCGACGGCGCCGGCACGTGCGTGCAGCCGTAGCAGCGAGGCCACAGTCTGGAGGTTGTTCTTGACGCGGTGATGAATCTCCTGGGCGAGCACGCCGCGCATGACCGCGCGCCCGTGCTCGAGCGCCACGGCAGCGTGGTGCGCGATCGAGCCGAGCAGCGCCCGCTCCTCGTCGGAGAAAGGAGTGTCCTTGTCGCAGACGAGCTCGCCGACTTGGCGGCGGCGCCAGCGTAGCGGGATTCGCTCGGCGTACTTGCCGCTTCGCCCTTCCGGCCAGGCGATGCGCCCGTCCTCGAGCACCACGGCCGCTCCGGTTGCCGCGACCGCCTGCATGGTCGTCTTGACGATCGCCTCCAGCGATTCCTCCACGTAGAGCGACTCCGACACCGCCTCCGAGATCCGCGCCAGCGCCTCGAGCTCTCGTACCCTGCTCTGCGCCTCTGCGTAGAGACGCGCGTGCTGGATCGACTGGGCAACTTGACCTGCGATGGCGACGAGGAGATCCATCTCGGCGCGACTGAACTCGCGCGGGTGCTGCGTGCGCACGTTGAGCGCTCCTTCGAGCTTCTCGTGCGCCAGGATCGGGACGGCCAGGATCGACTCGTACTCGCCCTCCGGCAGGTTCTTGAAGGCCTTGAAGCGCGGGTCGAGGTTCGCGTGCTCGGCGATCATCACCGGCTGGCGCTCGGCGGCGGCGGAGCCGGTCAGTCCCTCGCCGATGCGCATGCGCGGCTTGCGTTCCTCCTCTCCAACCTGGGCGCCGTAGGTCGCGCGCAGGATCAGCTCGTCGCCGCGCTCGTCGTAGAGATAGACGAAGCAGGCATCGGTCTCGAGCGCCTCGGCGACTTTGCGCGCGATCAGCGTCAGCACCTCCTGCAGGTCGAGGCTGGAGTTGACGGCTTCGGCTGTCTCGGTCAGCAGTCGCAGGTGTCGTTCCGACTCGTTCATCTAATCGATTCTAGGGGCAGGAGTTACTCCGAGCGACGCCGAAACTGAGCCACACCGCAAGCAGAGACGACGGCCTCGCCGACCGCCGGCTTGCGAGTTTCGTTCCCGGCAAGTCGGAAAGAACCGTCAAGCGTGAAGCGTCTCGATCTGACCACGACCAGCGGATACCTCGTCGCCGACAAGGCCGGGCGCATCGTCGGACGGGTCGAATGCCCGATGTACGGGCGCGCTCTCGATATCGCGGACGCCCTCTCGGTACGAGGCAGTCGTCTCTCCAGGCGTCGTTGCGTCGTCCCGGCCGAGGCGATCGAGCAGATCGACGGCTCGATCGGTGTCGTCGCGCTCCGCTTCGAGCGCGAGGCGATCCAGGCCTTCCTCTAAACCGTCAGCCGGACCGGGTAGCCGGGGCGACCTGCTCGCTGCGCGAAAAACCATCTCCGCACCAGAAAGCGGGGGCCGCTCGGGCCCCCGCGGAACGATTCAATCGTCGGTTAGAACCTAGAGAACCGGCAGGTAGCGCTTGAACTCCCAGTCGGTGAGTTGAACGCGGTACTCGTCCCACTCCTTGCGCTTGAGCTCGACGTAGTTGTCGAAGATGTGGCCGCCGAGCGCTTTCTGCATCAGTTTGGAGTGAGACAACTCCTCTATCGCCTCGCCCAGAGTTTCCGGCAGCGAGACGATGCCCCGCTGCTCACGCTCCTTGGGCGAGAGGTGGTAAAGGTTGGTTTCCATCGGAGTCGGCAGCTGGTAGTTGTTCTCGATCCCCTCGAGGCCCGCCTGCAGCAGGCAGGCGAAGGCGAGGTAGGGATTGCAGGCCGGGTCGGGGCAGCGGATCTCCGCCCTCGTCCCGTCCTCGGATCCGGGCTTGTAGTACGGGATGCGAATCAGCGCCGAGCGATTGCTCTGCGACCAGGCCACGTAGACAGGCGCCTCGTAGCCCGGAACAAGGCGTTTGTAGGAGTTGACCCACTGGGCGAAGATCGCCGAGAGCTCGCGCGCGTGCTTGAGCTGGCCGGCGATGAAGCCCTTGCCCTCCTTTGAGAGATGGTACTTGTCGGCCCCTTCGAAGAAAGCGTTCCGGTTGCCGCGGAAGAGCGACTGGTGAATGTGCATGCCCGAACCGTTCTCGCCGAAGATCGGCTTGGGCATGAAGGTCGCGTAGACGCCGTTCTTGGCCGCAATCTCCTTCACGATCAGGCGATAGGTGATGGTGGCGTCGGCCATCGCCATCGCGTTCGTGTAGCGCATGTCGATCTCGTGCTGGGAGGGGCCGACTTCGTGGTGCGAATACTCGATGCCGATGCCCATCCCTTCGAGCGCTCGGGTCGTCTCTGCGCGGAGCTCGGTTGCCGCATCCATCGTCGTCTGAACGAAGTAGCCGCCCTCGTCGAGCGGTTCCGTCCCCTTTGAGTCCTTGAAGAGGAAGTATTCGAGTTCGGGGCCGACGTTGAAGGTGTCGAAGCCCATCGACGCCATCCGCTCGAGCGCACGACGCAGCACGTGGCGGGGATCACCCTCGTAGGGCTCGCCCAGTGGAGTGACGACGTCGCAGATCATGCGCACCGTCCTCGTCTCTCCTTCGCGCCAGGGCATCATCGCGTAGGTCTTCGGGTCGGGGATGGCGACCATGTCGGATTCCTCGATCGCGTTGAAGCCGGTGATCGAAGAACCGTCGAAGCCCATCCCGTCGTTGAGCGCCTCCTCGAGCTGGCTGGGAGTGATCGCGAAGCTCTTCAGATGACCTTCCAGGTCGGTGAACCAGAGCAGGATCATCTGCGCGCCGTCGGCCTGCACGCTCTCGAGAACGCGCTTGCGATCGGCAGGATCCGAGCTTGCTCGATCCTTCGTCGTTACCTTGGCCACGTAACTCCCTCCTTCGACTTCGCGCGCGATAACCGGAGACCAGACTCTAGTTGTACCGCCGAGCCCGGGCTGGCGAAACGCGGCAGCCGAACGACCTGCTGACGGCGTTCGTCCGATACCGATTTGACAAGGAGTTCCGCGGCCGTCATCCTTAGATGCAGACGTTGCGCCAATGAAGGCGCTCGTTGAGGCAATGGGGCCTCAGGACGTGATTACGTCCGGGCCCTTTTCTCGTTCTTGGGCTCGGAACCGGTCAGGTTCTGGGCCCTTTTTTGTTGGACCAACGAATGGGGAGGAAAACCCAAATGACGGACATGGATATCGAACTCAAGCAGTACCTCGAGGCCGGCCCGTCGGTCGTCCCGCAGGATGCGCTCGAGTTCGCAGAGGGCGCCGAGACCAAGATCGTCGACCTCAAGTTCGTCGATCTACTCGGACGCTGGCAGCACGTCTCGCTCCCGCTCAGTGCGTTCGACGAGTCGGCGTTCACAGAGGGACTCGGCTTCGACGGCTCCTCGATCAGGGGCTGGCAGGCGATCGACAAGTCGGACATGTTGCTCATTCCCGACCCGGCAACGGCGATCGTCGAACCCTTCACGGCCGATCCGACGCTTTCGCTCATCTGCGACATCCGCGACCCGATCACTGGCGGGCCTTACGACAAGGATCCCCGCTTCGTAGCTCGCCGGGCCGAGGAGTACCTGCGCTCGACCGGCGTCGCCGATACTGCCTACTTCGGGCCAGAATGCGAGTTCTTCGTTTTCGACTCTGTCAGCTATGACCTGGAGCCGCAGCGGACTGGCTACGCAATCGACTCCGAAGAGGCGCACTGGAACTCCGGTAAGGCGGGACTCGGTTACCAGATCCGCCCGAAGGAGGGCTATTTCCCGCCTGCGCCGCACGACACTCAGCAAGACCTGCGCAGCGAGATGGTGCTGACACTCGAGCGGCTGGGTATTAGCTGCGAGTACCACCATCACGAGGTCGCATCGGCTGGTCAGGCTGAGATCGACATGCGCTTCGAGTCGCTGCTCAAGATGGCCGACCAGGTGATGATCTACAAGTACGTCGTCAAGAACGTCGCCCGCCGCCACGGTAAGACGGCCACTTTCATGCCGAAGCCGCTCTTCGCAGACAACGGCTCGGGCATGCACGTACACCAGTCGCTCTGGAAGGAAGGCACGCCGCTGTTCGCCGACAGGTCCGGCTACGCGGGCCTCTCCCAGCTGGCGCGCAGCTACGTCGGCGGCCTGCTCAAGCATGCCGCGGCGTTGCTCGCCTTCTGCGCTCCGACGACGAACAGCTACCGGCGACTCGTGCCGGGCTTCGAGGCTCCGGTCAACCTCGTCTACTCGCAGCGGAACCGCTCGGCCTGCATCCGTATTCCGATGTATTCGGAGTCGCCGAAGGCCAAGCGGCTCGAGTTCCGCCCGCCTGACGCCTCGGCGAACCCCTACCTCGCTTTCGCAGCCATGCTCATGGCAGGACTGGACGGAATCGAGAAGGGTCTCGACGCCGGAGAGCCGGCGGACTTCGACCTCTACGAGGAGGAGACCGACATCCCGCAGGTGCCAGGTTCGCTCGCCGAGACGCTCGACGCGCTCGAGGCCGATCACGAGTTCCTGCTCAAGGGCGGCGTCTTCAGCGAGGACCTGATTCGCACCTGGATCGACTGGAAGAGGGAGAACGAGGTCGACTTCGTGCGGCTACGCCCGCATCCGGCGGAGTTCGCTCTCTACTACGACGCGTAGGAGAAGAAGACGGAGCGGCTAGGGAGAGCCGCGTCGGCTCTCCCTAGCGGATCACTCAATGAACGAAGGAGGTGCATGGGCATGATCAAGGTCGAAGCTGTTGTCATTCGCGATCGTGTCGAGACGGTGATCGACGCCGTCGAGGCCGCAGCCGATCACGTCGGAGTAACCGTGGTCGAGGCGATCGGGCACGGGCGCCAGCGGGGGATAGCCCACGAGTATCGCGGGCGAGTCTTCGAGTCGCGCTTCCTGCCGAAAGCGTTTCTCACCTTCATCGTCCCGGAGCACAAAGCGGAGAAGGTCGTCGAAGCGATCTCCGACGCCGCACGAAGCGGGCACGAGTCCGGTGACGGTCTGGTCTGGACGTCGCCGGTCTATCACGTCAGACACAACCGCACCGGTAAGCCTCTGCACGAGTACGTAGAGGCGAGTGACGAGTACGTAAAGGCGAGTAACTAGGAGTAACTAGTGACGAATGCCCAACTAGCGATCGCGGCGAGCACGGTCTGGGTCGTAGTCGCGGCCATGCTCGTGATGTTTATGCAGGCCGGCTTCGCCTTTCTCGAGGCCGGCCTCACCCGCATGAAGAATGCAGCGCACATCGCCGGCAAGAACGTCCTCATCTTCGGTATCTGTTCCGTCGTCTACTGGGCGGTCGGTTTCGGGATCGCTTTCGGCGACGGGCACGGCGGCCTCAGCCACATCATCGGCACGAGCGGGTTCTTCCCCTCTATCAACTCCCTCGTCTCGGTCGGTGCGAAGCCGTTCAGCTTCTTCACAACCGTGCCAGGAGCTGCCGGATACCTGTTCGAGGTCGTCTTCGCCGGTGTCTCACTGGCAATCGTCTGGGGATCGATGGCAGAGCGCGCAAAGCTCTGGGTCTACTTCGCTTTCGGCGTCGTTTTCACGCTGATCTACTCGGTTACTTCGCACTGGATCTGGCATGCCAACGGTTGGCTCTTCAAGCGAGGGATGCAGGACTTCGCGGGCTCTACGGTCGTCCATTACCAGGGTGCCCTGGCGGCACTTGCCGGCGCGATCCTGCTCGGTCCGCGTATCGGTAAGTTCGGCCACGACGGGCGGGCGAACGCCATTCCCGGCCACAACATGCCGTTCGCGGTACTCGGCACGCTCATCCTCTGGTTCGGCTGGTTCGGGTTCAATCCGGGCTCGACCCTGAACGTGATCACGGGCGGCAAGGTCGGCTACTTCGCCTACGTCGCCCTGGCGACAAACCTGGCCGCGGCGGCGGGCGGGGTCAGCGGCATTCTCACGGCCTGGCTCGTGCTCAAGAAGCCGGACGTCTCGATGATGCTGAACGGCGTGCTCGCGGGACTGGTGGCGATCACCGCGGCTTCGGGTTTCGTTGCGCCCTGGGCCGCGATCGTGATCGGCGTCGTCTCAGGCGTGATCGCGGTTGTCGGCGTGATCTTCGTCGAGCGGATAGGAATCGACGACCCGATCGGCGCCGTTTCCGTTCACGGAATGTCAGGCGTCTGGGGCACGCTCGCCTGCGGGCTTTTTGCAGCTCCGAGCCTGGTCGGAATCACCACCACGGGCACGAAGGGTCTCGTCTACGGAGGCGGCTTCCACCAGCTCGGCGTGCAGGGGCTCGGCCTGGTGGCCGTGGGCGTCTGGACTTTCAGCGCCTGCTTCGGCGTCCTCTGGGTGATGAAGAAGGTCTGGGGTATCCGCGTGTCTCCGGCCGTCGAGGCTCAGGGTCTCGACGTGCACGAGCACGGCATGTGGGGTTACCCCGAGTTCTACATCCCGGTTCCCGGCGGCTATGGAACCGAATCTCATTCACACATCGTCATCCCGGGCGCTTCGGCTTCGGCGATGACTCAAGGAGCGCCGGCGGCTCTGAGCGAATCCGCCGCGCTTCCTATCCCGGACTAGGTTTTCCGAGCGAGGGATAGGACTCCCCAGACAGACAAGGGCCCGACCAGACTCGGGCCCTTGTCTCATCTCAGATCGTAAAGACCGGCGCCGAGGCTAGCGCCGCAGCGACCACCGCGCCGAGTTCGTGCGCGCACCGATCGCATCCGACTTGATCGCGATGGGTCGTTCGACGTATGCTCGCGCACTATGGATCCGGCGACGGTGTTCGCCGAGTGGACTCTCGGGCGGATCCCTGGGGAAAGGTTATCGCTCATCGCTTCGGCCTTGCTCGCCGACGGGTTCGATACGCCCAACCTCAGGGCTCTAGTGGAGGTGCCCTCGAGCGAGCTAGACGGGAAGGGGCGCGAGCTGCTCATCGGAGCGATGAGCGAGCTCGGCATCGCGCAGCCAAGCTGCGAGGAGGCGGCGCTGATCGCCGCACGCAGAGTGGCAAAACGACTGATCGCCGGTGAGCTCGGAGTACGTGACGCTTGCGCCGATATCGCTTCTCTCTCCCTCGGCTGCGACAACAGCACCGAGAAGCTGAGCGACTTCTTCTTCTTGCTCGAGGAGTGGGAACTGGCGGCGAGCGGAGAGCTCGGGACGCTAGCTCGAGCCGAGGCCGACATCCGCGAGGCGGCCACTCGCTTACTCGAGGACGACTAGCTCGCCGAGTCGAGCGGCGGCGAGAGCAGTGGGACAAGTAAGAGCTAGGGCTCGAGGTTCTTGACGAAGCGAACGACTCGTTCGTCGCGCTCGTAGCCGATGGCGCTCCAGAACTCGAGCGCTTCGGTCTCGGCTCTGATCGCGTAGAGACTGACGCGGACCGCGCCTCGGTCGCGCAGGCTACGCTCGCCTGCGGCTACGAGCGCCCGGGCGACGCCGCGTCGCCTGTGCGAAGGAAGCACGGCCAGGCGGAAAAGGGTGCCGCGCCAGCCGTCGAAGGCGGCGACTAGCGTGCCCGCTAGCTCGCCATCCTCTTCTGCAACCAGAACGGCCTCTTGATCGTGCGCGACCAACGAGCAGACACTCTCTTCGTTGTCGCTGCGGGTTGGGAAGGCTCCGGCGAGGCGCCAGAGCTCGAGGATCGCGTGCGCGTCCTCCGGTACGGCCGTCCGGATAACGGGCACGCTCACGTGATCGAAAGCCGCGCCCTTGCAGCCACGATCGCTTCGTTCACCTCGCCGGGGCCGGGAGCCTTACGAGCCTTGACGCTGTCGGCGGCGGATGACGGAGGGACGAAGCTCCCCTCGCGTACCGAGCGGGCGACCTCCCCGTAGGCGTCGCGGAAGGGAACGCCTTCAGCGACGAGCTTCTCGGCGGCGTCGGTGGCGAGGAGCTGGGGATCGGACGCCGCCTCGGCCATCCGCTCGGGCTTGAACTCGACGTGGCGCACGAGCACGGCGAGGGCGGCCAGCGCGCCACGTAGATCGCGGCGCGATGAGAAGATCGCCTCCTTGTCCTCCTGGAGATCTTGGTTGTAGGCAAGCGGCAGGCCCTTGAGAACCGCCAAGAGGCCGGCGAGGCGCCCTGCCGCAGTTCCCGCCTTTCCGCGCACGAGCTCGGCGACATCGGGATTGAGCTTCTGCGGCATCATCGAAGAACCGGTTGCGGCCTCTTCGGGCAGGCGCAGGAAGCCGTACTCGGCGGTCGCCCAGAGGCAGAGCTCGCCGGCCACACGGGAGAGATGCGAGAAGCAGGCGGCGACTGCGTACACGTAGTCGAGCGCGAAATCGCGATCGGCGACGGCGTCGAGCGAGTTGCGCATCTGGTTCGCCGGCGCGGGAAGCCGAAGCGTGGAGCCGGCAAGCGCGCCGGCGCCGAGCGGGCTCGGATGCGCGGACGTCTTCGCCGCCGAAAAGCGGGTCAGATCGCGCTCGATCATCTCCACCCAGGCGAGCAGGTAATGACCGAGCGTCACCGGCTGGGCGCGCTGCATGTGCGTATAGCCGGGCATCAGCGTCTTCGCCTCGGCTTCGGCGCGGTCGAGCAGCACGGCGGCAAGCCGCCGGATTCCCTCGCTCGCTTCCTCGCTGGCCTCCTGCACGTAGAGTCGCATCGCCGCGACGACTTGATCGTTGCGCGAGCGGCCGGCGTGGATCTTGCGCCCCAGCTCGCCGAGTAGCCGCTCGATCGCAGAATGGACATCCTCGTCGGCGTCGGTCACCCCGCCCTCGCGGGCGATCCGCTCGAGTGCCTCCGTTACCTGCGCCAGCTCGTCATCGCCGAGCAGCCCGGCGCCGTGCAGGCGCTCGGCGTGCTGCTTCGAGGCCGCGCAGTCGTAGCGAAGGAGCTCGCGATCCGGCGCGCGCAGAAACTCCGCCACCTCGGGCGCGAGCCCCTTCTCAACTCTGTCCGACCAGAGCGCCACTAAGAGCTCATTTCGGAATGAAGACGCTTCGTTTTAAAAGGAGTTCTCACTACGCGTTCTTTCTAGCCCGGGTCGCGACGGCCTCTGTCTCGAGCGAGAGAACGGTGATCAGACCCTCCGCCGCATCGTGCGGGAAGGTGTCCGACGCCCCGTAGGAGGCGAGCGTCTCGGCGTAGAGCGCATTCTCCGAGCGCCGACCGACGACAACGGCCTGCCCGCCCTGCAAGCGCAGCCGAACCTCGCCGCTGACCATCTTCTGCGTGTGGTCGACGAAGGCGTCGATCGCCTCGCGCGCCGGGGTGAACCACCTGCCCTCGTAGACGATCTCCGTCCAGCGCACCTCGAGGAAGTGTTTGATTCTGAGCTCGTCCTTCGTCAGTACCAGCTCTTCGAGCGCCTTGTGAGCCTCGATCAGCGCGATCGCCGCCGGCGCCTCGTAGACCTCGCGGCTCTTGATGCCGACGGCGCGGTTCTCGATCATGTCGATGCGACCGATCCCGTAGGCGCCGGTCTCGACGTTCATGCGGTGAATGAGCTGGTAGAGCGGCAGCCTCTCGCCCTCTAGCGAAACCGGAATGCCGTTCTCGAAACCGATCACGATCTCTTTGGGCGCCGGCGCCTTGGCCGGGTCGGAGGTGAGCCGGTAGGCGTCCTCGGGCGGGGCGGTCCAGGGGTCCTCGAGCATCCCCGACTCGATCGCGCGCCCGAAGACGTTCTCGTCGATCGAGTACGGCGACTCCTTGGTGTTGGTGATCGGGATCCCGCGCTCCTGGGCGTAGACGATCTCCTCCTCGCGCGTGCGCACCTTGTCGCGAAGCGGCGCGATCACCTTTACGCCCGGGTAGTTGGCCTTGAAGGCGTAATCGAAGCGGAGCTGATCGTTACCCTTGCCGGTGCAGCCGTGTACGAGCGCCTCGGCCTCGTGCTCGACGGCGACCTCGGCGACGGCACCGGCGATCAGCGGCCGTGACAGAGCCGAGACGAGCGGGTAGCGGCCCTCGTAGAGCGCGTTCGTCTTGATCGCCTGAGCGACGTTGCCCTCGACAAAGCGCTCCTTCAGGTCGAGGACGACGATCTCCTTGGCGCCGGCCACGTTCCCGCGCTCGATCGCCTGCTCGAGGTCGTACTCCTGGCCCACGTCGACCAGAACGGCGATGACGTCGGCGAAGCCGTAATCCTCCTTCAGCCAGCAGATCGCGCAGGTGGTGTCCAGTCCACCGGAATAACAAAGGACCGCAGTCCGACTCATCTCATCTCCTCGTCTCGTTCTCGATATCGATTCCAGCGAGAAACTCGCGGCGGAGCTCCTCGCAAAGCTGGACGCCCGGCACGCCATCTTGGGCCACGACCAGGATCGTGTTCTCGCCCGCAAGCGTGGCCAGGATGTGCGGAAGGTGCGCATTGTCGATCTCCTGGGCAAGCGGATCGGCGAACCCGGGCAACGTCGTCAGGACGACCAGGTTGCCGCTCGAGTCGCAGCCGAGCGCCCAGCGCTTGAAAGCCTCCGCGAGCTGAGTTCCGCGACGATTGCCGTTCATACCGGTGGCCGGCGAGTAGACGAGCCGCCCGCTCGCGCCCCGCACTTTGACCAGCCCAAGCTCGTTGATGTCGCGCGACACCGTCGTCTGCACGACCTCGTGCTTGAGCTCGCGGAGCGCCTGTGCAAGCTCCTCCTGCGTGGCGATCTCGCGCTCATGAACGAGACGCAGGATCAGTGCATGGCGATCGCTTCTGTTCATGCCAGAACCTCTTTGAGAGTCGCGAGCGCCTGATCGACCAGACCGGCCGAAACGGTGAGAGGCGGAGTCAGCCGGATCGCGCTCGCACCGCAGGTGGTAACGAGCAGCCGGTGCTCGAGCGCTACCGCTGCGACCTCGGCCGCGGAGCCTTCGACCTCGGCGCCGATCAGCAGGCCGGCGCCACGCACCTCGCGTACTCCGGGCAGCTCGCGCAGCCCCGCAGCCAGGCGCTCGCCCATTGACGAGACGTTCGCCAGCAGCTCTTCGTCGATCGCGTCCAGCACGGCGCAGGCGGCGGCGCAGGAGACGGGATTGCCGCCGAAGGTCGAGGCGTGGTCGCCGGCCTCGAAGCCGCGCACCGCGTTATCGGCCACCAGCAGCGCCCCGATCGGGAGGCCGTTGGCCAACCCCTTGGCGAGTGTGACCAGGTCCGGCCGAACACCCATGCGCTCGAAGGCGAAGAAGGAGCCCGTCCTGCCGACGCCCGTCTGCACTTCGTCGAAGCAGAGGAGCGCTCCGAGCTCGTCGGCGAGCGCGCGAGCCGCCCGTAGGAACTCGACCTCGGCCGGATTCACGCCGCCCTCGCCCTGGATCGGCTCCATGATGATCAGCCCGGTGTCGGCGAGCGCGGCGGCGCGAAGCGAGAGTGAGTTGTTGAGAAAGGCGAAGCTGACTTGCCCGAGCAGGGGCGCGAAGGCCTCGCGTTTGGCCGCTTGTCCGGTGATCGAAAGGCCCCCCATCGTGCGACCGTGGAACGAGCCCTCGAGCGCGACGATCCCAGTCTTGCCGGTCGCCTTGCGCGCGTACTTGATCGCAGCCTCGATCGCCTCGGCTCCCGAGTTGCAGAAGAAGGCCTGGGCTCCGCCGAAGCGCTCGGAGAGGCGTTTGGCCAGCTCCATCATCGGGATCGTCCAGTAGAGGTTGGAGACGTGCCAGAGCTTGTCGAGCTGCTCGTGCGCGGCGCGGGTCGAGGCCGGATGGCGATGTCCGAGCCCGATCACAGCGATCCCGCCGGCGAAGTCTAGGTAGCGCTCGCCGTTGTCGTCGATCAGCCAGCAGCCGTCGCCCTCGACGAAGGTCACCGGTGCGCGCGCGTAGGTCGGGAGCAGATGGGCTTCGAGCAGCTTGCTCACGCGATCACCGCCGTCTCGCCGATCTCGGCCACGACTCCCTGGCGGGCGGCATGCACCGCGGCCGTGAGCTTGGGGATTATCCCGCCTTGCAGCTCGCCGCTTGCGAGCAGTTGCTCGGCCTCGTCGGCGTGGATCGAGGCAACGACCTCGGCGCCGACCAGTAGTCCGGGAACGTCGGTGACGAAATGGACGCGTTCGGCCCCGATCCCGACCGCGAGCATCGCGGCGGCCTCGTCGGCGTTGACGTTGAGCGGCCCGCGGGCGAGCGGGGCGACCACGGGCACCTGCCCGGCGCCGAGCGCTTCGACAACCGCGAGCGGCGTGCTCGGCAGCGGATTCCCGACCAGCCCCAGCTCGGGTACCTGCTCGGCCTCGAGCCCGATCTCGTCGCCCATCAAGCCGACCGCGGACGGGCCCAGGGCTTCGACCAGGTCGCTGTTCACCTGCTCGAGCGCCTCTCGCACCACGGCGAGAGTCTCGGCCGTCGTCACGCGGCGCCCGTTAACGAACGCAACCTCAATCCCCCGCCGCGCCATCTCGAGCGAGATCTGAGGCCCGGCGCCGTGCACGACGCAGACCTCGTGCCCTTGCTCTGCGAGCGCAAGCGGATAGGAGACCGCATCGCGGGCTACGGCGCCACCCAGCTTGACCACGATCCGCGTCACGTCGTGTACTCCGCGTTCAGCCTCACGTACTCGTAGGAGAGATCGGAGGCCAGGTAGCTCGCCTCGCCGTCGTCGAGGCCGAGATCGAGCTCGATCACGCAGCTCGATCCCTCCATCGCCGGGGTGGCGTCGATATGGGCGCCGTCCACCAGCACCTTAGTTCCGTTGAAGGCGAGCGTCACCTTGCCCGGATCGAGCTCGGCGTAGCCGTCCTGCCAGGGTGCCGAGCCTGCGGCCATCATCACGCGGCCCCAGTTGGGGTCGTGGCCGAAGGCCGCCGTCTTCACGAGCGGCGAGGAGGCGATGCGAGCCGCGATCGCCGCCGCTTGGGCTTCGCTGACGGCGCCGTGTACGTCTACTTCGAGCAGAACCGTGAATCCCTCAGCGTCCTTGACGATCTGCTCGGCCAACTCGTGGCAAACCTGCCCCAGCAGCTGCTCGAACTCGCGATTGCCGGCCTCGCTGCGCTCGATCTCGGCGGCGCCGTTTGCAAGCAGGATCACCGTGTCGTTGGTGGAGCAGTCGCCGTCGACCGAGATGCGGTTGAAGCTGCGCTCCACGGCCGGGCGCAGGAACTTCTCCGGCTCACCCTCGTCGAGGGGATAGTCAGTGGTGACGACCGCCAGCATCGTCGCGAGCTTGGGGTGGATCATGGCGGCGCCCTTGGCCATACCGCCGACGCTGAACCCGGCGCCGGAAGTGCTCGCCTGCTTGAGGCGCGTGTCGGTGGTCATGATCGCCTCGGCGGCCGTCACGCCTCCTGTCTCGGAGAGAGCCGCGGCCGCCTCGCTGAGGCCCGGAAGAAGCTTGTCGAGCGGAAGCCTGACCCCGATCACCCCGGTCGAGCAAAGCAGGATCTGCTCGACCTCGAGTTCGAGCAGACGGGCGGCTTCCCCGGCGGTTGCGAGCGCGTCCAGCTCGCCCCGCTCGCCGGTGGCGGCGTTGGCGCAGCCTGAGTTGAGGACAATCGCCTGCGGCTGGGCCTGTGCGAGATGCCGGCGCGAGACGACCACAGGCGCTGCCTGGACGCGGTTTTGCGTGAACATCGCGGCGCCAACGGCCGGCCTGGTCGAGCGAACGAGCGCGAGGTCGAGACCCTCGGTCTTCATCCCGCAGCGGATGCCGCTGGCGACGAAACCTCTGGCGGCGGTCACGCTCACACGCTCAGAGCTCCGATCCGTAGCCCGGCCGTCTCCGGCAATCCGAGCGCGAGGTTGGCGTTCTGCACCGCCTGGCCCGAAGCGCCCTTGCCGAGGTTGTCGATCGCGCAAATGACGATGGTGGCACCGGTTACGGTGTCGGCGAAGACGTTGATCTCCGCGTAGTCGGTCTTGTGCACCCGCCCGATCTCGGGCGCGACTCCCTCGGGCAGCACGTTCACCAGCGGCGCCTCGCTATAGGCCGCCTCCAGCCGCGCCCGCGCCGAGCCCGCGTCTATCCCGCGCACGTAACAGGTGCAGATGAGCCCGCGCCGGAGCGGCAGCAAGTGGGGAACGAAGGTAGGGACAAAGCCGAGCAAGAGCGCCATCTCGGGCGCGTGCTGATGCGAGCCCACCTTGTAGGGAGAGACGTTCTCGAGCACGGCACCGGCGTGCAGAGCGGGCTTGAGACTGCGACCGGCGCCGGTCGTGCCGCTCTTGCCGTCCACGACCACGGTCTCGGGATCTACCGCGTCCTTGATCGGGCCCAGCGCGAGCAGCGTCGCCGTCACGTAGCAGCCCGGATTGGCGATCAGGCGCCCGCTGGGCGGCGAGAGCTCGGGCTGAGCGAAGCACCAGTCGTTGAGCTCGCCGGGTTTCGGATGGACGAAGCCGTACCAGCGCTCGTAGGCGGAGGCGTCCTTCAACCGGTGCGCACCGGAGAGATCGACGACGGTTGCTCCCGGCGGCGGTTCGACAGCGGCCGCGCGCTCGTTCTCCAGACAGAGGAAGACGAGCTCGGCGCCGCTTGCCAGCGCTTGCTCGTTCGTCACCAGCTCGAGCTCGGCAGCCTGCGAGCAGGCGAAACGGGGATCGAGCACGGCCGCGGGCTTACCGGCGAAGGTGTCGGAGCCGAGCGCGACGAGCTCCAGCTCGGGATGGAGGAGAACGCGGTCGAGCGTCTCCTGGCCGGTGTAGCCGGCGGTACCGACTATCGCAGTCGAGATCATTCGCGTATTATGCAGATTTTCGCGTATCATGCAAACTCCTATGCGACATGCAACCCTTGTCCTGGAGGACGGAACCACCTACGAGGGACGCGCCGTGGGTGCTCCGGGCATCAGTGCCGGCGAGGCCTGTTTCACCACGGCCATGGCGGGCTACGAAGAGGCCGTCACCGATCCTAGCTATGCGGCTCAGGTACTCGCTTTCAGCTATCCGTTGATCGGCAACTACGGCGTCGACCGAGCACGGATGGAGTCGGGATCTGTTCAGTGCGCGGGCGTGGTCATGCGCCGGGCGCGGCCCGAGTTCGCAGCCTGGCTGACGTCCCAGGGCGCCGTAGCGATCGACGACATAGACACGCGTGCGCTCGTCCGCCGCATCCGCGAGGGCGGTGTGATGCGCTGCGCGCTCGGCGAGGCGCCGGCCGGCGAGCTGCTGCAGCGGGCCCTCGCCGAGCCCCACATCGACGTCGACAGGATGACGGCTGATCGGGTTGTCCGCCCGCCGCTCGCCTACGACGTCTGCGCCCACGAACCCGTGGTATCCGGTGATGGACCGCGCTGCGTGGTGATGGACTTCGGCTGCAAGCGCTCGATCGTGCGCCGTTTGGTCGAGCGCGGGCTCGAGGTCGTCCTCGTCCCCGGTTACTGGGGCGCCGAGGCGATTCTCGCGCTGAAGCCTCGTGTCGTCCTCGTCGGTAACGGCCCCGGCGACCCCGCCCAGCTGGACGACGCGGTCGAGACCGTGCGCACGTTGATCGGAACGCTGCCACTGTTTGGAATCTGCCTCGGCCACCAGTTGCTCGGTCTGGCGCTGGGGCTCAAAACCTTCAAGCTCCCCTTCGGTCACCGGGGCGCGAACCATCCCGTGCGCGTGCGCGACAGCCAGAGGGTGCTGGTGACCGTACAGAATCACGGCTTCGCAGTCGCCCGCTCGGACGCCTGCGAGGTCAGCCACATGTCGCTCAACGACGGCACCGTGGAGGGTCTCGAAAGCGACGATTTCGCCTCGGTTCAGTTCCATCCCGAAGCGGCGCCCGGCCCGCTCGACGCACTGCCCTTCTTCGAAAGGATCGCCTCCGCGTGCCGAAGCGGACTGACATCGAAAGCATTTTGATCGTCGGCTCGGGCCCGATCCGGATCGGGCAGGCGTGTGAGTTCGACTACTCCGGCGCCCAGGCCTGCCGCGTTCTGCGCAGCGAGGGTTACCGGGTCGTGCTCGTCAACTCCAACCCGGCCACGATCATGACCGACCCGGAGTGGGCGGACGCGACCTACCTCGAGCCGCTCGACGCCGAGGCGGTAGGTCAGGTGATAGCCCGCGAGCGCCCCGATGCTCTCCTGCCCACGCTTGGCGGCCAAACGGCGCTCAATCTCGCCGTCGAGCTGGCGCGCTCCGGTGTTCTCGAGCGCTACGGAATCGAGCTGATCGGAGCCGACGTCGAGGCGATCAGCCGCGCCGAGGACCGCTCGATCTTCCGCGAGACGATGATCTCGGCCGGGTTGCCGGTGCCAGAGAGCGTCATCGTCACGTCGCTCTCCCAGCTCGACGAGTGCCCGCTCCCCGCGGTCGTACGGCCGGCCTTCACTCTCGGCGGCCAGGGCGGCGGCTTGGCGCGCGATCGCAACGAGCTCGAACGCCAGGTGAAGCGTGGCCTTCGCATTAGCCCGGTCGGGCAGGTGCTGGTCGAGCGCTCGTTGCAAGGCTGGCAGGAGTTCGAGCTCGAGGTGATGGTCGACCGGGCCGGAAACTGCGTGATCGTCTGCTCGATCGAGAACATCGACCCGATGGGCGTACACACCGGCGACTCCTGGACGGTCGCGCCGCAGCAGACACTCCCCGACGCCGAGTACCAGCGCCTACGTGAGGCCGCCTTCGCCTGCGCCCGGGCCGTCGGCGTGGCCACCGGCGGCGCGAACGTCCAGTTCGCGTACGAGCCGGAGACGCGCGAGCTGGTCTTGATCGAGATGAATCCGCGTGTCTCGCGCTCCTCGGCGCTCGCCTCGAAGGCGACCGGTTTCCCGATCGCCAAGCTGGCTGCCCTGCTCGCCGTCGGCTACACGCTCGACGAGCTTCCGAACGACATCACCGGCAAGTCCTCGGCGGCCTTCGAGCCGGCGCTCGATTACGTCGCTGTCAAGGCTCCCCGTTTCGACTGGGAAAAGTTCGCCGCCGAGCCGGTGCTCGGCACCGAGATGCGCGCGGTCGGCGAGGCGCTCGGCCTCGGGCGCACCTTTCCGGAAGCGTTTCTCAAGGCCCTGGACGGGCTCGAGCAGAAGCTCCCGATTCCCGAGTTCCCGGGCGCGCACCCCTACTTCCGGCGCGAACTCGACTCCATCCGCGAGGCCGAGGAGGCGCTTGCAGATAGCGGCGACATTCCAGTAGCGAAGCGGTTCGGCCTTCCCGACTCGCGCGTCGCCCGAGTGCTCGGCATCTCCGAGAAAGAGGTGCGCGCGCGCCGCGGTCGCCCGGGGCGGCTCGCCGTCGACTCCTGCGCCGCCGAGTTCGAGGCGCGTACCCCGTACTTCTACCTCTCCTTCGAGACCGGCGACTCGATCGAATCCTCGGCCGGGTCGCGCATCCTCATCCTCGGATCGGGCCCGAACCGGATCGGGCAGGGAATCGAGTTCGACTACTGCTGCGTGCACGCCGCTCAGAGCTTCCGCCGGCTCGGCTACGAAGCCGTGATGCTCAACTCCAACCCTGAGACCGTCTCTACCGACTACGACACCTCCAGCCGCCTCTACCTCGAGCCGGTCACAATTGAGCGCGTTCTCGACGTCGTCGCGCACGAGCAGCCGCAGGCAGTCGTCGTCACGCTCGGAGGCCAGACTCCCTTGAAGCTGGCCCGGGCGCTCGCGGACGAAGGAGTCCCGCTGGCCGGCGAGCCGCTGGCTGCGATAGAGGCGGCCGAGGATCGAGGCGCCTTCGGCGAGGTCGTCGCCGAGCTGGGCCTGCTCGCGCCGCGCTGGGGGACGGCCTCTAGCAGCGCCGAGGCGCAGGAGATCGCCCGCAAGATCGGCACACCGGTGCTGGTGCGCCCGCACTACGTGCTCGGCGGCCGCGGCATGCGGGTCGTCCGCGACGCCGACACGCTCGAGATCGACGAGCCGGTGCTGGTGGACGAGTACCTGGAGGGAGCGATCGAGCTGGACGTGGACGCGCTCTGCGACGGCGAGCACGCGTGGGTGGCCGCGGTGCTCGAGCACGTCGAGCCGACGGGCGTGCACTCCGGCGACTCAGCCTGCGTCGTACCCGGCCCCTCGGTCTTCCCGGCGCTCGAGCGCGAGATCAGGGAACTGGCAGACGCCCTCGCCGGCCGTCTCGGCATCCGGGGACTGCTCAACCTTCAGCTCGCGCTGCACGACGGGCGCCTCTACGTGCTCGAGGCGAATCCCCGTGCCTCGCGCACGGTTCCCTTCGTGGCCAAAGCGACGGGGATCCCGCTGGTCGACGCGGCCTGCCGGCTGATGCTCGGGGCTCGGCTCGAGGAGCTCGGACTACCCGAGCGAGCGCAGCCGACCCGTGTCTGGGCCAAGGAGGCGATCTTCCCCGAGGATCGCTTCGCCGGCGCCGCCGTCCGCGGCCCCGAGATGAAATCGACCGGCGAGGTGATGGCGGGCGGGAAGACGGCCGCCGAGGCTTACGCCCGGGTTCTACGCGCCGCGGGGCGCGGGCGAGCGAGCGGAAGCATCGGCTTTTCGCTCCAGGAGCTGGAAAAAGCGGTCTGACCCGGCTTCGTACCGCCTCCGACACGCCGTCGCGAGCCGAATACTCCTCATCTGGGGGACGAGAATACCCCGTTCTCGGGACACTGCTTCACGACGCGAATCCCGACAGTTATATCGATGGCGCGCTTCCATCGTTCTTGCGTGCGGCGCGGCCTGCGGGGAGTTCTCCTGGTCGGCGCGGCCGCGTGCCTAGGACTCCTGAGTACTACCGCATTCGCCGGCTCGCGCCCGTTCACACAGTCCTCTCAGTCTGCGCACGGTTCGCCTTCGGCCGAGAGCATCGTCCGTTTCGCCCCGGGCACCTCGGCGGCGGACATGAAGAAGATCGTCACCGATGCGGGCGGCGACGTGGCCACGGTCATGCCCGAGGTTTCCGCGGTTGCAGTGCGCAGCAACGACTCGAGCTTCGCCAGCAAGGTCGAGGCGGACCCGAAGGTCAACGCACTATTCGTCGATCGCTACATCTCCTGGGGACCAACGGATGAGCGCGCACCCGCCGCAGGCTCGGCGCCGCCGCGCTTCATCCCGAAGAACAAGGCCTCTTCGTTCCCGGATCCGCTGCACGACGCCGCCGCTCCCAACGCCGAGGGAATAGTGCAATGGGACGACAACCGCATGAACGTCCCGAACGCGTGGCAGAAGACGAGGGGCGACAAGTCGATCGTCGTCGCCGTGCTCGACACCGGTGTCCAGGGCGGCACGAAGGAGCTGCGCGACAACTTCGACGCGAGAACGTCCGAGAACGCCCTCGACTGCAAGTCGATCATCCGCGACTACGGTCTCGGCTTCCTCAAGGACAACGGGATTCTCGATGAGTGCCGTAACGGCGATACGGACGGTCACGGAACTTGGGTTGCGAGCCGGATCGGGGCCGCGGCGAACGGGTTCGGGTCGAACGGTGTCGCTCCAAAGGTGACGATCCGCAGCTACAAGGTGCTCGCCGGCGACTGGGGCGGACTCACGAGCTGGATCGTCGACGGCATGGTCGAGGCTTGCCAGGACGGCGCGGACATTCTCAACATGTCGATCGTCGGCTATGACGATCCCACGCTCCAGGCCGACGCCGAGGACTACCTGCTCTGGGCTGACGCAGTCAGCTACTGTCAGTCGCGCGGAACGGCGATAATCGCCTCGGCCGGGAACGATCACGTACGCATCGACCGTACGAACATCAAAGTCGCGGGTCGTAGGTTCACCGGCGCCGGCCAGGTCGCCAGCGGCTCGAAGGGAATTGGGACGGTCTACCCGGGCGATGAATCGCTCTTCCCTTACATCACCGATCTGCGCGGGATGCTGCTGGTGCCGGGTGGGCTACCCGGAGTGATCCTCGTCTCGGCGACCGGGAACGAAGTCGTCAACGCACCCGACGCCGATCCCTCGGTTCGCTGGCCCGCGAAGTGGATCGGCAAACGCGACCAGCTCGCCTACTACTCGAACTACGGCTCGCGCATCGATTTGGCTGCACCGGGTGGAGCCCGGCAGTTCAACATCCCGCTCTTCGACGGTGGCACGGACGACGTTTTGGCCGGCGGATACGGCTCGCTCGCCGCCGTCGATCCGAACTCCGCGTACTGCACCGACCCCTATACCTCGGCCTCGTACAACTCGGCCTGCTTTACCATCGCCGGACAGGGCTTCGCCTGGTCGCAAGGAACTTCGATGGCCGCTCCCAACCTGAGCGGAGTCGCGGTGCTCGTTCTCGCGACCCACCGCTGGTTGCGGGACCGGCCCGACGCGTTGCTCGCACAATTGACGCGGACAGCTCGAGACGGAGTCGTCAACTACACCGGCCCGAACGATCCGAACAACACGGCCCCGGCACTCGACGGCACGGCCTGTGACCTCGGATACTGCCACCTCGACTTCAAGCATCCGATCTCGTCAGACGACGCCTATGGAGCAGGCATCGTCGACGCGGGATCAGCTGTCTCCTAGTCAGTAGTCCCCGCTCAACCGGCGACCGGGGCGGCACCCTCGGCGGCCTCTTGTGCCGAGCCCTCATGCTCTTCCTCGAGCCGGGCGACGTTCCGCTTCGGGTGTACGCGCCTGAAATCGGCGAGCGTGGTCTCCCAGCGCTCGAGCATCGCCTTGGCGCGCGGCGAGCCGGTGAGCTCGAGATGCTCCTCGAGCAGTATGCGCAGGTTCGCCGCGGCCGCGTCTTCCAGCGGTTCGGCAAAGACGAGATCGGGATTCATACGAACGCCCAGGTGCCCCTGTGGGTCGTAGACGAAGGCCTGGCCGCCACTCATGCCGGCGCCGAGGTTACGCCCGAACTCGCCCAGGATGACAACGGTTCCAGCGGTCATGTACTCGCAGGGATGCTCGCCGGTGCCCTCGACTACGGCGACGGTGCCCGAGTTCCTGACCGCGAAGCGCCCACCGACGCGCCCGGCGATGAAGAGGCGACCACCGGTCGCTCCGTAGAGCAGCGTGTTGCCTGCAAGGACCGGATGCCCGGCGACGCCCGCGTCGGGCCGGATAACGATCGTGCCTCCGTTCATTCCCTTGCCGACGTAATCGTTCGCCACCCCGATCAGCTCGAAGCTGATCCCGTCGGTGAGATAGGCGCCGAAGCTCTGTCCGGCGGCGCCGCGGAAGCGGGCCTTGAGACGTCCCGGCGGCGCTCCGAAGCCGAAGTGCTCGCCGATGTCTCCGCCGAGGCGCGCGCCGACCGTGCGATCGCGGTTCGTGATCGGGTAGTCGAGCTCCACATCCACGTCTCGCTCGAGGATCACTGCCGCTTCGGTCGCAAGCCGGTCGTTCAGCTCACCGCCGGTCGCGATCAGTCGAGGCTCTCCGGTGTAGTGGAACGGGCCGCTTGCTTCCTTCGCGAGTAGCGAAGAAAGGTCGACCAAGTCCTTTCGGGCACTGCCCGTCGAGCGCTGACGGAGTAGCTCCGTCCGCCCGATCGCATCGTTGAGCGAGCGCAGTCCGAGCGCGGCCAGCTGACGACGAACTTCTTCGGCGACGAAGAGGAGGTACGCCGCAACCTTTTCCGGAGTCCCTTCGAACCGTTTTCGTAGCTCGGGTCGCTGCGTTGCGATACCGACCGGGCAGCTGTCGAGATGGCAGGCGCGCACCATCAGGCAGCCCTCGGCCAGCAATAGCGAGGTGCCGAAGCTGTACTCGTCCGCTCCCAAAAGAGCCGCCACGACGACATCGCGGCCCGTCTTGAAGCCTCCGTCGACCCGCACTCGCACGCGCCCGCGCAGACCCTCCGCGACCAGCGCCTGCTGCGTCTCGGCAAGCCCCAGCTCCCAGGGCGCACCGGCATTCTTGATAGACGAGAGCGGGCTCGCACCGGTGCCACCGTCGCACCCGGCGATGTGAACGACATCCGCAAGTGCCTTGACGACTCCGGCGGCGACGATGCCCACGCCCGCTTCAGCGACCAGCTTCACCGATACCTCCGCGAGCGGGTGCGCCTGGCGAAGGTCGAAGACCAGCTGAGCGAGATCTTCGATCGAGTAGATGTCATGGTGCGGAGGCGGCGAGATGAGCGCGATCCCGGGCTCCGTGTGCCGCAGCTCGGCTATCTCTGCAGAAACCTTGTGCCCCGGAAGCTGGCCGCCCTCGCCGGGCTTCGCGCCCTGAGCGATCTTGATCTGTAGCTCCTCCGCCGAGCGTAGGTAAGCGGGCGTGACGCCGAAACGTCCCGAGGCCACCTGTTTAATGGCGGAGTTGCGGGCCGTGCCGAAACGCGCGAGCGCCTCCCCGCCCTCACCCGAGTTCGAGCGAGCGCCGATCATGTTGAGGGCGATCGCGAGGGTCTCGTGCGCCTCGGCAGAAAGAGCGCCCTGGCTCATCGCCCCGGCCGAGAAGCGCTTGACGATGGACGATACGGGCTCGACGACCTCGAGCGGGAGCGGCGGTCCATCGGGAACCAACTCGAGCAGGTCGCGGAGCTCGAGCGGCTCGCGGTCGTTCACCGTCTTCGCGTATTGCTCGTAGATCTCCCAACCGCCGCCCGCAACAGCGCGGCGGAGGAGATATGCGGCCTCGCGCTGGCCGCTCGAGACCGACTCTTTGAGCGTGCTGACTATCGGAGCCGTGGTTGCGTGCTCTTCGCCGCCTCGGCGCATCTTGACGAAGCCTGGGTTTTCCAGCTGCGGGCGCTCCGCGAAGGCCTCGCCGAGCCGCCACCAGGCATCGGCCTCTAGCTCGGCGAAGCCGATTCCGCCGACAGCCGACGACGTGCGCGCAAACGCTTTGCTCATGACCTCGTCGGCAAGACCGATCGCCTCGAAGATCTGAGCCCCCCGATAGCTCGCCACATCCGAGATGCCCATCTTGGACATGACCTTGAGAACTCCGTCCTGCATTGTTCGGCGGAACCGCTCTTGCGCCTCGGCGGGGCCCGGACCTTCCCTCCCGAGCTTGGCGCTTTCCGCCAGCGCCGCCATCGTCTCGAGCGAAAGCCGCGGACAGATCGCGTCGGCCCCGAAGCCGAGCAAGAGAGCGAAGTGATGCGTCTCACGCGACTCGTCGCTCTCGACGAGGATGGAGGCGCCTGTGCGTAGCTCCGATGCGACCAATCGCTGGTGAACGACGCCGACCGCCAGCAAGATCGGCATCGGCGCCCGCTCGGGCGAGATGCCCGTATCGGTGATCAGAAGAAGTTGCTCGCCGCTTTGGACAGCCGCGGCCGCCTCGGTAGCCAGGCGTTCGCAGGCCGCTTCGAGCCCTTCGTCCTGCGTGAAGGTCGCGTCGAGGCGATGGCTCTTTAGGCCCTCGAGACCATCCGGGAAGAGGAAAAAGCTTTCCAGCTCGGTCAGCCTTGCCGCCTCGGCGTCTTCTCGCAAGATAGGGGCGCGAGCTCCGAGCAGCGTTCGCACACTGAAGACGATCCGCTCTCGCAGGTGGTCGATAGGCGGATTGGTGACCTGTGCGAAGCGCTGCTTGAAGTAGGCCGGCAATGGACGAGAACGGTTCGCAAGCGGCGTCACCGCCGAGTCGTCGCCCATCGACGAGGTGGGCTCGTGACCCGTGGCGCCGATCGGACGCAGAATCACGTTCACCTCCTCGTTGGTGAAACCGAACGCGACCTGCCGCTGCACGAGATTCGGACTGTGCCGGCCGTCCGGCTCGCCGATCGAATGGGATCTCAACCCCTCGTCCAACCAGCGCCTGTAGGGACGCCGGCTCGCCAGCTTCTGCTTGATCTGATCGTTCGAGAGCACCCCTCCCTGGGCAGGATCGACGGCGATCATCTCGCCCGGGCCGAGCATGCCGTGCTCGACCGTCACATCGGCCGGGAAATCGACGAGGCCCACCTCCGAAGCGCAGATCATGAGCCCGTCCGATGCCGTGAGATAGCGAAGCGGGCGCAGCCCGTTCCGATCGAGGCCGGCGCCGACGACGCGCCCGTCGGTGAACACGATCCCGGCAGGCCCGTCCCAAGGCTCGATCAGGCAAGAGTGGAAGCGATAGAAGTCGCGAAGTTCCTCGTCCAGCTCCGGGTTCGCTTCCCAGGCCTCGGGTACGAGCATCGCGAGTGCATGACGCACATCGCGGCCGCCGCGAACGAGCAGTTCGAGCGCGTTGTCGAGTGTGCGCGAGTCGGCGCTGGGGTCCTCGATCGCCGGGTAGAGCGAGGCGTCGTCCCCAGAGCCGAGGTGATGCTCGCGAGCGTGCATCCAGTTGACGTTCCCCGCCACCGCGTTGATCTCGCCGTTGTGACAGAGCATCCGGAACGGCTGGGCGCGCTCCCAGGTAGGAGTGGTATTGGTGGCGAACCGCTGATGGAAGATTCCAAACGGGACCTCGAGCTCCGGGTCGGCGAGATCCGGATAGAAGCCGGCCAGCTGATCGGCGGCGCAAAGGCCCTTGTAAGTGACCGTACGGAAAGAGAGCGAGGCGATGTAGAGACCCGTACTCTCGCGCTCGATGCGCTTACGAGCCCGATACGCGACCAGCTCGTGTTCCTCTTCGCCGCATCCGGAGGGCGGAGAGAGGCGGGCCTGCATGATCTTTGGTTGTGTGCGGCGGGCGCGCGCGCCGAGATGGGAGGGATTGACCGGGACTTCCCGCCAGCCCGCGAAGCCGATCTTCTCGAGCCGACAGGCCCGCTCGACGAGCTCGAGCTCGTTCTCGTCGTGCGCGAACACCATCGCCAGCCCGCCGTCGGGCGCAAGGAGACGAGTGAGGGGCATCAGTACGCCGGCGCCGTCGCCTGTTAGCCCGTCCGCGTTGATGGCACCGCGGTGCTTGACTCGACAGAGCGCATCGAGAATCAGATCCAGCACGCGTCGCGACGGACGTCCCTGAACGTCCGCAATGAAGCCGATGCCGCAGGCATCTCGCTCTCTCGTGCGGTTGTTGATCTCGTATAGCGACTGCGTGACCAAAATCTTGCTTCCCTTCTTTCCCCGCCATTGCAGGGTCATCACAACGCCGGAGTGGAGTACCCCAGCTCCTCGCCTCCTTTTTTCAGCTAGTCGGCGCGGAGACGAGAAGACGCCGGCTAGCGTGTAGCAGCGCGCTTAGCCGAGGCCAGAGCAGCAGAGCGAGAGGAGACAGCCGTCATCCCAGACGTAGGCGGTGTCATTGCTGTGCTAGCCATCGGAGCCAAGACTATACCGCTTGAAGCGGCTCTCATCAAACGGCAGCGGGCGCAGAACGGAGGTGGAATACCCGCAGAACTGCGGTGGAAAAACCACTCGCGAGGCACATCTCCCTCGACCTCGTCCTCTCGGGCGACGAGAATCCAGTGAACATGGCCACGCCCGATCTCGACTCTGAACGAATCGGAGAGCTTCGCGGCTTCCTGAACGCGTATGCGAAGCTCCATCAGGCGCTCACCATCTCCCGCTACGACTACGGCGTGCTCGTGCTCGACGTCAAAGGCAGCGTCGAGGAGACCCTGCAGAACCACTTCGATGCGCTCGGACAGAAGCTGAAACCGCCGGTGAAGCACTGGGAGATGAAGCTGGACGAGCTGAAGCCGTGGGACCAGCCGGCAGAGGAGGTGTTCCGGCGCTGGCTCCTCGCCGACGAAGGGCTGCGCGATTTCTACCGCACCCGGCGGGAGCGCGATCCACGCCCCGGCGAGCTCCACGTCGGGGCGAACGACATCGCCCGCAGCGTTCGCGAGTTGATCGAGGCTCTGCTCGGACGCGGGAAGTGGAAGGTCTGGGAAGTCTCGGTGCACGCCCTTGTCGGCGCCAGCGATCGCTACCTGGCTACGCTCGACGATCACCTCGCCTTCGAGCTCGGCGACCGCATCTTGCTAGTCAGCTTCTCGATGTACCGCTGATCTCGCGCTCTCGGCCGGCGGCTCCGTGCGGCCAGGCGCGATTGGCCTCCCGGAGCCGCCTGACACCGCTGAGCGCACTTCGCTCTCCGGGCCCGTGTGTCCACACTGTGCTCTCCGGCGAAGCACATTTAGCGGCGCCCCGAGAGCGCGAGAGGCGATCCGGTGTTGTCGAGCGCCGTTTTCGGCCGGGTTCGAGTCCGTTTAGTTCCATCTCGCTCTCTTCCTTGGCCGGCAGCTCGCGTGACCGACGCGCCTCCGCGCTTGACAGCTACCGCTCGCGATCGCCAAACTGTCTCCTACTTATGAAGGCCGGCTCTGCATCCCGTCTGCTCTCTCGCGGCGCGCGCGTGCTCGTCGGCCTCGTGACGATTACGGTCGTCGTCCTCGTCGTCCCCCGTTAGGGGGAACGAACTTGACAGCGCGCCACGGCGCCACACACAGACCGGACTAACGCCAGAAGTGCGTCTTCAGACGGCCAAGGGCGACAGAGACGAGGAATGACGATGGACAGCAAGACAGACCGATCTATCGCGGTGAACGGGAGAGGCGACCGCCCTTCTCGGCGACTCCCTTGCGGGCGGAGACCGAGATGAGCGCCGCCTACAAGATCGCCTGTCTGTCTGGAGGAGGCATCGGCCCGGAGGTGATGGCCGAGGCCACTCGCGTCTTGCAGGAGGTCGCTCGCCTGCACAAGTTCGAGGTCGAGGAACTGCACGTGCCCTTCGGAGCCGAGGCTCAGACCAGTCTCGGGCATCCACTTCCGGCGCAAACGCGCGCCACCTATCGCGGTGCCGATGCCATTCTCGCGGCGAGTAGACGAACGCCCGCGCTCGATGGCGTCCGCTCCGAGCTCGAGCTGGTGGCCGAGCTGCGCCGCGCCGGGTTCGCCCCCGACGGCGACGTCGTCATGCTCAACCCAACCTCGAGCGGGCATGAAGAGTGGACGATCGCTCGCGCCTTCTTGCTTGCCCGCTACCGGCGCGGGCGGCTTTCCTCGATCGGCACCGATCGTGACTGGCGCTTGCTCGTCGAACGACTCGGCGCGGACCAGCCGGAAATCGAGATCGAGCACCTGAGCGTCGATGCAGCCCGGCTGATCGTAGCGGCCGATCCGTCTCACCTCGATGTCGTAGTCGCCGGAGAAGAGACGGCCAAGGATCTCGCACGCGAGGCGGAGGAGATGACTCTGGTCGCCGCCGAGGCCGACCTCGCCGCCAGCGGTCCCAGTCTGTTCGGCCCAACCCACCGGACGGCAAGCCGGATTGCCGGTCTCGGGGTTGCGAACCCGAGCGGAGTGCTCGTTGCTGTCTCGCTCCTACTCGCCGAAGGCCTTGATGAGCGGGTCGCGGCGGGCACGCTCGATCGGGCGATACGCGAAGCACTACGCAAAGGTGCGCGGACAGCGGATATGGTCAAGGCGGGAATAGCTGCGACGACGCGCGAATTCACCGAAACCGTCCTTGCCGAGCTCCCGCGCGCTCGCCAGGATAACGATCTTTCTACGGAGGAACTCAGATGACCAGGATGACAGGAGCTGACGCCATCATTCGCTCGCTGGAGGCCGAGGGCGTCGACGTCTGCTTCGGAGTCCCGGGCGGAATGATCATCGACACCTACGACGCCCTCTACAGAGCGATTGCGAACGGAAGCAAGCTGCGCCACGTGCTGGCGCGCCACGAGCAGGGCGCCGGCCACATGGCCGAGGGCTACGCGCGTGCGAGCGGAAGGGTGGGAGTTGCGATCGCAACCTCGGGACCGGGCACGACCAACCTAGTGACGCCGATCGCGGACGCATGGATGGACTCCACCCCGCTCGTCTGCGTCACCGGCCAGGTCCCCTCGGCCAAGATCGGCACCGACGCCTTCCAGGAGACGAACGCGACCGGGATCACGCTCCCGATCGTGAAGCACTCCTGGTTGGTGCAGAAGGCCAATGAGATCCCCGCGACCATCAAGGCGGCGTTCCACGTCGCGCAGACGGGGCGCTACGGCCCCGTACTCGTCGACATCACCAAGGACGCCCAGATCGCCGAGCTCGACTTCAAGTACCCCGACCACGTCGATCTGCCGGGCTGGAACCCGCCAAGAAAGGTGAACCACCGCCAGATCGCGGCTGCCGCGAAGGCGATCCTCGAGGCCGACAAGCCCGTCTTCTACGTGGGCGGCGGAATCATCAACGGCGAGGCTACCGCCGAACTGCTCGAGCTCGCGGAGTTCACCAAGATCCCGGTCGTAACCACCCTGACCGGCAAAGGCGGCTTCCCCGACTCGCATCCGCTCCACGCCGGTCACCCGGGCATGCACGGTATGAAGTACTCGAACCTGGCGCTCAACCGGGCAGATCTGGTGATCGCCGTGGGCACTCGCTTCGACGATCGCGTGACCGGCAACGTGTCCGCCTTCGCGCCCAACGCCAAGGTCATTCACTTCGAGGTCGACGCGGCCGAGATCGGCAAGATCCGCGAGGCTCAAATCCCGATCTGCGCACCGCTCAAGCCGGCGCTGGCGCAGCTGAGCGCCGAGCTGCGCAAGCAGATCCCGGACGGCCGTGAGGGAGATACCGACTGGCTCAACCGGATCGCCGAATGGAAGGACGAGTTCCCCCTTCGCTACGAGCGCGGCGACAAAATCAAGCCGCAGGAGGTGCTCGAAGCGGTTCGCGACGCGACCGAGGGGCGCGACGACATCGTCTGGACGACCGGCGTCGGCCAGCATCAGATGTGGGCGATGCAGTACCTGAACTGCAACCAGCCGCGTACGTTCATTTCCTCCGGCGGCCTGGGAACGATGGGCTATGGGGTGCCGGCGGCCGTGGGCGCCAAGGCGGCCCGGCTCGACGCGACGGTGATCTGCGTCGACGGCGACGGCTGCTTCCAGATGACCTCGAAGGAGCTGACGACCGCAGTGCTTCACAACCTGCCGATCATCGTCGTGTTGATCCGGAACGGCTATCTCGGGATGGTGCGCCAGTGGCAGGAGATGTTCTACGGCGAGCGCTATTCCCAAACCGACCTGACCGGCCCGATCCCCGACTACTCGAAGATGGCCGAGGCATTTGGAGCGCTGCCGATCTCCGTCACCGGCAGTGACGAGATAGCGCCTGCACTCGAGCAGGCGATCACCGAGAATGCAGCAGGTCGCACGGTCGTGGTGAACGTGCTCTGCAGCGAAGACGAGAAAGTGTTCCCGATGATCCCCGCAGGCGCCTCGGCGGCTGACATCATCGAATACGGCAGTCACGAGAAGGCGAAGGAGGTCGAGGCGAGATGAAGCACACACTCTCAGTCCTGGTCGAGGACAAGCCGGGTGCGCTCTCGCGCATCTCGAACCTGTTTGCGCGACGCGGCTACAACATCGAGTCGCTCGCGGTCGGGCAGACCGAGCGCGAAGGCGTCTCGCGTATCACCCTTCGCGTCGATTGCGCCGAGCACTCGCTCGAGCAGATCACGAAGCAGATCCACAAGCTCGTCAACGTCCTTAGGATCACCGAGCTCATCCCCGACGAAGCCGTCGAGCGCGAGATCGCTCTCTTCACCGTCGCGGCTCCGCCCGAGCGGCGCGGCGAGTTGATGGCGTTCGCCGACCACTACGGCGCCCGGGTCTCGGACCTCGGGCCGCAGGAGATCGTGTTCGAGATGGTCGGCCACCCGGAGGATCTCGACTCCTTCGAGGAGCTTGTTCGGCCGTACGGAATCAAAGAAATGGTGCGCACTGGCCGCATCGGCCTAAGCCGAGCCGTCAGACGCTAATCGGTCTCAATCAATCAGCGCAAAGAACGAGAAAGGAAAGCTCATGGCGACAATCCACCGCGAAGGCGACCTCTCCCTCCTCTCCGGGAAAGTTGCCATCATCGGTTACGGGAGCCAGGGCCATGCGCACGCGCTTAATCTCCGCGACTCCGGAGTCGAGGTTGAGGTGGCAGAGGCTCCCGGCAGCGCCGCCTGGGATCGAGCGGTCGAGGCCGGTCTTCCCGTCAAAACAGCCGCCGAGGCCACCCGTGGCGCGGCCTTCGTGATGATCCTGTTGCCGGATCACATCCAGCGCATGGTCTATACGGCCGAGATCGAGCCCAACCTCGAGCCCGGCGCGACGATCCTGTTCGCGCACGGCTTCAACATCCACTTCGGCTACATCAAGCCGGCGGCAGGTCACGATGTGATCATGGTCGCCCCCAAGGCGCCCGGTCATCGCGTGCGCGAGATGTACGAGGCCGGGGCCGGGGTGCCCGCGCTCGTTGCGGTACACCAGGATGCATCGGGTAACGCCCTTGCCAAGGCGCTCGCCTACGGCGCAGGGATCGGCGCCGCCCGTGTCGGGCTGCTCGAGACAACCTTCGCCGAGGAGACGGAATCGGATCTCTTTGGTGAGCAGGTGGTCCTCTGCGGCGGAGCGACCCGGCTGATGCAGGCCGGATTCGAGACGCTGGTGGAGGCCGGTTACCAACCTGAGATCGCCTACTACGAGTGCATCCACGAGCTCAAGCTGATCGTTGATTTGATCTATCAGGGCGGCTTCGAGTACATGCGCTATTCGATCTCGGACGTGGCCGAGTACGGTGACCTCACCCGCGGCCCGCGCATCATCGACGAGAGCGTGAGGGCGCGCATGAAGGAGATCCTGGGCGAGATCCAGAGCGGCCAGTTCGCCAAGGAGCTGATCGCCGAGGAGGAGGCCGGCAGGCCGAACTTTCTGCGCCTGCGCGAGGAGGCCGCCAAGCACCCGGTCGAGAAGGTCGGCAAGGAGTTGCGCTCGCTGGCGGGGCGCGAGGGCTTGATGGGCTCGGGATCCGATGGCTCCCGTTAACGTTCCCGTCGACGTTCCCGTCGGCCTGCTCGGCTACGGAACGGTCGGGGCGGCCGTCAACCGCTTCCTGCACGAGACCGCCGGCGACATCGAACGGGCCACCGGCCACCGCCTGCGCATCGTCAAGGCGCTCGTCCGCGATCTGAAAAAGGAGCGCGACTTTCCGGCCGCCCCGGGTGTGCTCACGACCGACTTCGCCGAGATCGTCGACAACCCGGAGATCTCACTCGTCGCCGAGGTGATGGGCGGGCTCGACCCGACTCACGACTACATACTGCGCCTGCTGGGTAGCGGCAAACCTGTCGTAACGGCCAACAAGCAGCTGCTGGCGCAGAGGGGCGCCGAGCTCTTTGCGACCGCCCAGGACGCGGGCGTGCAGCTTCGCTTCGAGGCCTCCGTCTGCGCCGCGATCCCGGTGATCAAGGTGCTGCGCGAGTCGCTCGTGGTGACGAACGTCTACCGCATCCTCGGCATCGTCAACGGCACCACCAACTACATCCTCACCCAGATGGAGCTGGGCGCCTCTTACGAAGAGGCGCTCGCCGAGGCCAAGCGCCACGGCTACGCCGAGATGGATCCGACCGAGGACGTCTCCGGCGCCGACGCTGCCGCCAAGATGGCGATCCTGGCGACGGTGGCCTTCGGCTCGCGGGTGACGCTCGCGGACGTGCAGTTCGAGGGCGTCGAGCACATCACGTCGGCGCACGTGGCGGCGGCGCGAGAGATGGACATGGTCATCCGCCTCGTCGGCCGGGCCACGCTCGACGACGGCCGCTACGACGTGCGCGTGTCGCCGGCGCTGGTCGACCGCGCTCATCCGCTCGCCGGGGTGGAGGGCGCTTTCAACGCCGTCATGCTCCAGGGCGACGCGATCCGCGAGATCACGCTCGAAGGACCCGGTGCGGGCGGCATCGAGACGGCCTCGGCGGTGATCGCCGACATGGTCTCGATCATGGGCACCACGGGCACCGGCTTCCTCCACAACGACGCTTGCTGGCGCACGCTCGAACGGCTCCCGGCCGGCGATCTGCGCTCGCCCTTCTACATGCAGATCTCGGTGGACGACCGCCCGGGCGTGCTGGCTCACATCGCCGAGCGCCTGGCTAGCCACAGCGTCTCGGTCGCGCGCCTCATCCAGACGCAGGACGAGGGTGGAGCGACTCTTCACGTCGTCTCGCACGAGGCAACCTACGGGGCGATCGACGACGCCCTCGAAGAGATCCGTCGGCTGCCGGAGAGCCGTGAGATCTCGGCGGCCTTCCCGGTCATTTCGCAACGCGGAATATCGGAGCTCGGATGGACGTGATCAGCAAGGAAAGTCGCTCGCTCGTGGAGCGATATCGCGACCGCTTGCTGCTCGACCCGGCGGCGAAGATCGTCACTCTCGGGGAGGGGTCGGCGCCGATTCTCCGCGCCGAGCACCTGTCCGAGCGCTGGAACGCCGAGGTCTACATCCTGTTCGACGGTGCCAACCCGACGGGGAGCTTCAAAGACCGCGGCATGACGGTGGCCGTTTCTCAAGCTCTTCACGAGGGTGCCCGAGCAGTCATTTGCGCATCCACTGGGAACACCGCCGCCTCGTCGGCTGCTTACGCCGCCCGCGCCGGTCTGACGGCGATCGTGCTTCAGCCCGAAGGCGCTATCGCGGCCGGCAAGCTGGCGCAGTCGCAGGCGCTCGGCGCCCGCTTACTCGCCGTTCGCGGCAGCTTCGAGACCACCCTGAAGTCGGCGCAGGAGCTGGCCGCCTGCGGCGACTTCGTGCTCGTGAACTCGGTCAACCCGTACCGGCTCGAGGGCCAGAAAACGGCCGCCTTCGAGCTAATCGAAGCGCTCGGCAGGGCGCCCGAGATTCTCGCCCTGCCCTACGGCGGCGGCGGCAACACCGCTGCCTGCTTCAAGGGTTTCAGCGAATCCGGCGAGGGTATGCCGCGCTTCTGCTGCGCCCAGGCCGAGCACCGTTCGACCACGGTCGCGAGCGCGATCAGGATCGCCGAGCCGGTGCATGCCGAGGAGGTCGCCGAGGCCATCGCCGTCAGCATGGGCGAGATCGTCACCGTCACCGACGAGCAGATCCTCGCGGCCTGGAAGGATCTCGCCAGTCACGAGGGGATCTTTTGCGAGCCGGCCTCGGCGGCCGGAATCGCAGCGCTTGAAGTCAACCCACCCGAGCCCGGCTCGCTCGTCGCGTGCATCGTCACCGGGCACGGGCTCAAAGACCCGGATATCGCGATGAAGCACAGTCCTGAGCCGATTCCAGTCGATCCGGATCCCGACTCGATCGCACGAGCCGTAAAGTGAGCGTTCGCGTTCGAGCCCCGGCAACGAGCGCCAACCTCGGGCCGGGCTTCGACTGCGCTGGAATGGCGCTCGAGCTCTGGAACGAGCTCGAGCTGAGCGAGGCAGACGGCACCGTCGTCGAGGTCGAGGGCGAAGGAGTCTCCGAGACACCGCGGGACGGTAACCACCTCGGCCTGCGCGCCTTCGCGTTGATCACCGAGGTCGAGGGCAAGCACTTCCGCTTCCTCAACCGGATCCCATTCGCACGCGGACTCGGCTCCAGCTCGGCCACGATCGCGCTCGGTCTGGTTGCCGCCTGCCTCTGGGAGGGAGTCGAGCCGGATCCGGCGGAGTTGCTCCCGCTTGCAGCCCGGCTCGAGCCGCATGCCGACAATATCGCCGCCTGTCTTTTCGGCGGTGTCACCCTCGCCTGGGAGGAGGAGGGCCTCTGGCGCTGTCGCCGGATTGCCGATTCGCTCCCGCTCGATCTGATCGCCGTCGTCCCCGAGCACAGCGTCGATACGGTCACGGCGCGAGCCGGCCTGCCTGTCGAGGTGCTTCATGCCGACGCCGCCTTTTCCAGCGGCCGCGCCGCCCTGCTCGGCGCGTCGCTCGCAACCAGCGATGCCCAGCTTCTCGCCGCCGCCTTCCACGACCGCCTACACGAGCCGTATCGCTCGGTCGCTGCGCCGCTGCTTGGCCAGCTCCAGGAGAAGCCTGCTCGTGGATCGGCCGGTGTGACGCTTTCGGGCTCCGGCCCGACCGTCATCGTCTGGGCTCACCACGAGGAGTCCCAAGCCTGCGCCGAAGAGCTGATCAAGCGCTTCCCAGACTGCAGAGTGCTTCCGCTCGGCGTCGCCACCGGCGGCGCGGGCGCTTTCTGACCGACGCTCGCGCCGCGACGACAGGGCTCACCCAGGGGCTACGATCTTCAGCATGATCATGAGTCCGTACGACATCCCGTCGGATCCGGCCAAGAGACGTAGCCGGCTCCTCACCGACGGCCCCGATCGCGCTCCCGCGCGCTCCTACTTCAAGGCCATCGGCTTCACCGACGAGGATCTCGCCAGGCCGCTCGTCGGCATCGCCTCGACCTGGATCGAGACCATGCCCTGCAACTACAACCAGCGCGAGCTGGCCGAGCACGTGCGCCGAGGCATCCGGGACGCCGGCGGCATGCCCGTCGAGTTCAACACGATCGCGGTCTCGGATGGTGTCACCATGGGCACGCCCGGGATGCGCGGCTCGCTCGTCTCGCGCGAGGTCATCGCCGACTCGATCGAGCTTGTCGCCTACAGCCACATGTTCGACGGGTTGGTCTGTCTGGTTGGCTGCGACAAGACGATCCCAGCGGCGGTGATGGCGCTGCTCCGGCTCGACATACCGGGGCTCGTTCTCTACAACGGCTCGATCGCGCCGGGGAAGTGGCGCGGCAAAGACGTGACCATCCAGGACGTGTTCGAGGCGGTCGGGACGCACGCCGTCGGCAAGATGAGCGACACCGACCTGCACGAGCTGGAGACTCTCGCCTGTCCCGGAGCTGGCGCCTGTGGCGGGCAGTTCACGGCCAACACGATGTCGATGGCGCTCGACTTCCTCGGCATCAGCCCGGCCGGGCTGAACGAGGTGCCGGCGGCGGTACGGGCGAAGGACGCGGCCGCCTACGACGCGGGCCAGCTGGTGATGCAGCTTGTGCGCGAGAACGTCACTCCCAGGCAGATCGTGACGCGAGAGGCGCTCGAGAACGCGATCGCCTCGGTGGCCGCGAGCGGCGGCTCGACCAACGGCGTCCTGCACCTGCTTGCGATCGCGCGCGAGGCCGGGGTGCCGCTCGAGATCGACGACTTCGACCGGATCGCGGCGGCGACCCCGATCATCGCCAGCCTTACGCCCGGCGGCCACTACGTCGCCACCGACCTCTACGACGCGGGCGGTTGCGCCCTCGTTGCCCGCGAACTGGCCAAGCGCGATCTCCTGCATCTGAACGCCCGCAACGTGGACGGGCGCACGCTAGGCGAGATCGCTCTCTCCGGGCGCGAATCGGAGGGCCAGCAGGTCGTGGCAACGATCGAAAAACCGTTCAAGGAGCGTGGAGGCTTCGCGATTCTGCGCGGAAACCTCGCTCCCGAGGGCTGCGTGGTCAAGCTGGCCGGACACGAGCGCAGCTTCCACGAGGGCCCGGCGCGCGTGTTCGACTCCGAGGAGGAGTGCTTCGCCGCGGTCAAGGCGGGCAAGGTCTCGGCCGGCGACGTGGTCGTCATCCGCTACGAGGGGCCCGCGGGCGGCCCGGGAATGCGCGAGATGCTCGCCGTCACCGCGGCGATCGCGGGCGAAGGATTGTCGGAGTCGGTCGCGTTACTGACCGACGGACGCTTCTCGGGCGCCACGCACGGTTTCATGGCCGCGCACGTCTGTCCGGAGGCGGCCCGTCGAGGGCCGATCGCCGCGGTTCGCGAGGGCGACACGATCGTCTTCGACGTCGAGGCGCGCGAGCTCAGGATCGAGCTTTCGGGCAAGGAGATCGAGGCTCGGCTGAGCAAGTGGAAGCCGCCGAAGCCCCGCTACACGAGCGGTGTCTTCGCCAAGTACGCAGCGCTTGTCGGCTCGGCTTCGGAGGGCGCGATCACTCGCCCGAGCCCCTAGACGCGCGCCCGGCGAGGAATTCTTCAAGCTTCGGCGCTTTGGAGCCGAAAAGAGAGTGACGGCTTATGCAGTCAATCGACTCCGCACGCTTCACGTGGCACCAGGAAAAGGGCCAGGATCTTTCCGGTGACCTCCACGCTGCTGCCCGCTCGGCTCCCGAGGCGGGCAACGGCGCAAAGGAGAGCGATCCGTCAGAGGAGGAGGATTCGCCGCTCCCGTCCGCGGTGGCGTCGGCGAAAGTCGTGATGAACAGTCCCAGCTCGAACGGTTCCTTCCCGATGGCTCTGGTTGATCAGATGCCCGCGATGCTCTGGAGTATCGACAGCGAGTTTCGCTTCACGAGCTGCCGGGGCGGGGCGCTCGCCGATCTCGGGCTGACGCCTGACGGTCTCGTCGGTATAAACCTGTTCGAGTTCTTCCAAACCGAAGACACCGCCTTCCTCCCGATCGCCGCGAACCTGCGCGCGCTCCGAGGCGAGATTGTCAACTACGAGCTCGATTGGGGCACCCGGGTCTATCGGGTCAGGGTCGGACCCGATCGAGACGACTCGGGCCAGATCGCCGGCACCGTCGCCGTCGTCTTCGACATCAGCGACGTGCGCCAAGAAGAAGAGCAGATGTTGACCGAGGATCAGTTCCTGCGCAAGATCGCCGAGAACATGCCCGATGCGGTCGTGCTCGTCGACGGCGAAGGGAATTTCCTCTACGCCTCTCCCTCCTGCGAGACGCAGCTCGGCTACAGCTTCGAGGCGCTGGCCGGCGTCAACTTCCTGACTCTGATCGAGCCAAACGACCTGTCGATCGCCCAGGACGCGATCGTCGACGTTTACCGTGGCGACTCCTATCCCTTCGCGGTTCGCATGAAGCGCGCCGACGGCAGCTGGTCGATCATGGAGACCGTGGGAGCCGCGGTTTCGACTGGTGACGGCACGCGCCTGCTCCTCGTGAGCATGCGCGACGTGAGCGACGAGAAGCGCTCCGGCGAGTACGTGCACCACAACCAGCGCCTGGCCGAGCTAAGGCGCAAAGCGCAGGAGACGGCAGAGACGCTACGCCAGCTCCTGGCCACGATCGAGCGCGGCGAAACGCTCACTGCCGCCGAGACTCTCCGCGCCCAGGCGCTCTCCAGCGTCGAGCCCTCGGATCTGCTCAACGAGAACGCCGGCTAAGGGACCTAACCCGTCAGGGATGCGTGGCCGCTTCGGGCGTGTAGGCCTGGCGGGATAGGTTCTAAACCGAGGCCGGGCTTTCGCTCGGCCCGCGATCGGTGGACACCTCCAGCTTTTACGTTTCCACAGCACGACTCGCCGGGCAGGACTTTCGCTGCCGCCGCTAGGCTGTAAGTGTTATGGGCTACACGGTCGCCGAGAAGATTCTGCTCAATCACTGCGACGCCGACCACGTCGAGCCGGGCCAGGTTGTGATGGTCCGCTGCGACGTGGTGCTTGCCAACGACGTCACCGGGCCGGTGGCCTTTCGGCAGATGGAGAAGATGGGCACGAGCGAGGTCTTCGACTGCTCGAAGATCGTCATGGTCGCCGACCACTTCGCGCCGGCCAAGGACGAGCGCTCGGCAATCCTGATCAAGCGCCTCAAGGAGTGGTCGCTCGAGCACGGAGTCGTCTTCTATGACCAGGGCCGCGGCGGTATCGAGCATAACCTGCTCGCCCAGGAGGGCTGGGTCGTGCCCGGGTCGGTAATCGTCGGCGGCGACTCGCACACCTGTACGCACGGTGCGCTTGGCGCCTTCTCCTCGGGGTTGGGCTCGACCGATATCGCTCACTGCATCATCTTCGGCGAGTTCTGGGAGGCGGTGCCGGGCACGATCCAGGTCACCGTGAGCGGCGAAAAAGGTCGCTTTGTCACCGGCAAGGACGTGATCCTTGCCGTCATCAGCCAGATCGGCGCTGGCGGCGGCACCGACAACGTGCTCGAGTTCGTCGGCCCCGGCACGAAATCGCTTTCGATCGACGAGCGTCTGGCCGTCTCCAATCTCACTGTCGAGGCCGGCTCCGAGACGGGCATCTTCCCTGCCGACGAGACGACGACCGTCTACCTCGACGGACGCACCGAGAGGAAGTGGGAAGCGGTTCACTCGGATCCCGATGCGAGCTACTCGCGGCAGCTGGAGGTCGACCTCGACCGGCTGGAGCCGCTCGTCGCCAAGCCCCACAACCCCGAGAACGTCGTTCCCGTGAGCGAGCTCGTCGGCACGCCCATCCATCAGGTCGTGGTCGGGAACTGCGCAAACGGAACGCTCACCGACCTGCGCCAGGCGGCCCAGATGATGCAGGGCAAGCGCGTACACGAGCGGACGCGCATGATCGTCGTTCCGGCGACGCAGAAGATCTACCGCGAGGCGCTCACCGAAGGCCTCGTAGACACGCTCGTCGAAGCCGGCGCGTCCATCTCGACGCCCACTTGCGGTCCCTGTTTCGGCGGCCACACGGGAGCACTCGCGCCGGGCGAGAACGCGCTCGCAACAACGAATCGTAACTTCAAGGGTCGCGCCGGTTCTCCCGACGCAAACGTCTACCTCGGTAACGCCTTCGTCGCGGCGGCGGCCGCGGTCGCCGGCGAGATCGTCGATCCTGCCGGAGTGATGTAGTGATCGCCTCGGGTAAAGCCGTCGTCGTCCCCGGAACGAACATCGACACCGATGTTCTCTACCCCGGCGTCTACCTGAACATCGACGACCCTGAGTCGATGAAACCGCACCTGTTCGAGGGGATCGATCCGTCGCTGCTCGAACAGCTGGGCGGCGACACGGTGCTCGTCGTCGGCGAGAACTTCGGCATGGGCTCCTCGAGGGAGCATGTGCCGCTGGCGATGAAGGCCTGGAACGTCCGCTGTGTCATCGGCTCGAGCTTCGCGCGCATCTTCTACCGCAACTGCATCAACCTCGCTCTGCCGGCGATCACCTGCCCGCAGGCGGCGCAGGCGGCCAGGTCGGGCTCGCAGATCACCGTCGACGCGGCGGCCGGCAAGGTGACGGTCGACGGGCAGGAGTTTTCCGCCGTTCCGGTACCGCCGTTCATGCTCGAGATGCTCGATCGCGGCGGTCTCGTTTCCTGGGCCCAGTACAAGCTCTCCCAACCACGATCGTGAAAGTCGTTTGCCTACCCGGGGACGGGATCGGTCCCGAAGTGATGGAGGCCGCGATGCGGGTTCTGGAGCCGCTCCCGATCGAGCTCGAGTCGCACCCTTTCGGCGGTGAGGCGATCGCCAAGTTCGGCAATCCGCTTCCGGCCCCGACGCTAGAAGCGTGCAAGGAGTCGGCGGCCGTTCTGTTGGGCGCGATCGGGCTGCCGAAGTACGACGGCGCGGCGGTGCGCCCTGAGCAGGGCTTGATCTCCCTCCGCGGCGCGCTCGACGTCTACGCGAATTTGCGCCCCTCCAGCGACGGCGACAGGGTCGATCTCCTGATCGTGCGCGAGCTTGTCGGCGGCATCTACTACGGGCGCCGCGGTCGCACCGAGGACGGACTCGTCTTCGACACCTGCGAGTACACCGAGCCGCAGATCGAACGGATCGCCCGGCGCGGCTTCGAGCTGGCTCAGCGGCGGCGTAAAAAGCTCACCGCCGTAGACAAGGCGAACGTGCTCGCCACCTCGCGCCTCTGGCGCCAGGTTATCGAACGAATCAAGTCCGACTATCTCGACGTTGAGCTCGAGTACATGCTTGTCGACAACGCGGCGATGCAGATCGCGCGGGCGCCCGAGCAGTTCGACGTGATCGTGACCGAGAACATGTTCGGCGACATTCTTTCCGACCTGGCAGCGGCAGTTACGGGCGGGCTCGGCGTCGCCGCCTCGGCCTCGCTCGCAGACGACGGCCCCGGAATCTTCGAGCCCGTGCACGGGTCGGCCCCCGATATCGCCGGCAAGGGAATCGCGAACCCGACCGCGATGCTGCGCTCGGTGTCGATGATGCTCGAACACGCCTTCGGGGAGGAGGCCGCGGCGCGAGAACTCCGGCAGGCGATCGAGACGGCGATTCGCGAGGCGCCCACCTCGGATATCAACGGAAAGGCGAGCACGCGCGAGTTCACCGACAAGGTTATCGAGGCGCTCAGCCGCGAGGACTGAGCTGTAAAGGATCCCGCTTTACTTGCAGGCCGCTCCGAGCTTCGGCAACTTACTCTTGGAGCACACCGGTAGCGATCTCTTGCTCCGTACCGACACGACGACCAAGCGGATAGCCTCGGCCGAGAGATCCGGCGCGGCCGACTGGATCCAGTGCGGCTTACCCGTGGCAATCGCAAAGAGCGAGTTCGTGGAGAGACGAGCGAACTCTTGCTGGCTCGGATCCCAGTAGTCGCGCAGGTCCGACCTCTGCGTCGCCTGCTCGAGGTAACTCTCGTCCCCTGCCTCGAGCACGACGAGCGGCCTGCTCGCGAGCTTGTCGGAGGTGCGGAGCCGCGCCGCTGCTGCCGCAATGTCCAGACTCTCGCCGCCGCCCTCGAAAACAGAAACCCCGACGTACTGATCCCAGTCGTCCGGGACCGAGTCGAACAGCACCATCCCGGCGACCTGCTTCGGGTACAGGCTGGCGTAGTAGCGTGCAACGAGCCCGCCAATCGAGGCTCCACCTAGAACGTACGGCCCGCGCAGCTTCGCCTTGCCCAGGAGCCCATGCAGATCGGAGACGTCCTTTGCGATCGTTCTCGTGCCGGCGTTCGATCCACTTCGCCCTAGTCCGAAGCGATCGTAGGCGCAGACAGTGGTACCGATCGTCTTCGCGCGAGCGAGAACCGCCGTCCAACCCCGGCTCCAGTCGCCGAGCCCGGCCTCGAGTACCACGATCGGATATCCCTTGCCGGCGCAACGAAGATAAAGGCGGTGTCCGTTCACCTTGACGAAGCGCCCCTTCGCGGTGGAGCCGAGGAGAGCTTGACCGGGGAAAACAAGCGCGATGGTAAGGACCAAAACGCCAACCAGCCAACGTGCTTTCGTGAGCCTTCGTCTCGACACCGTGTTCATTCTCGGCCGCCTCCTATGAGCTACTACTACGATGTCGCAGTATCCTAGCCGAAACACCCTCCTGCTGTCGCGTGCTCTTCGCGATCGGTGCAGTGGCACACGTCTGGCCCCGAGCCGTCTAGGCTTTCTGGCAGGTCATGGCTTATCGAGTCGCTTATCCGGGGCGTGAAGGTGCGCATAGCGCCGCGGCTTGCGATCGCCTTTTCCCGGACGGCGCCGAACTGGTGCCGCTGCCGACCTTCTCCGCGGTCGCCGAGGCGGTGTCGAGCGACGACGTCGACTACGGCGTGCTGCCGATCGAGAGCTCGCTGGCCGGCCCCGTGGCCGAGACGCACGACCTGCTCTATGACTCGCCGCTTTCGATCTTCTCTCAAACGGTGATCCCGATCCATCACTGCCTGGTCGGGCTCGAGAAGATTTCGCTCGAGCAGATTCGGGTCGTGCGCTCGCGCCCGATCGCGCTCGATCAATGCCGGCGGTTCCTGTCCACGATCCCCTGGGCGACCGCGATTGCCGCGGCGACCACCGTCGGCGCCGCGCAGGAGGTGGCCGCGAACGGAGATCCGGCCGAGGTCGCGATCGCCAGCGAGCGAGCCGCCGCCTCGCTTGGACTCGAGATCATCGCGCGCGATCTCGGCGACCACCCCGAGGCCTATACGCGCTTCGTCTCGCTGACGACCTATACGCGCCTGGACTGCAACGGCGAGGACTGGCGGCTTGCCTTCTCGTTCGTCACCGATCACCGACCCGGCGCGCTCTACCTCGCCCTGGAGCCTTTCTCGCGCCACACGATCGACCTCGTTCAGCTCGTCTCGCGTCCGATTCCGCGGGCACCCTGGCGCTACCGCTTCGACGCCGTCCTGGCCGGCTTCCCGCTCGACCCGGTAGTGAGGGAGACACTCGCCGAGATGCGGACGCTCACGCGCGAGCTGACGGTTTTCGGGTCTTACCCGGCCGGATGAGAGAAGCGCCTCAGAACAACTAACGAATCGAGGCGCTCAGGCAACAGGTATTCGCCTCGTTAGGCATCCTAGTCCGACTCGCGAGCAAGCACCGCGTCTAGCCCGATCCCAAACGTGTCCTCCCCGCCCGCAACGCCACCACACGACTCCCGTACGATCAGCTCTACTGGGAGTATCAACTGCGGAAGACTCGACGCCCTCCCCTCGACCAGCTCGATCAACGCCCCACAGGCTGATTCGCCGAGCTCGTCCTTGTCCTGGCGCACGGTTGTCAGCGTCGGTATCGAGAGCGACGCGAAGAGGATGTCGTCGTAGCCCACGATTGCTACATCGTCGGGAACGCGCTGGCCGAGTTCGCGGATGGCCCGCATCGCTCCGAGCGCCGACATGTCGCTGGCGGCGAAGACCGCATCCGGCGGCTCCGGTAGTGCCAGAAACTTTCGCATAGCCTCGCAGCCGGTGCCGTACCGGTAGTCGGCTTCTACGACGTATTCGTCGCGGTAAGGAAGACCAAGCTGCTCGAGCGCGTTGCGATAACCCACCAAGCGACCGATACCGGCCGAGGTGTTGAGCAGCCCGGCGATGTGGGCGATGCGGCGGTGGCCAAGCGAGTGGAGGTGCGTGACCGCCATCTCGGCACCGGCGACGTTGTCCGAGCGAACCACTCCAAACAAGCCCTCGATCTTCGTCTGCGGCTCGAAATCGATCGTTACAGCCGGGATCTTGAACTTGACGAACGACTCGAGGTCGGGCTCGCGGACGCCCATCAAGATCGCGCCTTCGACCTGATGCCGGCGTGCTCGCGTGACGAAGAACGTGCTGTCGTCGCCGTACTCGATGCCTTCGTGGCTGAGAATGAGGAGGTCGTAGCCGAACTCGGTCGCTTTGCGCTTGATTCCGTCGAGAATGACCTGGTAGAAGGGGTGCTGAAACTCGCGATGATCGCCCGTACGGATAACGACGGTAAGCAGGCGCGAGTGCTGGAGCACGAGAGTTCGAGCGGCGGCGTTGGGCGTGTAATCGAGCTCGTCTGCGAGTGCCAGGACGCGCTCGCGAACCTCCGCGCTGACGCCCGAATGGCCGTTGAGCACGCGCGAGACGGTTGAGACCGATACCCCTGTTCGCAGTGCAATCTCTCTCAGAGTCGTCGTCAACCCGCTCGGCCCTTTCTCAGCTCACAGACGATGCAGTTAGGCGGGGACAGATGGAGTGTAACGCTTGACACGAGCGTCGTATCCCGCCTACCGCCGTCTCGTTCGCCAGCCGGACCGGCTCTCCTCGGCCCACGGCTCGAAAACAGTCGCTCGCAACGCCTGTTAGCGGATTCGCCGCTTCAGCTCATCCTCGACCTGAGCCGGATCGAGCCCGCGCGAGGCGAGCAGCAAATAGCTGTGGAACCAAAGATCGGCGACCTCCTCGATCACGCGCTCGTCGCTCTCCGAAACTCCGGCCAGCGCGACTTCGACGCCTTCTTCGGCGACCTTGCGCGCCGCTGCCGACGGCCCCTGTTCGAGCAGCCGCACGACGTAGGAGCCCTCCGGCCGCTCTTTCGCGCGCTCGGCCACGCGCCGCCACAGCCAGGGCGCAAAGCAGGACTCGGCACCGGTGTGACAGACAGGGCCCTCGGCTCTGACCTTGAGCAGGATCGCATCGCCGTCACAGTCGTCGCGCAACTCCTCGACGTTGAGGAAGGAGCCGGAGGTCACTCCCTTGTGCCAGAGCTCCGCCCGTGAGCGGCTCCAGAACCAGGCCTGCCCACTTTCCCGAGTGAGTCGGAGCGCCTCGTCGTTCATCCAGGCCAGCATCAGCACTCTTCCAGTCGCGGCGTCCTGGACGATCACCGCTTTCAGACTCATCAAATCCTTACCGGCCACCCTGCCTCCTTCAGCTCGCGCTTGATCTCGGGAATACCCTCGGGCGCCTCGTGCACGATCGAGGCGACGAGCGCCGCCTCGGCGCCGACTTCGAAGGCCTCGGCCAAATGCTTCACCGTACCGGCGCCGCCCGACGCGATCACCGGAACCGTGACGGCGTCGCAGACGAGTCCCGTGATCTCGAGGTCGTAGCCCTCGCGGGTGCCGTCGGCGTCGATCGAGGTGAGCAGGATCTCGCCCGCGCCGCGCTCTACTGCCTCTAGCGCCCATTCGATTGTGTCCAGGCCCTGGGGCCGGCGTGCCCCATGCGTCACCACCTCGCCCTTACCGGGCCCGACCTTCTTCGAGTCGATCGCGCATACGACCGCCTGCGCGCCGAACTCCTCGGCCAGCTCGGTCAGGAGCTCCGGGCGCTCGACCGCGGCGCGGTTGACCGCCACCTTGTCGGCGCCGAGACGCAACAGCCGGCGCGCTTGCTCCCGCGTCGAGACACCGCCGCCAACGGTGAAGGGGATCTCGAGCTCGGTCGCCGCCCGCTCTACCAGCTCGACGATCGGATCATGGCCGAAGACGCTGGCGGTGATGTCGAGGAAGACGAGCTCGTCGGCGCCGTACTCCGAGTAGCGCGTGGCCATCTCGACCGGGTCACCGACGTCGCGCAACTCGACGAAGCGCACGCCCTTGACGACGCGTCCCTTGGTGACGTCGAGACAGGGGATCAGGCGCTTCTTGACCACGCGATCACATTCCTGAGTAGGCGCGCACCGGCGGCGGCGCTGCGCTCGGGATGGAACTGAACGCCGGCCAGCACTCCGCGCTCCACGGCCGCTACGATCGTGCCGCCGTGCTCGACCTCGGCGCCGGGAAGCTCCTCGGCCGGCCGGGCCGTGTAGCTGTGGGCGAAATAGACGTCCGTTCCGTCCAGCCCGTCGAGAATCTCCGGCTTGCCGCGCACGCTGAGCGTGTTCCAGCCCATGTGCGGAACGCGCCGAGCCTGCAGGCGTACAACCGGGCCGCGGAAGAAGCCGAGTCCGGAGCCGCCCTCCTCGCTCTCCTCGAACAGCATCTGTAGGCCGACGCAGATTCCGAACACGGGGCGACCGGATTCGACTCGTTCCCGAAGCGCATCGGCCAGACCTGCCTGCAGCAGTCCTTCCGCACAAGCGGAAAGGTGCCCGACACCGGCGATCACAGCCAGCTCTGCTTCGCGAACCGCTTGGGGCTCGGGCGAGACGATCGCCTCGGCTCCCGCCCGTTCCAGGGCCGAGCAGACGCTGCGCAGGTTCCCCGCGCCGTAGTCGGCAAGAACTATCTTCATGCCTCGCCCTTGGTTGAGGGCACCGCTTGCGTGCCGGAGCTCGCGCTTGCCTGCGCCAGCGCCCGGCCGAGCGCCTTGAAGGCCGCCTCGGCGACGTGGTGATCATCGTCTCCGGAGGCTTCGACGTGAATCGTGAAGCGTCCCTGCATGGCGAAGCGTTCGAGCGCATGTGCGAGCAGGCTGGTGGCCAGACTGCCGATGCGGTCGCCCGAAAAGGTGAGCGAGATCTCGGCATGAGGCCTCCTGCCCAGGTCGATCGAGGCACTGCCTCGAGCCTCATCCATCGGTACGGTCGCCGAGCCGTACCGGGCCAGGCCGGCTCGCGTGCCCAGAGCCTGCGCAAGTGTCTCGCCCAATGTCGCTAGCACATCTTCGACCGTGTGGTGCTCGTCCACGTCGAGGTCTCCCCCGGCGAGAAGCTCGAGATCGATCCCGCTGTGAAAGGCAAACAGGGTCAAGAGGTGGTCGAGGAAGCCGATGCCGGTATCGATACGCGCTCTGCCCTCACCGTCGAGGGCCAGTGATACGCGAACCGCAGTCTCGGTGGTCGTTCGAATGACCAATCCCGAGCGCCTCGCGCTCTCCACAGCCGGAGCGCCGAGCGCTTCGAGGAGGCGGTCGTTCTCGGCCGGCAGGCGTACGGTGAAGCGAAGACCGTTCGGATAGCGACGCAGGACGAGTCCCTTCGACTCCAACTCCTCGGCGAGCTCGTCCGCGTTCTCGACCCTTAGCAGAAGGAAGCTCCCCGCCGAGGGCGGGCAGTCGTAGCCGGCGGCGAGGAGAGCCGCGCGGACACGACCTCGCTCTTCGACCGTCTTCTCGACGTCGAGCCTGGGGTCGCGCAGAGCCGCAGCCGCGATCCTGGCCGAAGGCGCCGTCACGGGAGCGGGCTCGCTGCGCTTGCGTAGCTCGGTTGCCACCTCTTCCGAGCAGACCGCGTAGCCGACGCGGAGCGCCGCGAATCCGAACGCCTTGGAAAGCGTGCGTAGAACGACGCAGTTCGGCGCCTTCCCGAGGTACGGCACCATCGTCTCGCCGCCGTACTCGAAGTAGGCCTCATCGATCACGATCAGCGCTCCGGGGCGCCGCTTCGCCAGAGCGACGATCTGCTCGCACGAATAGACGCTTCCGACCGGGTTGTGAGGGTTGCAGATCCAGATCACGGACGCCTCGGGGTTATCCTCCAGCGAGCAGCCCACGACCTCGCCGCCCTCGATAAGGGTCGCGATCCCGTAGAGCGAGTACGTAGGTATGTCGACCACGGCGGCCCGCCGCCCAGCCCCGAGATAGGTGCGGGCAACCAAATGGATGAGCGAATCCGAGCCGGCGCCGAGCACTATTTGCTCCGGCTCGACGCCGACGTAGCCGGCCGCGGCGCCGTGCAGCTCGCGGTAGCCGCCGGGCGGGTACTCGTTCAGGCACGCGAAACTCTCCCCGATGGGTATCCGCGGCACGCCCGGAAGCGGCGGCACGTTGGCGTCGAAGCGGATCACGCTTGCCGGGTCGAGTCCGCGCCGGCGCGCAACATCCTCCGCGGTTGCGGTCCACTTGTAGGCGGCGAAGCCGTCGGGGAGAGCGCGGGGCTCGGGAGTCATCGTTCCTTCGCTTGTAGGCGAGCCTCAACCGCCGCCGCGTGATCGGTCAAGCCCTCGACGTTCGCCAGCGTCGTGACGACGGGAGCGAGCCGCGCCAGCCCCTGGCGGTCGATGCGCACGATCTCGAGCGGCTTCAAGAACGCCTCGAGACCGAGGCCGCCACAGGACTTCGCCAGCCCACCGGTTGGGAGAATATGGTTGGTGCCGACCGCGTAGTCGCCGACAACCGCCGGCGCGAACGGCCCGAGAAACACGGCGCCCGCATGACGCACGCCCGCAAGCGCGGTCTCGGGATCGGCGACCATCAGCTCCAGGTGCTCAGGCGCATAGTCGTTTGCACGCTCGATCGCCTGCTCGAGCGAGTCCACGAGCTCGATCTGGATCTGGTCGTCGCCAGCGACAAGCTCGCGTACCGCGGCGGCCAGCTCGGCGCTCGTCGTCACCAGCAACGACTCGGAGCCCGGGCCGTGCTCTGCCTGCGCCTTCAGATCGGCGACGCAGAAAGCAGCGTCGGCGCTCTCGTCGGCGACGATCAACACCTCGCTCGGACCGGCCGGAAGGTCGATACCGACAACGCTCGAGACGAGCAGCTTGGCCGCGGTCGTCCAACTCTGGCCCGGCCCCACGATCTTGTCTACGCGCTGGATCGTCTCGGTTCCGTACGCGAGCGCGGCGATCGCCTGAGCGCCGCCGACGCAGTAAATCTCCTTCAGCCCGAGCTCGCGCGCGGTGGCGAGAATCGTTTGATCGAGCTTGGGAGTCGCCACGGCGATGCGCCCAACACCGGCTACCTGAGCCGGGACGGCGCCCATCACGAGCGAGCTCGGAAGTGGCGCCAGGCCACCCGGCACGTACACGCCAACCGAGTCGAGCGGGATGAATCGGCGCTCGGCCTCGACGCCCGGATAGGTCGAGAAGCGAAACTCCTCCGGTCGCTGGCGCTCGTGAAAAGCGCGCACTGCGCGGATGCTCTCGCGCAAGGCCTCCATCGTGCGCTCGTCCACGGTCGCTCGCTCGATCGCCTCGAGCGGTACGCGCAACGACTCGGGCCGGCCGCCGTCGAAGCGCTCGGCCAGCTCGAACAGCGCCTCGTCTCCGCGCAGCCGCACATCCTCGACGATCTCGAGCGCGCGCGGGAGGATCTGCGCCAGTCCAGCCGCCCTCACGGAACGACCCTTTCCAGGTGCATGACCAGGATCGAGGAGGCGCCCGCCGCCTTGAGCCGAGGCAGCAGATCCCAGATCGCGTCCACGTCGACCGCGGCATGGAGCGCCAGCTGTCCCTGCTCCGCCAGCTTCACGACCGAGGGCGCGCCCATGCTCGGAAGCAGCGCTTCCAGCTCGGCGACGCGATCCTCGGGGGCGTTCAGCATCAGGTAGCGGCGGCGGCGTGCGGCGATAACGCCGCGCAGCATCATCTCCAGACGCGCGAGCATCTCGGCCTTCTCGCCGAGCTCACGCTTACCGCCGATCAGAACCGCCTGCGAGTCGAGCAGCGTTCCTATTCTGCGCAGGCCGTTGGCCGCGGCGGTCGAGCCGGTCGAGACCAGATCGACGACGGCGTCCGATAGTCCCAACCTCGGCGCCGCCTCGACCGAGCCCGAGAGCAGCACTAGCTCGGCCTTGACGCCGATCTCTTCGAGCGCCTTCTTGGTCGAGACCGGATAGGCAGTGGCGACACGCAGGCCGTCGAGATCTTCGGGCCGCTCGAGATCGCTCTCCTCCGGCACAGCTGCTTCGAGCGTGCAGCGCCCGAAGCCGAGCTCGAGTAGCGTCTCGACCTCCGCGGCGGTCTCGGCGATCAGATTGGCGCCGGTGATACCGGCGTCGACGACACCATCCTGCACGTATTCGGGGATGTCATGCGGGCGCACAAGTAGAAACTCGACCGGAGCGTTCGAGCAGGGGACGTGCAGCGAGCGGTCGCCGAGCTCGAAGGTGAGGCCGGCCGCCTCAAGGAGCTCGAGCGACGGCTGCGCCAGGCGGCCCTTTGAAGGAATGGCAACCACTAAACGGCCGTCGGCGCCGGCCGTGCGAAACCCAGCGTTTTTCACTACTCGTCTGCCTTTCCGGAGTTGTTCTTCTTTTTCGTGCGCTCGAGCGCGATCTGATAGCCGCCCGCACCGTGGTGCAACCACTGCGAGACGCGCGTCACGGTCGTCGTCGAGCCCTCGGCGCGTTCCGCCACCGTCAGGTACGAAAGCCCCTCGTCGAGCAGCTTCGCGATCAACCAGCGGTGCGCCAGTGCCTCCAGCTCAGCGCGCGTGCACAAGTCGCGCAAGAAGCGCTTGATCTCGTCACCGTCGCGCAAGCTGAGGATCGCGTCCGCCAAAGCATTGAGCTCGCGGATATCCTCGCCCTCGTAGAAATGAGGTTGTTCAGGTACGTGTTCGTCCACGTCAGATGGCATGTTAGCATATTAACATGACCTATATCGTCTACCCGGCAATCGACGTTCTCGAGGGACGTTGCGTTCGCCTGGCAGAGGGTCGGCGCGAGCGCGTGACTATCGAGGGCGGTGACCCCGTCGCCGCGGCCCGCCGTTTCGTCGAGGAGGGTGCATGCTTCCTGCACATGGTCGACCTCGACGGCGCCTTCTCGGGACAACCCTCGCTGGAGCTTGTGCGCCGGGTCGCCGAAGCCGCCGGCGGCGTCCCTCTTCAGGTGGGCGGCGGCTACCGCTCGCTCGAGGTGGTCGCGGCTGCCTTGGCGGCGGGAGCCGCGCGCGTGATGGTTGGAACCGCAGCCGCTTCGCCGGAGTTTCTGACTCGCGCCGCCGCTGCCTTCGGTGAGGGTTTGGTGGTGGCGATCGACGCTCGCGATGGAAAGGTCGCGCTGCGGGGCTGGACCGAGCTTTCCGAGCTCGACGCCACCGATCTGGCACGCGCCTGCGCCGATGCGGGCGTTCGGCGCCTGCTGGTGACGAGCACGCGCCGGGACGGCTCGCTCGCCGGGCCAGATTTTGAGCTCGTTCGCAGCATTCTCGACGCCACGCAGCTACCGCTGATCGCAGCCGGAGGAGTGGCCACGCTCGGCGACCTGCTCGCCATTCGCGACTCCGGGTGCGAGGGCGCGATCGCAGGCAGCGCGATCTGGTCGGGCCGGTTCACGCTCGCGCAGGCGCAGCGGGCAATCTCGGCTCAGGCTGCCGACGAGAGCCCGTAGCCCTGGAGGTACGGGCGCCAATTGGGCGGGATCGTAGCCGCCGCGAGGTGGATGAAAACGACCGGCGCGGGCGGCCGTGGCGAGATCCTAAGAGCCATCTTCGCCTCGGTCAGCAACCGGCTTCCCTTGCGATGGTTGCAGGACGCACAGGAGGAGACGACATTCTCCCAGACCGACTCGCCGCCGCGGCTGCGCGGCACGATGTGATCGAGGGTCAGCTTGCTCGTGCTCGATCCGCAGTAGCCGCAACGCCAGCCGTCACGGGCGAACAGCGCCCTCCTGGAGATCTTCTTTTTTACGGCTCTGGGGACGTGCACGTAGTTGAGGAGCCGTATGACGTGCGGGCGAGCGTAGGTGTCGCTGGCGGAGCGGAGAGGTTGCGCATACTCCTCTATCACCTCCGCCCGGCCCTTGAAGACCAGCACGTGCGCGCGATGCACCGTGCACACGTTTAGAGGCTCGCAGCTGGAGTTCAGCACCAGAACCTGTTGCACCTTGCTCCAAAATGTAGCAACGCGCACCTGACGTTCTGCTCGACGAAGCGGCCCGGTAGAGCCAGCAAGCGAGCTCCGGGCTCAGCGCGCCATCGCCCGCCGGACGGCCTCGTCCTCTTCCGGCGAAAGCGTGATCGCGCAGTTTCCGCGATCGAGTTCCTTCATGTAGATGCGCGCGTAATCGCGGCCCTGAACGGCGCTCACCACGATGCCCGTACGCGAGGCGTCCAGTAGTGCAACGGTCGCCGACTGCTGGCCACCTCGGTCCTCGTAGGCGTCGTAGCGGACGACAGCGACGTTCGAGACCGTACTGTCGACGCGCTTATCGACGCGGGTCAGTGCCGCCGCGACCTCGTCGACGGCCTTGTGAAGGTCGTCGATTCGCGCCTGTAATGAGACGGCGAAGTCGATCAAATCGGCTCTTCCGTCGGCGAGCACGATCTGTTGCCCGGCGCGAAGCTTCCTGATCGCAAACAGGGCAAGAGCGACAAGAACGAGCGCCAGCAATGCTCCGGCGGCTGCCGCAACTGCGACGGTTTCCCTCGTCATCGCCCTGTCTCGGCTCGGCCGGGCAACCCGGTGACCGGCGCCACTCCCCAACGCCGCCGCTGTTCGTTTTTATGCGAAGGGATCCCTGGTATGAGCACTATGACAAGCTGAAGCGCACAGAGTAGGTGTACGCGTTGTTGGTGAGATTGGTTTCGCCGGGCACCGGGCTGACCTCGACCTTGAGCGGGACGACGGTGATCAACGTGGACGGGTTGAACGGCCCCTTGAAGAAGACATCCTTCGTCGTGTTGGGAAAGATCTGCGCGATCGTCGCGTTCTTGATGATCGACTGTGCCGGCGCGTTCTGGTGAATCACGAGCTTGACCTTGACGTTTTGCTCGAGGTAGTCGCCGGTGTCCTCCACGCCGACTACGAAGCCCAGGTTTTCCTTGAGCTGGATCGTCTTCGTAACCCCTACCTGGAGCGTTTCGTTCGCCGGGGAAATCTTGACGTAAGCAATTCCCGTGCCGTGCCGGCCTGAGCCCTGGTTGTTGATAGTAGGTGTAACTCCGTGTATCCGCTGCCAAAACTGTCCCATCGTGCTGCGTGTCGCGAGCTCGGGATCGGCGAGGAAAACGGAGGCCGGCGGCGAGACTCCAGCCACGCCCTCATCCTGAAGCACTTTCTGAGCGGGCGCGACGAACATGTTCGCCCAGATCACGTCGCTGGCGACGATCTTGTACATCTGCTGCGATAGCGCGATACCGGCCTTCGTTGACTCTGTGCTATTTCCTTGTTTGGACGCCGTGGCTTTGAAGACATCCAGGAGCCCCGTGAGCCCGTCACTCCGCAGCTGCAGAGCCTCGACAAGGTTCTCCTGCTGCTGGCGAAGAGGCCCGGGCGGCGTGAGCTTGGATCCCTTCTCGACGTCCAGGTTGTGCTGATCGACCATCCCTCTCAGCTTCGTCTCGAGCTTGCTCTCGTTCAGGTTCTGGTCCGCCAGCAAGTTCTTGAGCTGGGTGCCGACGCCCTTTGAGTCGACCGCGATCGTCGCAACGCTGCTCACATAGTCCTTGTATGCGGCGCTCTCGTTCGACGCCTCGCAGCTACGCACGGCGAAGACGAGAATCAGGATCATCGCGATCGCGAAAACGATCAGCGAGATGAGTCGGACGATCGGGGTCGCAGGCGGGCCGGCAGAGGCCGGGCGCTGCGGTGGAGGCGGCCCGCCGGGAGGAGACCCACTGGGACGCCGGACCAGGCGTCGTTTCGGCGGCTCGGGCTCTGGATCCCCGAAAAAGTCGAAATCGATGTCTTCGTCGTGCCCGCTCATGGAAGGACGAGGCACTCACTGTACAGGGTTCCGATGTCACAGGATGTTGACTCTCGCAGGAGTTTCTCCTGCTGCGGCTAAGGACGGAGACCGATGGGCGAGACGACTGCAACAACCGCCGGCGAGCTCGTCCTCGGCCGTTACCGTCCCTTGAGCCCGCTGGGAAGCGGTGGCTCGGGATCGGTCTGGCTGGCCCGAGACGAGAGAACAGGCCATGAGCTGGCACTGAAGATCGTCGCCCGAGAGGGTAAGGCCGGATCGCGCGCGGAGCGAGAGGTGGAGGCGGCCGCCCGGCTCCGTCACAGACGCTGCCTGCGCGTTCTCGACTTCGCCTCCGATGACCGTCACGTCTACATCGCTTACGAGCACGTGAGCGGTAAGACGATGCGCCAGGCGCTTCGCGACGGAGAGATCGACGACCGCCGCGCGATCGAGGTTTGCGCACAGATCCTCGATGCCCTTGAGCATGCGCACACGCGAGGGATCGTTCACCGCGACGTGAAACCGGCGAACGTTCTACTCGCCGCGGGGCCGGAGGTCGATGTGCGCCTCGTCGACTTCGGTCTCGCCCAGTTCGCCGAGGCCGAGACATTGACTGAGCTTGGAGACGTTCCCGGGACGCTCGCCTACATCTCTCCGGAGCGACTCGCAGGAGAGACCGCGACTGCGGCCGCGGACGTCTGGGCGGTCGGAGTCGCGCTCTGGGAGTCGCTGGTCGGCTGGCATCCGTTCTGGGCCGGCTCGATGCTGGAGACGGCTCGGCGGATCGAAACCGGCGCGACGCCGCTCGGATCGATGCGGCCCGACCTACCGAACCAGCTCTTAAGCGTCGTCGACCGAGCGCTCTCGATCGATCCGTTGCAGCGGCCGCGGGCGGGAGAGCTTGCGCGCGCGCTCCGCCTCTCTGTCAAGCGCGGCGAGGAGAGATACCGGAAGCGGAGGCATTCGTTCACCGGTCGGTTCCAGCGCCCAAATCCTGCCCGTCTCGGCCACGCGCTTGCGAGCGCTCTCGTGGTCGCCTGGGGCACGAGCCAATTCCCTTTCTATCCCGCTCACGCGCAGATACCGCTTGCGATTCTCGCCGCGACCGCCTCCCTCTCGAGCCCGCGCATGGGTAGCGCTTTTACCTTCGCTTCGCTCTTACTCCCGCTCGGCAACTACTCCCTAGGGCTGGCCCTGGTCTTCGCTCTCGTTGCGATCTGCTGGCTCGCCTTTACCTGGCGCAGCCCCCACCTCGCCCAGCTACCGGTTCTCGGTCCGCTCGCGGTTGCGTGCGGCGGCCTCTTCCTACTTCCACTCGCGGTCCTTCGCGTCGGCGGAGCCGTCCGTCGCATGATCTTCGTCTTCGCCGCTTTCGTGCTGGCACTGATCGTCGCGGGGACGAGCGGGCAACCGCTGCCGCTGACCAACGCAGATCCGCCGCGCGGCCTCGGCATCGAGGGCAGCACCGATGCAACCGCGATCGCCGGAGTGCTCGTGCGCGCTCTGACCGAGCGGCCGGCGCTGCTCGTGGAGGGCTGTCTGCTGGCGCTCGTCGCCGCGCTACTCCCGCTGGCGCGCAGGCGCGGGCGCTGGGGAAGCGCCGGGCTGGCCGGAGGCATGATCGCGGTCGGTCTTCTTCCATTTCCGAGCGTCGCGGCGACTCCGGTGCTGGCGGGCGCCTGGCTCACGGCGCTCACGCTTTACTTCCTTCCCACACCGGCGAATACCGCCGGCTCCGCGCCGAAACGGGCGGTCACGGCACCGCTGGCAGAGCGAAGACGGATAGCGGTGTAGAAAGAACGGCGATCGACTCTTCAATCAGTCGTTAGGCTTTAGGAAGGGAAGTACCGGGAAATGCCCTTGTTGCGTAGCATCGAAAGAAGGATCGAGGCGATTTTCGAAGGCGCGTTCGGACGGGCCTTTCGAGCTCACGTCCAACCCGTGGAGCTCGCACGCAAGCTCGCAAAGGAGATGGACGACCACCGCACGGCCTCGGTGACGAGGGTGTACGTGCCCAACGAGTACACGGTCTATCTCTCACCGGAAGACCACGATCAGTTCTCGAGCTACGAAGAGGCGCTCTGCAAAGAGTTGCAGGAGTACCTGAGCGAGCACGCCCGGCGTGAGCGCTACGTTCTTCCCTCGGCGCCGCACGTTGTGATCGAGACCGACGAGGATCTCGAGATCGGCGTCTTCGGGATCGCCACGAAAATGGCACGGACAGCTCATAACGTCCCTATCCCGGAGACCACGCCGGCGCCTTCCTTCGAGACCCCCGCCTTCAGCCCCGGTATTCCCGTCGAGGCCGCCGCTGCGAGCTACGCGCTCGTGTACCCGGGAGGCCGCTTCCCGCTGCGAGGCGACCTGGTCGTGCTCGGGCGCGCTCGCGAGTGCGAGATTCACCTCTCCGATCCCAACGTCTCTCGCCGGCACGCGGAGATCCGCTTGGACGGCGGCTCCTACGCGGTCGTCGATCTCGGCTCGACGAATGGAACCGAGCTGAACGGGCAGCGGATCAAGCACGCTCGCCTCTCCGATGGCGACGTGATAGCTATCGGGCAGACAGAGCTGACCTTCGTGCGGGAGTAGATATGGCGCTGGCTTCCACGTCGGTCGACGGCGTACTGCTTGCGCTCAAGATCGCGTTCATCTTCTTGCTCTACGTTTTCATCTGGCGGGTAATACGCGCGGCCGGCCGGGAGATGCGAACTCCCCAGGACAGCTTTGTGACCGCTCCACTGGCGGAACGGCACGAGAAACGCGCATCCCGGCCCGGCTTCCTGGTGGTCGTCTCGAGCCCGGATCTGGAAGAGGACGAAAGGCTCGAGCTCACTCATGAACCGCTCACGGTCGGGCGCGGGCCGCTCAACGATCTCCAGTTACTCGAGGACGATTTCGCCTCTGGTCGCCATGCGCTTTTCGATCCCCGGCGCGACGGCGTCTGGATCGAGGATCTCGGCTCCACCAACGGCACCTTCGTGAACGGCGTACGCTTGACGTCGTCTCGCCGACTGGCTCCGGGGGACATCGTGCGCATAGGCGAGACGGACTTCCGCTACGAACAATGAGCGTACTCGGCTTCAGCGCCCGTACCGACACCGGCCGCCGAAGGCGGCGGAACGAAGACGCGCTCGTTTGCGAGCCGCCTCTGTTCGCGGTCGCCGACGGAATGGGCGGAGCGCAGGCAGGAGAAGTCGCTTCTCAGCTTGCGGCCGAGTCGGTGCGCGAGCAGGGCCAGGACGGCCTGGCCGTCCCCGAACAGGTGACCGAGCTGATCCGGGCGGCAAACCGGCGCGTCTACGCCTACTCGAGCGAGAACGCCGCCGCTCGCGGCATGGGCACAACGATGACGGTGGCGATGGTCGCGGGCGACGGCGTAGTTATCGGGCACGTCGGCGACTCGCGCGCCTACCTGTTGCGCGACGACAAGCTCACCCAGCTGACCCAAGATCACTCTCTTGTCGCGGAACTCATTCGCAGCGGCCGCCTCTCTCCCGAGGAGGCCGAGACGCATCCGCAGCGCTCGGTCATCACCCGTGCGCTCGGCACCGACCCCGAGGTCGAGGTCGACCTCTTCTCGCTTGCGGCGAAGGACCACGACCTCTTCCTGCTCTGCTCCGACGGGCTGACCTCGATGGTCGCCGACGAGGAGATCGAGCGCTTGCTCGTTGACTCGCGCGACGATCTCGACGCCGTCGCGCGCGAGTTGATCGAGGCGGCCAACCAGGCCGGTGGCGAGGACAACATTAGCGTCGTTCTGTTCGAGCTCGAGGTCACCGCGGTGCCCGAGGAGGAGTCCGACGTGGCCAAAACGCTGACCGAGATCGACGCCGTGCCCGCGCTCCGGGTCGAGCCCGAAAAACCGAGGCGTTCGCGCCGGCCACCGCGTGCGGTTCTGCTCGGGCTGACGGCGACGATTCTGATCGCGCTAGTGGCGCTGGGCGCCTACACGGTCTCGAACGCCCACTTCATCGGCGTACAGCCGGGCGGCCACGTTGCGATCTACCAAGGCCTTCCCTACGACCTGCCCGGCGGTATTCATCTCTACCGTCCGGTTCAAGTCAGCAGTCGTCTGGTGGCCGCCCAGCTAACCGAAAAGGAGCGGCGGCGACTTTTCAGCCACGACCTGCAGAGCTTTGGGAATAGCAAGCGCCAGCTGACGCAGTACGAGAAGGTCGTCTATCCGTGAGCGCCCGTACGCGGGAGCTCCTCATTCTCATTCTCGTCGGCTTGATCACGGCGACGGGTTTCGCCAGCGTCTACATCGCCCGCCAGAACGAGATCTCGCCCGCGTCGCTTTCGTACGCGGGCTTCTTCCTCGTTCTGTATTTGATCGCTCACGTCGTCGCGCGGTTCACCGTCCCCGATGCCGATTCCTACCTGCTGCCGATGGCCGCACTTCTGACCGCGATCGGATTGACGGAGATCTACCGGCTCGGTCCGACCGACGCTCTGCGTCAGGGGCTCTGGGTGGTGATCGGCGTCGCCGCCTTCGCCGGCACGTTGATTGCTCTTCGCCACGACTTCCGCAGGTTGGAGTCGTACAAGTACCTGTTCGGTCTGTCTGCGCTCGGCCTGCTCTTCCTGCCGGCGCTGCCCAAGATCGGCCACTCGGTCAACGGCGCCCGGCTCTGGGTGCGCATCGGATCGCTCCAGTTCCAGCCCGGCGAGCTGGGCAAGATTGCGATGATCGTCTTCCTCGCCGCCTATCTGCACTCCAAGCAGGAGGTGCTCGCGCAGGGACGGCCGAAGGACTTCGGGCCGCTGCTTGCGATCTGGGGCTGCGCCATGCTCGTACTCGTAGCGACCCACGACCTCGGTAGCGCCCTCCTCTTCTTCGGAATATTCCTGGCGATTCTCTACCTGGCCACCGCGAGATTGCTCTACGTAGGCGTCGGACTCGTGCTCTTTCTCGCCGGCTCTGCCGGGGTCTACGAAACGACGGCGCACGTCCGCGACCGCGTGACGATCTGGCTACATCCCTGGACGACGCAAGCAATACCGTGCCCCGGGCACACCGCTCTGATGCCGCGCCAGGAGTGCGCCAGCTACCAGCTAGTGAAATCGCTCTACTCGATCGCCGCGGGCGGATTTTCCGGCACAGGCCTCGGCAAGGGAACGTTCACGCTGCCGAGCGGCGGCAATCTGATCCCCGATCTCAACACCGATTTCATCTTCTCGGCGCTCGCCCAGGAACTCGGCCTCGTCGGGATCGCGGCGATCTTGCTCGTGTTCATGCTCTTCACCGTGCGCGGCTTCCGGATCGCGCTCGTGGCCGGTGACGGTTTCTCGAAGCTCGTCTGCGCCGGGCTGACGTTCGGATTCGCGCTCCAGACTTTCATCATCATCGGCGGCATCGTTCGCCTGATCCCGCTCACCGGAATCACGCTTCCTTTCATCAGCTACGGGGGCTCCAGCGTCGTCGCCAACTTCATTCTCCTGGCCGCACTGATGCTCGTCTCCCAGAGAGCCAACGAGGCAGCATGAACGCGCGCGTCCGCTTCCTCGCCCTGAGCTCGCTGGTCATGCTGGTGGCCCTGATCGTCGCCTCGACCTACTGGCAGGCCTGGGCGGCGCCTGACCTGGCCAACAAGAACGACAATGCGATCCGGCAGATCTCGGAGTTCACGATCGACCGCGGTCGCATCCTCGCCGCCGACGGCACCGTATTGGCGCGCAATCACGTCGTCCACACCAACAACCGCACCTACTACTATCGCCGTTACCTCCTCGGCGCACTCACCGCTGCGGCGATCGGTTATGCGACCCAGAACCGCTCGCGCACGGGACTCGAACGCTCGGCCAGCGACTACCTGACCGGCGCCGGCCAGAGCCTCGCCGGCGCGCTGAAACAGATAGGCGACCGCCTGCTCGGCAGCACGATCCACGGCAGCGACATCCGACTCTCGCTGAATCTCGCGGCGCAGCGCGTCGCCATGAACGCGCTCGGGACTAACTGTGGCGCCGCGATTGCGCTCGACCCAAACTCCGGTCGCGTATTCGTGCTCGCGTCCAAGCCGAGCTACAACCCCAACGACATCGAGAGCCACTTCGGTCGCATCACCGGCATTCACGCCAACTGCAAGTCCCCGTCGCCGCTTGTCGACCGGGCTACGCAGGGTCTCTACCCGCCGGGCTCGGCTTTCAAGGTCGTGACCGCCGCGGCCGCGCTCGACTCCGGCAAGTACACGCCCGACTCGAGCTTCTACGACCCCGGCTACTGCATCGATTACAAGCAGCGGGTGAACAACTTCACCAACCACGATCAGCAGGGGCCCGAGAGCTTCGGCAATCTGGCGCTTTCGAAGGCGTTCGAGTTCTCGGTCAACTCCGTCTTCTGCAACATCGGCAACGCGCTCGGCATTCACACGCTGATGGACTACGCGCGCCAGTTCGGCTTCGGCGCCAAACCGCCGATCGATCTGCCCTCGAACTCGCTCCTGCCAAGCGGCCTGTACCAGCACGGACGGCTTCTCGGCCCGAGCGAGGACGGTCTCGGTGATCCCGGCCGCGTCGCCTTCGGCCAGGGCAACCTGCTCGTGACGCCACTGCAGATGGCTATGGTTGCCGCGACGGTGGCGAACGGCGGCGTGCTCATGAGACCCCACCTCGTCGACGAAGTGATACGGCGGAACGGAAAGGTCGACAAGATCACGCCTCAGACGCTCGGGCGCGTTATCAAGCCCGAGACCGCGGCCGAGTTGACACAGATGATGGAAGCGGTGGTTAACGGTGGAACCGGAACGGCGGCGCGGATCGCCGGCGTTCGCGTGGCGGGTAAGACGGGGACCGCCGAGAACGGAACCGGCCGGCCGAACACGACCTGGTTCATCGCGTTCGCGCCCGCCGACGCTCCGCGCGTGGCTGTGGCGGTTGTGCTAGAGAATCAGAGCGGCACCGGTGGGACAACTGCGGCTCCCATCGCGCGTGAGATCATGCAGGCGATCCTCGCATCGACGGCGAACTCCAACCCCTAACCTTTACGAGCGATGACACCTCCTGACCCATTGATCGGCGCGCTCTTCGACGGGCGCTACAAGGTTCTCAAGAAGCTCGGCTCCGGTGGCATGGCAACGGTCTACCTGGCCGAAGATCAAGAGCTGGGCCGCCGCGTTGCGATCAAGATCCTGAACGCCAAGCACGCTTCGGACGAGCAGTTCGTCGAGCGCTTCCGCCGCGAGGCCTCCAGCGCGGCCGGACTCTCACACCCCAACATCGTGCAGATCTACGACCGCGGCAAGGCCGAGGGCACCTACTACATCGCCATGGAGGTGAGCGAAGGGCGCACGCTCAAGGAGCTGATCATCGATCGCGGGCCCTCGCCGATCCCTGTCGCCGTCAACTACGGCCGCCAGATCCTGGCCGCGCTCCGCTTCGCGCACCGCAACGGCGTCGTCCACCGCGACATCAAGCCGCACAACGTGCTCGTGGACGACGAGGGGCGCGTCAAGGTCACCGACTTCGGCATCGCCCGGGCTGGCGCAAGCGAGATGACCGAGGTCGGCTCGATCATCGGCACCGCGCAGTACCTCTCGCCCGAGCAGGCGCGCGGCGCGCCGGTCGATGCGCGCTCCGATCTCTACTCGGTCGGAGTCGTCCTCTACGAGCTCCTCACCGGCGAAGCGCCCTACAACGGCGAAACGCCGGTCGAGATCGCGATGAAGCACCTCTCGGCCATTCCCGAGCCTCCGTCCGTTAAGCGGCCCGAAGTCCCGCCCGAGCTCGACGCCGTGGTGCTGCGAGCGCTGGCCAAGAACCCCGACGACCGCTACCAGAGTGTCGAGGAGATGGACGCCGACCTGAACGCGATCTCAAAGGGGATGGAGATCAGCGAAACGACCACCGACGCCGCGACCACCGTGCTGGCCGGGGCCGGGCTGTCCGCTCCGACGATGATCTCGCGCGCTCCGACCCGAGTCGTGCCGCCGCGAGCGGAAGCTCCGATACCTCCGTCTACGCCGCCGGGCTACTACGACTTCGACCGCAGCCCGGGCCGGCGACCTGTCTGGCCGTGGCTGCTTTCGCTCGCCCTGATCGCGGCAGTCGGTATCGCCTTCTTCATCGTCTACCATCAGCTGAGCGGAAGCGCGTCGGTGGCGGTACCGCCCGTCATCCAGATCCGCGATACGCTCGCGGTGAACAAGATCACGAACGCCGGGCTCGAGGCGAAGTCGATCTTTCAAAAGTCCGCCAAGGTGCAGGCGGGCTACGTCATCAGACAGTGGCCGCTCGAGGGTAAGCACGTTCCTCGGGGTAGCACCGTGAAGATCTGGATCTCGAGCGGAACGCGCGAAATCCGCGTGCCCTCGGTCGTCGGGCAAACGCTGACGGACGCGGCCAACACGCTCCAAAGCAAGAACTTCAAGCTCAAGTCCAAGCCAGGGCACTCATCGAGACCAGAGGGCGTCGTCTACCAGCAACAACCGCTCGGTAACGCACTGGCGGCAGAGGGATCGACCGTAACCATCTGGATCTCGAAGGGACCCGCTCAAATCATGCTTCCGTACGTAGTCGGTTCCCTCTACGAGTCGGCCTATTCGCAGCTGAGGAGTTTAGGCTTCAACGTCCAGCGCGTAAAGGTGGCCGATAACTCGGCGGTCAACACGGTGATAGACGAGAACCCGCCCGGAAACACGCAGCAGACGCCGGGCACCACAGTCCAGCTCACCGTCTCAAAGGGCCCGTCGACCGTGCTCGTCCCCGACGTCACCCAGGAGACTGCCGACCAGGCCTCGTTGGATCTCACCGCTCAGGGGTTCACTCCCCAAGTCGAATACCAGGTCACGACAGACGTCGCCGAGGACGGGTTCGTTCTCAAGCAGACTCCCGCGGGGGGGAGTCAGGCCCCGCCCGGAACTACCGTAAAAATCTACGTTGGGCAGTACGTAGCGTCCACGACGTGAGCCGGCTTCGAGTAGCAATCCTGATGGGTGGGCGTTCGAGCGAGCACGACATCTCGCTCGCCTCGGCCGGCTCGGTGATCGAGGCGCTTCAGGGTCGCTACGACACCGTCGCCGTCGAGATCGACCGGGATGGTCGCTGGGCGCTTCCCGCGGCCGCTCCGCGCAAGCTCGAGGCCGCCGGCGACGACCGCCCCGTGGAGACGCTTCCGGTTCCGGCCGAGTCGTCGGTACCGGCGACTCTGGCGGAAGTCGACGTCGTCTTTCCGGTTCTGCACGGGCCCTTCGGCGAGGACGGTACCGTCCAGGGCCTGCTTGAGCTGGCCGGTGTTCCCTACGTCGGCCCCGGGGTATTGGCTTCTGCCCTATGCATGGACAAGGACGTCTTCAAGGCAGTTTTGCGCGACCGCGGCATTCCGGTCACGCAAAGCGTCACTCTGCGCGACGGTGATCCAGTCGAGCACCCGTTCTCGTACCCGGTCTTCGTCAAGCCGGCTCGGCTCGGCTCCTCGGTGGGTATCAGCAAGGTGCACGACGAGAGCGAGCTCGAGCCGGCGGTGGCGCTCGCATTCCGCCACGACGAGAAGGTGCTGGTCGAGGAGTTCGTGGACGGAATCGAGGTCGAGTGCAGCGTGCTCGGCAACCGCGACCCGATCGCCTCGCAGCCCGGGCAAATCGTCGCTCACGCGGAGTGGTACGACTTCTCGGCCAAGTACGACGAGGGCGGAATGGAGCTGATCGTGCCGCCGCCGCTTTCGGAAGAGACAGTGGAGCTCGTGCGGCGCCTGGCCGTCGAGGCCTTCGTCGCCGGCGAGTGTGAGGGAATGGCCCGGGTCGACTTCTTCGTGCGCGGCGGCGAGGTGCTCGTGAACGAGCTGAACACGATTCCCGGCTTCACCTCGACGAGCGTCTACGCCAAGCTGTTCGCGGCCTCCGGCATCGCCTATCCGGAGCTGCTCGATCGCCTGATCGCGCTCGCGCTCGAGCGCCACGAGCGCCGGCAGCGATATGCGTACTAAGTACCTATCCCGTTAGGGATGCGCGGTCGAACGGGTTGAGCCGTGGGTGCCAGGGGTCGGACGGACCGTGAAGGCGCACTGGTAGTGCGGTAAGCGGTCCGGGCGGGCACTGGCGCCGCAGGGCGGCCGCTTCGGATGCGTAGGCCTAGCGGGACAGACCCTAATCAACCCGCGAGAGTCGCGGCGAGGGCTTCTTCCCAGACGTCGAGCGCCTCAGCGAGCTCGGCGTCGCTGATCACGAGCGGCACCAGCACGCGCAGGCAGTTCGAGTAGATCCCGGCTTTGAGTAGGAGCAGGCCGCGCTGGAGGGTTTCCTCGATCACGCGGGTCGCCAGCTCCGGCGCAGGCTCCTTGCTCTCCCTGTCCCTGACGAGCTCGATTGCGAGCATCGCGCCGCGGCCGCGCACATCGCCAATCTGCTCGAAGCGATCCTGCCAGGCTCTCATCCGAGCGCCGATCGTCTCGCCGAGCGCCTTCGCCCGATCGATCAGGTTCTCGGCCTCGATCACGTCCAAAACGGCGTTCGCCGCGGCAAGCGCGACCGGGTTCCCGACGTAGGTGCCACCGATGGCGCCCTCGTGCGGCGCATCCATGATCTCGGCCTTGCCGAGAACTCCCGAGAGCGGCAGCCCGGACGCCAGCGCCTTCGCCACGACGATCAGATCGGGCTCGATCCCGTAGTGCTCGATCGCGAACATCGCGCCGGTGCGACCAAAGCCCGTCTGCACCTCGTCGACCACGAGCACGATCCCGTGCTCGTCACAGATCCGGCGCAAGCCGTGCATGAACTCCTCGGGCGCGGGGACGAAACCGCCCTCGCCCTGGATCGGCTCTACAACTACGGCCGCAACCTCGCTCGGCGCCACTTGCGTCACGAGCGCCCGCTCGAGCTCCGCAAGCGCTTCGGCGCTGGACGGACCACGGTAGTCCTGAGCAAAGGGAAGGTGGTAGACCGCCGGCGCGAGAGGACCCAGGCCGACTTTGTAGGGGTTGGCCTTCGAGGTCATCGTCAGGGCGAGAAGAGTTCGCCCGTGGAATCCGCCTTCGAAGACGATCACCGCGGGGCGTCCGGTCGCCAGGCGCGCGAACTTGATCGCGTTCTCGATCGCCTCGGCGCCGGAGTTGAAAAAGGCCGCTTTGGCCGGCCCCGTGAACGGCGCCGCCGCGATCAGCCGCTCGGCGAGGGTCGTGTAGATCTCATACGGAACGACGGCGAAATCGGTATGGATGAAGAGTCCCGCCTGCTCGCGTACCGCCTCGACCACCTTCGGATGGGAATGACCTACCGCCAGGCAGCCGATCCCACCCGTGAAGTCGAGGAAGCGGTTGCCGTCGACGTCGGTCAGGACTGTGCCCAACGTCGAAGCGATCACGACCGGCGCCTGCACGGTGACCGAATCGGCAACGACTTTCTGCTTACGCGCCAGGATCGCGCGCGAGCGCGGGCCTGGGATCTCCGTCAGCAGCTGAATAGCGCGCGAACACTGCATCGCCAGGACGATACCGGAGCGGTGTCGAGAGTCGCTCGACTAAGAGCTTAATCAGGTAGAAACGTGCGCCCGAAAGAGCCACGGCGTGGACGCCAAGAACTTGTCTCGGAATGACGACCCGTCGGCTGGGTGCGATCGGTGGATGCGAGGCTAGGGAGCTCGTCTGGGGACGGAGAGGCGCCGGATGAGTGCGAGATCGTGGTGCGAGGCTAGACCCTATGACGGCTGAGTAGCCGCGAGCACACAAAGGCCGGATCCTCCGAGTTGCAAGATCGGGGGGTTTATCTGGCCGGAGACGGGCTCCGGCTGACCCCATACAACCG
>JBEKJI010000007.1:0-91896 GCA_050011315.1 Gaiellaceae bacterium
CGAAGCCGGCCTCGCGGATACGGTCGATCAGAGCCGGGAAGCGACCGCGATCGACCGGCCGCAGGTCGAGCAGAGCGCTGCCTCTGGCCGCTATCGCCCTCGCCACCACGTCCCGGGGCGCCAGCTCGTCGGTGAAGCGCTCGCCGTTCGAGTCGAGGAGAAGCGCGCCGGCACCACGAAGCGCCTCGCTCAGGAGCATCCCGTTCGCGGACAGCGCGGTCGGGTGGAACTGCACGAACTCGAGGTCGGCAACCGCGGCTCCGGCCCTGTAGGCCATCGCGATCCCCTCCCCGAGCGCTCCTTCCGGGTTGGTCGTCCGCGCCCAGAGAGCTCCGGCGCCGCCCGTAGCGAGCAGCGTGGCCGGCGACACGAGCGCGCCGCTTTCTCCGACCACTCCGACGCAGCGACCGCGCGAGCACCAGAGCCCCAGCACTCGCTCGCCCTCGAGAACACGAATTCGATCCTCGTCCCGAACCCGGCGGGCGAGCACGAGCTCGATCTCACGTCCGGTCTCGGCGCCATGCGAATGAAACACCCGCGACCGCGAGTGGCCTCCCTCCAGACCCAACTCCGGCGAGAAGCGAACCCCGAGCGCGCGCAGATCGTAGATGCGAGCGGGAGCCTCCTCGACGAGCACTTCGACGGCGCTCGGCCGGCAGAGCCCGCGTCCGGCGGCGATCGTGTCGGCGGCGTGGAGCTCGGGGCTGTCGCCCGCGGAGCCGGCAGCGGCTATCCCCCCCTGGGCATGATAGGAAGCCGAGGCCGAGAGCGAGCCCTTGGAGACCACGAGCACCTGACCACCCTGTTCGGCGACCGTCAGGGCCGCGATCAGCCCGGCGATTCCGGCGCCGACCACAAGCAGATCGACTCGTTCCTCTCCGCTGCGGTTGCTGATCGATTTGGTCACTGGTTCTCCGGTCCGCTAAGTTATCGACTGGAAGTAGAAAACCTCGTCCGCAGTTTACCAGCTTTTCGCCTCCGAGACAGTAACGCCCTTGCACGAGAAGCCCACACACGTTGTCCTGGCCGTTGTACTGCAGGTGCGCGACGGCCGATTACAGGTGCTTCTTTGGCAACGCCGGCAACCTCCGTTCGCCGGTGCCTTCGCGCTCCCGGGCGGTTATCTGCTGCCGGGCGAGACGCTCGAGGATTCGATCCGCCGCCACCTGGCCGAGAAAGTGGACGTCTGCGAGCTTTCGCACATCGAGCAGCTGGTGACGACGAGCGATCCCGCCCGCCATCCAAGCGAATGGCAAGTGGCGACCGCGTACCTGGGCCTCGTGCCGAGCGACCTCGACCCCACACTCCCGTCCGACACCTCCTGGCACCCCGTCGCCGACCTACCCGAGACAGCTTTCGACCACGGCGCCATCATCACCGCGGGCCGGGAAAGGCTCAGAGCCAAGCTCTCCTACACGAACATCGGCTTCGCGCTAGCGCCGCATTCGTTCTCCATCTCCGAGCTCCGCGATCTCTACACAGCCGCGCTCGAGCATGAGGTCTCGGCCACAAACCTGCAGCGCGTCCTGCTCCGGCGCGAGCTGCTCGAGGCAACAGGCGAGCTGCGCGCCTCGGGCCCGAGCGGCGGACGCCCGGCCGCGCTCTACCGCTTCCGCTCGTGCACGCTCTCGATCACAGACCAGTTCGCGGTTTTGAGACCGCCCGGACAGCACGGATAGAGGAGGAGGCGGGTTACAGGGCCTTGAGGCCGCTTGCCTTCTTGCGCCCGCGCGCCTTCTCCAGCACGGGAGTGTCGATCGGCTTCGCCAGCCACTCGACCAGCTCCTGAGGCGGAATCGGCCGGGTCAGGTAGTAGCCCTGGGCAACGTCGCAGCCGAGCTCGGCCAGATCGTGCCAGATTTCCTTGGTCTCGACGCCCTCGGCAACGACCTTGAGGCCCATGTTGCGCGAGAGGTCGATGGTAGAGCGCACGATCTGCTGATCGTTTTCGCTCTGCGTCATGCTCATGACGAAGGAGCGGTCGATCTTGAGCTCCTCCACCGGCAGCTTGCGCAGATAGGAGAGCGACGAATAGCCGGTGCCGAAGTCGTCGATCGAGAGGCCGACGCCGAGATCGCGCAGCTTGGTCAAGACCTCGAGCGCCTTCGGCGGGTCGAGCATGATCGTGTTCTCCGTGATCTCCAGCTTCAAGAGGCTCGGATCCACATGCCAGGTATCGAGCAGCCGGGCGACGTCGTCGGGCAGCTCGGAGTCGAGAAGGTTGCGAGCCGACAGGTTGACCGCGATGTTGAGCGTGAGGCCCTGCTGCTGCCAGAGGTAGGACTGCTCGAGAGCCGAGTTGAGCACGTAGAGGGTGAGCGGGCGAATCAGGCCCGTATGCTCGGCAAGGGGGATGAAATCGTCGGGGAAGATCAGTCCGTGCTCGGGATGTTGCCAGCGCAGGAGCGCCTCGACGCCGTTGACCTTGCCCGTCTTGATGTCGGCCTTGGGCTGGTAGAAGAGCACCAGCTCCCTGTTCTCGAGCGCTCGCCTGAGCTCACCGAGCAGCGCCAGGCGCTTGGGCGTGTTCTGATCGCGGTCGGCCGCGTAGACCTCGAAGCCCGCGTGCGCCTCCTTGGCCATGTACATGGCAACGTCCGCGCGCTGGACGAGCGTATCGACGTCGCCTCCGTGGTCGGGGAAGAGCGAGATGCCGATCGAGGCCTCGACGTCGAGCGTGAGGCCCTTGAGCATGAACGGCCGCGAGAGGGCCGTGGCGATCTTGCCGGCCACGCGCAAGGCCGCGTCCGAGTTCGCAGCTCCGGGCAGGAGCACGGCAAACTCGTCGCCACCGAAGCGGGCGATCGAGTCGACATCGCGCAGCACACCGCGCAGGCGCGGCCCGATCGCCTGCAGGATCAGATCGCCGTTTCGATGCCCGAGCGTGTCGTTGATCTCCTTGAACCGATCGAGATCCATGATCAGGAGCGAGAAACGGGAGTCCTCGCGGCGCGCCTGCAGGATCGCCTGCTCGACGCGGTCGCGGAACAGCGTCCTGTTGGGCAGGCTCGTCAACGTGTCGTGAAGAGCCTGGTACTCGTTCTCTTCCACCTGGAGGCGAAGCTTGCGCGCAGCCCTCGCCACGAAGACGAGCTGAACGAGATAGAGCGTCGCCAGAGTGATCGCGTCCAAGAGGTCAGCATTGAAGCCAATCCCGAGCGCCGCCATCAAGACAGCACTGAGGATGCCGAACTGGGCTGTGAGTGTGAGACGCCGCATGTTTAGCCTAATCGGCCTACCGCATTCAGAACTAAAGAACATTCGCCCGATAGTTGGAACACCCTTTCGGGTGATTAGAGGCGGCAGCGGGCGCCACCGGCCGGCCCCCAAGCTGCGTCGCAGTCACCTGGCTCGTGGTCGCGCGCGGGCGCGCCTAATAGATTTCAGGCGTGAGCCCGAAACCCCTCAACCCGCTCCCCGGGTGCGACTGCGAGGGCTCTCGCCCGAGTAGCAGGAACTCGCCTTCGTCCCCCGGAAACCGGCTCGGTAGACGCGAATTCGAGACCGGGTCGTTTCCACGACTTCTTAGGAACTTCTTAACCCGAGCTTCATATGGCTTGTGTCCTCGGTTTTCCGCTTCCCGAGCCGGCACGGGCCGGCGGCGGTCTCTTGACACGCCCGTTGCCGCGAAGTATCAAGTCCACGAGGCTGGCGATCCGAGGGTTTCTAGCGTTCTCCAGAGAGTGCTCAGAAACGAGGGCCGTCCAGCACGAGAACAGCTGCGATGATTCAGTTCACCGACATGGCCTCCACGGTCCCCCAAGCGCCGGTTGCACCCGGCGGCAGGTGGGCACCGGCCAACGGGAGCGCAGCCCTCTCCACAGCTTTCGCCGTCCATCCGGCATCGCTCGCCTACCGCTGCTCGGGGCGACGCGCCGGCTCGACGGCCACCAAGTTTCCGCACGCGCCCGTATCGGGCGTGCGGAAAGAGCCCGTCCTCGGACGGGTGTTTATGTCGCTACCGCTCGGAGGATGCATCCGGGAAAAGCAGCACCGTATCTCGATCCGCTGTTTCTCCTCCGAGGCAAAAACCGATCCGGGCCGCGAGGCCCGGTGGAGGTGACACGAATGGTAAGTCGTAAAAAAGTGGCTATCAGCCTCGGGATCGTGGCAGTTGCTGCGATTTCGTTGATGGCGGCCAGTTGGGCGGGCGCTATGGCAAAGGCTGCCTCGTACCCGCGCAGTCAGACGCTCTTTACGGGCGGCACGCAGTGGGGCAGCATCGCGGGCACAAACCCCTATGGGGGTAACTATGCAACCGGGATGGTCGGCCTCAGCAACGAGACACTCCTGCGTTACGACCCGCTCAAGGACAAGTACATCAACTGGCTTGCCAAGAGCGCCAAGTTCACCGGTCCGAAGACATATACGGTCGTGCTCCGAAGTGGTGTCAAGTGGAGCAACGGCCTGCCGTTCACGGCCAAAGATGTGGTCTGGAACTTCAATCTCGGACGCTTCAAGACTGCCTTCTGGAACAACCTCTGGCTGAACCTCAAGTCAATGAAGGCTAAGGGGGCTCACACGGTCGTCTTCACGTTCGAAGGCACGCCGAACTACATTCAGTGGCAGAACCTGATGTGGAACCTGCCGATGATGAGCCCCACGCAGTCGAAAGGCATCACTACCACAGACCCGGCGAGCCTTTTGTCATGGAGCCCTAGTGTTCCCATTGGCACGGGGCCGTATACGCTCGATAAGGCGGGTTACGACCCCACGACCAGAGTCGTGTGGAAGAAGAAAGCGGTCTGGTGGGCTGCGCAGCAGAAGCTTGAGCCGTCGCCGCAGCCGACGTACATCATCGACCTCTGCAACACGAGCAACACGACGGCGTTGGCGGCTCTCACGTCACACATCGTCGACCTGAGCAACACTGGTCAAATGGGGATCGCGCCCGCCGTTGCGAGCGGGGATGTGCAGACTTACCTCCCCAAATCTCCGTTCTTCTTGTCGGCAAACACGGCTTGGTTGACGCCGAATACGACACGCAAGCCCATGGACGACCCTGTCTTCCGGAGGGCGCTTGCTACGGCGCTCAATATCGACGCGATCGTCGACAAGGACTACAACGGACTGGTTATTAAGGCGAATGGGAGCGGATTGCTCCCGGTCTGGGCAAAGTGGATCGCTTCCGATCTCGTCAGCTCGAAGGGCTTCTCCTACAGCGTTTCAGACGCGAAGAAGCTGCTGACGGATGCCGGCTACAAGATGGGCGGAGACGGCTACTTCAACAACAAGGACGGGTCCAACCTCAATCTCAAGATCGAAGTCCCGTCGGGTTGGAGCGACTGGGAAATCGCGAGAGATATGATTATCCAGGACGCCAAGGCCGCTGGAATCAAGATCAGCGTGGTCGAAGGCGACCAGAACAAGGTGCAGTTCACGGATCTCTACAATGGCGATTACGATCTCGAGATCAACAACGCCTACGCTTTGAGCGATAGCCCGTGGACGTTCTTCAACGGCATCTTCAATCTCCCGATCCTCTCGCAGCAGACGTTTGCCAACTTCGAGAGGTATACCAATACGAGGGCGTGGAATCTGGTCAAGGCGCTCGATCACACTCCAGTTTCCAACGTCGCAAAGCAAAAGTCGCTCATGAAGTCGCTTGAGGACATCCTCCTGACCAACCTGCCGTTAATCCCGATGTGGTACAACCCCCTCTGGGCGGAAATGCAGTCCAAGTACTGGACGAACTGGCCACAAGCGGGTACGTCGCGGCAGTACACACCTGCCTCGTGGCGCGGCTACGGGCAGATGACTGCTATCGACATGTACGCGCACGTCAAGAAAGCGTAGTAGCGAACGATAGGAATACCTGAGTAGTACAGGAAGTAACACCACCGCCCCTCCTCCCGGCTGGTTCCGGCGGGGAGGGGCGGTGGTTTTCTGTAGAATGACGCCCCTTCTCCTCTTGGGAGCGAAGGTCGGCATCGGTAGAATGACGTAGCTAGGAGGCCTCGTGCGACTCTACTTGGTGAGAAAACTGATTACCTATAGCCTCACCGCCATCGCTGCGGTGACGGTCGATTGGATCATCCCGCACGCTATGCCAGGCGACCCTATTAAGACTCTACTCGCTAGGTTCGCCATTCGAAGCGAAGGAACGTATCAAAGTCTTTATCACACCTTCGCCCGATCATTCAGAACCGACCTTCCGCTCTGGAAGCAGTACTACTACTTCTGGGTTTCGCTTTTCCACGGTGATCTCGGTCTCAGCATCGATCAGTTTCCCACCACCGTGACGACGATCATCGGGCGCGCGGCCCCATACACGCTCGGGCTGCTGGTTCCCGCGATCGTTCTCAGCTTCTATGTCGGCAACAAGCTCGGCGCATTCGCTGCCAGGCGCAAGACGCTGGACAACACCGTGCTGCCGATCTCGTACCTGATCACCGCGACGCCCTACATGTGGGCGGCGATGCTGATCGCCTGGCTACTCGCATACAAGTGGTCGCTCTTCCCCGGGTTGTACGGCTACGACGTGACGCTGAAGCAATCGTGGTCGTGGCGCTTCATCATCAGTCTGCTCGACCACTGGTTCCTGCCCTTCTTCACCCTCTTCCTGATCGGGCTCGGCGGCTGGGCGATCGGGATGCGGAACATGATCATCTTCGAGCTCGAGTCGGACTACTCGCATTACCTGGAGGCGCTCGGGGCGCCGCAGAGGCTGATACGCAAATACGCGTTCCGAAACGCCTTGCTGCCCCAGATAACCGGGCTCGCGCTCGCGCTCGGAGCCGTCATCGGCGGAGCTCTCGTCACCGAGATCGTCTTCAACTATCCAGGTTTAGGCTCGGTGATCTTCAGAGCTATTCAGAACAAGGACTACTTCCTCATTCAGGGTGTATTCCTCTTTATCATCCTCGGCATCCTGGTCGCCAACTTCTGCGTCGACATCGTCTACATGATCATCGACCCGAGAACCAGGATCGGAATGCAAGGCGGACAGGCATGACGAATCCAGCGAAAACACCCAAGAAGGCAAGCCGCGTAACAAGAGAAGCCGGAAAACATCACAAGCCGGATTTCGACCCAAAATCCGCGGCAGCGATCGCCGAAGGCAGTAGGAAGGAAGGAGAAGCGTTAAAGCCCATTACGGTGACGCCAGGAATGAGCAGCTTCCGCGAAATGGTCTATTTCGCGTTCAGGAACCGCAAGCTCGTCATCGGCTTGAGCATCGTCCTCTTCTTTCTCCTTCTAGCTATTGTCGGACCGTATATCGCCCAGCACACGCCAGCTGAGTTTTCCGGCCCGAAAAATATCGCGCCGACCTTGAAAGACGGCTTCTATCTCGGTACTACTTCGAACGGGCAGGACATCTTCGCCCAGTTCATCAGCGGCCTGAGAAACGCGTTCGAAATCGGCCTGCTCGCCGGAGCGATAGCGTCCGGAGTAGCGATGCTCGTCGGTTTTGTGGCCGGTTACCGGGCCGGTATCGTCGATGAGGTATTGAGTATGATCACCAACATCGTCCTCTGTATTCCGGTGTTCGCGCTTCTGCTCGTTGTCGCGGCCTTCTGGCAGATGAAGTCGATCTTACCCGAAGGATTCCTGGTTGGAATCATCAGCTGGCCTTGGGCGGCTAGGGCTCTCAGAGCCCAGACCTTCTCGCTAACCGCGAGGGAGTTCGTCAGTCTCGCCCGGCTGAGCGGAGAAAGAACCTTCAAGATCATCTTCAAGGAGATCGCGCCGAACATGAGCTCCTACCTGTTCATGATGTTCATCCTCCTCTTCGGAGGCGCGATCCTCATCGCGGCAACTCTCGACTTCCTCGGGCTCGGGCCCGGAGGAACGGTCACGCTCGGACGGATGATGAACGTCGCAGCGATCCAGAATTCCGCCATCTACTACGGCTACTGGTGGTGGTTTGTGCCGCCCGGCCTCGCTATCGCCTTGATCGTCGGCGGCGCCTACTTCATGAACGTCGGCCTCGACGAAGTATTCAATCCACGGCTAAGAGAGATGTGAGCACGTGAGTCTTCAAATCGAGAATCTCAAGGTCTACTACCGCACCCTCGCCGGCGACGTTCAGGCGCTCGACGGCGTCAGCCTGGACATCGCCGACAGCGAGATCATGGGGCTAGCAGGCGAGTCCGGCTGTGGCAAGTCGACGCTCGGAAACAGCCTCATTCACCTGTCGGGGCGCATGAAATACGTCGAAGGACGAGTGACGCTCGACGACAAGGAGCTGCCCGTCTGGGATATGCGCGAGATGAACCAGTACCGGTACAAGCATCTATCGATCATCCCGCAGTACGCGATGAGCGCCATGAATCCGACCCGGAAGGTCGGGAAGATGACCGCGGAGCTGCTCCGCTCGCGAGGCGTAGATGCCAAGACGGTGCTACCGGAGTTCAAGCGGCGCCTCGAGCTGGTCGGCCTCTCGAGCGATGTCCTCAAGATGTACCCGATCGAGCTCTCCGGCGGCATGAAGCAGCGAACGGTGATGGTCATCTCGACCTTGCTCGATCCCTCGCTTCTGATCGCCGACGAGATCACCTCGGCGCTCGACGTCTCGAGTCAGAAGGCAGTCGCCGAGATGCTGATCGAATTCCGGCAGCGCGGCTTCGTGAAGAGCATGATCGTCATCACTCACGACATCTCGATCCTGGCTCAGATCGCCGACACGATTCTGGTGATGTACGCCGGCAAGCTGGCGGAGAGAGCATCGGCCGAGACGATCATCACCAACGCGCGGCATCCGTACACGCGGTTGCTGATCTCCTCGCTCCCCGAGGTTGGGGTCACCTACGCCGGCAAGAGGCTTTCGGGTATCGCCGGTACGCCTCCGGCTCTGCTCAATCCCCCTAAAGGATGCCGCTTCAGGGCCCGCTGCCCGTACGCCTTCGAGAAGTGTCTGGAGGAGCCGCCGTTCATCGAGGTGGATCCCGGGCATTTCGTCGCTTGCTGGAAGGAGATCTAACGATGCTGACGTTCGACGGAGTCACCAAGGTCTTCACCCTCGGCACCTTCGGCGGTCAGCAGCTGACCGCGGTGCGCAACGTCAGTTTCGAGGTGAAATCTGGCGAGGTCGTATCGTTGATCGGCGAGAGCGGTAGCGGGAAATCGACGATCGGAAAGATGATCCTGCGGCTTTCCCCGATCACCAAAGGCGTGATCAGATTCGACGGCGTCGACATCTCGACGATCAGCAGGTGGAAGCTGAAGGATTACTACCGCAGGGTCCAGGGAGTGTTCCAGGATCCGTTCAGCTCCTACAACCCGGTCTTCAAGGCCGATCGCGTCTTCGCGATGATCAAGAACGAGTACTTCCCGGGAGTGAGTGGGCCGGAGTGGAGAAACAAGCTGGGCCTGGCGCTCGAGGCGGTAACGCTCGACCCGACCCAGGTTCTCAACAAGTATCCGCACCAGCTCAGCGGCGGGCAGCTTCAGCGTCTTCTCATCGCGCGCGCGCTCTTGCTCAACATCGAGTTCCTGGTCGCCGACGAGATCATCAGCATGCTCGACGCCTCCACTCGCATCGACGTACTCAACCTGCTCGCGGATCTCAAGGCGAGGGGCCTCGGCATCATGTTCATCACGCACGATCTGTCGCTGGGCAACTACATCAGCGACAAAACGGTGATCCTTCGTCGTGGCCTGATCGTCGAGATGGGCGCCACCCCGAAGGTGTTCGGCAACCCGACTCATCCGTACACGAAGATGCTCCTGGCCTCGGTTCCACAGCTTCACCACAAGTGGGACGAGGTCGCAAAAGCGCTCAAGGTGTCGGAAGACCAGCTCATAGACCCGGACGCCGCGAAGAGGGCATACGAGAGCGTCGGCGAGATACTGGCTCCCGATGCCGTGGACTCGGTACTCGTCGAGACCGAATCGGACCACCTGGTTCGCTTCTCGCCCGAAGAGGCGAAAGGAAAAAAGAAGTCGCCGGTCAGAAAACGCGCATGACACCGGTTCAGATCTTGAATCAGGCGCAGATCGCCAACCTCCCCTGGGAGGAAAGGCCGGCGGGTAGCAGTGAGACGATCTGGCGTTACTCGAAGAACCCGGTCATCCCGCGCGATCTCATCCCCAGCTCAAACAGCATCTTCAATAGTGCTGTCGTACCGTTCAAAAGCGAGTTTGCAGGTGTTTTCCGCTGTGACGACCGCAGCCGGTTGATGCTTCTGCACCGCGGCTTCAGCCCAGACGGCCTGAACTGGGAGCTCGATCCCGAGCCGCTCAGCTTCGAGTGCGACGATCCCGAGATCGCAGAGTTCGTCTACGGCTACGACCCCCGTGTCGTCTGGATCGAGGACCGTTACTACGTCACCTGGTGCAACTCCTACCACGGTCCTACGATCGGAGTCGCGTGGACGAAGGACTTCGAGACCTTCCATCAGCTCGAGAACGCCTTCCTGCCCTTCAACCGCAATGGCGTCCTCTTTCCGCGCAAGATCAACGGGAATTTCGCGATGCTTTCGCGCCCGTCCGACAGCGGCCACACACCGTTCGGCGACATCTTCTACAGCGAGAGCCCCGATTTGACCTTCTGGGGCAAGCACCGGCACGTGATCGCGCCGGTCGCCGACTCCTGGCAGGCCACCAAGATCGGCGGCGGCCCGGCTCCGATCGAGACGTCCGAAGGCTGGTTGCTGATCTATCACGGCGTTCTCACCTCCTGTAACGGCTTCGTCTACAGCGCGAGCGTTGCACTTCTCGATCTCGAGAAGCCCTGGAAGGTGATCGCGCGAGCGAAGCCGTACCTGATCTCGCCTCAAACACTCTACGAGTGCGTCGGGGACGTGCCCAATGTGGTTTTCCCCTGCGCAGCGCTCTGCGACGCGGAGACGGGACGCCTGGCGATCTACTACGGCGCCGCGGACACCGTGACCGGGCTAGCTTTTGCCTACGTGGACGAGCTGGTCGAGTTCGCCAGGAAGAACTCGCTCTAGCCCGCTCCCGATACCAGTACGAGCCAACCTGCGCGAGCACTTCGCGCAGGTTGGCAATCGTCGCTCCGGTTCAGCCCGGCGCTGGAGAAGTACCGACCACTCGCAGGAGAACGGCTCGCATACCGATCGCTTCGGCTCCCGGAAGCTCATCAGAGGCACCATCGCGGGAGCGTTCTCCGGAACGCTGAACTGGCGCGCCGTCGGCCTTCCCCTTAGTCTTCCTTCTCGTGGAACTCGCTGTGCTTCATCTCACGATGCTCGTCAAGAGCAGGCTCGTCGACAGAAGCGGCGACAGTCTCGGCCGGGTCGAGGACCTGATCGTCCGGCTTTCTGACGGCGCCTATCCCCCGGTGACGGGTCTCAAGGCGCGCGTTGCCGGACGCGAGCTGTTCGTCGCGGCCAAGATGATCGGCGAGCTCAAGCCCGGTCGCGTGCAGCTTGCAGGAGATCAACTCGATCTCGGTCGCTTCGAGCGCCGGCCGCGGGAAGTCCTCCTGCGCCAGGACGTCCTCGGGCACCGCCTCATCAACGTGGCCGGGGCGCGGCTTGCCCGCGCGAGCGACATCGAGCTCGGCTTCGTCGAGGGTTTCTGGCGAGTCGTGGGTGTGGACGTCAGCCTGCGCGGCCCGTTGCGTTGGCTTCTGCCGAGACGGTTCGGGGGTCGAGCCGCCGCGCGGACGGTGCTCGACTGGGCAAGTGTCGAGCCCTTCGTCGGACACGTCCCCAGCTCGCGACTGCGGATGCGCTTCGGCAAGCTGGCACAGCTCCATCCGGCTCAGATCGCCGATCTCGTCGAGGCTGCCTCACACGAGGAGGGAGAGGAGATCATCCGGGCCGTCGGTGCCGACCGCGAGCTCGAGGCCGACGTCTTCGAGGAGCTCGATCCCGAGCATCAGGTCGAGTTTCTGCACCAGCGCTCGGATGCTGAAGCTGCCAACGTGCTGGCCAAGATGGGCGCGGACGACGCCGCCGACCTGCTCGCAGAGCTCGACCAGGAGCGCCGCGAGCCCGTCCTCTCGCTTCTTCCCAAGACGCAGCAGCGCAAGGTGCGAACTCTGCTCGGCTTCAACCCCTCGACCGCGGGCGGGCTGATGAATCCCGACTTCCTCTGCTTCTCTGAGCGAGTTAGCGTCAAGAGAGCGCTCGAAGAGATCAAGAGGTCGACGCTCGAGCCCGAGCAGCTGACCGTCGTCTTTACCAGCGACAGCAAGAAGCGGCTTTCCGGAGCACTCGCCGTGGCGGCGCTCGTTCGCGCCGATCCGGAGACACGCCTCGCCGATATCGTTCAGCGCCGCCCTGTCAGTCTGTCCCCAAACGCCGATTTGCCCGAGGTGGCGCGCGAGCTGACCGATTTCAATCTGACCGCACTGCCAGTCGTGAACGACGAAGAGCAGGTGATCGGCGTGGTCGCCGTCGACGACGTGCTCGAGCTCCTGTTCCCGGAGGAGTGGCGCCGGCGCTTCAGCGCCTTCAGCGGAGAGTGACCTTTCCCCTCTACCGAGCCGGGAGGCTGTCTGGCTTGTAGACTCCCGCGAGCAGGTTTTTCTTCATTTCGGAACTCCGCGTGGAGGTCATTTTGGAATCGGACGACCCTTCGAGTAGCACCTCCGCGCGCGCCCCTCGGGCACGGTGAGCAGAGCTTGAGCTGACCTCCTGGGCGTGCGCGAGGCGCACGCATGACCGGCCAATTGCGGCCGGAGGAGGTATAGCAATTGGCCAAGAGGAAGACTTCCGCACGTGCGGTTCGTCCGGCGGCTGGACGGGCGCACCTCGATCGGGCGCGCATCGGCGACATCAAGGGCGCCCTGGGAACGATCCGCCACGACGAGCTACCGCCGCGGCACTCCTGGCGCGGGCGGCTGAAAGCGCTGCTCGCGATCATGGGGCCGGGCCTGATCGTCATGGTCGGCGACAACGACGCAGGCGGAGTCTCCACCTACGCGCAAGCGGGCCAGAACCACGGCACCACCTTGCTCTGGACGCTGGTGCTCTTGATCCCGGTCGTGATCGTCAACCAGGAGATGGTGGTGAGGTTGGGAGCAGTCACCGGAGTCGGCCAGGCACGCCTCATCTTCGAGCGCTTTGGCCGGTTTTGGGGCGCTTTCTCGGTCGGCGGTCTCTTCCTCGTCAACTTCCTGACCATCGTCACGGAGTTCATAGGCATCACGCTGGCGCTCGAGTACCTGGGCGTGAACCGCTACCTGGTCGTCCCGGTGGCGGCGCTGGGGCTGATCGGCATGACGGCGACCGGCAGCTTTAGGAACTGGGAGCGGTTCATGTACGTCTTCGTCGTCAGCAACCTGCTCGTCATTCCCCTGGCCGTGCTCAGCCACCCGCGGCTCGGACCGGTCGTTCACGGCACCTTCGTTCCCGGCGTCGGAGGCGGCGTCACCTCGACCTCGGCGCTTCTGATCATCGCCATTGTCGGGACGACCGTTGCGCCCTGGCAGCTCTTCTTCCAGCAATCCAACGTGATCGATAAGCGAATCACCCCGCGTTGGATCAACTACGAGCGCGCCGACACGATCATCGGCTCTGTGATCGTGGTCGTTGGAGCGGCGGCTCTAATGATCACGACTGCCTTTGCCTTCAAAGGGACGGCCGTTTACGGGCAGTTCGTCGACGCCGGCCACGTGGCGAGCTCGCTCGCCCAACGTGACGGCCATCTGTCCGGGATCCTCTTCGCGGTCGTCCTTCTCGATGCTTCGATCATCGGGGCGCAGGCGGTGACTCTCTCGACCTCCTATGCCTTCGGTGACGCCTTCGGAGTTCGCAACTCGCTACACCGCTCGTTCAGAGAAGCGAAGACGTTCTACGCCGCCTTCTCCGCGCTCACCTTGCTCGCGGCCGCGATAGTTCTCATCCCCCACGCCCCGCTTGGGCTCGTCACCACTGCCGTCCAGGCTTTCGCCGGGATCCTGCTTCCCAGCGCGACGATCTTCCTGCTCATGCTTTGCAACGACAAGCACGTGCTCGGGCCGTGGGTCAACAAGGGCTGGCTGAACGCGGTGGCGACCGTGATCGTCGGCTCTCTGCTCGTGCTCTCTGGCGTTCTGGTCGTGACGACGGTGCTCCCCGGCGTCGACGTGGTCATCCTCTCGCTCTGCCTGGCGGCGGCGCTGGCGCTCGCTCTCGCTGCGCTCGGGCTCTCGACCTTGAGAACGGCGCGCAGACGCAGAGCCGAAAAAGAGGAGGTCGTGCAACCGGTCGCCCGCGAGACCTGGACGATGCCTCCGCTTGCATTGCTCGAGAAGCCGACCTGGTCGCCCGCCTGGCGCGTTGCCATGTACGCGATGTCCGCATACCTGGTTATCGCCACCTCGCTCCTCGTCGTCAGGGCGATCCAGATCGGCCTCGGCCACTAAGCACTCCGCCGCCAGGCCTACACACCCGAAGCGGCCGCCCCGCGGCGCCAGTGCCCGCCCGGACCGCTTACCGCACTACCAGTGCGCCTTCACGATCCTTCCGACCTTTGGAGCTCGTCTCAAAACGAAGCACTCCATCGCCTGGCCGCGCTCGGCGGCGCGCTGCGTTGTCCTCGGTCGCGCCCGTAGCCGCCGGCTACGAACACGACGCTGCGTCCTAGCATCGCACTCACCGATCACACCCACCGCGCATCCCTAACGGGATAGGGCCTAAACCACCGCTGGTGGGTACCTCCCGGGGCGCCGTAACGATTCCGGCGCCCTAGGAAGCGCCACTCTCTCAGGCCTCGAGATCGGCTTTCAGCGTCTTGATCTTCTCGACGAGGGGTGTGATCTTCTCGTGTGAGATCTCGCCGCTTTCGACGAGCTCGAAGGTGAGCTTGCCGAGGCTGTCGAAGGTCTCGCCGAGCTCACGCTTCGTCTTCATGTCCTCGACGCCCTCGCGCGCCTTCGTGGAGGCCGTTCCGGCCGCGGACTTGGCGCGATCAACAAGGCTCATCTCTTCCTCCTTCTCCGGGGACTTTCAGTCTCTCTATTCTCGCGGGCGCTCACTCCGAAACCAACTTCACCGGACGGCCGGCTCCCTGGTTGGTCGTTCGGCTATCGTCCGCGAGGCTACGGAACACGGAACGGAGGCCAGTGTCCCAGAACCATTTCGAGCCGGATTCCTACCTGGAGTTCGTGCGTCTGGAGATCCCGGAGTACGACGAGCTCGAGGAGACCGTCGCCGAGGCGGCAAGCACGCCCGCGGCCGCGAGGATTCTCGACCTCGGTTCCGGAACCGGTGAGACGGCGCGGCGGGTGCTGGAGAGGCACCCCGGGGCGAGTATCGTTCTCGTCGACTCGTCTGCCGAGATGCTCGCAGCGGCCAGGGAAGCCCTCGCAGAAGACCGAGTCGAGAGCGTCCTCGTCCAGCGACTGGAAGATCCGCTTCCTCCGGGGCCTTTCGATCTCGTCGTCTCGGCGCTGGCTGTGCACCATCTAGAAAGCGCCGATAAGCAGGTACTTTTCCAGCGGATCGCCGAAGTGCTCAAACCGAGAGGGCGCTTCGTCCTGGCCGACGTGATCGTCCCTCAGGACCCGGAGCTCGCATCGACGCCGGTCAGCTCGGAATTCGACCGGCCCGACCGCCTTGACGATCAGCTCGCCTGGATAGGCGAAGCCGGCCTCGAGCCTCACGTTCTCTGGACACGTGACGACCTTGCCGTTATCGCGGCACACCGCCTCAAAAAGGAGATTGACTGATGCCCGAGCGACCGCCACGCCGACCCGAGAAGCCGAACGCCGAACGCGTAAAACCAGCGGCACGGGATCCCGAGCTGGTGAACCGCGTCTTCGGGGAGCCACTCGAGATCGACGGAATCAAGCTCATACCGGTCGCCGCGGTCCGCCGTTGCGGTCACGAGGGTTCCGGCGACGAGGGAGGGAAGTGCGGCTGTAGCTGCGTCAACGTCAGACCGGTGGGTCTGGTCGTGATCCGCGACGGACGCGTCGGCTGGAAGCCGGCGTTCGACGTCAACCGGCTCATGCTCACGCTCGCCGCTCTGACCGGCTTGTTCCTTCTGCTCGGACGGCGCCGGAGGGGTTAGGTGCCAGCGCGCGAGGCCGCGATCTGATCGCGGTACCAGAGCGCGCTTCGCTTCGGGATCCGCCGCTGCGTCGGATAGTCGACGTAGTAGAGACCGAAGCGCTTGGCGAAGCCCTTCTCCCACTCGTAGTTGTCGAGCAGCGACCAGACGCAGTGACCCTTCACGTTCACGCCGTCGGCGATCGCCCGGGCGAGCGCCTCGAGGTGGCGCGAGACGAAGTCCACACGCTGCGGATCCTCAACCACGTCGCCACCATTCCAGACGTCCGGGAAGGCGGCCCCGTTCTCGGTGATGTAGATGTCGATGTCGCCGTAGTCGCGCTTGAGGCGCAGAAGCAGGTCGTGTAGCGCCTCGGGCGTCACTTCCCAGCCCATCTCGGTGAAAGGCGGATTGACGGCGACGCTGGCCATGTCCAGGTAAACCGAGCCGGGAGTGTGCTTGATATGGGCGTTGTGGTAGAAGTTGACCCCGAGCAGGTCGACCGGGCTCGAGATCACGGCCAGATCGCCGTCCTCGATCGACTCGGCGAAGTTGAAGCGCTCGTACTCGGCGAGCATGTCCTCCGGATAGGCGCCCTTGAAGACCGCATCGAGGAACCAGCGGTTCTGGAAGCCGTCCCAGCGCCTGGCGGCGTCGACGTCCTCGGGACTTTCGCTGGCGGGAAGAGTCGGATGGATGTTCGGCGCAAGCCCGATCTTGGCGGAGGCCGCGCGACTGCCACGAAGAGCCTGGACGGCGAGGCCGTGCGACAGCAGCAGGTGGTGCGAGACGCGCAGCCCGAGCGGCCAGTTGTTGCGCACGCCCGGCGCCTTCTCGCCGCCGACATAGGCCATGAAGGCCGTCACCCAGGGCTCGTTGTGAGTCAGCCAGAGATCGACGCGATCGCCGAGGCGGTCGAACATCGCGGCCGCGTACTCGGCGAAGTACTTGGCGGTGTCTCTGTTCACCCAGCCGCCCTCGTCCTCGAGCGCCTGCGGAAGGTCCCAGTGATAGAGCGTCGGGAGGGGCTTGATACCGCGCTCGAGCAGCCCGTCGATCAGCTTCGAGTAGAAGTCGACGCCCTCCTCGTTGAGCGGGCCCTTGCCGGTCGGCATGACCCGTGGCCAGGCGATCGAGAAGCGGTAGACGCTGAGACCGAGCTCGGCCATGAGGTCGATGTCCTCGCGCCAGTGGTGATAGTGGTCGCAGCTGACGTCGGCGTTCTCTCCGCCGGCGGTGCGCCCGGGCTCATGGCTGTAGACGTCCCAGATCGACGGACCTCGACCGCCTTCGTCGACGGCGCCCTCAATCTGATAGGCCGAGGTAGCGACCCCCCAACCGAAGTCCGCCGGGAAACCCAGGACGAATCCGTTACTACCTTGAGCTGCCATTATCGCCTTCCGCTCCTTATCTGTATCAATCGCCGCGAGTTGCAGATCGTCGGCCGTGTCACCGGCGCAACCGCTCTCCGGAGCCGCCGGCCGTCTGCAGATTTCTACCCGATCGAATCAGTTATCCAAACCGGTGTCAACAGAGAGGCGCCGACGGCGTCTCCGACAATCCCGATCTACGTCTTGAGCAGGGAAAAGCTTGCTGTCGAAAGGAAAAACCGATTGCGTTCGCGCAGCCTCGCGAACTCGTCCTTATTCGTTTAGGACGAGCAAGATCCCTTCGGATCACTCGTACGGGTTAAGAAGCGGTGCCGGCTTCGGGTGGACGCAGACGGCTGATGCGTTCACGACCCTCGAGATGACCTGCTTCTCGCTGCTATCGTGACTCGGCGAAAGTTTCCAGAACGCCTGCTCATCTCCCGGATCTGCGGCCCGGTGATGATGCCGGAAGGCGAGCAGACCTCTTCAACCCCCCACCAGGAGCGTGAGGCTCGATGTTCTCCATGCACAGATGGGCCACGGCGATCGCCGCTGGAGCCCTGATCCTGACCGTCGCGGGCACGGCGAGCGCAGCGACGGTCTACGGCAACATTCCCAGCCCCCTGGCAGGGAACTACCCCAGCCAAGCCTTCGAGGCGACCCAGACGGCGGAGTTCGGCAGCCTGATCGGATTGGCCGCCGGTCAGCGGACGAACCCCGTCGTAACGGTGACCATGAGCAGTTGGGGCTGCCAGAGCGGCGGCGGGGTGACCTGTGCCACGACGCCCGGGGCGGTGTTCAGCCTGCCGATCACGCTCAACATCTACGCCGTCAATCTGGACAACTCCGTCGGGAGCCTGCTCGTGTCCGACACGCAGACGTTCAAGATCCCGTTTCGGCCCTCGCGGGACGACGTGAACTGCACGGGCGCTAGCGCCGGAAAGTGGTTCGACGGGACGCGCTGCTACAACGGGCTCGCGAACAACATCAGCTGGGACATGGGCGGGCGGAGCGTGACGTTGCCCGACAAGGTGATCGTCTCGGTCATGTACAACACGAGCGACTGGGGTTACCAGCCGATCGGTTACGGGCCACTCTGCCACTCGAGCTCGGCTGGTTGTGGATACGACTCCCTGAACGTGGCGATCCTTCCCAACGCTCCCTTCGTCGGCACCGATCCGCTGCCGAACGACGCCTATATCAGCTCCCTCTGGAGCGGTGCTTACTGCTCGGGGTCAGCCCTGGGTATCTTCAGGCTGGACACAGGCTGCTGGACCGGCAACCGGCCGGCGATCCAGGTCGACACCTACCCCCTGCAAACGGGTCCTGCCGGTGCTGATGGTGCTACTGGTCCTGCCGGTGCTACCGGCGCTACCGGCGCTACCGGTCCTGCCGGTGCTGCCAGCCCCGCCGTCACGGTTCAGACACCGTTGCAGACGAAGATCCTCAAGGCGACGATCTCCGACACGAAGCGCACGGCGGCATTCTGGTTCTCGGGATCCGGCGGCAAGGGAAAGCTCAGCTTCCAGTGCAAGCTGGACAACCGGAAGTACTCGTCCTGCCGCTCCCCCCGCGTCTTCAAGAACCTGAAACCCGGTAAGCACATCTTCCGGGTGCGGGCGAAGGACGCCAGAGGCAAGGTCGACCAGACTCCGGCAATGAGAAGGTTCACGATCTAGCGCAGCGGTGAATCCTGCTGAAAGCGGCTGACATCGCCGGGCCGCGGAAGGCGCGGCTCGGCGATGTCGCTAAGCCCCTTCGCCGAGATGTCCGGACAGGCACGAGCTCTCATCGCCCCTCCTGCTCAGTAGCCCGTCGTGAAGGATCAGTCGAGAATTAAAGTCGCCGGCTCAGACCGCGATTCCACCGACACGACCACCGCTGGCTGTGGCCAGGCAAGTCGCCTCGCGAGCCAGAGCGCAACGTACACGAGCCCGACGAGCACCGGCACCTCGATCAGCGGCCCGACAACCCCGGCCAGCGCCTGTCCAGAAGTGGCGCCGAAGACGCCGACGGCAACGGCGATCGCAAGCTCGAAGTCGTTCGATGCCACCGTGAAGGCGAGGCTCGCGGTCTGAGCGTAGGGGAGCCGCAGCAGCCGGCCGGTGGCGAAGCCCGCGACCCACATGACCGCGAAGTAGGCCAGGAGCGGCAGAGCGATTCTCGCCACGTCCAGCGGACGGGAAGTGATCTTGTCGCCCTGGATCGCAAAGAGGAGCACGATCGTGAAGAGCAGCCCGTAGAGCGTGATCGGTGCGATCTGCGGGATGAAGCTCTGCTCGTACCAATCGCGGCCGCGGCGCTTGAGGCCGATCCGGCGGGTGAGAAAGCCGGCGACGAGCGGGATGCCGAGGAAGATCAGCACCGTACGCGCGATCTCCCAGATGCCCGGCTGAAAGCCCTGGGTATCGAGGCTGAGCCAGCCCGGGAGCAGCGTCAGGTAGAAGTAGCCGAGTAGCGAGTAGGCGGCGACCTGGAAGAGCGCGTTGAAGACGACGAGCATCGCCGCTCGCTCGCGGTCGCCCTTGGCGATGTCGTTCCAGACGAGCACCATCGCGATGCAGCGCGCCAGACCGACGATGATCACGCCTGTCCTGTAGGCGGGCTGGTCGGCGAGCAGGAGCCAGGCGAGCGCGAACATGAGCGCGGGACCGACGATCCAGGAAAGAAAGAGCGAGACGCCGAAGAAGGCGCGGTCGGAGACGCCGTCGTGGCTCCTCCGGCCGAGGTCCTCGTAACGCACCTTCGCCAGCACCGGGTACATCATCAAGAGCAGCCCCGCGGCGATCGGCAGACTGACCGTGCCGACCTGAAGCTTGCCCAGCCAGTCGTTCAGGCTCGGCAGAAGCGACCCGAGCCCCAGCCCCGCCGCCATCGCCAGCGCGATCCACAAGGGGAGGAAGCGATCGAGTCGCGACAAGCGAGCAAGCACCGCGCCTTCGCCGACCGGCACGGGGGCGCGGTCAACTACGTCCACTGCCCGTCTTCTCCTCGAGCTCCGAGAGCAGCCGATCGATGCGAGCGGCGATCTCGTCGCGAACAGCACGTGTCTCGGCCAACCCCTTACCGGCCGGATCCTCGAGCTCCCAATCTATGTAGCGCTTCCCCGGGATGACCGGGCAGGCGTCGCCACAGCCCATCGTCACGACCAGGTCGGCCCACTCGGCGTCGGCGAGCTCAAGGCGGCGCGGCGTCCGTCCGGTCAGATCCACGCCACGCTCGCGCATCGCTTCGACCACCTCGGGATGGACGCTCGCGGCCGGGCTCGAGCCTGCCGAGCGAGCCTCATGGCGGCCGGAGGCGGCGAGCCGGAAGAGAGCCTCGGCCATCTGCGAGCGGCCCGCGTTCTGGACGCAGACGAAGAGGACGTTCATCCGCAGCACTTTCCCTGCGACTGCGTCCCGGCGAGAGGAAGCGGACTCGGAATCGGCTTCGCGCCCGCCGGCTTGACCGCCTTTACGATCGCGGCGTGCATGCCGTCCTCGACCTCATGCGTGAACTCGACCGAGATCTGCTCGAATCCGGCCGCCTCGAGGCCTTGCTCGTACTCGCTTTTTGAGAGAGCGCCGGCGATGCAGCCCGAGTAGCTGCCGCGCTCGGCCCGCTCGGCCGGTGAGAGGCGGTCCTCGGCGACGACGTCGGAGACTCCGATCCGTCCGCCCGGCCTGAGCACCCGCGCCATCTCGACCAGCACCGCGGACTTGTCGACCGAGAGATTGATCACGCAGTTGGAGATGACGACGTCGACCGACTCCGCGGGCAGCGGTACCCGCTCGATCACGCCCTTGAGGAAGATCGCATTGCGAACACCGGCCTCGTCGGCGTTGCGCTGGGCGAGCGCCAGCATCTCGTCGGTCATGTCGAGCCCGAAGGCGCGCCCCGTCTCGCCGACTCGCCTGGCCGAAAGGATCACGTCGATGCCGCCGCCCGAGCCCAGATCGAGCACCGTCTCACCTTCGTTCAGGTCGGCGACCGCAATCGGGTTGCCGCAGCCGAGCGAGGCCAGCATGGCGGCGTCCGGAAGCTCACCCCGTTCGCCAACCGAGTAGCTCGATGCGCCGAAGGCGTCGCTGGCAGCCTTCTCGCCGCCACAGCAGGCCTCTCCGCCTCCTTCGATCACCGTACGCGCGGCCTCGGCATAACGGCGACGCACCTGTTCGCGAAGCTCCTCCGCAGAAGAAGTCACCTGTTTCCTCCTTTGAGATCGATCAAGCTCGCAAGCTTGCTCACGGCATCTTGATTGAGGGAGAAGAAGGCCCACTTGCCGCGCTGCTCTCTCTCGAGCAATCCCGCTTCGACGAGCTTCTTCATGTGGTGGCTCACGGTCGGCTGCGCGAGACCGAGCGGTCGAGTCAGATTGCAGACGCAGACCGGCTCGCGATTGGTCGCCAGCAGGTTGACGATCTTCACGCGAGCCGGGTCTCCGAGCGCAGCGAAGAGCCTGGCCGTGGCTTCGGCTTCCTCGTTCGAGAGCGCCGGCGCCGCCAGCGGCACGCAGCCGGCTACGGCTGTCGTCGCGTCGGTCATACCAGCCGGAAACCGCTGCGAAGCAGGTTCTGGAACATGCGGTCTCGCGCGCACTCGGCGAAGGTGGAAGCCTGGTTGTGGGCGATCGCGCAGCGCTCGCAGAACTCGAGCGGCGCCTTCTTCTCTTCATTCGGGAGTTTCATTGCGGGCTCCTTTCTCCGATCAGTTCACTTTCAGTTCCGGTGTCGTCGCGAGCACAGAGCTGAGCTCGCTCACGACCTCTTCGTAGATCCTCTCGCTCTCCTCCCAACCGACCGAGACGTGCTTCGCCTTGAGAACGCCCCGGTTCTCGAGCTGGATAGAGCGTGTGACCGCGACTCCGTGCTCGGCGAGCAGACGATTTGCGCAGGCGAGCGGGCAGCCGGAGACGGCGACGACGAGTCGCCCGGACAGGGCTGCGGCGTACGGCGGCTCGGCCTCGATACCGACAGCCTCGGCGCAGGACATCTCCGCGAGACCGTCCCGGTCGAGCCGGACGGCGATCTCGTTCGTGAGCTGCCCGAGGTTCGACGCTCCCGAGCACGCGTAGACGAGCGCCTCGGTTTGATCGGTATTCGCGGCGGCAGTCTCGGTCACGCTTTCTCCTCCTCCTTACGTTGCTCGGTCATATCGACCGTTGTCGATGTATCGATTTCTATCAATACGTCGGCTTTCTGTCAAGCCGGCGGCCGAACGGGCTGTCGAAGAGGTTTCAGGAGCTATCGGGCCGAGCGGAAGCTAGAGCTCGTTTCAGATGACGGCGGAGTGTTCCGGCGGGCACTTCTTTCCGCCGCCCTCCCCCAAGAGCGTCAAGCGGAATGACGACCCGCCGACTGGGTGTGATCGGTGAGTGCGAGGCTAGGACGCAGTGTCGCGTTCGTAGCCGGAGGCTACGGGCGCGACCGAGGACAACGCATCGTGCTTGCCGAGCGCGGCCAGGCGATGGAGTGCTTCGTTTCGCTTGGCGCTCTAACAAACCCACCCGCGGGGTCGTGAAACGGTAGCCAGGAAAAGCGCACGAGATGTGCCGGTTTCGTGCCAGAACAGCATCTCACTACCGAACGCGCCCAAACGGCGGAGAACTTCCTTCGAAACGAGCTCTTAGAGCTCGAGCGCCCGACAGACGGCGGTGTAGTCCGCGTCGACGAGGGTGGGTTTCGGTACCGCGTTGATAGTTATGTCCGGGTCTTTGAGCCCGTGCCCGGTAAGGACGCAGACGACGGTCGAGCCTTCCGGCACGCCCACCTTGAGCAGACCCGCGACCGAAGCGGCCGAGGCCGGCTCGCAATAAACGCCCTCGGTCGTAGCCAGGAGTGCCTGGGCAGCGAGGATCTCTTCGTCGGTTACGGCGTGGACGCTGCCGCCCGACTCGCTGATCGCCGCCTCCGCGCCCTTCCAAAGCGCCGGATTGCCGATACGGATCGCCGTCGCAACCGTCGACGGGTTCTCGATCGGATGGCCGTGCACGAGCGGAGCCGATCCGGCGGCCTGAAAACCGAGCATCCGGGGCGTACGGGTCGAGACTCCCGCGTCCAGGTACTCGCGGTAACCCTTCCAGTAGGCGGTGATGTTGCCGGCGTTTCCGACCGGGATGCAGTGCACGTCGGGGGCGTCGCCGAGCACGTCGACGATCTCGAAGGCGCCCGTCTTCTGCCCCTCGATGCGGAAGGGATTGACCGAGTTGACGACCTCGAGCCCCGCCTTCTCGCCAAGCGCCCGCACGATCTCGAGCGCCTGGTCGAAGTTGCCGCGAATCTCGAGCACGCGAGCGCCGTAGGCGAGCGCCTGCGCCATCTTGCCGAGCGCGATCTTCCCCTGCGGCACGAGCACGGCGCACTGCAGGCCGGCGCGGCCGGCATAAGCCGCCGCGGAAGCGGAGGTATTGCCCGTCGAGGCGCAGACGACCGCCGGTGCCTTCTTCTCCACGGCCTTCGAGATCGCCATCGTCATGCCGCGATCCTTGAACGAGCAGGTCGGGTTGAGCCCCTCGAACTTGAGCCGGACGCGCGCGCCGACGCGATCGGAAAGACGCGGCGCTTCGATCAGCGGCGTACCGCCCTCGAGCATCGTCACGACCGGTGTTTGCTCGCTCACCGGGAGGTAGTGCCGGTACTCCTCGATGACGCCTCTCCAGCCCGCGCGCACAACGGGCTCGTGCGCCTGTGTCGTGGACATGGCGTCGAAGGTATCACACGCCTCGCTCACGCCCGACGACTCCGCACCCCGGGAGTCTGTCTCGATTTTCTTCGTTCAGAGCCGGACCAGCGAGAAGGTCGGTCAGCCAGTCCCGGCCCGGAAGGTGATGCCGTCGAATGCGGCCCGGATCGCACCACCCAGGTTGGCCGGTTCATGGACGGCCCCGCTCGCGCCGACGCAGACGAGTCGTTCGCAACGTGTGTGGGCGCGATAGCTAGATCGGCGCTAGGCGTTCAGCTCGGCGAGCGCCGCAGCGATTCGCTTCGCGCTAGGCTCGACCGAGCCGGAGGTTCGCAGTTGCCAGCGCTCCTCGTGCCCCGCCTCAATCGGAGTGCGATCGAAGAGTTCGCGGGCGAATGCGGACTCGAGAATACTCCGGAAGCTACGCACCTCCTCGAAGAGCCCGAAGCGGACGACGCAGTGGGGGGTTGGCTCGTGGCGAGCTATATCTTCACCTCGCCGAGCTTTCGCCGGAGCCCGGAAACGGTCAGGCGGCAGGTTGAGTCGCGGTGCGTCTCCAAAGCAAGTGCGAACGAGCCGCCCGCTATCCGCGGGCGGCTCGTTCTATCTCCGAGCAAGACGCTACGTCACGCAGGTCACGTAGAGGGTACCCGAATGAGCTGCGACGGTATTCCAGAGCCAGAACGTCCAGCCGCTGTCGTCGCTGGTCGGGAACGAGCTGAGGGGCACTACTCCTGCAGCCGCTGGGTTGAGCTGATCCCAGCCTCCGCCCAGGGCCTTCTGACCGGGGTCACAAGAAACGCTGAAGCTCTGGAAGCCGACGGCCGCCATCGCCCAGGTTGAGGTCTTCATGGTCACGAGCGATTTCACGCTTGATACGGCGGGAACGCTCGCCACGATCTGGGCCGCCGTCTTTCCTTGCAGCTTCTTGGAGTTGTCCGCGATCAGCGCCCGCTTAGCTAGCGGAACCGCTTTTGCGAGGCTGACACCCGCTGCGACACCTGTGAGGGAGCAGAAGAGCGCAATCAGAGCCACGACCATAGCCGGGCTAAGACGCATCCGTTTATACATCTTGCCGAACCTCCATTCTTGGTCTGTCTAGATATTCGACGACATTCCCGGGGGTTCGTACGCTCGCCTCGCGGTGACGATTTCACCAAGAGTCCGGTTGGACAGTGATCGACCGTTCTCGGTTAGGCACCACGGGCGTTTCTGGCCCCCGTCCCTCGGTTACGACCGTAAGCTCCTTGAGTCTGGTTGGTACGACTGGCGGCGTCAAGTGAACGTGCTCGGCGATTGGCTCGAGCCGCGAGCCCGGTGATTTGAATAGCACGGCGATGCGGGCGCGGATGCTCTCGCTCTTCCAGGTCAAGCTGAGCTTGCGCGCGAGCGCGAAAGACCTCGCCGGCAACACCCGCGTGGTCACCAAGAAGATCACGCTCAAGCGCTAACCAACAGGGGAACCCCCGAACGCATGATCCTGCCGCGCCCGCCTCAGGCGGGCGCGGCTCTAACCGGCGGAAGTCTGGCGACTTCCGCCGGAAAAACCGAACGACTATCCGCGACCCGCTGCGAGTTAGTCGTCCCTCAGGCGTCTTTGCGAATCCGACAACGCTGCCGCGACCGGCGTCTGCTCGGAGACGGGCAGGAAGGGCCGGTGCTCCCGATCACACCTCTCCATTCCGCTCTCACAGCGGGCTCATAGGCCGGCGTCGTGGACATGCGCCGAAGGTATCAAACGCCTCGCCGGCGCTTCAGGGGGCTTCGCCCTGAGCCCAGCGCTCGAGGAGCTGGAACTACGGTTTCTACGTATCAGAGCCAGATCAACACAGCGCCACGGCTATCCTGTTCCGGCCCGGAAGGTGATGCCGTCGAACTTGGCCATGATTGCACCGCTGTAGCTGCTATACGGTTCGTATACGTTCCCGGTCGCACCAACGCAGACAGGGACAATGCGCGGCGGGCTTTGGGTTTCGTCCACGGATGGAAAGCACATTGACTTGGTCGGGCGATAGTTCACCGGGAGGGTGAAGATCACGGGTTGATACGGGGCGCCATAATTGGTGACCCATCCCTTCAGATGCACGATCCCGAAGGGATCTTCGTAGAAAGCCGCGGTTGCAGCGGAACCCGGGCTTTGGTTACTCCAGCTCGTTCCGAAAACCGGCTCTCCAGTCGCGCCAACCTCGTGCCAGGCCTCGACCGTGACCAGCGGCCCGGCAGGCCCCTGGTCGCCCTTCGCTCCCTGAGCGCCGACCGATCCCTGGTCGCCCTTCGCTCCCTGAGCGCCGACCGATCCCTGGTCGCCCTTCGCTCCCTGAGCGCCTCTCGGTCCCTTGGCGCCTTTGAGCTGTTTGAGCACGCTCGGCTTGATCTGCTTGGTCGAGGTGATCAGATAGTGGTGCGCGGCCACGGCGCTGCTACCCATTGCAAAGAAGAGGGCAAGGAGCGCTACCGCCATGGACGGGGACGGCCACCGAAATCTACGTCGCATGAGTCTCTCTCTTTCTCGGATGACGCCGATCCGGTTGTGGCGGAGATGGTGCCTCCAGCATCGCTCGCACGACTAGGCGTGTCAACGCGCAGCGATTCGTTGGATCAACGCGTCAACCACAGGCCCCGAAATGCGGCCGGCCGATTGGCTGCCGCAGAAGCAGAGGTGTTAACTGTCGATGCGCAGACGACTGCCGGCGCCTTCTTCTCCACGGCCTTCGAGATGGCCATCGTCATGCCGCGATTCTTGAACGAGCAGGTCGGGTTGAGCCCCTCGAACTTGAGCCGGACGCGCGCGCCGACGCGCTCGGAAAGACGGAGAGCCTCGATCAGCGGCGTACCGCCCTCGAGCATGGGCACGACTGGTGTTTACTCGCTCAGCGGTAGGTTGCGCCAGTACTCCCCGATGACGCCACGTCCTAAAGCCGATTCCGTCTGATGTGGATGCTCTGCCTAAAGAGCTTCCAGGTCGGGGGAGCCAGTGCTGACCGCCTTACCTGTCCCGACGGCAGTGTCGGCAGGATGTCGAACATCGGCGAAGATCCGAGCTATCCGCCGGGCGACGAGAGCGACGCCTAGAGCCGCAAACGGCACGAGCACGAGTTCGTTCCGGAGGTCTCTCGCTTGAGGGAAGATCGCTATGTACGCCACCGCGGCGACTGCGGATGCTCGAAGGAAGATGGCCGCCGTGTCCGCCCGAGGCCACGTGGCCAGGAGAGCCGCTCCGCCGAAGAGGATGAGAACGACGGGAAGTCGCTGCCCGAGGAACGGTGAGTCGCCGATCCCGGTGGATGCGGCCACAAGAGCCACAGACCCGAGCGCCGCCGCCACTGTCGTCCGCAGGAAGCTTCGCTGTGCAATCGCTGCGGGCTTGAAGAGCGTTGCTGCCGCCAGCGCCGCCAGGATGGCCGCCATGATGATCCCACCCTCGGCCATTGTCCTCCAGTACTCCCCGATCATCGCGTCGAGATTTGGCCAAAACCGTCTCAGGATGAACCCCCACCCGTCTTCTGAGGGAATCTTGTTGCCGCTGAACCCGTAGGCCAGTGTGCGCTGAATCGGCACACCGAAAGCGATCACCGCGGGCAGCATCGAGACCACACCCGAAATCGCGAGAGCGCTCGAAGTCCGGTCGCGGCGCAATAACGCCGATATCACCGCAGCCGCGACCACGATCACCACGGCGTCCCTCGTCACCGACAGTAGTGCAACGGAACCGATCCACACTGGCAACCAGCGTCTGCCGCGATCGAAGACCAAGAGCCCTGCAATCATCGCCGCGGCCGTGAGGGCCACTCCCCAACTATCCGTCAACGGATACAGCGACCAGTCACGCAGTGGCTGCAGGAGCACGAAGAGCGAGGCCACAGCGAGGCTCACCGCGGCGCCGAAGCGAAAGCGAAGAAGAGCGTACAACAGGAGCCCGGTAACGAAGTACCCGAGCATCGAGACGACCGAGAGACTCCGATCTCCGAACGCGGGGTACACGGCGGCCGCAAGAGCGGGGACGAACTGTCGCCGCTCGTAGAACTGGCTCGAGTACGAGATCCAGCGCCGATCGTTGGTCGGTGATCGCGTCGATTCGGCGATCGCGTTCGACCGACGAAACTCGACACCCAACTTTCCGAAAAACACCTGATCCACCGCAGCGCTCGAGGAGACACCACGCAGCTCAAGAACTCTCGCCTCGTAGAACATGCTGTCCGGCGACCAACGCGGAGGCTCCGACCAGTAACTCACCGTCGCTGCCGCGCAAAGCGCAACCACGACCACAGGCGCGAGACGACGTAACAGGCCAGGCGCCGATCCTCGTTTTCGACCGCCGCCCGCACCGTCTGCTCCGAGGCGTTCGGACGGCGCATTTCTCATGCGGATGCTGTCGGCAAACGGGACATACGACTTGATCGACCTCACTGCAGTGTCGCTATACGGCCCCTTAGAGCGAAGTGGGTCAGCAACGGGTGCTTCTCGCGTCTCTGGCGGGTCGCTGGCGGTGCGCGGCCGGAGAGCACAGTGTGAACACACGGGCTCGGAGAGGATCGTGCCGCCAGCGGCGTCAGGCGGCTCCGGGAGGCCGGACTCCCCGGCCGCACGGAACCGCCGGCCGAGAACGCGAGATGGAGCTAGGCGGATTCGAACCGCCGACCTCCTGGGTGCGATCCAGGCGCTCTCCCAACTGAGCTATAGCCCCGCGCGGCCACACAGTCTAGCGCCGCTAAACAGTTCTCTCCGCGCCCTACTCCCCCATCCCAGTCCCTGCGAGGATTGGCAAACTGCGGCCCAGCTAGGCTCTTCTCATGAGGAATGCGGTCGAGAACGCACCGCCTACGGCCGCGGCGATGGAGGCCGGCGAGCGCGCGCAGCTCGAGCGCCGGGTACGCGTGCTGGCCTGGGGTGGGAACGCCTGGCACGTGATCGAGTTCGGCGTCGCCCTCGGAGCGGGCATCGTCGCGGGATCCATCGCTTTGATCGGGTTCGGCTTCGACAGCCTGATCGAAGCGTTCTCCGGGCTCGTGATCGTATGGTTGTTTTCCGGTGCCGAAGGAAACCGAGGCCTTTCGGAACGCGGCGCGCAGCGGTTGATCGCCGCCACGTATTTCGTGCTCTTCGCCTACATCGTCGTCGAGTCGATCCGAGATCTCGCCGGCGGGCACCATCCCGCGACGAGCTGGGTTGGAATCGGCCTCGCCGCGTTCACCGCACCGACGATGCCGTTGCTTGCGACGGCCAAGCGCCGAATCGGCCGCAGGCTCGCCTCGGTCGCGACGGTCAGCGAGGCCGAGCAGAATCAAATCTGCGCGTACCTCTCGGTAGCGTTGCTCGTCGGGCTCTTGCTGAACACGCTCGCCGGCTGGTGGTGGGCCGATCCCGTCGCTGCGCTCGTGATCGCCGCCGTCGCCCTCGACGAGGGTGTCGAAGGCTGGCGCGGCGAGACCTCAAAGACTTGCTGCTAGAAGGCCATCGGGGGAGGGCCGTGACCGATCAGCGAGCCCCGGAGGATTCCCGCACGATCAGCTCAACCGGGATCACGAGCTCGATCGGACTCGCGGACGGGTCGACGATCATGCGCAACACGCCTTCGGCCGCCGCGATTCCCTGGGCGGGGGCGTCCTGCCGCACTGTGGTGAGTCTCGGCGAGACGCGAGTCGCATAGGGAACGTCGTCGAAGCCGACGATGGCGATGTCGTCGGGAACGCTGAGGCCGGCCTTCTCGATCGCAGACATGGCGCCGATCGCCATCACGTCGGTGGCCGCGAAGACGGCGTCGGGCCGTTCCTCGAGCGCCAGCAGCTTCTCCATCGCCGTGACGCCGTCGTGGAGAAAGAAGTCAGCCCCGGCCAGGTAATCCTTGCGCGAAGCAAGACCAACCTCCTCGAGACCGATGCGGTAGCCGAGCAAGCGCTCTCCCCCGACGGCATGAGAGAGCGGAGCGTGAATGGTCGCAATCCGGCGCCGGCCGGCCGCGTAGAGGTGACGAACGGCCTCGACGGCTCCGCCGACGTTGTCCGCCGAGACGTGGCCGAGACGGGGAGCGAGCCCGACATCGTCCACGCCCACGCAGGGAATCTCCGCCTCGAGCAGCCTGGAGACCCTGTCGTCGTCGGTGGTGAAGCCGTGCAGGATCACGCCGCTCACGCCGCTGTCTCGGCAGCGCCGGAGGTAAGCGTCGGGATCGCGGTCGATGGTGGTGAAGAGGAGCAGATCGCAGCCGCTCGCGCGCAGGCGCGACTTGATCCCCTCGAGCAGGCCGAGGAAGATCGGGTGCGGGCTGTTCGAGTACTCCCAGGTGATCGTCGCCACACCGATCACAAGCGGTTTCGCCGCGGCCGCCAGGGCCTTCTCCTCGGCGAGCGCGTCGGCGCGAGCATGGAAGAGCTCGCGCTCCCGCGTTTCCTCCTCGATCGCGGCGAGAATCTGGATTGCCGAGCGATCCATTCTTTGGGAATCGACCGTCGCTGGAGGCTGTTGAGTGAAGACCGGCACCGCAAGCCCTTCAACTCATCCTAGAACTACCTGCGATGAGAACTCCAGCCCGATATGCGGCGACAGCCCTGATCGAAACGGCGTCAGTGACGTCGCTCGACGCGTGAGCCGCCGACCACCTGATCACCGTAGTCGCCGAAACGCACCAGAGCCTTGAAGCCGCCGTCGTAGTCACGCGCCCAGAGCACGAGCCGGGCGCCCTGGCCGCCGACCGAGCAGCGTTCCTCGCCTTCGGGATCGAGACCGCGCCAGATGCGTACGAACGGGTTTTGCTCCCACTCCCTGGCCACGCTCGTCTCATCGGAATGCCCGGGCAGGAGGCGCGTCTCGGGCGGGAGGGTGAGTAGAACCTCCATGATCGAACGACGCAAATCGGCATAGCTCGAGCCCGAGCCGCCGACCGATCCGGCGAAGAGCGTGTCGCCACTGAAGCAGAAGCTGCCGTCGACGAGGAAGGAGAGCGAATCGTTGCTGTGCCCCGGCGTGGGCAAGACCTCGATCGTGAGTCCTCCGGTTTGGAACGGATCGCGCGGCCGCTCGACCGTCTCGAGGCCGAAGCGGCGCCTGAGTGTCTCGTTGCCCGCGGTGTGATCGCCGTGCCCGTGCGTGACCAGTAGGTGGGTGACGGTCAGCTCCCGCTCCTCGATCGACCGCAGCAGAGGCTCGAGCGGGGCGCCGCTGTCGACGAACACGCCCGTTCCGCCGGGGCGGTCGGCAACCAGGTAGGCATTCGAGAGCCAGCCCGGATGCATGCTCCGCTCGACGATCACGTCCTCAGTCCCCCGTCAGGTGATGCTTCCGAGATTCTGGGTCGCTAGCACCAAGCGATGCAAGGGAGCTCGTCTGGGGACGGAGGGGCGCCGGATGAGTGCGAGATCGTGGTTCGAGGCTAGGACGCAGGGCGCATTCGTATCGGTCAGAGATACGGATGCGCTCGAGGACAACGTCCTCGTGCCGCGAGATCGTGCTCAGCCGGCGTTTCTCTGTTTCTGGCCGAGCTCCGAAGCAGGGAGTGTTCATACCTGAATGGTATGGGCGCGACTGAGGACACAGCAGCGCGCCGCGTGATAGCGGGCCAGAAGCCGGAGCGCATTGCCTGACGGGGGACTAGGCTAATTGATCCAGTGCTCGCTGCTCTCACGCTCCCAGAGGACTTCCCCCGCCGCGTCAAGGCGATCGCCACCGATCTCGACCGAACGCTGATCGGGGAGGACTACAACCTCCACGACCGCACCATCGCGGCGATAACGGCCGCGCGCGCGGCCGGGATCCACGTGGTGATCGTGACCGGACGCATGTTCCGCTCGGTTCGCCGCTACTGCGAACGGGCCGGCCTCGACGACCCGGTCGTCTGTTACCAGGGCGCCGTTGTCGCCGATCCCGTCAGCGGGCGCTTTCTCCGCCACGTCGCGATCACGCTCGAGCTGGCGCACGAGGCGATCGGCACGATCGAGCAGGAAGGGTTCAGTCTGAACTGCTACGTCGACGACAACCTCTACGTCTCGGTGATGACACCGGAGGCCCGTCGCTACGCCGATTTCCAGCAGATCCCGATCGAAACCGTGGGCGATCTGCTCACCTGGCTCGACAAGCCTCCGACGAAGCTCGTCGTCATCGGCGAGCCCGAGGCTCTGGACGGGCTCGGCGAGCGGCTGCGGGAGCGCTTCGCCGGGCGCCTCTACATCTCCAAATCGCTGCCCTTCTTCCTCGAGTTGGCCAGCCCGGAGGTGTCTAAGGGCTCGGGGCTCGGCTTTGTGGCCGAGCAGCTCGGTTTCAAAGCCGAGGAGACCGTCGCCTTCGGAGACGGAGAGAACGACATCGAGCTACTCGACTGGGCCGGTTACGCGGTCGCGGTCGCCAATGCCGACGTCAGGGTGCTATCCGGCGCCGATTTCGTCTGCCCGCCCGTGACCGACGAAGGGGTTGCGCAGACAATCGAGGCCATGCTGGCTTCCGGCATCGGCCCGATGGGGTCTCGACCGCTGCAGTCCTCCGCCCCGTAGACTTGCGGCCGTGATCGACCTCAAAGCAGCTCGCTCCGATCCCGGCGGCTTTCGCGCTGCGCTTTCACGTAAGGGCGGCGTCGAAGCCTTCGACCAGTTGATCGAAGCCGACCGGCGCTGGCTCGAGCTGGTACCGCAGGTGGACGAGCTGCGCAGCCTGACGAAGCCCAAGGGAAAGCCCACTCCCGAGGAGCTCGAGCAGTTGAAGCAGGCGAAGGCGAAGCTGCAGCGCCTGGAGGAGGAGCTGGCGGATGCCGAAGCCACGCGCGAGGCGGCCCTGGCGCTGGTTCCGAACCCTCCCCACCCCGATGTCCCCGACGGAGACAGCGACGAGGATGCCGTCGAGCTCAGGCGCGTCGGCGAGCCACGCTCGATCGCAAACCCGCGCAGCCACCTCGAGCTCGGCCGCTTCGACATGGAGCGGGCCACCCGGGTGTCCGGTGCGCGCTTCGGATACATGATCGGCGATACTGCGCTGCTCGCACTCGCGCTCTACCGCTTCGCCCTCGATCTGCTCGGCAGCAAGGGCTTCGTACCGGTGTTGCCGCCCGTGCTCGTGCGCGAAGAGGCGATGTTCGGTACAGGCTTCTTCCCGACCGACAAGGCGAACATCTACGAGATCGGCTCGGACGGGCTCTACCTCACCGGCACCTCCGAGGTCGCGCTCGCCGGACTGCACATGAGCGAGGTGCTCGAGTCGAAGGATTTGCCGCTCCGCTACGCCGGCTACTCGACCTGCTTCCGGCGCGAGGCCGGTGCGGCCGGCAAGGAGACGCACGGCATGTTCCGCGTGCACCAGTTCGAGAAGGTCGAGATGTACGTCTACACGCGCCCGGAAGAGTCCTGGCAAGAGCACGAGCACATGGTCGCGATCGAAGAGGAGATCCTGCAGAAGCTCGGGCTCCCCTACCGCGCGGTCGATATCCCCGCCGGCGACCTCGGCGCTCCGGCAGCCAGGAAGATCGATCTTGAAGTCTGGTTCCCCGGCCAGGAGCGCTACCGCGAGGTCACCTCCTGCTCGAACACGACCGACTACCAGGCGCGCCGGCTCAAGGTCAGATACCGGGGCGAGCGCGGCCTCGAGCCGGTGCACACGCTGAACGGGACTGCCACCGTCGGGCGCATGCTGCTCGCTCTACTCGAGAACGGCCAGCAGGAAGACGGCGGTGTCGCCGTTCCGAAGGCGCTCGTGAAATTCGGAGCGCCGGCCGAGTTCGCTCGCCAGTAGCCGGCGGAAATCTGGCGATTTCCACCAGAGACACTCGCGGGGATCGAGTGCGAAGCACGCCGATCCGCGCGCTGCCGCCGCGATTTCGCTGTCCCATGCGCGTCCCGAACCCCGCAGAACACACGCGGTAAGCCCGCTACGCTTCTAGAACATCGAGCTGAGCGCACGGCGAAGCCGTGCTCAGCTCATACTTCGGACTCCGGCGAGAATCGTAAGATTGTCGCCGGCAATAAAGGCGGGGTGCCGGAGCGGTCGAACGGGGCGGTCTTGAAAACCGTTGGGGGTTCACGCCCCTCCTGGGTTCGAATCCCAGCCCCGCCGAATAGCCGCCGGAAATCCGCTCCCCTGTCGGGGAGCATGACGATTTCCGGCGGCGCGTACGCAAGCAATGGGCCACGACTGGCGTCGCGAGCCCCTCGCCGGTTCCTCGCTGCGTAGCGGGCTAACCGCGATCGGAGGCGGGGTCGCAATGGTCGGAGACGACTATTGCAAGCCGCGGACGCGTTTCCTGTTTACCCTCGCAACCGGACGGGCAAGAGGGCGATCGAACCGTGCGAAGCGAGGAAGGGTCGATGAGCGAATACGAGGACGACTTCAACCTCGGCAAGAGGACGCTCGAAGAAGATTTCCTCGAGGGAGACCGGGACGAGTCCGAATCGGAAGCGTTCGGTTACGACGAAGACGGTCTCGGGCCTGACAACTGGGACGACGAGGTCTAGATATCCCTCGAAGGGGTGATACGGGCGGCTCCGGTAGGCCGCTCTCGGGCCTTATCTGCGCCCGAATGCCGCTTTCTCTCGCTCGAACCGGCCCGAAAGGCCAGGAAGGACGAGGGGCGGCAACGTAGAAGGCGTGAGGGACTTATCGGGTCACCGGCGTGTAGCGACCGGTAGAGCCAAACGAGTACACCCCTTCATCCCTCCCACCACCTGAGGAGCCTCCCCGCGGGGCTCCTCAGGATTTAAGCCCTAGGCGATCGCGATCGCGCGCTACGAGGTACCCTTTTTGGGTTAAAGAGCTAAGCAGAGAAAGCCGATCCTATTGCCGTTGTCACCGTTTGCGTCCGCGCGTTGGAGGTGGGTCAATATGCGGCGAGCCAGCCGTGGGTTCCTTCGTCTTTTCGTTTTGGGATGTGTTGTGGCCTTGAGCGGCTTGTTCGCGGCCCAGGCAAGCGCATCGCAGCTCATCAGTAACGTCCCAACTCGCATCGACACGCGCACCGTAAGTATCAAAGTGAACAAAAAGGGGCTCGCCTTGCTCACCTTCAAGGTCAAGGGTCGCGTGCAGCACATACTCGCGCGCGGCGCGATCAACGCGCGCCCGCCCCTCAAGGGCGGCAAACAGGTGAAGTTCCAGCTCGACTACAAGGGCGGCTGGGGTTTCTTCCACGACGCCAAGTACTGGAAGAATCACTTCGGAGCGAACATCTGCGGTCCCTACACTCCGGACACGGGGACCACCACAACGACCACCACCACCACAGGGACCAACCCAGGGGACTACACACAGGGCGACACTCCGAGCAACACCCAGCCCGAAAAATCGGGCAAGCTAGATCCGCGCATCCTCATCTACGCCTGCACGACACCCGACGGCTCCCACTGGGCACTCCAGAGCTGGCAGCGCCGGCTCCGCTGCTACGGGCAGACGAACAAGGCCTACAACAAGGTCTGGGAGCTGCGCTTGGCACACTGGAACACCGAGCTTCCGAAGCTTGAGATCAAGTTCGACTGGCAGTCGTGGGGCACCCGGCACTACGATCACCTCTGGGGACGGTTCACCTATCTGGGTAAACCTGTCTACGGCTTCAAGAGCACCAAGGCCGGCGCACCCCTCGACGACTGGGGCCGCAACGTGTACCTCGAAACCTTCAACTCCCCTTACGGTCCGGGTTGGAGGCACGAGAACGCCTTCCTCACCCATAGGCCGACCAGCGCCTTCTGCTACGTCGTAACCAAACACAAAACCGCATCCCGCACGTTCCCGGCCGGTGCGGGAGAGAAGTACCGCGCCACGGTCGTTGGGCCCGGGGTAGCTCCCGACGTCACCTGGGAGGGAAATGAGCCCGGCCCATACGATTCAGTGCTAGACGCGCAGGCGAATGCACAGCAGCGGATAGATCTCGCAGGCGACTCGGCTTGCCAGATCAGATGACGGCGCCCGGCGAAACGGGCTGACCGCCGCCAACCTATCCGACTGCCGGTCGCGACTCGACCGTATGATCGAGGCGTGATCGAGCGCGCGCGAGCCGAAATCGAGGCGATCGTCTTCGATCTCGACGGCGTTCTCGTCGACAGCGAGGAGATCTGGGACGAAGCGCGCCGGATGCTGGCGCAGGAGCGCGGCCTCGCCTGGCCCGAAAGCGCACAACGCGACATGATGGGCATGAGCTCGGGCGAATGGTCGCGCTACATACACGAGCGGATCGGTCTCGAGGAATCTCCCGAGGAGATCTCAACGGAGGTCGTGCGTCGGCTCGAGCAGATCTACCGGCGGCACCTGCCTTTACTCGAAGGCGCCGTCGAGGCGGTCGAGCGCATGTCGGAGCGGTTCCGGCTCGGCCTGGCCTCGTCCTCGAACAGGCCGATCATCGACCTCGTTTTAGAGCTGGCGGGCGTCGCCGGCGAGTTCGAGGTCACGGTTTCCTCCGAGGAGGTCGAGCGCGGAAAGCCTGCTCCCGACGTCTACCTCGAGGTGCTCCGGCGCATGGCGGTCGCGCCCGAGCGAGCCGCGGCGATCGAGGACTCGACGAACGGGCTTCTCTCCGCGAAGGCGGCCGGCGTGCTCGTGGTGGCCGTTCCCAACCCGGCGTTCCCGCCGCGCGCCGACGCGCTCGCCGCGGCCGACGTCGTGCTCAACTCGCTGGCCGAGCTGACGCCGGCGACAGTTCTCAGTGCGTGAACAGGCGCACGCCGGTACAGGTCATGAGCAGGCCGTACTCGTTCGCCGCCTCGGTTACCTCGCCGTCGCGGATCGAGCCGCCCGTCTGTGCCACATAGCCGACACCGACCGCGGCCGCCCGGTCGATCGTGTCACGGAAAGGTATGAAGGCGTCCGAGCTGAGCGACATTCCCTCGAGCCTGGCCAGCGAGTCGCTGCGCTGCTCGGGCGTGAGCGAACGCGGCTCCTGTGAGAAAGACGCGAGCCATGCCTCGCGCTCCTTAGCCGTCATCTCGCCGCGCAGATAGAGGTCGATCGCGTTGTCGCGCTCGGGGCGCCCGATACCTTCGCGGAAGGGCAGCGCCTGCACGAGCGGGCTGCGCCGCAGGTGCCAGAGCTGAGCCTTGTTCGCGGCCAGCTGAACGCAGTGGATACGCGACTGCTGGCCGCAGCCGACTCCGACGAGCTGACCACCCAAGGCGATCGTGATCGAGTTCGACTGGGTGTACTTGAGCGCGATCGTGGCCAGCAAGAGGTCGCGGGCCGCTTCGTCGGGAAGCTCGCGGTTCTCGGTCACGATCCCGGCGCGCAGATCGTCGATGGTCAGACGGGCGTCGTTGAGCGGCTGCTCGAGTGTGACGCCGAGCAGATCGCGGCGCTCTATCTTCGGCAGGCCGACCTCCGGATCGGCCTCGAGCACGAGGTAGTTGCCGCGCTTCTTCTCTTTCAGGAGCTCCAACGCCGCCGGCTCGTAGCCGGGCGCGATCACGGCGTCCGACACCTCTTGGGCAAGCAGAGCGGCGGCCGGCTCGTCGACGACATCGCTGATGGCCACGCAGTCGCCGAAAGAGCAAAGGCGGTCGGCGCCGCGGGCACGTGCGTAGGCGTTTGCGACCGGGCTCAGCTCCAGGTCACCGACGAAGTACGACTCCCTCAGATCGTCGGGAAGCGGCACGCCGAGACCGGCGCCGGCAGGGCTCAGGTGCTTGTATGACGCCGCCGCGGGTAGCTCGAGTCCCTCGCGTAGCTCACGGACGAGGTTCCAGGCCAGAAGCGCGTCGAGGACGTTGATCGCGCTCGGAGCACCGTTGAGCACGCGGAAGGGAAGCTTCTCGCCCGCCGTCAGCACCGCTGCAGGTTTCTGGTGCGGGTTGGTTCCGTAGCGAAGCTCGAGTCGCGCCTGGGTTGCCATCAGAGCCCTCCTTGGGATCGTCGGTTCAGTGCCCAGGCGCTCGGCATCGCTCCCCGCAGCTCCCCGGTGGTCGATTCCACCTCGTAGCGCCAGTCGCGGCGGGACCCCATTGTCCCACATCGGCCCGCGGTCGGATCGATCAGATCTCTCCATTTGCAGTCGGTGAGTCTGGTACAGAGTTTTCTTGCGCTGATACCCGCCGGGGTAGTGGCAACTCGCGTTCTCGGGGCGCCGCTGGTGGTGCGAGCCCGGAGGGGATAGTGCTCCGCACAGACCCGGAGAGGATCGTGCCGCCAGCGGCGTCAAGACGTCCCGGCGCCGAGCAGTCAAACAGGTGTCTCTACGGCTGGCCGAGAGAGCGAGCTATACCCTGCCGAGGAGCACACAGCCGTTATGGCCGCCGAGTCCCATCCCGTTCGAGATCGCGTAGGCGAGCGCGGCTTCGCGTGCCTCGTTGGGCACGTAGTCGAGGTCGCAGTCGGGATCGGGGTGCTGGTAGTTGATCGTCGGCGGGATGACGCCGTGTTTCAGCGCCAGCACGCAGGCCATTGCCTCGATCGCGCCGGCGGCGCCCAGGCAGTGGCCCAGCATCGACTTGGTCGAGGAAACCGCGAGCTTGTAGGCATGTTCGCCGAAGGCCGCCTTGATCGCCTTGGTCTCGGCGGCGTCGCCGAGCGGAGTCGAGGTGCCGTGGGCGTTGATGTAGCCCACCTGCTCGGGCTCGATGCCTCCGGCCACGAGGGCTTCGCTCATCATGCGCGCAATTCCGGTCGCCTCGGGATCGGGCTGAGCGATGTGGAAGGCGTCGTTCGAGGCGCCGTAGGAGAGGACCTCGGCGTAGATCTGCGCTCCGCGCGCGCGCGCCGCTTCCAGCTCCTCGAGCACGAGGATGCCGGCGCCCTCGCCGATTACGAAGCCCTCACGGGTCGCGTCGAAGGGGCGCGAGGCGCGCGGCGGGTATTCCTCCTCGGCGGCGAGCCCGCGCATGCTGCAAAAGCCCGCGAGGACGAGCGGCGTCAGAGCGGCCTCGGCGCCGCCGGCGAGAATGGCGTCGGCAGCGCCGCGGCGAACGATCTCGGCGCCCTCGCCGATCGTGTAGGAGCCGGTCGCGCAGGCGGCGACTCCAGCGAAGTTGACGCCTTTGAAGCCGAAAGCGATGGCAAGCTGGCCGCTGGCCGCGTCGGTGAGGACGCTGGGGATGAACCAGGGCGCCACGCGACTCGGGCCGCGCTCGAGCCGTGTCTGCTCCTGAGTGGCGATGCCGCCGATGTCGCCCACTGCCGAGCCGAGAACGATTCCGATCCGCTCCGGCGCGTAGGCGCCGAGCAGGCCGGCATCGTCCACCGCCTCTTTACCGGCGGCCAACGAGAACTGCGTATAGCGCGCGAGCTTGCGCAGCTCCTTGGGCGGCGCCAGGCCGGCCGAATCGAAGTCCTTGACCTCGGCGGCGATACGAACGGGGTAGTCGCTCGCATCGAAGGCTTGGATGAAGTCGATCCCGCTCTTCCCGGCGACGAGTCCGTCCCAGGTCGTGGCGACATCGTTCCCAAGCGGAGTAACCGCACCGAGTCCGGTGACGACAACGCGACGCATGGCCAAACTCTAGTCGAGGCGCTCGCCCGGGCGAGGAGCCTGCCAGCGTCGCTTCGGCGCACCGCCAAGCTACCGCGCTCCGGCGCCGAGGACGTATCCTGAGTAGGACGATGATCGACGAACATCCTCAAGGACTCGACCTCTCGCTGGAGCCGCTGGACGATTACGTCGTCATCCAACCCTCCGACGAGGAAACCGAGACGCGCGCCGGCCTGATCATCCCCGCCAGCGCCGACAACACCTGCCAATCGGGTGTTGTGATCGCGGTCGGCGCCGACGCCGAGAGCGTCGAGCCCGGCGACAAGGTTCTCTTCCCCAGGGACGCCGGCCACGAGGTGCGACTGGCCGGAACCGCGGTGCGGGTCATACGCCGCCGCGAGCTGATCGCGCGCATCCACGACTGATACCGGCGGAAATCTACGATTTCCGCCGGAGAACAGAAGCGTGCGCTGAGCCGCGCCTTTGTCCGTCAGAAATCTGCGATTTCCGACGGCGACATGAGCGGGCGCTGAGCCGCGCCTCCGGCGCTCTGCTCAGCGCGGCGTCCTAGAAGCGGGGCGGGCTGACCGTATGTTGCTTTGCCGGGTCCGGATCGAGTTGGGGACCAGCGTTGAGCGAGCCGCGCCCGCGCGTGTCGGGCGCGGCGGCACGCCGGGTATCTGCTCCCTTCGGGAGCGATCCCCCGCGAGAGCGTGGTAGGACGGGCGCCGAGTAGTGCTTTCGAACCACCCTCTCTGCGATCTCCCGCGACAGGCTTGGGAGGTCAGGGACGCGGCGGAGCGAAGGCTCTAGCTCGATGCAGGTGGCCGAATCCAATCCAAGCGTCCCGCCGAAGATCGGAACTCTCCGCGAAGGGGCACTACACGCGCAGCTCAAGGACTGGTACCGCCGCCCGGGCGACGAACTCGAGCAGCGACTCTCGGGTTACGTCGTCGACATCGTCCGCGGCGAGCTCCTGATCGAAATCCAGACGGGCGGCTTCGCACCGCTCCGGCGTAAGCTCGATGTCCTCACACGCGAGCATCCGGTTCGGATCGTGGCTCCCGTGGCGCGCGAGCGCAGAATCGTTCGCCTCTCGAGCGAGGGCGAGATCCTCTCCGCCCGCCGCTCTCCCAGGCACGGCAGGGTCGAGGATGTCTTTTCCCGCCTGGTCAGCATCCCCACGCTGCTCTGCCGACCGCGACTCGAGATCGAGATCCTGTTGACCGAGGAAGACGAGCTGCGCGTCCTCCGGCCAGGGAAAGCATTCAGACGCCATGGCTGGGTCGTCAGCGGACGGTCACTTTCGGCGGTCGCCGACTGCATCCGTATCGCCGGGCCCGAGGACGCGGCGGCGCTGTTGCCGTCACGGCTCCCCGAGTCGTTCGACACCGCGGACCTCGCCGAAGCGGCCGCGATCACTCGCCGGCTCGCGCAACAGATGACCTACTGCTTACGCGCCATGGGAATGCTCGAAATAACCGGCGACCGCCGCCGCGCGCACGTCTACCGGCGCACAACCGCCGATTCGCGACTCGCATCGCATTCGCTGGAGAAACGTCCCAGAAAGAGCGAAGCCCGCCTCGCATAAGCCGCAGACGGGCGACGCCACTTTGCCGGGATGAGGGGGGAGCCGGCTCCCTAAGTTTCGTCACTCGCGCCGCCACTGGCAGCCCTACATCGGGGGATCTTCCCTCCCCGACTCGGTCGCGACCGTTACCCCGCCGCGAGGCCTTTACCGGTGGCGTCCGCTATTGTGAGCGGCGCTCGGAGAAGTGGCCGAGTGGCTGAAGGCGGCGCCCTGCTAAGGCGTTAAGGGGGTCTAATCCTCCTTCGAGGGTTCGAATCCCTCCTTCTCCGAATAGCGGCCGGAAATCTACGATTTCCGGCCGCTTATCCGCCGAAAGTCTTGCGACTTTCGGCGGCGTTTAATCAAGGCGCTGAGCCGCGCCTTCGGCGCGTTGCTCAGCGCGGTTTCCGAGGAGCGGCGCGGGCTGACCGCTGGCGCTTTGCGGGGTCAGTGCGAGTTGGCGACCGACGTTGAGCGAGCCGCAGCCGCGCTTGTCGGCTGCGGCGGCATCGCTGGGTACCTACTCTCTTCGGGAGTGATCCCCGCGAAGTGGGGGTGAGAAGGCCGGGGATCTAATCGCTTCGGAGTGATCCCCGGCCAAGGTCTGAGCGCTAGTCTTCGCCGAGATCAGCTCGGAGGGGTGGCAGAGCGGTCGAATGCGGCGGTCTCGAAAACCGTTACCCGTCATTCGGCGGGTCGGGAGTTCGAATCTCCCCCCCTCCGCTTAATCAGGCAGGATCCCGCAGCAGTTGCGGGATCCGAGCCTCTCGCTAGTACCCTGGCAGTCGATACACCTCACCGCTCAAGACCGCCCGAGACCGTCCAGACGAGGTGATGACTGGCGCGCAACTGGCGCGCGTCGCGTTCGTTCCGTTGATTCGTCCTGAGCATTGCCATGGGCGGGCTAGCCGACTTTGCATCACCCAGAAACGCCTAGCGGGGATAGCCGGTCACAGAGTCAGACTGCCTATCGATGCCCGTCTGGCTTGTCTCACTCCTGAGTGCCACCGTCGGCGCTGGGCTCGCCTACCTCGGATCGCTCCACCTGAGGCGGCTTGAGCAACGAAATGAGGAGCGGCGTGAGCGGCAGCGTGCCCTGGCTGGGTTCCTCGGGAGCCTGTACATCGTTGTCGCCCAATTGCTCGATGTCCCACCGAATCCTCCGCCCTCGATACCCGAACGGCTGCATGAGAAGGTCGCCTCGCGTTCAGCGCGAGCACGGGCAGCGACTTGGGTTCGCACTCAGCAGGGGCTCCAGCGTTCGTTCGGAGGTGCGTTTCGTGAGCCTACGCAGAGGCTCGCTGAGGCATACGCTCGACTTCAGCTCACGCCGCTTGGCCCATCAATCCGCCAGCAGATCGAGGAAGCAATGGCCTATGTTGAACGACTCTCAGCCACGCGTACGGAAGAAGTCAAGAAGGAGTGGCCTGACGTGCGTCGCGCACTCCTAACATCGATCGAGGAGGCCGGAGATGGCGCCTCCGTACAAGTCGCCGAAAGCATCGGGACGCATCAGACAGTGAAGCTGAGGGAGCTTGACCGAGGAGACTAGTGCGCAATCGACACCTTGGCGGCCAGCCCGCCCGACACAGCGAATAAACGCGATGGCACGAGACATGCGCTTAACGAACGGTTAGTTTTTGTACCTGTGGATCCTCGCCTGATCCCACTGAATGCTCTCCTAGCCCTGCTGCGAGAAGAGGCCGGGTGGCCATCGCCTCTCCGAGACCAGGGCTTCATTCGGCATCTGATCGAGGCCTTCGTCCATTCGCAGACAGGAACCACCAAGGCGGATATGGTCATGTATCGACGAGATCCTGATCTAGTCGTCCTCGCTGAATGCAAGAGCGGCAAGAACTTACAAGAGGCGCAGGCGCGCGCCTATCAAGCAGCCGATGCTGATTCCCTCCGACGAGCCGGAACGCTCCCCCGCGCCTTCGCTAAGGATGCTGTAGTTCCTGTGGTTGCCCTCTTCGTCGCTCTCGAATCCCATCGAGCTGACGTTGAGTCATGTATGGCGCATCTCGGAGTCCGCTCACCGCTATTAACGGTCGGGCGAGAACGCGTTCGGCTCTCGGGAACGGATGGAGTGGCAGGCTTATCAGACTTCGACTTGGTAGGCGAGTATGGGAACCCTCCGGCCCGTATACCGATCGATTATCAGAGCCCAGAGGACGAGACCAAAGAGCTGGTCGTCCCTCGTCTCATGGCGGCGACCGCAAGGCGCGAAGAGTATGTTGAGGTCAATGAGCTGTGCCGAGACTTGCTGCCAGAGTGGTGCATCCTCAGCCATAGTGGCCGAAGGGAGTTCATCCGCCGAATCGAGCAGATCCTCCGTGGCGTCTGCGCTAGCGATCTAAAGGAGTACTGCCGCTTTGAGCCTCAGTCGAATCAGATACCCTCCCGTGTTGTGATACTCGGGACGCCGGCCGCGCTCGATCCGCGGGGCGCAACGCAGGCGTGGCAAGCGCGACAACGACGAGCCGCTAAGTTGCTTGGCCGAACTCGCACACCCCACGTCGAAGGACAACTCTCTCTAGATGACCTAGCCGGAGCCGGAGGATTAGCAACCGAGTAACCCGAAGACGTATTCGCCGAAATGGACAGACAAGACCTACATGCACTTCTTACAGCCGCGATGGTCGGCGAGACTCCGCCGCAGACGCTCGGTGGGCGCGTGCGTCCCGGTAAGGTCAAGTCGCGACTGATCGAGGCACACCCACCTGGCCACGACCGGGATGGGATAGCCGACCTTTTGTCGGAGATCTCCGAGTTTTCAGGTACGCGCGTCGAGAGGCTCGGCGATGACCTGTGGGGACTACTCGCTGATCGAGATGTGGTCTTCTTCGACACGCTGAACGAACGTTTCTGGCTCCTTCACACGACGGCCACGGCCGACGTGCTCTCCCGTTTCGTAACGAAGGAGCTTCTCGGTCGTCCCCAGCTCGACAGCGCCTGGTTACCGGCGAGCCAGCTCAGCGAACTCGAAGGCGAACGCCAGTGGATGAACTCTTCGTTCTTCGCAGACGATCTCGTTCCGACGAACGGAGGTCAGAACGGGGCGCGTAGGTGGCGTCTTCAGGTGGAAGGGTTTGCGCCTCAAGACCTCCTTGAGGTCGTTCGGCGCGAGCTACCGAGGTACGCAGCCGCAACATCGCTGACTGCAGTGGGCTCCCGCGTCGTCTCGCCCGGTGTCGGCGACGTGCAGATAGTTGCCGACTACCGAGGCGGGTTCGTCTCGTCCGGTAACAGCTTCGATCTCGTTGCGGGGGTTCTCTGGCGAACGCTGGATCGGTACGAGACGTTCGTGCGTTCGCTCGAAAACACCCACCAACTAAGGACAGTGGCAGTGGGCGATCTCGGCCTCGAAATCAGTGGCGAGATTGCGACTATCTACTTTCCTGAACCAGTCGGCGATCTATCAGCCTTCGTCTCAGGACTGTTCAGCTGTCGCGCGCCTTTCCGCCTCTGGGCTGTACCGAGAGAGGTCACCTCAGGAGAATGGGAAGCAAACGCTGTGGATCTTCATATCGGGCAGACGCTACGCATCGAAATACGCCGAGATTGGATGCGAGTGCTACTCGACGCGGAAACTTGCGGCAATACTCTCGCGCGGCTGGTTGCGAACCTCCAGCATCGGTATCACGCGCAGACAACGCTCTCACCTGTAGCGGCATAGATAGCCGAGAGCGGCGCGGAGTCGGGGTCAGCCTTCACCTATCTCGCCGCCCCCAACCTGACCAATACGCGCGACCGTGTCGCTCCGAACAAGGTACGCATCGAGCAAGTCCGCGGCCTCCGATTCGTTCCCAGGCATGAGGTGGCCGTACCGATCGAGCGTGATCATCACACTCGAATGGCCCATATAGCTCGACAGCGCCTTCGCGTTTACGCCCGCGGCGATCATCAGGCTCGCGAAGGTGTGCCGAGACTCGTGGAGCGTAATAGGCTTAAGCTCCGCCTCCTTCCATGCCGAGACGGCTCTGCGCTGAACGCTCGAAGGGTTAAACGGCCGATCGACAGTCCGCCCGAAGACAAGACCAGTGTCGCGACGCTGTCGCATCCGATGCTCAACTAGGAAGTCTCGAAGAACCACGGGGATCGGAACCGTACGGCGACCGGCACGGCTCTTCGGCTCCACATAACCCTCTTTCGCGTCCCACGACCATGAACAGCATCAAGTAGGGAGGCGTCTCTCAGCGATGGAATCGATGCTCTTCGCGAGGTCGAATCCGCCGTTCGAACCTTCGCTTGACCGTTTCGGGTTCACGCTCCGGTTGTCTAGCTCTCTCCTTACCGAGGTTTTCGCACGGCGCTTCGCCGCCCTCGCTCGGCTGCTGCTTATCTTCTTGCCTCTCTGCGTAGCGGAGCCTTCTTATCGGTCGGCCTGGTCCATCGTGGGACAATTGAGCCGTGAACCTCACTTGGCAGGCACTCGCACGAGAGGCAGGACTCGCAGCGGAGCACATCGCAATCGGAGTAACCGCGCTCGGCCGCGCGAACTACGCTAAGCACGCTTACTACCAACAGGCGTTCTTTGCCCTATCTATCGGTTTCGAACGATCTTCGAAAATTGCTCTTTCAGTCGATCACGCTCTAGACAACGGAGGCGCGTTCCAAGACGGCCAGACGCTTCGCGCCTATGGCCACGATCTGAGGCAACTTCTCTCGCTACTAGAGGAGATAGCAAGCAAGCGCAAGCTGCCTGCTCCAGCAGATCAACTTCCTCATTCGCTCATCCATGACGGCGTCGTCGATACGCTCTCGGACTTCGCGCAGAACATCACTCGCTACTACAACCTCGACCTCGTTGCTGGCGACCCCAGAACGTCTACCCGAGACGATCCCATCTCAACTTGGTATCGGCGGGTCACGGTGCCGGTACTAGAAGCGCACTATCAGCAACGCTATCGAGAGCGCCACGAACAGAACGCTCGACAGATTCAAGCGCTCCTTCAAGGGCACGCAATCGTACGCCATCATGCGGAGACACGCGAGCCAATCGACTCTCCCTACGAAGCATCGCTGCAGATGGTCAAGACGGAGTTTGCTAAGCGTTGGGAACGTATGTATGTCCTACAAGTCGCACGGTTCGTCGCGAGTGTTCTCGCCGACCTTGGATACGAAGCGCAGACTCAGCAACTCCCCGATGTGCCCTACCTCGGCGACTTCTTCACGATATTCCGGATGGACGATGCTTATTTCCGATCAAGGAAGACGTGGTCTATCTACTCGCCCTAGGAGTCGATCTCTGCCTCGCTCTCCGCCATCTGGACCCAATCGCCAATGCCGAGGGCGCGCCCAGCAAGGTGTCGGAGCTTCCGTCGGATAGAGGTTAGTTCCGAGGGTCGAACAGCAGGTTGCGTGTCGAGATCTAACGCGATCTCGATTGCTAGCCATAGGAGGACAACGCTGCTGATCCATCCCCAACACACGAGGATCACGACCCACGCCAAGTGCCGGTTCGAGGCTCCGCTAGTAAACGCGTAGTAGTTACCAAGAGCGAGAGAGAACAGGATGACCGCGGGGAAGAAGCCGAACCTCGCTCGGAAAACCCAAGAGATATTGCCATGAGCCGCTCCGGCTCTGCTTTCTCGCAAGCGCTTCAGCCAAGTCTCGAAAACCACAGGATCCGCGGGGATCTTCGGACTCGTGGGGAACCAATTGTCGAATTCTCCGCGAGCTGCGTTCCAACGTTCTACGAACCGTTCTTTCCAGGCGCCGTCGTCGATTAGGAGCGCCGCTTTCTCCTCCAGAGTGCAGATGTAGTCGTAGATACGACGCATCCGAGCTAGTTCTCCCAACCAGAAGAACATCGTGAAAGACACGATCGCCGGGACGATTACCAGCAGCGCCAAGAGCACGACTGAATCGTGCTTGTGCCACTGCGTGAGAGAGGCGGCTAGGAGGATCGCAATTACCGCTGACCCCCATTGCAGCGACGTGTAGGTGTTGTCGTTGCAGCGCCTTCCGCTCTCGCTACAAGATCGGTACTCCTCGCATAATAGGGCTAGGTAGCGGCTTCGATCGTCTTCCACGGATCACTGCCTCCCTTCGGAGCCGCCATTATCGACCGACCCAGGGCAATCAGCAAGGGCGCCTCCGCTGCGACCAACCATCGATCATTCGCGTTCAGGAAGCCTCGCGCAGCCGCTCGTACACCTTCCGCACGTAGTAGTCCGAGAGGAGGTCGCGGAAGTCCTGGTCGTCGAGCACGCGCTTGAAGATGTCGTCGTTGGCGTCCATGCGCCCGACGATCGTGCTCATGAAGGCTTTGTCGAAGGCGAAGCGGAAGTTGGTGAGGTCGTTCTGCTGAGCCTGGGCGGCGAGGGTCGGGTCGGCGATCCAGCTCTCCTCGAACTGATCGAAGAGGAGCTGGTCGGCTTCGGTCAAGTTCAGGCCGAAGCGCTCGTTGATCACCTCGATGATCCGCGAGAGGTGGTCCTGCTCGGCGTCGCGCTGCGAACCCCGGCCGTCGAAGATCGAACGCAGTACGCCTGCGCCCTCCTCGACCGACGCCGAGCCCTCGAACGTCTTCTCCAAGCGCAGGTGCGTCAGCTCGACCTCGCTGCCCAGGTCGAGGCGGCCCTCGTTGGATCCGGGCAGGATCGCCGCCAGCGCTCGCGCGTAGAGGTAGTCGCGTTCGAGCGAGCTGTCGGTGAAGGAGACGACCTGGGAGAGGAAGGCGTAGACGTGGATGAAGCGGCGGAGCGCGCCTCGGAACTCATCCTGTTGATCCTCGGGCAAGAGGTTGAAACGGTCGAGCGCGGGATCGAGCAGCGCGTAGAGCTTCGGGTGATCGCGCTCGCTTCCGAGCGAGGCGAGCAGCCTGGCCACCGGCTCGATCTCGTCCTCCCTGAGTAGGTCAAAGGCGTCGAGGTCGCGGCGGGTGTCGTAGAGGAGGTTCGGGTCGGTCGGGATCGCGACCGTAACGTCGTAGTAGGGCTTGAAGGCGGCCTTGATGTCCTCGGCGTCGTTTCGGAAGTCGAGCACAAAGGTGTCGGTCTTGCCTGGGTAGATCCGGTTCAGGCGGGAGAGCGTCTGCACCGCGTGTAGGCCGGTCAGAGGCTTGTCCACGAACATCGTGTGCAGGAGCGGTTGGTCGTAGCCGGTCTGGAACTTCTCGGCGACGACGAGCACCTGGTAGTCGCCCTCTCCGAACTGCTTGGGGGTCTGCGACTCGGGGAACTTGTTCATCCCGGACTCGGTGAACTCATCGCTGCGATCGAGAACCTTCCCGGAGAAGGCAACGAGCGTGTGCACGTCCTCGTAGCCCTTCTCGTGGATGTAGCGATCGAGCGCGAGCTTGTAGCGCACGGCATGTAGGCGGCTGGAGGTCACGACCATCGCCTTCGCCAGGCCGCCGATCTTCGCGTGGGTGTGCTCGCGGAAGTGCTCGACGATGATCTCGGCCTTCTGGGCGAGGTTGTGTGGGTGGAGCTGCAGGAAGCGGGCGATGGCCGCTCGCGCCTTCGGGATCTCGTACTGCGGGTCGTCGCGGATCGCCTTCTCGATGCGGAAGTAGGTGTCGTAGGTCGTGTAGTTCGCGAGCACGTCGAGGATGAAGCCCTCCTCGATCGCCTGACGCATCGTGTAGAGGTGGAAGGGCTCGAAGTGGCCCTTCTCCGGATTGCGCGTGCCGAAGAGTTCGAGCGTCTTCGCCTTGGGTGTCGCGGTGAACGCGAAGAAACTCAGGTTCGACTGGTGCCCCCGCGCCGCCGCTTGCCGGGCAAGGAAGTCCTCACCGTCGCCGCGGGTCTCTTCGTCCGCGAGGTCGATCGCCTCCGCGTCGGCGAGCGCGGCGTCAGCGTCGGGCTCCTCGCCGAGGGCGAGCTTCATGTCCTTCGACGCCTCGCCGGTCTGCGAGGAGTGCGCCTCGTCCACGATCACCGCGTAGCGGCGCTCCGGCAGCTCGGCGACTTTGTCGAGGATGAACGGGAACTTCTGCAGCGTGGTGATAATCACGCGCGCCTGCTCGCCTGTGAGCGCCTGCGCGAGCTGCGAGGAGTCCTTGTCGATCTTTTCAACGACCCCGCGCACGTGCTCGAACTGGTAGATCGTGTCCTGGAGCTGGCGGTCGAGCACGATCCTGTCAGTGATAACGATCACCTTGTCGAACACCTTCTGGTCGGTCGCGTCGTGCAGGGTGGAGAGCCGGTGCGCGAGCCAGGCGATCGTGTTCGACTTGCCCGACCCGGCCGAGTGCTGGACGAGGTAGTTCTCTCCGGCTCCGCTCGCGCGGGCATCGGCTTCGAGCTTGAGCACGGCATCCCACTGGTGGAAGCGCGGAAAGATGATGTGCGCCTTAGCACGCTTTTCGACCTTCGACCCTTCGCTCGGCATCTCCACGTGGATGAAGCGCGCGATCAGATCGAGCCAGGCGTCTCGCTGCCAGACCCGCTCCCACAGGTACGAGGTGCGGTAACCGTCCGGGTTGGGCGGGTTTCCCTCGCCGCCTTCGCAACCGAGGTTGAAGGGCAGGAACTGCGTCCGCTGTCCCTCCAGCTTCGTCGTCATCGCGACCTCTTCCGGATCGACCGCGAAGTGCACGAGCGCTCGCCGCCCGAGCAGGACATTCGCCGAGTCGCGATCCTCTCGGTACTGCTTCTTCGCGTGCTCGACCGTCTGGTTCGTGAGCGGGTTCTTCAGCTCAGCCGTGGCGACCGGGATCCCGTTCAGGAACAGGCAGAGATCGAGCGTATTCTGGCCCTGCCCGTACGCGAGCTGGCGCACGACCGTGAGCCGGTTCGCCTCGTAGCGAGCGAGTAGTTCCGGCGTCAGCCCGTGCGCGGGCTTGAAGTAGGCGAGCTGCAGTGTCACGCCCTGATCGACTACGCCGTGCCGCAGCACGTCGAGCGCGCCCCGGTCGTCGATCTCCGCCGCGAGCCGCTTGAGGAAACCGGTCTCGGCATTCCCGCCTACGCCGCCGTAGCGGGAGACGAGCTGTGCGAGCACCTTCTCCTGCGTCGCTTGCAGGAACGCGATGACGCCGTTCGGGTCGAGGCCGAGTGAGGCATCGAAAGACTCTGTGCTGCCGCTCCCGTAGTCACCGCTTTCGAGTAGTGACGCCTCGATGGCGCCCTCGAATGCCGTCTCGTTCGCTTTCACGCCGCCTCCGAGAGATTCAGCTCGCCGGTCACGGCGGTTGTGATGAGCGCCTGGCGGTGCTCTACAAGTAGGTCGATCTGGCGTTCGAGCGTCGCCGTCAGACACTCCGTCCGCGTCCGAGTCTGGCGGACACGATCTGCAAGCGTGGATTGTTCGTCGCTTGGAACCAACGGAACAGGGAGCGCCTTGAGCGCTTCGACGTTGAAGTGGGACTGGATCGCGCCGACGGAATGCTTCGCGACGTGCTTTCGGCACCAATCGGAGTTGATCACTGCTTCGAGATACGCGGAGGAGACACCTGGCTTGGGGCGCGTGATAAGGAGATCGATGCAGTTCGCTCCCTCAAGCTGAGTTGGCACGACTGCCGTCGCGCCCGCCTGGCCACTGCGCACCGTCACGAGATCGCCGCGCATCAGCCGGGACTTGGGATGTAGCGCGTGCCCTTCTCGGGTGATATTGATGAGGTCATCGAAGCGAATCCTGCCGGGAGTGACGTTGATTCCGCGAAGCGCAGGCACGCCCTCATCTGCATACCACTGCGCTGGCGTCACAACGATTCCGACTGTTACCTCGCGGGCGAGGTGCTTGAGTGGCGTCTCTCCGTGGCGGTCAGCCACTGCGCGAAGGTCAAGCTCTACTCGCGCTTCGGTCTGCTCTCCTATTAGCGTCACCATCCGCCGCTTCTTCTCGATGAGCGCGTCGATCCGGGCCGTCTCCGCGTCTAGGAACGAGGCAATTCGCATCTGCTGGGAACGATCTGGGACCCTCACCCACATCTTCGTAATGTCTCCCGGGCGTGCTCGCTGATGGCTCCGGGTGACCGATTGAACCCGAGAGTCGAGTTCCTGGCGAGTCGATTCCGCCAAGAGCAAGAAGATGAGGAAGCGAGTGTCGATGGCGTGTGGCCGCAGAACTACGAACTCACCGGAGCAAACGGTCGGAACCGCGTGGTACTCAGCAAGCAGAACCCGTGGCTTTCGTGGATTGAGCTTCGAGATCAGAACTTCTCCACCGGTTAGAAGCGTCTTCGAGCTTCCAATCTCTGTTACGGGCTCCAACTGGCCGTCTCCCGATTCATCGAACACTGGAATGCTGTAGTGGAAGACGGCGTCGGTGCCGAACGACTCGGGCGCGACTGTGTTACGCACTTCCTCCGCAACCCCATCGAGCCGTACTCTCCGCCAGCCACTCACTCTGTGACCTCGCCGAGTAGTGCCTGTATCTCAACCTCTAGTTGCTTAATCTCGGCGTCGATTTCTGCGAGTGGGCGAGGTGGCGTGTACCGATAGAAGTAGCGGGCGAAAGGGACCTCGTAGCCAATCTTGGTCTTGGTGTGGTCAATCCAGGCGTCGGGCACGAAGGGGAGCACCTCGACGCCGGTATATTCCTCGACCGTCTGCCGGTACTCGACTGAGGCGAGCCGGTCGCTGGTGTCGATTTCGTAAGCGACAGAGATCGAGGGCAGAGGGACGTTCTCGTTGTCACGGAGGTCCGGGTCGGGTTCGGGCTTGCCCTTCTTCGCAACGACCGGGGCGTCCGGGTCGCGGACCGTGATCGCGTCGAGGATGGCCTTCTCGGTTGCCTTGTCGAGCTTTCCGAGCGCGCGTGTGACGTTAGCGAGGGCTTCCTTGCTATCCGTCGTCGAGAGGCCCTGCAAGCCGGTCAGCGGGGCTGTGAGGCTGTCCTGGTCGGCGAGGGCGAGCTTCGCGTACGCCTTGCTCGATGTAAGTAGCTCGACTGTCTCGTCGGTGACGGCGTAGCGCACGCGGAGAGGCCGCTCGACGGTGATGCGCTGGTAGCCGAACTGCTCGTTGCGGAAGATCTTGACCTGCTCGTTCTCCTCGAACGCGCCATAGAGGCGGGTGATCTCTTCGATCTGCTCGGAGCCGATCTCCTTGCGCTTGTTTCCGAGGCTCTTGCGCATCTGCGTCCAGAAATCGCGCGCATCGAGGAGTTGCACCTTGCCGCGCCGCTCGGGCCGCTTGCGGTTGGTGACGACCCAGAAGTAGGTCGAGATACCGGTGTTGTAGAAGAGCTGGTCGGGAAGGGCGACGACGGCTTCGAGCCAATCGTTCTCGACAATCCAGCGGCGGATCTCCGACTCGCCTGACCCGGCCGCTCCGGTGAAGAGCGGCGAGCCGTTGAAGACGATCGCGAGCCTGGAGCCGCCCTCCTCGACCGGCTTCATCTTCGAGATCATGTGCTGGAGGAAGAGGAACGAGCCGTCGTTGATGCGAGGCAGGCCCGCGCCGAAGCGGCCGTCGAAGCCGAGCGTCTCCGCCTCGCGGCGAATCGGCTCCTCAACCTTCTTCCACTCCACCCCGAAGGGCGGGTTGGCGAGCATGTAGTCGAAGCGCCGCGCCTTCTCGGCGTCTTCGCTGAAGGAGTTGCCGTAGTGGATATGAGAGGCGTCCTGGCCCTTCAACATCATGTCCGAGCGGCAGATCGCGTAGGTCTCCGCGTTCAGCTCCTGCCCGAACACCTCCAGGCGCGCGCCGGGGTTGAGGGCGCGCAGGTGATCCTCGGCTATCGAGAGCATCCCGCCCGTACCGCAGGCGGGGTCGTAGAGCGTCTTGACGACGCCACGTTTGGAGAGCAGGTCGTCGTCCTCGATGAAGAGCAGGTTCACCATCAGCCGAATGACCTCGCGCGGCGTGAAGTGCTCGCCCGCCGTCTCGTTCGAGAGTTCCGAGAAGCGCCGGATCAGCTCCTCGTAGAGGTAGCCCATCTCCAGGTTCGAGACGGCGTCCGGGTGGAGGTCGATCTCGCAGAAGCGGGAGACGACGAGGTAGAGCAGCTTCGACCTGTTCATCCGCTCGACCTGGACGGCGAAGTCGAAGTGATCGAGTACCTCTCGCGCGCCGAGCGAGAAGCCCTGGATGTAGGCCATCAGGTTGTCGGCGATGTTGGCCGGGTCGTCGAGGAGCTTGGGCAGGTCGAGCTTCGAGGTGTTGTAGAACTGCTCGCGCGAGATCGCGCAGAGCACGGGCTCTACGTTCTCGATGCCGGTGCCCCTCAGCGACCTGTTGCGTTCGAGCACGGCGCTCTTAGTCGGCTCCAGCACGCAGTCGAGCCTCCTCAGCACGACCATCGGCAGGATCACCTTGCCGTACTCGGATTGCTTGTAGTCGCCCCGGAGAAGGTCAGCGACCGACCAGATGAAGGCGGCGTGGTTTCGGATCGTTTCGCTGTTGCTCATCCCGCTGGCCGTCTCCTTGATCGCGTGCTTGGTGTGAGCACGAGCTTAGTGCGGTTGGAACGAGATCGTTGCCCCGAGTAGGGTTACCGCACGATGTCAGGCGAGGAAGCGTCGGTCTATTGGGCGACCTGCGATCGCTCCGATTGCATCGGAGCCGCGATCTCGCCCTGGAGTTCCTGCCTCGCCCATCTTGAGTCTGATCAGTTCATCGAAACTCTCGATCAATGGGCGAAGGGCGGCTCGCTGGACGCCCGTGGAACGAGGATCAGCGGTCAGCTTCTAGCTCGTATTCTAGATGCGGCTCCCCGCACTCAACGCAACCGGCCACAGCTCAAAGACATGTTGTTTTCACGGGCGACCTTCGATTATGCCGAGTTCCGCGGGGCGACCTTCACAGATCGAGCGCAGTTCGACGGGGCAACCTTCGCAGGTCTAGCGGCGTTCAACGGAACAACCTTCGCAGATGGAGCGTCGTTCATCGGGGCGACCTTCAGCAGTCACGTGTGGTTCGACAGTGCGACCTTCGCCAATACCGTGATGTTCACCGAGGCGACCTTCGGCCATCAGGCGACGTTCATCGGGGCGACCTTCGGCGATCTGGCGTTTATCAACGGGGCGACCTTCGCCAATATCGTGATGTTCACCGAGGCGACCTTCGGCCATCAGGCGTTTTTCGACAGGACGACGTTCAGCGATCAGGCGTTGTTCGACGGGGCGACGTTCAGAGGCAACGTTTCGTTCCAGTTGGCGGTCTTTCATGGAAATGTGACTCTCGGCTTCGCAACGCTAGAGGGCCTCCAGAATCTGGGGTCGTTTTCAGTCGGAGGGCTGCTAGACCTCGATGCCTGCTCGTTTCTCCATCACACCCAGATCGAGGTGAGCGCTCGCAGCCTTTCGTTGATGAGGACAAGATTCACGCAGGGAGTCGTGCTCCGAGTCCGGTGGGCGGAGATAAACCTTGACTTGACAGACTTCGGCGCGCCCTCCGTCGTCTCGGGCTCACCACCATTCCGTGAACTGAGCGAGGATGACCTGAAATCACGGGTGGGTGAGACTAGGAGCGATACGCCGCGGCTGGTCTCATTACGAGGGGCTAATGTCGCGCACCTCGTGGTGTCGAACGCGGATCTGCGCGCCTGCCGGTTCGGGATAGCGCACAACCTAGATCGGCTTCGCATCGAAGGCGAGACAGCCTTCGCCTATCCACCGCGCGGCCGGATACCGCGTAGGCGCTGGACGCGCCGAAAGACGATTGCCGAGGAGCATCAGTGGCGCGCGCGCCGGGCGAAAACGCCAGGGCCAATCCACTCCTTGAAGCGTCTGTTCCGGCCGGGGGATGGATGGAACCCACGAGAATGCCAGCCCTCAGACCAGTTCACCGACGCTGAGCACGGGGAAACTGAGGAACCTGCGCCGCGCCAGCTCGCCGCGATTTACCGAGCACTTCGCAAGGGACGCGAGGACAGCAAAGACGCGCCCGGTGCCGCCGACTTCTACTACGGCGAGATGGAGATGCGACGTAACGACATCGAGTCGCCGCGAGCTGAACGGTGGCTCCTTTGGCTCTACTGGCTCACCTCGGGCTATGGTCTGCGCGCGAGCCGGTCTTTCGCCTGTCTGATCACCACGGTCCTTGTGATCTCTGGGTTCATGTACGCGTGGGGCTTCCCGAGCGAGTCGCACCACTGGATCTTCACGAGCGAGGTGCACACCAGCTTCGCGACAGCCTTGACCTTCTGCGCTCAAAGCACGATCGGCCTCTTTCGTCAGCCAACGAGCCAGGCACTCACACGGACGGGCGAGTGGCTAGAGATCGCCCTTCGCGTGCTGGGGCCGGTGTTCATCGGCCTCGCGGTGCTCTCGCTTCGTGGCCGAGTCAAGCGCTAGCTGCCATCGGGCCGCTATTGCTTATTGGATCTCTGGTCGCAGCATCCTCGCAAGCGGGCGCGAATCAGGGAACGCCTAATCGACACGAGAATGGACCTTGGGCAGGTTCCGAAAGAGTCGGCACTAGGTAGTGGATGCGAACGACAGAGAGATCAGTTGGTCTCACATGAACCTCGATGTCGTACCATCCGGGTCGCTTCACTTTGAAGCTCACTATCTGGTTACCGCTCAGGTTGAGCTTCCTCGAAACGGATGCGACCGTACCGCCGGGCATTCTCACTACGACCCGAGTCTTGGGCTGCTCTCTCGCCCCGGTGTGGATGCGTACGCAGAGGATGTTGCCCGTGGCGGTCCTGAGGTGGGACGCCTCCACTGTCGGCCGCTCGCGAACTGAGTTCGGAGCTAAAAGTAGAAGGCCAACCAAGCCAGCTCCGAAGACCGTTGTGGGAATGGTGATGCGCCACTGACGCACGTAGATCGTAGAGAGCCGTGATCCCATTACCCAGAACATCGCGAAGAAGATGGACGGCCAGTAAGGCCGCCCTGCTTTCCATGACAGGACTAGCAAGGTCGTCGTTACGGTCGGCGGGATAACGTAGTACGAGATGACGTTAGCGAGCGATCGCAATGTCCACTTCAGCTCGCCCTTACCGATCGGGGAGAATCTTTTCCACCACATCATCGCGAACGTCACGCCGGGCAGCCATGCAGCACTGGCCAGGCCGAAGACGAGAATCGTTGCCCGCGTTGAGGCTGAGGACAGCGGGAGTCGAGTCACGGCAAGGGCGATGAGCGCGATCATGGTGACCGACATGAACGCTTGAGCTGCTTGGGTTCGTTGGACTTTGTGGTCCCATCGCCGAGCCAACGCGTAGGTGTCCGTTCGGTAGCTCTCTGCAAGCTTCTCTCCAAGCTCTTGGGCAGTCTGTTTCCCTCCGTCACGCCACCATGGATCGTCGATTATCGCCTGGTAGTACAACGCCGAGGCCCGTGGCGTCCTATCTCCTAGGAAGTGGGGTCGATGCGACGTGGGGTCCATCGCCACGAGAGCCGAGGACAAACATAGGAAAACATCGACCAGGAACCACAAGAAGAAGACGTTTGCGCTATTCCAGGAGTGGCCGTCAAACGTGAGATCATTCGGCTTGGTGGAGATGAAAAGCGTAATACCGGCCACGGTCCAGAAGGCTAATGCGGTAATGAGAGACCGGAGCTTCTCGTCAAGGTATCTCCCGAAACTATAAATATCCTGGTAGGTACGCTCTAGCACCATGAGCCGAGCGTTCGTCTCGGGGTCGAGCCCTCCCACTGCTGACATATGGAGACAATGACCAGAAAAGCAGTACCGTGTCAAGCCAGCAGACTGATCTCCGCCCCTCGGCTCAGGCCGAGCCGCCCCTCGTTCGATCCCGGCAGGATCGCCGCCAGCGCTCGGGCGTAGAGGTAGTCGCGCCGAGCGAGCTGTTCGTGAACGAAACGACCTAAGGGTAGGGACTCGCCCAATGCCACGTCAGGATTCACCTCAGGGTGCCGGACGTTCTCTGGGGATCAGTAGCCAGGCCGCTCGGGGCCGGGTTGGCTGACGCCGCGCGAGCGCCAAGTCTTCGACGCCTGCCGGAACTCATCGACGACCCGAGTCACCTCGGCCTCGTCCTCGACGAACAGCAGGCGGCCCCTGAACCGCTCCTCAAACAACTGGGCACGGCTAAGGCTGAGGCCGCAGGAGCGAACGATCAAGCGACGGGCGAAACGATAGAGCGCCTCGTTGTCGTGGAGACCGAAGCGGATCATGCACAGCATCGTCTGATAGGCGGTGAACATGCGGACGGCGTAAAGAAAGGGGATAAAACAGACCGTGAGGATCAACGGCAGCAAGAACTCCTCGATCTTCTCGACCGTCGCGACCCTGTTGAAGTCGGCGGCGAGGTAGGCGAGCGAGAACGAGAGTGACGTGAGCCCGAGCACTGTCAAGCACCAGGCGATCAGCTTCCTCGCCTGTGCAAACTCGGGGTTGCTTTCGGCTACCGCCTGAGTCCCCGCGAGCAGGAGCGCCAGCGGCACCAGCACGAGTTCGATTAGGAGTGGGAAGGTGTGGAGGTTGACGACGAACTCCACGATGATCACGAGGGCCACGTTGTGGAGCGCAAGGCGGCGGAAGTAAGCCCCGTTCGTCGGCCCGGTGTTGAACAACGCGACGAGCCCGATACCGATGAACCAGAGCGCAGCGGTCTTCGTCATGTGATCGCCCCAGTAACCGAGGTATCGGAGCAGGAGAACGGTTCCGGTGGCATACGCCGCCGCCGACGCGAGCATCCCCGTCAGGGCGCCCGAGCCGAAGAACACCCTGAGCATCGAGCCCATGCTTCTGCGAATGTCTGACTTCGTCAGCGCGAATACGAAGAACGCGACCAACCAGGCCGCGAGCGCCGTCTCACGCGTATTGAGCCCAGGTATCGGAGGCATGCCTTATCCCGTCGTGTCCGATCGGGCCATCTAGTCAAGCGCACGTCGCGGTCGTACTGTCAGCTGGGCCGGTTATGAGAAGCGCCCAGGCGTTCGGCTCGCCGCCCGACCCCTCATCCACAATCGGGATTATGAGTAAGCGCCAGAACCGACAGAAGAAAAAGGCCCGCCAGCAATCGAGGCGACGCGGTGTGGATCCTGAGATGCGGGCGCGGGAGCTGGTAGACAAACGCGGAATCTCGACGGAAGTAACGGCTATCGGGGGCGTCCCCGTCGTTGAGCCCCATACGGTAGTCGTCATCGAGCCAATCCGCCTCGCGGACGGCAGCGACCTGTACTTCCAGTCACCCTTCGTCGAGGTCTTCTATCTATTGAAGGCGAAAGCACTCAGGGATGCGGCCGAACCGAAACGTATGGCCGCCCTGAACGGCAGGAAGCAGGAGAGAGACGGCACGTTTCGACCTCTCAAACCAGCGGACTCGTTCGACGCGCTGGAAGATCTCGCACTCGCGGTGATTCTCGCCGCCGCCGCTATCGAGACTCACGTCAACAACATGATCGCCCGACTCCCAGAAGACTCGATGGTAGAAATCCCATTGCGACGTGCCGGTAAGACAATCGTCGTAATGCGCGACAAGGCAGCCATGGACCGGCTTCCCATTGGCGACAAGCTGGCGCGTGCTGTTCCGCTTCTCCACAGCGCTGACTCGATCAAAGGAACTGTCGCGTGGCAGAAGTACAGGAAGATCTTCAAGATCCGGAACGCACTCATGCACCCGAAGCGCGAGGCGATCAACGATCCGTTGAAACCGAGCCCGTTTGGACGGCTGATGCTCGGGGAGGGTTCGGTAGCACCCGAGGACGCGGCGAGCGTGATTGAAGCCGTCGAACCCGGCTGGCTGCCACATCACGTTCGTGAAGAACTCGGTCTCTAGGCCGGAGTAGTCGCGCTGCGTATAGTTGTGTCCCGGTGGCGTCTTCAACGCGCTCTTTTCGTGCTTCGGTGCCGCCAAAGAAGACAGGCTTCGGCTAGCCGGAGTCCCCAGCGACTCCCGCTTCTGACACTAGCGGTCATGCTTCTCGCGGGCTGCGGTGGAGGCGGCAACTCGGTTCAGCAAGGCGGTCTCGTTCCGCGATCAAGCCCACTGAGGTGATAGCGTCGCTTTATGGTTGGCAAGAAACCGTCACGCGTGGCCGGGGAGGCGACTGACGCGGTCGAGCAGACTCCGGCATCAGGCAGTCCGCCCCACCGCCTACGCGACATCCTGGCGCCGTGGCTCAGCTCGTTCTTCGCAAGCTTCCTCGTATTCGCGGTGATCGGCTTTGGGCAAATTGGGCAGGAGGCCTTTTGGAGGTGCCTGATCCACCCTCATGCCGATCACGGCGCCTTCGACCTCTTGCTAGCGACCATTATCGGAGCGTGGATGGTCTTCCTCGCCGTCTACCTCGGCGGTGTGGCGACGATTCTCGCGACTGCATCGAGTCGGAGCAACCGACGTTACGAAGCATTTCTCCGCTGTATTGGAAGTTGGTGGCTCTTCTTCCCCGGATTAGTCTGGTTCCTCTCGTTCAATCTCCTTCTCGGCCCCGCCTGGGGCTTCCCTCGTTTCTGGCTTGGGCTGCCCGTGATACTCGGCCTAGGCTTGTTGACGTTTCTCGGGTTCGGGCGTATGGGCGTCACTGTGGCCGCCCTCCTTTCCGAGGAAGGTGGACTCCTTAGCTCCACCCGCGCTGGCGCGCGAACTGGCGCGCAGTAGATCGAATCGGCTCAGCTACGCCAAGTCTGGCCTGTCTCGAAAACCGTTACCCGTCATTCGGCGGGTCGGGAGTTCGAATCTCCCCCCCTCCGCTTAATCCGCCGAAAGTCTCGCGACTTTCGGCGGCTTGCAATCAGGCGCTGAGCCGCGGCTTCGCCAGGTCGGAGCCCGCCGCCGGCCCGTGACGCGAGCTGGCGCTATCGTTTCCGGGCCACGGAGAGGTGTCCGAGTTGGCCTAAGGAGCGCGACTGGAAATCGCGTACCTGCTGAAAGGTGGGTCGCGGGTTCGAATCCCGCCCTCTCCGCTTTTGCCGCCGAAAGTCCGCCCGCGAAGCGGGCTACGACTTTCGGCGGCGTACCTTTCGTACTAGCCACCGCGACTTCGTCGCGTGTGCCTAGTCTGTTCCTAGTCGCTTAGCGGGTTAACCGTGATCTTGGGCGGGGTCCGAGACGGGGCGCTGACGCCCAGCATCAGCGCAGCCGCCACGGCAGCGAGTTGGGGGATCGACTTCATCGTCGGCCAGGCCGAACAACTATCTACCGACGCGGAACTGTGAGATAACCTCTGCAGCCGGAGGGCGCATAGCTCAGCGGGAGAGCGCTCGCTTCACACGCGAGAGGTCGCTGGTTCAATCCCAGCTGCGCCCACCAAGAATTGTTCTTTCAAACCAGCGACCTCGAAGAATCGTTCATCTTCGGGGTCGCTTGCGTTCCAAGACTCTTCCAGCCCTGCCCAATCGAACCCGCCCGTTTCACTCGCAGCCTCAGGGGCTGCGCCTCGCAGGCCGTCGCCGAGGAGAACGTCGAAGGGAGCGGCTAACTCGCTTCGGATGTGAGTGTCGTCGTCGATGTAGAGCTTCTTGAAGAAGGCCTGGTTGAAGAGCTTGCGGATGTGATCGGGAGCCGACTCGTAGGCAGCCTGGCAGTCGCTCGCCAGCTCGAGCGCTCTCTTGAGGTTGATCTCGACCAGGGCCTGCTCGTTCTCTGAGGCAGTCGCGTACTCGTCGATGCGCGAAAGCGAGCTGCCGATTCGCGCCTGCTCCTGCTTGAGCAGGTCGAGAGGAACGGCCCCCGCGTAGTGAGCTTGGAGGAGCTTCTCCCGCTCGGCGAGCAGCCGTGTCCGCTGCTTCTCTAGCCGGGCTCGCTGGACGCGGGCTTCCTTGTAGTGCGTCTCGAGGTCGGCTCGCAGCCTGCGCTCGATGATCTCGCCCAGCTCTGGCGGGATCTGGACGGTCGCGTAGTGCTCCTCAACGAGCTGCTCGACGGTGTCGATGAGCACGGCCTTCATCGTGCAGTCGGTGCGCTTCTGGTGGCGGCCGATGCAAACGAAGTAGGGATAGATCCGGCCGGAGCGGCTGCGTGCATGGGTGACGATCATCCGGCTGCCGCAGTTCCCGCAGTAGATGCCTTTCAAATAGTGCGGGTGTACGCGCTCCTTCTGCTTGGCCTCGTTCTTTGCTCGCAAGGTTTCCTGGACGCGTTCCCAGGTCTCGGGCGTGACGAGCGGCTCGTGCTTGCCCTGGTACTCGACGCCGCGGTAGCGAACGATTCCCTTGTAGTAGGGGTTCGTGAGCAGGTACTGGATATAGGAGGGCACTAGTAGCTTCGCCGGCTTGTTTCCACAGGCGGGGATGTCCAGTCCCTGCCGAGTCAGCTCCGCGAGAAGCTTCCTTTGCGTCCATTCCCCCGTCGAATAGGCCTCGAAAGCCCACGTGACGAGCGGCGCCCGGACGGGATCGACCTCGATGGTTCGCACGTCGCGTCCGTTTTCCACCCCGCGCACATTCAGATAGCCGACCGGGGCCTTGCCTGGCGTGCCACCGCTCTCGACCTTCTGAACGAGACCTTTCATTACCTCGTTGGCGAGGTTCCGGCTGTAGAACTCGGCCATCGCGCTCATGATCCCGTGCAGGAGGATTCCGCTCGGCGTCTCGTCGATGTTCTCACTGCAGGAGACCAGCGTCGTCCCGGCCGTCCTCAACGCGAGCGTAATCTCGACGTCGTCGCCCCGGTCGCGCGCTAAGCGGTCGATCTTGTGAACGATGACGTAAGAGACCGGCTGCTCCTTCACGTAGGCGAGCATCCGCTGTAGCTCGGGACGACGAGCATTCCTAGCGCTCTCGCCCCGGTCGACGAACTCCCCGACTACGGCGGCTCCGAGTGATTCAGCCTTACGCTGGCAGGCCGAGCGCTGGGCCGGGATCGAATAGCCCTCGGCCTCACCGTTCTTCTCGGCCTGCTCCTTGGTCGAGACGCGCAAGTAGAGAACGGCCGTGGCCTGGCTTGCTTTTCCGTTTTCGGACCATGAAGAGGCAGCGCTGTCACCCCGAGGGGTCACAGGCTGCCTCCCGTCTCTTTGGAGTTGGACTTAAGTCCGTGGCGCTTTGCCACCGATTCGAGCTCGGCGATCGCAGAGTCGGGCAGCTCCGGGTACTTGGCTCGGAGGAAGCTGTCGAATGAGGGCAGATCCTCGGGTAGAACGTAGCCGGCGAGGATCAGAAGCTCGGAGGGGCTGACGCCGAGGCCTTCTGCGACGGCGCGGAGCGTCTCAGGGCGAGGATCGATAAAGGCGCCCTGCTCGAGGCGGACGATCGTCGCCATATTGACGTTGCAGAGAGAGGCGAGTGCTCTTGTTGAGAGTCCGAGCGCGCTTCGGCGGTCTTTCAGGTAGGCGCCGAGCGCTTGAGCTCGTTTGGGATTCATAGGAAGTGTGCTCCGATTACCGACCCATTCTACCAGCCAAGATGCGTAAACGCATCGCTTCGTCGGCAATTCCACAACGCTTTTCCCCAGGTTCCTACTCATGGCCGTCGAACACCCAGACCGAGCCATCCGGGGCCTTTACAGAGATCACGTCGCCGCCCAGCTCGAGGTCGCGCGCGAAGGCCTCGACATCGAGTGTGAGATAGGGCCGAATCCACTCCGGGAGCAGTTTCTGCGCCTCGTCGAGCCCGAGACCCGCGAGCAGCTCTTCGGCGTAGTCCTCGAGGCTCTCCCAGTTGCCGAGGTAGGCATCGTCGAAGCGGCCGAAAGCCTCCTCGTCGTTGCTCTGCAGCGCTGCCCAGGCCGCGAACTCGAGGCCGTGCTCGGCGATCCCGAGCGCTAATCGGCTGACGGTCTCGAGCGACTCGTTCTCGGAGATGTAGGCCAGCCCGAAGCCCTCGTGGTCGTGGATCGCCCATTCTTCGGCAATCGGTTCGGGCGAAGACGCGAGCATGAAGCCAATGTCCTTCTCGAGCTCCTCGGCTTCGCGGTCGGCGTCGAACCAGCCGCCGTGCAGGCGCCCAGCGTTGTAGTCGGAAAGGCTGGCGACGTAGATCCGCGGATGAACCCCCCGCTCGCTCTCGCCCTCTTCTCTCCTGTTTGGTTGTTCTTCCATCTACGTCACCTCCTTTCGTTGCTTGGTTGATTGCGCTCGCTCCCCGCGTGCTTCCTCAATCCGTTCCTCGGCCAGCTCTGCGAAGGCCGGGTTGAGCTCGATCCCGAGCCAGGCGCGGCCCAACCGCTCGGCGGCGATTGCGACGGTGCCCGAGCCCATGAAGGGATCGAGAACGACTCCGGGCTCGGAGGGCGCATCGCAATGGCAGCTCGGCTCGAGCGCGCCATTGATCGCCGTTGTACCAAGATCGCGTATCGCCTTTCGAAGCCACGGCGAACGGCAAGAACTGCAGCGCTTGGCCGGGCAGGTAGCCTGGATCGGTCGCAGCGTCAAGGCGAGCGGGAATACAGCGTGGTGATTGCCCGCGTAGGAAGCGGTGGCTAGCGACCAGACGTCGCCCGGGTTCTTGCCGAGCGGATGTCCGGGAAGCCCGGCTTCCTTCAGCCGGTCGAGACCCTTGTTCTCGCCCAGCGCTGGACCTCGCCAGGACTCCGGTACTGACCAGGCCGGCTTGCGCAGCTTCGACGCCTGGCGGGTCGAGCGGTGCGGGACGCGGATTGCGTCGAGATCGAAGAAGTAGCGGGATTGCTTGACCGCGAAGTAGACGACCTCGTAGGTGCAGGAGAGCCGATCCTTGACGGCCGAGGGCATCGGGTTTTTCTTTGCCCAGACGACCTTGTTGCGCAGGATCCAGCCGTCCTCGAGAAGCGCGGCTGCTACTCGCTCAGGCGCGAGCAGCAGGCTCTTCGCCGGAGCACCCTCCTTGCCCGTCGCGTAGGTGTCGCCGAGGTTGAGCCAGAGCGAGCCGGTCGGCACGAGTACGCGCCGGGCCTCGGCGAGGATTGTCCGTAGCTTCTCGACCCACTGGTCTACATGCTCCTCGAGCCCGATTTGATCCAGGTGCTGGTAGTTGCGCAGCCGGAAGTAGGGCGGGCTAGTCACGACGCAGTCGACCGAACTCGGAGGAAGACCGGCGAGCACCTGCCGGGCATCGCCGGCGATGATCCGGTTGAGGGCGCTCATGCGAAGCCTCCCGCGAGTAGCCCGACGAGCTCGCTTGCCTCCACGACCCGGAAGAGTTCTTGCGGTAGCCGTTTAGCGCTCGCGATTGCGCCTGCGAGGTGCTTCCGCCTTCGCGGGCTGGGAACGCTCCAGACGACGATCGGGAAGGTGCCTGTCCGATGTTGCTCTATTCCCGTCTGCCGGTAGGCGGCGTGCTGGCGGCACTTGCGAATGACCGTCGAGAGGCTTTCGGTTGCGAGATCAACTTCGACGGACCAGCAGTGCTCATAGTCTCCCGAAGCGGTGACGACGTAGAGGTCTGGACAGAGCGTCTCGGCCGCTCCTCCCGGCCCGGTGTAGCGCCTCCAGCAGTTCGGCTCGGTTTCGATCTGAATCAGCTCGATTCGGCCAAGCCTTTCTGCTTGAACGAGCGCAACGTGGATGTCGGCGATTGCCAGAGCGTGATAGAGGAAGGAGGCCGACGGCTCGCGCGAGCGGCGACGAGTCTCTCCAAGCAGGCGCCAGCCGATCCAGCCGGGCGCGTAGACGCAGGAGGCCGATCCGGCGCGAACGCCGCCTATCCGTCGCTCCAGCCGAACGAGCACGTCGGCCCTCGTTAGTCTCGCCAGGACGCGCCGGCAAATCCGGGCGGCGGTCAGCTTGCTGGCGTGCCCTTCGAAGTGGAGGACCTCGATATGGCGGGCGCTTAGGAACCGATGCTGCCCGACGGAGCTGACGATCGCGAAGTCGCGTTCGCTCATGCTCTCGCGAATCCGCTCGAGTCCGCGCCGACCCGGACGAGCGCTCATATGTGCCTCCATGAGCGAGAGGTAGTCGTGGCACGAAACGAGCTGCTCTTCGCTCCAGTAGATGAGTCGCGGCTAACGCTCGTACACGCGATCGGGCAGGCGAGCGGTAGTCTCATGCGCTTCTCCTCGGCCGCTTTCCGAGCGGCCCCTGGTCGCCTTGATCGCCCTCGATTAGCCGCCGAATCTCGCTCTCAACGTCGGCGATCGGGCGGCCGTAGCGCTCTCGGCTTGCCGCCCGTATCAATGCGGGATCGGAAGTAGGAGAGGATGGCGAAAGCGTCCGTCCTGAGGCGAACCCAGTCACCTCGCCGCCTGCCACCAGCCGCAGGTAGACCTCGTAGCGTCCCAGCCGCTGGAAGTCCTCGGCCTCGAGGTCGCGCGTGCTGCGCGCGAAGGCGAGGGCATCCTCGCTTGCGAGCTGGAAGCAGACCTGCGAGCGAGCATTAGCCAGCACTGCCGAACGCATCTGAGGAGTGAGCTGCGTCAGGTGCTGGTGAGCGAGGGTCAGGCCTACTCCCAACCCTCTGGCCTGAGCGAGCGCGTCCGCAAGATCGGTCGGCAGGTGCAGGTAGTCCTGGAACTCGTCGATGAAGACGCTCACCGGCCTGCGCTCCTCCGGAGGAACGGCAACCCGACCGAGCGCGGCATGCCACAGCTCGGCTACGACTAAAGAGCCGAGAAGGGACGAGGCCTCCGGTCCAAGCAGTCCCTTGGCAAGCGATACGAGCAGGACCTTGCGGTGCGTGAAGACGCGCTCAATTTCGAACCGAGGCGAGAGCTGCCCGAGTACGCCGCGGACACGCGGCCTGAGCAGGAACGGCCGCAGCTTATTCATGACCGGCGCTATCGCCTGCTGGCGCTCGCCGTCGCTCAGGCTCTCGAACCAGGCCCAGAACGGCCCTAATGCGACCGGATCGTCAACTCCGGTCAGAAGGTGCCGACGCGCCCGCGGGTTCGTCAGAAGCACGGGTAGAGCACAGAGAGAGGTTCCTTTCTTGCCGGCGAGACTGAGTAGCGAGGCGTGAAGGATGTCCTGCGTCCTCGGTCCCCAGCTGTGCTCGTACAGGCTGTGGAAGACCGCCAGCACCTGATCGGCCACAAGTTCCGGGTCGCGGCGGGCATCCGCCAGCGGATTGAGCCCTACGGGACATTCCGCATCGGACGGATCGAGCACGACGACGTCGCCGCTCCGCTCCGCCGGAATGCGGGCAAGCACCTCGTCGACGAGATCGCCCTTCGGGTCGATCACCACAGTGCCCCTACCAGCGGCGATGTCCTGCACGATCAGGTTGAGAAGGAGCGTGCTCTTGCCGACACCGGTCGGACCGATCACGTGCAGGTGCTGGAGCGCGTCGGCGATCGGAAGCCCCAGCTCACGATCGTCGCCCGGCGCTGTTGCGGTGGCGATCGTTCGGCCGTTCGCTCGTACACGCGCGTCTGCTTTGAGCAGGCTAGATGAGCGCTGCGGCATGCCCGGAAGCGGCGGCTTTCCAAGCGGCCAGCCGACGAGCCCCACGAGCTCGGCCACGTTCAGCGCCAGCGGCCAGCGAATACGCGGAACAGCGCCAGTTCGAAGGCGCTGCAGTCGTTCCTTTCGGAGACTGAGCGTGACTCCCGGGGCCTCGGCGCTTCTTAGTCCAGCGAGAACGCTGACAGCTAGCTGCTGGGCTCGTTTGGGAGTAGCGGCGCCGACGCCAATTCGAGCGAGACAGCCGAAGCCATGCTCGGAGCGCTTAGCGGCTAAAGCCGACCTGCGCTCGGCATCGAGCCGACTTTTGTCATCGAGAATAAGGCCTAGAAGAGACTCCCCACCGCTGCTGCTCGTCTTCGCGGCCGAAACCGGAGAGGGCGCAAAACGCGGCCCGAGCAGCCATTGCAGTGCGATCGTTTCCTTCCGCCCGGCCGCCGCCAATCCGGCTAGAACAGCTCTCGTTACCGGCTCCGCTTCGCGGCGAAGGGCTCGGCTGCGGGTGTTGAGCTCGATTCGCCATGTCTCTGCGAGTTCAAAGCAGCGCTCCGTCTCTGTCACTTCGAGACCTGGGATCAGCGAACGCAGAAGCTGCGAGATCTCATTGACGGCGGCTGGATGAACGCCGAGCCGGTGGGAGACGCGACCCCCGGCGAACTCGACTTCGAGAACAACGAGTCCACCGCGCCGGTCGCTCGCAAGCTGGCGCAGGAACGCCAGGCAGGTATCGGGTTCGAGCGTCTGCGGCCAGTGAAGCGCAAGCCAGGCAAGATCGGGTTCTCGGTAGAGCTCTCGCGCCGCAAACAAAGCTCCGCCAGCGGCAAGAGCCGAGCCTCCGAGAAGCTCGACGATCATCCAGCCGCCTCCCGCCGTTCGTGCGTAGCGGTCTCGTGCTCGGCTCTCGCTTCAGTCTCCGATTGCGCCATCGCGAGCGCGATCAGAGCGTGACTCAGCTTGCGCAGGTCCGGGGGATCGCGCCTGACCGAGCGGATTCGAAGCCTCCTTTCTCGTTGCTGCTTACGTCTTGCCATTGGCCCCTCCTTTCGCCTTTGCATTAGTGATGCGTTGACGCATCAAGGTTTCTCTATTACACGATGCGTTTGCGCATCAGTCAATAGATGACGCCAATTCCACAACACCGACCGGTACAGATCCGATTCCGGCTACAAGCGCCCGTAGTACCAGCGGATGAGCTGCCAGATCGCGAAGATCGCGAGCAACGCGGCGAGCACCGGCAGCAGTGGCCGGATCAGCGACCAGGCAATTCGAAGTGCCAGTGCCGTTCCGACCACCACTGCCAGGAAGCGCAGGTAAGGACTGCGCTCGTTCACTTCCCTATCTCGTGACTGAGCCTCGCCCGCGTCTGCTCTCGTGCTTCCTCGAGCATCAACTGGATCGCTTCTGCCGTCTCGTCGTGAATCCGCCTCGCGGTCTGCAAGACCTCCCACGACTCGCGATTGAGTTGCTCCAGATGCTCCGCCCGGTGCTCACGTAGCTCAAACATCAGGCCTCCGATCAGGATCACGATCACCAGCGTCAGGAAGACGGTCATTACCGGCTCACCTGCCTTGCCGTATCCGTGACGATCTCGGCCAGGCCGAGTGCAGTGATGTCGCCGATTGCCGACAAACGCCCAGCTGCTTCGGGTACGAGCCGGCAGAGCTGCTGTTCGACCTCGGAAACCATCACCACGGCGTGCATGGCCTGCTTGCCGACGTAGGCCAGGCTGTGTACCCGTGCGGCCTGCACGTCGGCCGTCCGCTCGACTCCGGCTAGGGACACCCGAGCTTGGGCATCCAACCGAGCCAACTCGCGGCTGACCTGGCGGTTCTCCCGACTTCCGAACCGCTGAAGGGCTAGCTCCGACACTGCGCTACCTCCGTTTCGCTCTTGGCCAGCCTCAGTGCCAGCCTTGTTCCGAGCGTGCCGAAGCCTTCTGGGCATCCGAGAGGTGCGAAACTGGGCATGAAGTGGGTACTGCCCGACAAGAACCGAGGCCGAAGCCGGACAGCGCCGTCGAACCGCCCGACCTCGAGGATCTGGTTGCTGCGCTACGGCAGTTAATGAGGCGCGGTCTGCCAATCGCGCCCGAAGAGGCACCGCGGGTTCTTCTCGAGCTTCGAGGAGTCCGCGCCCGCGCGGTCGACCAAAACCGCTATCTCAGCTTGGTCAAGGCGCTTAACGACCTACTGTCTCGACTCCTACGTGATCTCGGCGATAGCAACGAGGCCCAGGCGCTCCGCGCCCTCTTCGCTGTCGATGCAACGGACCGAGGCACGACCCTGACAGAACGCCGGCGAAGAGCAAACGCCTTCCTCAACTACGACCCGACCCACTTCCGGAGGAATGTCGAGCCGCGCCTGCTCGAGCGTCTCGCCTGGATACTCCACGCCGACAGCCAGAACTACACACCCCGGAGTCGTAAGGCACCCCCGAAGATCGAGATCTCTGGAGATACTCCGGCTCTGACACTTGCTGATATCAACGAACAGGAAGAGCTCGTCTCGCGAGTCTGGGCGCTGGTATACGAGCTGCGAGCCGAGCTGATTCACAAAGCACGACTCGAAGCCGAGGCAGATCCCGCTAAGGAAGCCGAGATCGAGGAGACCGCAGGTACAAGCCTTTGGCTAGTGGCCAGGCTCCTGACTCGCGTCCACGACTACCTCGATCACTACGGCGAGCGGATCCTTCACGGGGAGGCGGAGTTCAATGTTGAAGGGCTCATACGCCTCGCAGGGTGGAGCTATGAGCTCAGTCACGAAGAAGCCACTCGCCTTCGCTATCTGCTTGCCAAGGCGGGCGAGGGAAATCGAGATAGATTCCTCAACGATGTCCGAGCTTGATCGAGGTCAGCCGAATCACCCCCGGAAACCCTGCGGATACGGCAGCGTGTAGAAGAACTTGGTAGACATGGACACCACCCTCTCTACCTCGGCCCTGATGGGCTAAGTGCTCAGGTTTCCACGAAGGCGGGGGCATTCCATAACTCCTGCGGGGCTGTGCCCCTCAGAAGCCGTCCAGCGAATCCATAGGTTCAGAGTGTCAAGGCGGGAGCGGGGATCACGCTAGCGGGTGAGGTCATCCCTCCACGATAGTCTCAAAACCTTTTATTTCAATTACATGGTGTGATCTCAGCGCACATAGAAAGCGTATCACCGCATCGCTTGCGCCCTCGCGAAAGTAATCTTCATTCATGTGTTTGTCGGCAATAGCGTAACCGGTTTCGCATGTCATCAGTTCCATGAAAGCATCCGTACTCATCGGAATTTGAAGCGGTCGTTCTTGAGTTCTAACTTCGAAGTTGCTTATATTTGAACTATCTGCCGTGGGCTCAATCAGCAATATGGGTTTAGATTTCAGGATCTTCTCACTGATCTCTTCCGTCTTTTTACGCACCCATTCACATTCCGGCACTTTCCCCTCGGCGTTTATCATGGGGCACGGTGCACACGATTCACGATATTCGCACGTTTGACACGTATCGAATATAGTAGCTGCAGTGGATCTCATTCTTTCATTGAATCGTGCGTACTCATGCTCTATCCATCCCTCTATAGTCGACAGATCGTCCGTCGCGAGGTTTACCCCTTCATATCGTTGGCTACCGTCGGGCTCATAGGCATACTCAGCGCAGGGATACATATCGCCGCCCGAAGAAACCATAAAGGTCGTTAGGCCACCATCGCACGTTTCTCCTGGGGAGACACTCAAACCAGCGTTACAAAAGCGATTCAAGAACTCCTTAAAGAGGCTTTTACTCGAGACCTCCGTGTACAACGGCGGCTTTGTATGGTACATCCGCCAAATCGCCTTTAGACCCTCAGCTCTGCTGAACGCCGTCGCACTTGCCAAGCTCACCTTGCCACGGCCGGCTGGCTCTGTTATTTGGACGCCAACTGCGTCTGCTCCAAGATTCTTCGCAAGAGAGAAAACGTCGCGTGTATCCGCGAGATTGAATTGAGTTACAGTGTGCGCGATTGTCAGTGGTATGCGCGCGGCGACAGTATTGTCAATACCCTTTAATGCCCGATGGAATGCGCCGGCCCCGCGGTTTTGGTCATGTGTTGCAGCCACTGTGCCATCGAGAGAGACACTTATCTGACTCACGCCGGAGTCGGCCAGCGATTTCGCGCGATCACGCGTAAGTAGCGTGCCATTCGAGACCACCCCGCAAAAGCCGTCAGGGACATGGGCCGCGAAATGCTCGCAAAACCTGCTGAGGTGCTTGTAGGCCAACGGCTCTCCGCCTAGCACATTGACCGTATTCATACCGACCGCGATCGCCTTATCTAGCGCGTCCCTCATCGCATCCCAACCCAGCAGCCTTCGATCAGGACGGGCATTATCAGCTGCGTAGCAGTTGTGGCAAGTCAAATTACACTGGGTACCCGGTACTATCTCCCAGAAGAAGGTCAGGTCCTTATCCATGCGCCCTCGCCGTCAGCATTCGCACATATCATCTCTCGTCCGGCAGACTAGCCAGGGCGTGTTGTCCAACGCGAGAGATATCGCCCGAGTGCTCGGGGAGACTCGACTTCTAACCACACTTTCCGCATCCGCTCTTCCTGGCGGATCGCACGTTAGGCCAGCTTACCTCGTTTAGTATCTGCAACGAACTCAGCCTTCTTGTATTAGTTCTTTTCGTCTTGATCTTAGTCACCCCCTTCCGTTCCTGATGCTGGAGTACGCCCTGGCTATCGGCGAGTTTGTCGGTTATACCACACTCCCGACAGACGTGAAAACGTCTTTCCCGGCTACCGAACGCTGATCACGAGCAAAGTCGACGGCCTGTGAAAGATGGCATCGGTGCTTGCACTGGTCAGCTTGGTACCCCGCGGGTAGACGGAGACGTGCAAGCGATCCAACCCCGGTCTTCCCAGACGGTCCCAGTCGGTCGCAACTGAGAGTACCTTCTCGTAGGCGTATGGCTTCCCGTAGACAAGTACTCTCCAATCACGCGAAATCAAACAAGCACTCTGCCGCTTACAGTCAACAATCCCAGCAGCCGCGTCGCCGAATCCGAATCTATCCTCGTCGTTCTCCAAGAACACCTCTACACTGGCTTCCTCACGTAATGCCAGAAATACGAAGAATTCTATTCTGTTCGAAGGACTTAGGCCTTCCAAGGACAGCTTCGTCTCCTTCCGCACACCCTCCAGCAGCCGGATTACCTCCTGTTCATCGAAGAGGCCTGCGTGTTCAGTGGAAATGAGCAGCTCGCCTCCTGTATCGGACGAGTCGGCGGTCAGAAGCTCCTGATAGGCCTGGGGTCTCATCTCCATAAAGCCGCCGAGTGTTGTCGAACGACCAATCAGTACTCCGTTCTGCTTCGTAAGGGATGGCGTGATCTGCGCACCGTTGACCCAGATTGGAGCCACAAGTACGCCCCCATCCTTCAGTTGATCTATCCAAGACTGAGGGATCTCCCTTACAGAACACGTGGCCACGATTCGATCGTAAGGTGCATGCGCTGGAAGTCCTCTCGACCCCTCCTGAAGTTGAACCGTAAGTCCCAAATAGTCAGCGGCACTGAGGTTCGAGCGGGCATCTTCTATGTTGTCGGGGTCAATATCAATCGTGAATACCTGGTGAGGGTCCCGAACAATCTCACAAAGAAGCGCAGCGTTATACCCCGTTCCAGTTCCAATCTCGAGGACTTTGAGTCCTTCCTTCAACTCCAGGCTCTCGAGCATCGCAGCCATTAGAGAAGGCTGAGTGGATGAGGTCATTGGTATGGAGCCTATTTGTTTCGTAATGAGCGAGAAGTCCCCATACACCTCCTCAAGCTTAAGACCGTGCACGAACAAATGCCTAGGTACTTTCCTAAACGCACTCTCGACCACTTCGCTCCGCACGGCGCCGACTGTTACAAGTTGATTAACTAACTCGTCTCTTAGTAGATCAGCATCGGGTTGTTTCATAGTAGCCGTATTTCGTTCCACCTCGTTCGATACATTACCATGTGAACAAAGAACGAGGGACAGGACCGTTCTCTAATGATAACACAGTCGAGCATTTATACACGGCGGTGGCTCTATCGACAGCATTTAGCCAATGACTAAGCTCGCTCAGCTTTCGACCTTCGACTTTCTTCCACGTCTGGCTTGCTTGCGCCCCTTCTCGCCGAGCTTCTCGCCCTAGGCGTCGGTCACATCGAGGACGATCGTTCCCTTCCGGGCATCGACGAACTTGATCGTTATAGTCTTCCCTTTGCCCTCGGGGATCTCAGGGCTGGCACTGCGGTCGAACTCTGAACCATGATTACACGTGCTCCGCGAGTGAATGGAAGAGAATGCCCTGTTGGGCGGCCTTATCGAGCTTGATCTGGAGCGCTTCGATCAGGGAGACGCGCCCCTCGAGGATGAGCGCTAGATCCTGACCATCCATGAGAATCAGGTTTAGGAGGCTCGCTGCTTCTTGGAGCACCTCTTCGCGGAATCCTGCGACTGAGATAAAGAGCCCACGAGTGCTGTCGATCTTTCGGCGCACCTTGCCGGAGAACGCTGTGAGCTCACCAAGGTCAGGGGGCTTCTTTCGCCAGCGCGCCTCTATCAGGTACTGGAAGCTGTTGAACGTGAAGAAGCCGTCAGTCTGTTCGACTGTGCCCTTGCGATATGGCGGTTGGTAAGGGATGTCGTGCAGCTTGAAAAGGCGTCCGAGCAGATCCTCGAGGTCGTAGCCGCGTTGCTGCGCTTCGTCTTCCCGTGTGGCGAGCGTCATGTAGATGTCGTGCAGCTCGGCGAGCCCTCGCGCACGCGCCTCTGCGGCTCGATGCCGCTCTTCTACCGTCGCACGGTGTTGCTTGGCTCTTACCTTGGCTGCCGCGTCGGCATCCTCGATCAGGCCCTCCTGTTTGGCGACTTCACGTAGGTCGGCAAGAGCTCTGAGCCCCGCTTCTTGGTTGTCAGGATCGGAGACGGTTCGCATCGCCGCCAATTCGCGCGCCAGCTGCTGCTCAACCCGGACACCCGTCTCCCCGCGCGCGTCCAGTTCGGCCAGGATCTCGCGCACCATGATGAACTTCGACGCGTCCTCGTACTTTTTGACAAGCGGCGGAGGAACGCCCGCCCTGACGAGAAGCGCCTTGAGCGGGCGCTTGTACCAGAAGACGGTACCGCACGCCTGAACGATTGCCTCCTGAAGAGCGTAGGAGACCTGTGTGGTCACGTCTTGAAGGCTACTGCCTAACCCGGCTACGCCGCGTCCTCAACGAAGAACGGGCCGCCCCTAGCCGGGGGCTTGAGCTACGTCGGCGCGGCACCGATAAGCGCATGAGACACCTTGAAGTTGCGTAACAAAAGGCGTAAGTTCGCTACCCCTCGACTTGGTCAGCGTTCGTGCTGAATCGACAGGCGGTCCACAAGTGAAGCAGCGTACAGCTCTTTCGCAGTACCGCACAGCGATCGGGCGTGATCTGCAGTCGAGACTCGCCACAGAGAGCACATATCGGCCGGCACTCAAGACGCTAGTAGAAGCGATTGGTCAGGCACGGGCGACCAACGAGCCAAAACATTCTGAATGCGGCGCTCCAGACTTCACGATCTGGAGACCCGAGCCTCATGGCCCAATGACACTCGGCTACATCGAGGCGAAAGATGTTGGCTCGCCACTCGATACGGTCGAAGGCACTGACCAACTCAAGCGCTACTTGGCAGCGCTCGACAATCTCCTGTTGACGGACTACCTCGAGTTCCGCTGGTACGTCCACGGTGAATGGAGGCGCACTGAGCGTCTCGCCAAGCTCAGCCCAGGCAGTGCGCTGGTTGCCGTCGCTGGCGGCGACAGTGCTGTCGAGCAGCTCCTCATGGATTTCCTGGCGCAAACGTCACCAGTGATTCGGAAGCCGAATGAACTGGCTGAGCGAATGGCGCGCTTGACGCGCCTCATCCGCGATCTCATCGTGGAGAGCTTCGAGCGTGAGGCGGCGACGAGCACGGTTCGCGATCTACGCAACGCCTTCGAAGAGGTTCTTATCCCTCACCTGTCGGTGCCCGAGTTCGCTGACATGTTTGCGCAGACGATCGCCTACGGGTTGTTCGCCGCGCGGGCGAATCACAACGCCGAGCGCCCCTTTCAGCGCCACGACGCTGCCTGGGAAATCCCTCGCACAAATCCCTTCCTGCGGGGCCTCTTCGCCGCGATCACGGGTCCGGAATTAGACGAAGAGCCCTACGCAGGACTCGTTGACGACCTAACGCAACTACTCGCCGTGACGGACATGCGCGCAGTTCTCTCTGCGTTCGGGACTCGGAAGGCACAGGACGACCCCGTCGTGCACTTCTATGAGACCTTCCTCGCCGCCTACGACCCTGAGGTCCGAGAAATGCGTGGCGTCTACTACACGCCTGAGCCGGTCGTCTCCTACATTGTGCGATCAGCCGACCGCCTTCTGCGGGAGAGATTCGGATGTGAGGATGGTCTGGCGGAGCAGACGAGAGATCTACCGAAGGCTCCCGGCAAAGCCGAAGCGAAGACGCCCCGGGTTCTGATTCTGGATCCGGCTTGCGGGACCGGCACGTTCCTCTACGCGGTTATCGAACGCATCCGCGACCAGTTCCGTCAGCGACACGATGCTGGGAAGTGGTCTGCCTATGTGCGTGATCAGTTGATCCCGAGACTCTTTGGATTCGAGCTCCTCGTGGCTCCATACGCGGTGGCCCACTTGAAGCTTGGGCTACAGCTCGCCGGCCAGAATCTGCCTGAGGCCCAACGTGCGGACTGGATGTACGACCTAGAGGGTGGCGAGCGCTTGAGTGTCTACCTGACCAATACGCTTGAGGAAGCTCTCAAGAAGTCAGAGATTCTGCTCGGCTCGTACATCGCGAATGAAGCGAATGCGGCGGCTGAGGTAAAGCGGCAGCTCCCGATTCTTGTTGTCCTCGGCAATCCGCCGTATTCGGGTCACTCCGCGAACAAAGGTAAATGGATCCGCGACCTCGTCGCAGACTATGCCCAGGATCGACCCGAGCTACGTAAACCAGCTCAAGCGAAGTGGCTGCAAGACGACTACATCAAGTTCATTCGGTTCGGACAGTGGCGGATTGAACAGACTGGGTCCGGGATCCTGGGCTTCATCACAAACCACAGCTACCTGGATAGCCCGACGTTTGCAGGTATGCGTCAGAACCTCATGGAGACGTTCTCGGACATCTACATCCTCGATCTACACGGGAACACCAAGAAACGTGAGCGTGCGCCTGACGGAGGTGTTGACCAGAACGTCTTCGATATCCAGCAAGGCGTCGCGATCAGCTTCTTCGTCAAGGAGCAAGATTCGACCGGTCTTGTGAAGGTTCACCATGCAGACCTGTATGGCATGCGCCAGGACAAGTACGACTGGTTGATAGAACACCGCCTTGACGACACCGACTGGTCGGAGCTGGCGCCCCAGGCTCCATTCTTCCTATTCGTACCGCAGGACACCGACCTCCTCGAGGAGTACGAACGCGGGTGGAGCATCGCCGACATCATGAGTGAAAACGGTGCTCCCGCTCCGGGCTTCGTCACAACACAAGACGAGTTCGCGATTTCATGGAGCGAAGTCGAGGCACGCGAGAAGGTGCACCGCTTTCTCAAAACGGAATCGGAGGCGGAGGCACGATCACTGTGGAGACTCTGCAGCCAATCGCAGTGGAACTACGATCGGGCGAAGAAGGAGTTGGCCACTGGAGCCTGGGAGAAGGCCGTTCAGCAGATTCTTTACCGGCCGTTCGACATCCGCTGGACTGTGTTCGACACAAACGTTGCGGTCCATCATCGAAGACGTATGACCGATCATCTTCGCCGTGGTCCGAACCTGGCGCTCATTACTTCGCGCCTAACTAAGGGTGAGGAGTTCGCTCACGTGCAGGTGTCGCGACTAGCTCCTGAAGTCATCTGCATGTCGCCGAAGACGTCGAACAATGGGTTTGTCTTTCCTCTCTATCTCTACCCGTCGGCGACGGGAACTCAGCGCCGTCTCCTGGTTGAGGGAGAGTTCGTTGGAAGGAAGGCAAACCTGAACCTCAAGTTTATCGAGGATTTGGAGAGCCGACTCGAGCTGGAGTTCATACCAGATGGCGCCGGAGACATGCAGACGTCATTCGGGCCGGATGATGTGTTCAACTACATCTACGCGCTTCTACACGCGCCGACTTATCGCTCGAGATACGTCCAGTTCCTCCGCCATGATTTTCCGCGCATTCCTTTACCGCCAGGTCGGGAACTCTTCGATGCGCTTGCCTCGAAAGGACGCGAGTTGGTCGCGCTACACCTCTTTGACGCTCCCCCCTCCGGCATGGCCCGTCTCAGCTTCCCAGTGCCTGGCACGAACACGGTAGCCCCTGGTCACCCACGTTACGTCGGGCCTAGTGAACGCAATCCTCTCACCGGAGAAGCTCTCGACGCGGGTCGCGTCTACATTTCGGCTGACGCCCCGAAGTCGGGAAGGCTTGGTCAGTACTTCGAGGGCGTGGACCCAGCCGTTTGGACCTATCAAGTTGGCGGTTACCGAGTCTGTTCGAAATGGCTCAAAGACCGACGCGGGTTGCCGCTGAGCCTCAGCGACCTTTCCCATTACGAGCAACTCGTCGCGACGATCGCCATGACACTCGAGGTCATGCAGGAGATCGAAGCCTTGATCTCACGATGGCCCCTCGATACCGCAGAGATCATGCCTTCCGAGATGCCGGCAGCTCTCCTGGACGCTTGGCGGCGGCACGTGAAGAGCTAGGCGGGAAGCTCCCAAGCTGAGGCCTGCTGTGGTCGAAGCGCCTCCCAGTAGTCGACCGGCCGCCACACTCCTATACCGATGGCAGCTAAATACCGGCGCTGGCACCAGAACGAGCGCAAATCGAGCGTAAGGATCATCGAGACACCGGCACGAAGAGCGTCGCGGATCAGCGAGCAGTCGCCACGATCCTTGAACGGCGGAATAGCCGGCCGGTCGATCGGAGACGTGCTCGGGACGACAAAGGGGAGACGCATCTGTTCTGAGTGCACGAGAGGCATGTTTTCGAACAACAGGCGAAGTTCGAGATCCTCGTAGTTATCCGCACTTGCCTGCATGCAATCGGCCCACTCAGCCCACCAGTTCAGGAGTTCGTGAGCGATTCCGGGGTTTGCTCGCTCGAACTCCAAGAACGAAGTTTGAGAAACGAGCCAGGGAGGGCTACCGCGGCGGAAGAACTGAGCTACGTTGCCGAGCGCAATGAGCTCCTTGCCCTTTCGCTCCCCGTAGCGCGCGAAAAGATCCGCTCGCGCCCCTAGGCGCCAGCCACCGTCATCGAAGTAGTGCATAACCTCGCGGAGTCCTTGCACCGCGCACGTGTCCAGCAACATTGGTCCAAAGGGATGACTAGTCACCGTGGCTTAAGTCGCGATCGAATCGAACACAAGCAGGAGTCTTGCTAAAGAATCGGATGCTCCAAGGGCTTGGCCGCCGCCGGACACCAAGCGGCGGCTCTCCCGACCCCTTCGTCCTACTTGCTCTCCTTGACTGTCGTCTTCGGATGAGACTTCCCGTAGCGCGAGGAGACATATCGCCCGGATACCGCCGAGCGGAACTTGCCCTTCGCTGAAGATGAGCCCCTCTTCCCAGCCACACTAACCACCTCCTTTCTCTCGACTAGCATTCGTCGAACTGCTCATCGAGTTAGAGCTTCTCTCCTCTACGACTCGATCACTGCGTCGGGTGCCGTTGCCTTGACGTTGGCCGCAGCTCGCTTCGCGTTCTCCTTGCTGGCGAAGCTCTCACCGCTCGAGGCGATCTTGACGCTGTTCCCGTCCTTGAGACGCCAGCGGTAGTTCCCGGCGGTGTCCGCGTAGATCTCGAACTTGGGCGTTGCCATTTTCTTCCCTCCTCCCAGGCTGTTGTGTTATCGGCGAAAGCAAGTTCGCCATAGCGAACGGTACCTGATCTCCTGGGCATGTGCAACAATGGCGACAAGGAGTTCGTTATGGCGAACGTTCAGCTTTCACTATTTGAACAGCTCCAGCGGGAGACACCCGACTTACCAGACGAAGCCTTGATCCGAAGGCTCTCCGAGCGGATCCTCGCCGAAGCAGAGGCCGCGCCTCCGGTCTCAGTAGAGCTGCTCGCATCCCTCCGGGGCATCGTCCGAGTCGAAAGACACGAGCAGCCGTGGGCTGGCGTGCTTCTCCCAAGCTTGGAAGGACTCGTAGTTCGCCTGCGGGACTCCGATAGCTACGAGCGACAGCGTTTCACGATCTGCCACGAACTGAGCCACACACTCTTTCCAGGCTTCTCCGATTCCTTCCAGTACCGCTGCAATGGCAAGCGGACGAAACTCGAGTCGCGGTGCGATCTGGTAGCGAGCGAGCTCCTTCTCCCAAGACGGTTCTTCCAACCCGATCTCTTGTCGGCCGGCTTCGGATTACTCGCGGTCGAAGACCTCGCCGCACGGTACGAGGCAAGTATCGAGGCCACTGCGCGGCGTGCGGTTGATCTCTGGCCGGAGCCCGCCGCCCTCCTCGTCCTACGACGGAGGAACAAGCCGAGCGAGGAGGGGCGAGAGGCCGAGTGTGAACCGAAGTTGCGCTTGGACTACTCGCACGTCAACGGAAACTGGCCCTACCTGCGCCGACACAAGTCCGTGAACGGCGACTCCCCGCTTCTTCGCGCGTTTGCGGGCGAGGATGTGCGTGAGATCGGGACCGTCGACGAGCTCGTCAGCAGTGGGATAGGTCCCGTTGAGATTCATGCTCGTCCGTACGGCAAAAACAGGCGGGTGCTCGCGCTCGTCCGACCCATCCATCCCGAACAGCTAAACGGAGGTCACTAGATGCCTGAACTGCCTGAGGAATCGTTGGGGCAGAGGATTAGACGATTCCGAGAGGAGCGCGGCATGTCCGCGTCTACCCTCGCCACGGAGGCACACATCTCGAAGAGCTACCTATCTGAACTCGAGACAGGAAGAGGCAGCGCCGGCAATCCTTCAGCCGAAAAGCTTTATCGCATTGCGACCGCTCTCGGCGTTGCGATGTCAGATCTTCTCGGGCGCGCCGTAACGACAACACCGGGAGATAAGAGGCCGGAGAGTCTGGTCGAGTTCGCGAGGGCTCAGAGCCTTCCGGAATCGGACATAGAGATGCTCGCGAGTATTCAATTCCGCGGCGAGAAGCCGAAGACACCAGAGCGCTGGGCGTTCATCTACCAGGCGATCCGCAACAGCGCGAGTATGGATCGGGTTTAGGCGATCTCCGGCGGCTTTAGCTTTCCGCCTTTGGCCTTCTCCCGCGTCGAGCCTGCTTCCGCCCTTTCTCGCCGAGTTTCTCACCTTCGGTATCGGTCACATCAAGGATGATTGTCCCCTTGCGGGCATCCGTGAACTTGATCGTCACGGTCGCTCCCTTGCCTTCCGGAATCTCCTCTCCGGAGAGATCACTCACGAAGACGGACTTACGAGCCATATCAATCCTTTCTCTCGATCTCAGCAACTTCGGCAAGAGCCGCGAGCTCGGACATCCTGATCTGGAGCACGTCTGTGAGCTTCAGGATGTTGGTGAGGCTGGGGTTCCGCTCACCTCGCTCGATACCGCTGACGTAGGTGCGATCAAGCCCAGCTAGGTGCGCAAGCCGCTCCTGCGAGAGTCCTCGTTCCATCCTGAGCTGACGTAGAGCCCGGCCGTAGGCCAGGTGTGCGGGCGATCTCGGTTTTGCCACGCCCGCAAGCTCACCTGCTTGACGTTCAAGAGTCTACGGATTATAAGTCACATTACTCGGTTTCCACCCCGCTAACACTTCGAGGGAGGCGGACTCTATGGCCAAGAGCCTGCGCGCTAGCCATGCCCCAGTGCTGTTGATTGCCTTCACCCTCATCTCCCTACTGGTGCCGGTTATCGCCCGAGCAAACGGCGGCACCTCGATCGCCATGGCGCCCGAGCTACCCGTCGGCTCGCCGGTGTCCGGTGCCGTGACCGGACTCGACTACTGGGCCATTAGTGTCGGCGCGGGCGACGAACTCGCCATCGACTTCGAGGCGGTAACCGAGGGCGTCGGATTCTGCTTCATGCGTCCCGGGGTCACCGACTACACGCTGGCTGACACTCCCTGCTGGCAACCCAAGAACACAGACTACGCAGACGAGGGCGAGAAGCGCGAAACCAAGCGGGTGTTCGGTGTGGCTGGCCGCTGGACATTGATCGTCGGTGAAACCGAATGGCTCGATTGGGGATGTGTTCAGGATGTCGTGTATCCGCAGTGCGATAGATCGACCACCTACCAGCTCACGGCCTACCTGCACAAGTTCACACGCGTTGTGGCCAAGGCGCCGCGGTTCGTGAAGTTGAAGAAGCGCTTCAAACTTGCCGGTCAGGTCGTCGGAGCGGCTGGCGGCGGAATCACTATCCAGGAGCGCCTGCACCGCAAGTGGAAGAACCTGGGTATCGCCATGCTCAAGGCTGACGGCCGGTTCGTCTACTCCATCCGGCCGCGCGCCCCAGGACTTCACCGCTACCGCGTCTACTACCCGGGCGACCAGGGTCATCGCGCGAGCACCGCAGCGGTGAAGGTCAGCGTCGTCAAGCGACGATGAGTGTCCCCCAGCACATCGACAGCTTCACCGAGTACCGCTATGGGAGTGGTCGAACGGCGTTGGAAGGAGGCATACATGCAATCCCCCGATCCACTAGCTGAGAGCTCCGAACGCAGGAAGTACTGGGGTTTCTACTTCCTCTGGTGGAGCGCCATCACGGTGCTGCTCGCGATCGCCACAGTCTCGTCCATCGCTCAGAATCTAGGCGGCAAGATCATTCTCGCCTGCTTCGGCGCCACTGTGCTGTCTGCGCTGTACGCGCGATACTTGCATAACTGGGGTCGCTGGAGAATGATTTTCATCATCTTCTGATCCAAGAGTCGCGAGAGTTTCGGCGGCCGTTAGGCGCGGCTGTGGCGGCGTTTGCCTAGACGGTGAGTAGTAGATGTGGGACGAGCCGTGCGCGCGTCCGACGGCAGTGAATAGGTCCTGATCAGTGCGAGGGACGCACGCGTTTACCAGCTCGGCGGCCCGTACGGACTCAGGCCGCCGCTGAGAAACGGTTTGAGATCATCGGGGGTGGCGTCTGGGCGTGCCGGCATCGTAGGCGGTGACGCGAGTGGATCAAGACGCTCGTCTAGGTAACCCTTGATCCAGGCGATCCAATCGGCCGAGTCAGGGTTGTCGCCGTATTTGGCTTCGAGCGCTTCAAGGAAGCTGCGAATCGTTCCGACCTCCTGCCATGCGGAGATCTGAGCACGCAGCACCTGCTCTCGATGAGCTTCAAAGAAGCGCTCCCGAGCTTGATCCATAGCCACCTCCCAGCGGCGCCGGCGCTCCTCGGCAGCTCGCTCCATCTCGGCTTGGCGATGATCAGCTTTGGCAGCTCGAATCTCCAGCTCCCGAAAAAGCTCTGCCAGCTTCTCCTCGAGCGTCCAGTTCTTGCGATCAGAAAAGGTCGATGTCCGCCCGCCATGGCCATAGCCCACGAAGGCGATCTGCAGGCGACCGGTAGCCGCCGAGTCGTACCGAGCCAGCTTTCGCGGCGGGAGGTACTGTGGAAATCGGGCACTTGCTCGAGATCGAGTCTCGGCCTCGAACGCACCTCGAGCCTTTACTTTTTCCTCGAACACCCGGAGGCCGAAACTGTGCGAGCGGATCGTTACAACGAAATGTCCGTCGTTTGTGGGCGACCACTGATCACGTTGGTAGCCCCCGGTCTTCCCTTCGGCGTTCGAAATCTCCCAGCCGCGGCGCTCGACTTCTGTTGCCAGAGCGTGGACGATGCGAACGCTGCGGGAAAGTCTGGCTCGAGAGACGAGGTGTTTATCGGTGTCGTCACGGAAACGCCTGGCGACTGGGTGTAGACGGGAGATACGCTCTGGCACGGGTACCGGCCTCGCTTCGACTTCCGTCCCCTCAATTGCATCCTCCAGCCGGATTTCTTGGTGGCCAGCGACGTAGTCAGAGGTCAGCCGCTTCCCGCGCGGTACTTTGCCGAACCTCTCCGCTGCGAGTAGCCGCTGTTGATAGTCAGGCTCGCCCTCCCGACGCACATAGGGAACCTTCAAAACTCCGCCGGCCGCGATGACATCTGCCACGAGTTGCTCGCTTGGCGAAAGTTGCCGGGCAGGAGCGGGCTTAGGTGGAGCTGGCCCACCATTCGCCTCTGCTTCCAGGTTTCCACTTCGCGATTGCGTATCTGCGCTCTTCGTGCGGACCTGAAGCGATCGCGCGAGGAAGTCTCTCCCGCGGTCGGTGATCTCGGCCCGCCAGGTCTTCCCGCGACCGCTTATCCGCACGAGATCGCGACTTCGAAGCGCGGCGGCAGAGACTCGATGCTCGTAGCCCTCCAACGCGCCATCTGGGCAGCCATCGGCGATCCACTTGAGGACAGCCATCTGCGCTTCATTGAGAGTCCCCGTGTAGCTCTCCACAGCCTCACTCGCCCCGCACGTTGAGGGCTGGTTGGAGTGTGCGAATCAACTGCGACATACTCCGTGGGTCACCTTAATGGGGTTGAGTAGTCGATGCCAAGACCTCCTCGCCAGCACAAGTTGACCATCGCGCTGCTCAAGGCAGATATGCCTAGAGACGCGGTGCTGCGCGATCCCGACTCCGTCGTCTCGTATGTAGTTCCGTCGCTGAGTCAGACTCCGTCGCTATTCGTCGCTTCCAAGCCGCCGCACCCGCCACGTTGGCAGCAGTACCTCGCTCCGCATGTCGACGGAGATATGGCAGGACTCTTCGCGGCTTCATCTGGGGCTGCCCTTCTCATCGAAGCTGGGAAGCGTCTGTTCGCTGTTACGTTCGGTCAGGGCCGCCATCTTCTGAACACGGAAGCCTTCGAGCGCGACTTCGGGCTCAGAGTCGTTCTTAACACCGTCGTGCCCGGCCAGCTGAAGAGCGTCGATTCAAAGACGATCGACGAGACGACGATGCACACCCGGCGCGACGTCAGTCGAGACTCGACCTTCTCGTCTTTCGGTCTCGATGTCAGCCGAGATCTTCTTCGCGCGGTTACTGGAACACCTCAGGACGAGACCTTAGGCCCCCGCCTCACGGGCGCCGACTCGCTTGGTATCCACACGCGCCTCCAGATACCGGAGCTTCGTGGACTGCTATCCCGACTGCTCGAGGCCTACGGAGATGATGCCTATAAGGCGAATGGTTTCGAGTTCATCGATTTCTTGCGACCCGAAAAGAGCGTGGAGCGCATTCATGAGCTCGAGGAGCGCCTCATCACGGACCTCGCCAGCAATGAAATCACCGACGTGCACCTTGCCGCTCCTGAGCCACTTGACTGGCTTGATGTCGAGGGCTTTCGCTTCTCCACACAAGACTCCGACGTTACGCTCGAGAGCGATCCTCACATCACCTCGTATCTCGCCAGCCGAAAAGGAGAGGAGCTGACGATCGGGCTGCTCAAGCACGATCGCATGGAGGCGATCCGCGCGTCTGACGGTTTCCGCCAAGCGACTTGGCCGATCCTCGACTGCATCGTCTACCAGATCGAATACGAAGGCCAGCTCTACGTCCTTTCAACCGGCGATTGGTTCCGCGTCAATCTCGGCTTCAAGGAGCGCGTGTACGAAGAGGTGAGACGACTTCCCCTACTGACCGGGCTCCCAGATGCTGATCCCGGGACCGATGAAGACGCCTACAACATCAAGGCAGCTGCTGCACTCGACGCACTTTGCCTCGATAAGAAGCTCGTCTACGACGGTGGCCCGGACAAGATGGAGATCTGCGACATCTTGACTCGCGACGGGGGTCTCATACATGTGAAACACCGGGGTAGCTCCGCCACGTTAAGTCACCTCTTCACTCAGGGGGTCAACTCAGCCGAACGGCTCCTCCAAGATGCCGATTTTCGCAGCGAGGCGCGAACCGTAGCCGCGCGAGCGAGCTCGGAATTCGCCGAGGTGCTTTCGCTGAACCGGCCCAGCCCTGAAGCTCACGAGGTCAGCTTCGTCGTCATCACTCGCAGCAACCGAGATACGCCACTTACGCTGCCGTTCTTTAGCGTCGTGAGCCTTCAGAGAGCCGCGTCGCGTCTTCGAGGATACGGTTTCCGGGTCTCGGTGGCGGCCGTACGCGAGGCGTCTTAGGTCGGTGGGAACTTAGCTCGCCGACCTAGATTGTTGGAGGCCAAGAAAGCAAGACTCGGGGCTCCATAGGCTCTAGTCGCGGCTTAACATCGCCCACGGACCCCAGAGGAATAGGAACCACTCAGCCTCTACATCCGGTGTCGCCGGTGTGCCATCTGCTGTTTCACGGATCCATCGCATTCTTGCGGGCTGCGGCCCAGCATCGAAAGTCAAATCAACGTCGATCTCACAGACAGCGGCTGCCTCGAACGATGCCCGTTTGAACTCGAACTTCTGCAGATCGTGCAAAGAGCATCCCTCGCGCACCATCCCTGCGGTCTTCTTGAGCGTGCTCTCAGTAAGCCTCGGCGAAATCAGCGACGCCATCTTGCCGTAGTTCTTGGCGACCCAGGCTTCAAGATAGGCGAGCGCCCGTTGGCAAACGTCCTGCTCGAGGAACTTGGGGTCGCTTGCCTTGATTGAACTCGGGCGCCATGCGTCGAGCGCCTTCTTCGCCCTCTCGTTGGCCGCAATCTGTGAGAGCACCTCTCGCCAGCTCGGGTCGGGCTTCGGCTCAACCTTCCGTTTCTCGAGGCTGGCCGCCCAGTCGCCGACGGTGAACAGGCGGTTCCACGCCTTAGTCGCCACAATTGCGTTGTCGTAATTCACGAGCATCCCGTGGATGATGCCGTGGCGATGCAGCTCGTACACCGGCTCGTCGGATGTTTTCGAAGTGCCCTTCGTGAATGTCTTGTGCGCATGCGTTAGCCCCTGGTGGTGACCGACGATGCTGTCCCAGGCCGCTAACTCCTCGGCCTCGCGGGTATGAAGTCCGCGGCGACGGCTGGTGTCGAGATCGTTGACGAAGCCGTCCATCACTGTCAGCAGAACGAGGGCGGTTGAGTAGAAGCGGCCGGCTTCGTAATCGATCCTGGCTTTATCGACTAGATCCATGCGGCTTCGCATCTGTGGAAATCGGCGTAGACCCATGATCATAAAACGAAGCGCATCAGGATCTTGATAGAGCTTGATCAAACCCTGCTCCGCCTTATCGGCAGGAAGATCTATAAGAGGCTTCACCTTCTCGGTATTCAGGCTCTCGTGGAAGATCCAGTGTCGGGGGCCGAGGAGCTCGTAGAAGCGATCAACTAGTTCCATAAGCTCACGAACCTGGGCTTCGATTTCAAGCACCGACTTCCGCTGATCCCGCGCGATAAAGCGAGTCAAAGTCTTCATGCCCTGGATCTGATCGAGCAGTTCGACAACCGATGGCAGGTCGAGAGCTGAGGCGTAGGAGCCTGATGCGGAACGTTGATCCGGGCGGCTCATACTTCTAGTCTAACCGAACATATGTTCTTCTACTACTCGAGGACCCTATAGCGCCCACGGGTGATTCTTTCGAGCTGTGGATTCTGACCGCGCGAAAGGCGATGAAGGGAGTTCTTCACCGACGAGAGCGAAACCGACTCACCGAGCAGGAACTCAATGCGCAAGTGAATCTCTCGGACACTGAGGCCCGCGGGTTCGCCTTGGAGAACGCGGATCACGAACTCCTTGACCTGGCCGAACTTACGACGACCGTCAGGCGCGACTCCAGCGACTTCAAACCCCCGAGGGGCCGCTTGCTTCCAATCGCGAGCTATGAGACGCTGTAAAAGGCCTGCAAACTGAGGGTTTGAAAACCGCTCGGTCAGGACCATGAGCCGCCGAAAGTGCCCGCCGGCTGTGCCGGCGTACTTTCGGCGGAGGGTGGCAGACAACGGTCGCGAGCCGCGTCCGTCACGTCGGCCGCGGCGGAGGGCGATTTGGGATCACGCTCCCCGGACTAGGTTCGCTCCGCCGTGCTTGAACGGGAACGGCACGCTTTCTTTACACCTTGGCCTTGACGATAAATCGAGCCTGACTCCGTTAGCGACCAACTCAGCGATATCGGATTCAGGCTCTATCGCCATCTACGCCCAAGGCCCGGTTCACTTCCAAGACGAGTCTGTCGCTGGCTTCGACATCCTTCGAGGCATTCAACCGCTCGGCTTCATCGACGAGCCGGTCGAGTAGGTTGAGACTGGCTTTCGAGATTCCCTCCGTTCCGTGAAGGTTGTCAACAAGCCGCCTGAGTTTCGACACCATTTCGGGCGGGGGAGGCTCGTCGAAGGTCACGGTACTGGTCACAAACGCACCAGCAGGCATGCCAGGCGGATCGTTTGGATAGAAGGCGGCGTGGGTCGCCGCCGCAACGGTCTCTTGGAATACCTTCAGTTGGTCAGGATCGGAAGGGCTTCCTGCAACCCCATTTAGCCAGGTGGAAATCAGGTCGGAGCGCAAACAGGATGAGAGGTTCAGGCTACCCGGCGGCGACCAGACTCGAAGCGTGCGCTGCCCCCACGATAGGTCTGGCCTTGCCACAATCGCCGCTTGTTCCCTCTGGAGATCCAGGCCGAGTTGCTCGCAGATATGCGGGATCGCCACGTAGATAGTGCCGTCTCGCCCACTCTTGATGGCAATCAAGTATCCAGGCTTTAGGAAGATGACCGCCTCCTGGAATTTCACCTCCATGATGCTCAACTCCGGATACCCCCTTCACCTGCACTGCGGTCCACGTCCAATCAGTAAGGAGTCTATTCGCCGTCCTCGTGAACATCAACAACTCAGTACGGAGCCAGACTCCGCTCGCGATCTCCGCGTCGGCGACAGCATCCCGGGGAAGATCAACGAGGGCTTGGCATCGTCAAAGTACTTCGTGATCGTCCTGTCGCCTCGTTCCGTGGTCTCGCGATGGGTGCAAGAGGAGCTGAATGCTGCACTTATCACGCAGATCGCGAAAGCTGGCACATTCCTCATCCCAGTGCTGTACGAGCAATGCGAGGTTCCTCCCCTCGTCAAGCATCGGCGCTACGCAGACTTTCGCCAAACCTACGAGGCCGGACTCACGGAGCTACTTGGTGTTCTTGGCAAGGATGCCGCGATGAGCGCGGAACTAGACGGCAAGGGGCTATTCCCGTGGCCAGATCTGAACCAGCCCGACACGACACAGTGCTACCTGCATTCGACCCGTTTCGACAAGTTCTTCCGCTTGAGTTGCGACCTCGCTTGGTCGGTCGACCGTGCGATTGACTACATCGTGGAGACCCTCAAGCTTCCGTGGAATATGGATGTTTCTCAGCTAGGTATGCGCTGGTCCTTCAGCTACGGGCTTGTGTTCAAAGACTCCGGCCTCTCGTTGTCAGAGACGCTTGAACAAGCGGGTGTGTCGGATGGAAGCGTGCTGAAGCTGAGTATCAATGGAACGTACGAGGACATCTGGAAAGAGGAACTCCGTTCAATGTGGGACGGGAGCAAGATGTACGAAATTACCGGCGCGATGCTTCGAGAGCAGGAACTACGACGCCTGATAGAGAACCGCGGTTCTCTCAATCAGGCGCGATTGAATGACCTGGCCGACGCATGTTTCTCGCACATGTGAGTAAGGACGGCCATAAACACCAGCATGAATCTGACAGCGCGTCGCGTCTCTGCGTGACGTTGTGCAGGTTATTCGCGGAGGGTGTAGCGTCCCCGAGCAATTCGTGCGACCTGTGGGTTTCGACCGCGAAACAGGCGGTGGACTGAGCTCTTGACCGAGGAGCGCGAGACTGGTTCGCCGAGCAGGAACTCGATTTGGGCGTGGATGTCTCTGACCCTCGGGCCTGTAGGCTCAGCACGAAGAACACGTAGCACGAACTCGTTGACCTGGCCGAACTTGCGCCGGCCATCAGGTGCCACTCCGCCGACTTCAAACCTTTTTCGGGGCGCTTGCTTCCAATCTCGGGCTGTGAGACGCTGTAAAAGGCCTGCAAACTCAGTGTTTGAAAGACGCTCGGTGAGGTCCATCCCGCTTCCTCGGCCGGCGGCTCCTTCCGGCCGGGCGTGACCGGCCTACGGAGCCGCCTGATGCCGCTGACCGCACTTCGCTCTCCGGGGCCGTGTGACGACACTGTCCCTCCGGCGAAGCACGGCCAGCGGCGCCCCGAGAAAGCGGGAGACAATTTGGTTTCGTACCGACTAGTTCGACCCCGGGCGGCGGCGGCACCCGGCCGCGTTTCTCTTCCTCCCGATCCCCCGTTGCTACGATCGCCACAGTCACTGGGATCGGGTTGGATCGACCGGGCCCCGGGCAGTGGGAGCTTGCGAACCGCGTCAGATCCGGAAGGAAGCAGCGCTAAGCAATTCCTTCCAGGTGCACGGCAAGCCCGGTCGATCGAGCCCGATCGAATACGTTCGCTACCTGTCGTCGTCCAGACAATGTGCGAAACGCGTCAGATCCGGAAGGAAGCAGCGCGAGAACTCATTTCGGAATGAAGGCCCGCCGGCTGGGCGTGATCGGTGGGCGAGATGCTAGGACGCAGCGCCTCGTTCGTAGCAGGGCTACGGGCGAGGCCGAGGACAACGCAGATCGTCTGCCGAGCGCGGCCAGACGGTGGAGCGCTTCGTTTCGAAAGGAGTTCCAGACAATCCCTCCCAGGTGCGCGGCAAGCCCGGTCGATCCAGCCCGTCACCCGCTCAACACGGGAGAAGCGGTACCGCTCTCCGCGATAAGCGTCGTCAGGGTCTTGGGTGAGCCGACAGGAACGACCAGGCGGCGGCGCTCGAATCGAAGCTCGACGACGACGAGGGCATCCAGGCATGGCCCGCGCCTTCGACCTTGACCCATTCGACGATCGCGCCGGCCTTGCAGTGCCGCCAGATCTCGTAGCTCAGGTCGGGATCATCCGCGTCGGTGGAGGTCAGCGTGCCGCGGCGGCAGCCGTTGGAGGCCGCGAGCTTCTTCAGCCCCTGTCTTGGCGGTGGGAAGTCGACTCCAGAGGGATCCATCGAGCCGACGCCGCCGTCGATCGGCACGAACGAATCGGCGCTGCCGTGGATCTCCAGCACGGCGCCGGGCTTTCTGTAGCGGCACTTGTTGACGAAGAGCGTGCCCGATTGCACCGCGACGGCGACGACCTTGTTGGAGAGCTGGCAGGCCAGGCGCAGGCCCATCATCGCCCCGTTCGAGTGGCCCGCTGCAAAGACGCGCTTCTGGTTAACGTTGTATTCGCTCTCGACCTCGTCGATCAGCAGCGAGACGAAGCGGACGTCGTTCACGTTGTCGAGCTTCTGTTGGGCCGAGCCGCAACAGCCGCCGGCGTTCCAGACGCGCCCGCCCGCCTCGTCTGACGACCAGGTCCCGTCCGGGTAGACGATCAGGAACCGATTCGCCTCTGCGAGGCCGTCGAAGCCGGAGTTGTTCTCGAAGTTCTTGGCCGAGCCGCCGCGGCCATGCAGGGCGACGAGCAAGGGAACGTGCTTCTTTCTCGATAACGACCTCGGCACGTAGAGGCGATAGGTGCGCCGCCGTCCGTCGGGTGTGCGCAACGAGCCCTTGACCACCGTCCCTGTCGCCTCGACCGCGGGCTTTATCGGCGCGCCGTAGGGCACCAAGCCACCCCCGGTCGAAGCACCCGCAGCTCTCGGGGCGGCACCGGCGCCGGAAGACAGCGCGAGCGCGGCGCAAACGGCAATCGAGACCGGCAGCGGCTTCATGAGCTCTCTTCGATGGTAACCCGAACGACTGTTGCGAACCAGAGCGACTCGGGAGACCGATTCGTGCTTGGATCGACCGGGCCCGACCGATGCGTCTCGCGCCGTGGTGAATCGATTCGTGCTTGAATCGACCAGGTGACCGCGCTCTACCGGAAATACCGCCCGCTGGACTTCGACGAGGTCGTCGGGCAGGAGGCCGTCGTGCGCACGCTCAAGAACGCGATCACGCACGGGCAGGTGCGGCAGGCCTACCTGTTCGCGGGGCCGCGCGGGACGGGGAAAACCTCGCTGGCGCGGATCCTGGCCAAGAGCCTGAACTGCGTCCAGGGGCCGACGGTCACACCCGACAAGACCTGCAACGTCTGCCAGACGATCGCGTCCGGCACCTCGCTCGACGTGATCGAGATGGACGCCGCCTCGCAGCGCGGCATCGACGACATCCGCGAAATCCGCGACAGAGTAGTCCTGCAACCGGTCGAAGGCCGCTACAAGGTCTACATCCTCGACGAGGCGCATCAGCTCACCGAGGCGGCCTGGAACGCGCTCCTGAAGCTGATCGAGGAACCGCCGCCGCACCTCGTCTTCATCTTCTGCACGACCGAGCTCTCGAAGGTGATCGCCACCGTGCGCTCGCGCTGCCAGGTCTTCTCCTTCGCGCGCCCGCGCCTGCCCGAGCTGGTGCAGGTGCTGGAGCACGTCTGCAAGGCCGAGGAGATCGAGGCGCCGGAGGCGGTGCTGGCGCTGATCGCCCGGGCCGCGCGCGGCTCCTTCCGCGACGCCGTCTCGCTGCTCGATCAGCTCTCCTCGGCGACCGAGCGCAAGCTCAGCGTCCAGGCGGTGCTGCAGCTGCTCGGCGCGATCGAGGAGGACGCCCTCTTCCGCCTGCTCGACCTGGTCGTCGTCGGCGACACGGCCGGCGCGCTCGTCTTCATCGAGGAACTCTCCAGCCAGGGCCAGGATCTGGGCCGCCTGATCGGCGACCTGCTCGAGCACCTGCGCCACCTGATGCTCGTCCAGCACATGGGCGAGGTGCCCGAGACCCTGCCGGTGACCGAGGAGACGCGTGGGCGGCTGCGCGAGCAGGCGCACCAGCTTCCTCAGGCGACCGTTCTTCGGCTCTGCGACCTCCTCGGCGATGCGATCGGCGACATGCGTGCCGGAGGCGATCCGCGCCTGCCGCTCGAGCTGGCGCTGGTGAAAGCGACCCGGCCCGCGGCCGATCTCTCCTGGGAGGCGCTCTCGCACCGGCTCGAGCTGCTCGAGCAACGGCCCGCCGGCGCCGCGGCGGCACCCGCGCAGGCTACTCCGGCGAAACCGGCGGTGACGAAGAAAACCAAGGCCAAGACCGCGCCCGAAACGCCAACCGAGCCCGCAGCCGCGGAGGAGCCGGCGCAGGCAGAGGAAGCGCCCGAGCCCGAAGAGGTGATCGCCGCGAGCCCCGTGGACGATTCCGTCAGCGTCGAGTTGCAGCGCCTGCAGGAGGCCTGGCAGCGCTCGATCGTGCCGGCGATCGCCTCGATTCCGGCCCGCTCGCTCTTCCAGGAAGCGCATCCGGTCGCGCTCGAGGGCACGCGCCTGAAGATCGAGTTCCCGCGCAGCGCCTCCTTCCATCGCAACCTGGCCGGAGACGAGAAGAACTCGAGCCAGCTCGCCGAGGCGCTCTACGAGCTGACCGGCGCGCGCCTGAGTCTCGAGTTCGTGATTGCGGAGGCGCCGGCGGACGAGGCCGTACCGGTCGCGGAGGGCGAGCCGCCGCCCGGAAATGATCTGTTCTCGCTGCTCAAGGACGAGTTCGACGCCCGTGAGGTCGAGGAGTAGGGAATACGGGAAGGATTCTCATATGTCGATGGACATGAACGAGCTGATGAGGCAGGCCCAGCAGATGCAGGCCGAGATGCAGCGCCTTCAGGAGGAGGCGACCGCCGAGACGGTCGATGCTTCTGCCGGGGGTGGAATGGTGCTCGCGAAAGCGAACGGCGCCCGTGAGATCGTGTCGGTCTCGATCAAGCCAGAGGCGATCGACGCAACCAACCCCGAGATGCTCGAAGACCTGGTCGTCGCCGCCGTCAACGAGGCGCTGCGCGCGGCCGATCGCATGCTGCAAGCCAAGCTGGGCGGCCTGATGGGCGGCCTCGGTCTTCCCGGGCTTTGATCCGCTCCTAAGCGTCGCGCTGATTCCGAGGCGGACTCGTGAGCGACATGCTAATTCGGCACGAAGCCGACACATTCTCGTGCGCCTTTTCTCGATACCGTGCTCCGCCCCGTGGGACGCTTCTATGGTTGTCAAGCCTCACAGAAGGATCCCTCCTCGACCATGAGTCGGTAGAGGCGGCGGCAGAGCATGCGCTTGACGCAGCGAAT
>JBEKJI010000008.1:0-70437 GCA_050011315.1 Gaiellaceae bacterium
CCCGTCTCCGGCCAGATAAACCCCCCGATCTTGCAACTCGGAGGATCCGGCCTTTGTGTGCTCGCGGCTACTCAGCCGTCATAGGGTCTAGCCTCGCATCCACCGATCACACCCAGTCGGCGCCCCTCCGTCCCCAGACGAGCTCCCTAGCCTCGCACTCACCGATCACACCCAGTCGACGGGTCTTCATTCTGTTAGGCGCTCGTGGGGCTCTTTCGTCGCTCTTTCAGTCGATCCGCACCGTTTTCCGGGTGCCTATGCGGCCGCCTCGATTCGCGCGCAGGCGAGGCGAGCGTTAGGCTGCAACTCTCTCTCGCGAGCTGGCGATAGGCGGCCATGAGCGGTCTCGACGGAAACCAGATCTACCAGGCGTTCTATTCGGGACTGCTGAGAGTTCGCGCTGCCCAGGAACGGCTGAATCACATCAACGTCTATCCGGTCGCCGACGGCGATACGGGGACGAACATCACGGCCACCCTCTCGCACGCGCTCGAGTCGGCGGAGGTCTCCGAATCGGCGGGCGAGACGCTGGTCTCGGTCGCCGACGGGGCGCTGATGGGTGCGCGCGGCAACTCGGGGATCATCTTCGCCCAGTTCTTCAACGGCCTCTCCGAGTCGCTCGCCCACGCGCGCGAGATCGAGATGGAAGCGTTCGTGCGCGGGGTCGAGAACGCGCGCAGCCGCGCCTACGAGGCGATCTCGAATCCTCAAGAGGGGACGATCCTCTCGGTCATCCACGCCTGGGCGGAGGCGCTCCGGCGCGAGGTCGCCTCGGCGCCCTCGATAACCGAGCTCTTCTCCAGAACGATGCCGCCCGTGCGGCATGCGCTCGAGCGCACCTCCGAGCAACTCGCCGTGCTCAAGGCCGCCGGCGTCGTCGATGCCGGCGCGAGCGGCTTCGTCGAGTTCATCGCCGGCGTCGAGCGCTTCATCAAGCGCGGGATGCCGGCCGGAGCGCGCCTCGGGGCCAGGAAAAAGAAGGCGCGCGAAGAGATCTCCGATGTTCACGGCGGTGAGCGGCCGGTCTTCCGCTACTGCACCGAGGCCATGGTCGTCGGGGAGACGATCGACCGCGAGGCGCTTAGAGGCGCGCTCGAGCCGCTCGGCGACAGCCTGATCGTGGCCGGGAACGACGAGCGAGCCCGCGTCCACATCCACACCGACGAGCCGGCGCAGGCGTTCGCCTCGATCGGCGCGCACGGCCAGGTGATCCAGCCCAAGGTCGACGATATGCGCCTGCAGTACGAAGTCGTGCACGAGCGCAAGTACCCGATCGCGCTCGTGACCGACTCGGTCTGCGACCTGCCCCAGGAGCTGATCGACCTCTACCAGATCCACGTCGTGCCGCTGCACATTCTGTTCGGGAAGAGCGAGTACCTGGACAAGCTCACGATCGACCCCGAGCTCTTCTTCTCGCTCGCCAAGCACGCGGAGATCTTCCCGACCTCCTCGCAGCCGGCGGTCGGGCTCTTCACGCGCCTCTACTCCTTCCTCTCCAGCCATTACGAGTCGGTGATCGCCGTTCACATCGCCGGCAAGCTGAGCGGCACCTACTCCACCAGCGCCCGCGCCGCCGAGTCGCTCGAGGACGGTAAGAAGATCACGGTCGTCGACTCGCGCCACATCGCCGGCTCGGAGGGTCTGATCGTGCTGCGCGTCGCCGAGGCGATCGCGGCCGGCAGGAGTCACGACGAGATCGTGGCCGAGATCGACGGCTGGTCGAAAAAGGCCGAGCTCCTGGTCGGCGTGCACACGCTGGAGTTCCTGATCCGGGGCGGCCGCGTAACTCCGCTCGAAGGCATGCTCGCCCGTGCGCTCAACCTCAAGCCGATCATCTCGGTGGACGAGGAGGGCAAGTCGATCCTCTACGGCAAGGCGCTGAGCATCCGCCAGAACATCGCCAAGATCGTGAAGATGACCGTCCGCATTCACGCCGAGACGCCGCTGCGCGCCTACGGGGTCCTGCACGGGCACGATCTCGCCGCCGCGAACGAGTTCGCCGCCAGGCTCGAGCGCGAACTCGGCTTCCCGCCGCTCTTCATCGAGGAGATCTCCCCGGCGGCTGCCCTGCACGCCGGCCAGGGTGCCCTCGCCGTCTCGTTGATGCGGGAGTAACGCACGATGCAAGCGATCGTGAACGTCAAGTACGGCTCGCCGGATCGCCTCGAGCTGCGAGAGATCGACAAGCCGGCGGTCGGCGATAACGGCGTGCTCGTGCGTGTCCGGGCGGCTTCCCTCAACCCCTACGACTGGCACTTCATGCGCGGCCTGCCGTACGTCATGCGCCTGATGGTGGGCCTGCGAAGACCGAAGCAGAGCGTTCGTGGCGTCGACGTGGCGGGGCGCGTCGAGGCGGTCGGCAAGAACGTGACCCGGTTTCGTCCGGGCGATGAGGTTTTCGGCGCGGGGCGGAGCGGCGCCCTTGCCGAGTACGTGCGCGGCGGAGAGAACGACTTCGCGCCGAAGCCGGCGGCGCTCTCGTTCGAGCAAGCCGCGGCCCTGCCGATGGCGGGATGCACCGCCCTCCAGGCTGTTCGCGACTCGGGGCAGCTTCAGCCAGGGCAGAGCGTTCTGGTCAACGGTGCCGCGGGAGGCGTGGGCACCTTCGCCGTGCAGATCGCGAAGGCGTTCGCCGGCGAGGTGACCGGCGTCTGCAGCACGGGGAAGGTAGACATGGTCCGCTCGATCGGCGCCGACAACGTCGTCGACTACACCGTGGAAGACTTCACCCGTAAGGGCCGGCGGTACGACCTGATCATCGACACCGTCGGGAATCGCTCGCTGACAGCCCTCAAACGCTCATTGACCCCCAAGGGGACTCTCGTGCTCCTTGGCGGAGGGGGCGGCCGCCTGCTTGGGCCGCTGCCTCTCCTGCTCAGAGCGCGCGTCCTGTCGCGGTTCGTGGGCCAGCGGTTACTCTCGTTCCTGGCGCAGCTCAACAACGAGGATCTGGTCGTTTTGAAGGAGCTGGTCGAAGCCGGGAAGATCGCGCCGGTCATCGATCGAACGTACCTGCTGAGCGAGGCGCCTGAGGCGATCCGCCATCTCGAAGCGGGACACGCTCGCGGCAAAATCGTCGTCACGGTGTAAACGGGAGTCAGCGCCCGCGCCGCACCTTTTCGCGACCGGCTTCTACCTCCGCCGCGGCAGCGGCACGAGGACGCTCGTACGGCGTCGGTACTCGCGGTAGTCGGGGTCGTCGCCGAAGCGCGCCTCGGCGCTCTTCTCGAGCATCGGGATCCCGCTCACGAACAGGAGCAAGAGGGTGATGAAAGCAGGCCCGGCCGCGGTCAGGAACGCGAGCCCGTGCAGAAACGGAATCGCGAAGACGAAGATCCCCCACCACACGAGCATCTCACCGAAGTAGTTAGGGTGGCGGGAGTAGCGCCAGAGGCCGTTCGTGGCGAAGCGCTCGCTCGTTTTCTTGGAAGCGGACTTCTGGGCATCGCTCAGCCACTCGACGGCGAGGCCTACAAGCCAGACCGCCCCGCCGACGATCGCCCAGGCGCCGAGAGCGGGTGCTTCCTCGCGGCTCAGCAGATAGCTCACCGGCAGCATCACGATCGCAACCGTGATCGCCTGCAGGAACCAGAAGCGGGCAAAGCGGAGCGGCCTTCCTCGGATGCCGTCGAAACGGTGATCGACCTTGACCCGGAGGATACGGCCGAAGAGATAGGCGCCGAGGCGAACGGCCCAGACGAGCACGAAGGCGGCGGCGATCAGCTGGGCGGCCGAGTAGGCGCCGTCGAGCAGCGGCAACCCGATCGCCAGGGCGGCGAAGGAAAGGCTGTAGGAGAGATCGGTGACGACGTCGGTCCTCCGCACCGCCGCCACGGCGAAGAAGACGGTGTTCACCGCCAGGCTGATCGCAAAGGAGACGAGGATGCTGGTCACTTTGTCGGCTCCCGGCGGACGCGACTACTCCTCGAGCAGCTGCGCGAGATCGCTTGAGACGATGTCGGCTCCGGCTTTGCGCAGGTCGTCACCGTGCCCCGTACGGTCGACGCCGATCACGAGCGCGAACCCTCCGCGCCTGCCGGCCTCGACTCCGGCCAGTGCGTCCTCGACGATCGCCGCCTGATCGGGCGTGGCCCCGAGCCTCCTTGCCGCCTCGAGAAAGACGGCCGGGTCGGGCTTTCCGGCGAGTCCGAGCTCCGCGGCGACGACGCCGTCGACCCTGGTCTCGAAGAGATCCTCGACGCCCGCGGCGCGCAGCACCGGCCGGCAGTTGCGACTGGCCGAGATGACGGCCGTGCGGATCCCGCGCCGGTGCAGGCCTTCGATGAACGCGATCGTGTCGGGGAAGACCGTGACCCCGTTCTCGTCCAGATGGCGCTGGAACTCCTCGTTCTTCCGGTTTCCGAGCCCGCAGATCGTCTCGCGCTCGGGCGGGTCGTCGGGCGAGCCGTACGGAATCGAGATGTCGCGCGATTCGAGGAAGCTCTTGACGCCGTCGTAGCGCGGCTTGCCGTCTACGTAACGGCGATAGTCGCCCGGCTCGAACGGGCGTAGGTCCTCCCCGGAAGCGCCGGGGCGCGAGCGGAGGAAATCGTCGAACATGCGCGTCCAGGCCGCGGCGTGAACCGAGGCGGTGTCGGTAATGACCCCGTCGAGGTCGAAAACGCAGGCCTGGATTTCCTTGGGGATCACGGTTCCTCCTTCGCCGGTCGCGTTCGATCTAGCGACGTAATCGGCGAGGTCGCCCATCCTAACTCGACCGCGATCGCTGGCTGCAGAGAGTCCGGCTAGGCGAGGTGGCTGAATACCGTGACGCCGAGGAAGGCCGCGAAGCCGAGCACCGTGGCGGTGCCGGCGAACGCCAGCGTCACGCGCCGCAGCCGCGGTGAACGGAACCGAGCGAGCATGAGTGCTCCCGCCAGGCCGAAGCCGAGGCTCGCCAGAGCCTCGACGGCGTGGAAGGCGAGACCGGCCGTGAGCGCCTTCGTGAAGTCGACGCCTCTGCTCTGGAGCGCGGCGGCGACGGCGGCGCTGGTCATGCCGATGTTCCCGGGCGTCAGCGGAACCAGGCCGGCGAGGTCGAGCGCCGGAACGATGATCAGGGCGGACGCGAGCGGTGACGGGATCCCTAGCGATATCAATATCGCCGCAACGGCCGCCAGGCGGGCGAGCATGCCTGCGAGCACCCAGCCGGCGAGCTGCGCCGACCCGCGCCGGGAATGCGCGAGCGTGCGGAAGGCGTCGAGCAGATGCTGCGCGTGATTGGCGAAGGGGAGCCTGCGTGTGACCAGAGAGAGCACGGCCACCAGCACCACGCCGCCCGCGAGGGCAACGATCGGCCAGATAGGGATGGTCTGGCTAGCCGAGGCGGCGACAACGATCGCCACCAGCATGACCAGCTTCATCGCGCCGATCGCCGCGAAGATGCCGCCAGAGGTCCAGAGCCGGTCGGGCCCGTCCAGCGAGCGCGAGAAGAGCGCGATCCGAGCCGCGTCGCCGAGGCGCGCAGGGGAGACCGAGTTCACCAACGAGCCGATCCCGAAGCGGGCCAGAGCCTGAGTGCGGCTGATCTCGGCGCCGCACTGCCGGAAGGCGCACCGCCATGCCCCTGCCGTAAAGACAAGCGTGCCTAGGAACGAGGCGCCTGCGATCCAGAGCCAGAGCGGTCGCGCATCACCGATCCTCGTCGCCGTCTCGTCGATCCTCGTACCGAGGGCGTTCGGAATCATTAGTACTACGACGAGTGCCAGGAGTCCGACAGCCACGCCCGCTAGCACCCGACGATAAGTACGAAAAGAGACAGGCATTCAATTCGCGCCCGAATAGGGTCTCTCTCGGTATCGGCAGGAGTGAGCCCTACGTGAGAGGCACTGGCGGCTACCGTTTCTGCGCCGGCGCTGGAGGGGTAGTTGCGATGGCATCTCGCCCGCCTGGCAGGAATGTGCTCAAAGCTTCACTCTTCTGCCCCCGAGACACTTTTAAAGACGACCCGCGGCTTGGTGCGCCGAGCCGCGGGCGTGCGTTTCGTCGCGCAGACCGTTGCTCGAGCTGCTGGAATGACGTCGCCATGGCCGTTCGCCGATGCTCGCTTGTAGCCTCGATTCTTCTGATTCCAGCGCTTCTCGGCGCCTGCGGATCCGGATCCCGCCAGCGCTCACTGCCGCCTCCCCTGCCGTCGGCCGGGACGATCGGAGTCACCTATGACGGCGCGCTCTGGCTGCTTGCCGTCGACGGCTCGAGCGAGCATCAGATTCAGTTCGGCTCCGACTGGGCCGGAGAGGCGGCCTTGTCTCCGAACGGGCGCCGGGTGGTCTTCGACACGACCAACGGCATCTGGACCGCGTCCTCGGCCGGCGGGCAGGCGAGGCTGGTGCGCGGGCTACCTCCCGCGCTGATGCGCCCGAGCTTCGACGCCGGCTGGGCGCCGGACAGCCGCTCGATCGTCTTTGCGGGCGAGGAGGGGATCTACCGGACCGATCCGAGCCGGAAAGGCCCGGCGCAGCTTCTGTTCCGCGACGCGAGCGCCACCGAGCCCAAGTGGTCGGGCGACGGGTCTCTGATCGCCTTCGTACGGGGTCGCTCGGCCCGTCCCGATCAGCGGGCGATCTGGGTGATGGGCGCGGACGGGAGTCACCCTCGCTTCCTCGTGCGCGGAGATGATCCCTCCTTCTCTCCCGATGGAACCACGGTGGCCTTCAGTGGCGCCGAAGGCGTCTACGCGCTCGGGCTCTCGGGAGGAGCGCCGCGGCTGCTCGTGCGCCACGGCTACCAGCCCGTCTGGTCGCCCCACGGCGTCTACCTCGCCTACAAGCGCCAGACGAGTAACTGCGGCGAGGCGGGCTGCCACGAGCGGGTCTGGATCGTTCCCAGATCGGGCGGGGCGGCCACGATGCTAAAGCCCGAGTTCTTCGAGAGCGGAGATCTGACCTGGACGAGCGCGGCTCCGCCGGAGAAGACGGTCTCGATCAGCCTGCCCGATTAGGAAAACGCCGGGGGTGCAAGCTCAGGCGGCCGAGGAGACGAGCGGCCGCCGGAACTCGAGCTGGCGGTTGGTCGCATACGCGTAGGGGTGACGGAAGACCTCCATCGCCTCGCCCGGCTCGACCTCCATCGCGAATTCCTCGCCTTCCGCTTCGTCGACGACGACGACCGCGAGCTGGTCCGACTCCGGGCTCCAAAGAAGTGAGACCTCAAAGCCGTCTACGGCACGGTAGTTGAGCTCTTTCAGCGTCATCTTGTCGCGGTAGTCGGTGTACGTCTTTCTATCCTGAGGGTCGCATCGGCGAAACCCGCTCGGGAATGCGGTTTCTGCTGATTCGCGTGCGGTCGATGCCGCGGAGATCCTCTCTCACTTCCTCGGCCGGCGGCTCCTCCCGGCCGGGCGCGGCCGGCCTACGGAGCCGCCTGACACCGCTGACCGCACTTCGCTCTCCGGAGCCGTGTGTCGACAGTGTCTCCTCCGGCGAAGCGCGGCCAGCGGCGCCCCGAGAAAGCGAGAGGGCAATTCGTTCCTGTCCGGACCCGATCTCGGCCAACGGCGCCTACTGCCAGAACGTCTACCTAGTCACAGGCGACGACACGGCGACGAACGAGTCGAACGGCACCGTCAACCTCGACGAGCTAGGGCGGCGCCTGGCGGAGACGGCGCCGTCTTCCACCTAGGCGCCCGCTCTGATCGGGGGCCGATTCGGTTGCGGCCGTTGCTTCGGGCGCTCAGCTCCGCGGTTGCGGAAGATCCATGTGCTCGAAGTGCGTCATGCGCCGGAACTCGTTGAAGCGCGACTCGATCTCGGGGGTGGTGAGGCGGGCGACGCGCTCGGTGCCGAACTCCTCGACGTTGAAGGAGGCCAGCGTCGAGCCGTAGACCATGGCGGCTCGAACCAGTTCCTCGGTCAGCTTGCTCCCGGCGTGGGCGGCGAGGAAGCCGGCGAATCCACCGGCAAAGCTGTCGCCGGCGCCGGTCGGATCGGTGACGCTCTCGAGCGGGTAGGCCGGCAGCGAGAAGAACCCCTCCTCGGTGAAGAGCGCTGCGCCGTACTCGCCCTGCTTGACCACGATCACGCTCGGGCCCCACTCGCGGATGCGCCTGGCCGCGCGGCTCAGGTTCGCCTCGTCGGTGAGCTGGCGCACCTCGGCGTCGTTGAGCAGCACGGCGTCGACCAGCTTGATCGCCTCGACGAGCGAGTCGCGCGTGTTCTCGATCCAGTAGTTCATCGAGTCGAGCGCGGCGAAGCTGGCCCCAGGGCACTGCTCGCGCACCTGCCGCTGCAGTTCGGGCTGGATGTTGGCCAGGAAGAGCGCCTCCGAGGAGCGCGAGAGATCGGAGAGCTTGGGCTGGAAGTCGGCGAAGACGTTCAGGCGCGTCTCCAGTGTCTTGGCGATGTTCAGGTCGAAGTCGTAGTGCCCGCGCCAGAAGAAGGTCTCGCCGCCCGGAACCACCTCGACGTCGCGAATGTCGATCCCGCGTCCTTCGAGCACCGCCCGCTCGGGCTCGCCGAAGTCGTCACCCACGACTCCTACCAGTCGCACCTGGGTGAAATAGCTGGCCGCGAGCGAAAAGTGCACGGCCGAGCCGCCGAGCACGCGCTCCCGCACTCCGAAGGGAGTGGCGATGCTGTCGAATGCGACCGAGCCGACGACGGTTAGGGCCATCGCCCCGAAGCTTAGAGCCTGTTCCGCCAGGCCTGCACATCCCTGCCGGGAAAGGCTCTATTCGGTGCGAGGCCTCGAATAGCTCGCGAACGAACGCTGCGAGGATCGGGCGCTCGCAAGTAACGTATATGGGCGTATGACGGCGAAAACCTGGCATCCATCCTCTTGGCGCGCCTATCCAACGGCTCAGCAACCGGACTGGCCTGCTTCCGACATCGCCGCCGAGGTCGTCGAAGAGCTGCGCTCCCAGCCGCCGCTCGTTTTTGCGGGGGAGGCCCGTCGTTTGCGGGAGTCGCTCGCGCAGGTTTCGGCCGGCAAGGCCTTCTGCCTCCAGGCCGGCGACTGTGCCGAGTCCTTCCACGAGCACTCGGCGATCTCGATCCGCGAGCGCCTCAAGGTGATCCTGCAGATGTCCGCCGTCATGACCTACGCCGCCAGTGTTCCGGTCGTGCGCATGGGCCGGATAGCCGGACAGTTCGTGAAGCCCCGCTCCTCGCCTACGGAGAAGGTCGGCGACCGCGAGATCCCTTCCTTCCGCGGGCACATGGTCAACAGCGAGGAGGAGACCGAAGAGGCTCGCATCCCCGATCCGGCGCGCATGCTCAGGGCTTACAACCAGGCCGCCTCGACGCTCAACCTGCTACGCGCCTTCACCAAGGGCGGCTTTGCCGATCTCTCGCAGGTGCACGCCTGGAACCAGGAGTTCGTGACCGCCTCACCGGAAGGCCGCCGCTACGAGCAGATCGCCAGCGAGATCGATCGCGCGCTCGCCTTCATGAGCGCCTGCGGGGTAGACATGCACAACGCTGCTTTGCACCAGGTCGATATCTGGACCTGCCACGAGGGACTGCTGCTCGACTACGAGGAGGCGCTCACTCGCTGCGACTCCCTCACCGGCGACTGGTACGACTGCTCGGCGCACATGCTCTGGATCGGCGAGCGTACGCGGCAGCCGGACGGCGCCCACGTCGAGTTCTTCTCCGGGGTGCATAACCCGATCGGCGTCAAGCTCGGCCCGAGCGCCACTCCCGAGCAGGTGCTCGAGCTGTGCGAGCGGCTTGATCCCGGCAGGATTCCGGGGCGCCTGACTCTGATCACGCGCCTGGGCGCCGACGAGGTCGAGCGAACGCTACGCCCGATCCTGGCCGCCGTACGCGACTCCGGATCTCCGGTCGTCTGGATTTGCGACCCCATGCACGCCAACACGATCACGACCGAGAGCGGCCGCAAGACGCGCCGCTTCAGCGACATCATGGCCGAGATCGAGGGCTTCTTCGCCGCCCATACCGCCGAGGGTACCTGGCCCGGCGGCGTGCATCTGGAGATCACCGGCGGTGACGTGACCGAGTGCCTCGGCGGCGGCGAGCAACTCTCCGAGGCGGGGCTGGAAGAGGCCTACCAAACGCTCTGCGACCCGCGCCTGAACGCGCGCCAGTCGCTCGATCTGGCCTTCCATCTCGCCGAGTTGATGCGGCGCTAGCGGGAAGACATTTCCTCGCGTGAGCCCAGCGCGATCGCAGTCTCGCGGCCGTGGTTTCGGCAACCGCGCTTCCGGCGATCAGGAACCACTACTCTTGGAGAGCACGCGCCGGCGTTCTGAACCCCATGACGAGTATCGAGATCCCTTATTCGATTGCCGCGGCGCTCCCGACGCTTTCGGTACTCGACATCACGAACGACGTCAAACGCGCACTCGCCGGGGGCGATTACGAGAGCGGAGTCGCGCTCGTCTCGCCGCGTGAGGAGCGTGCGCTGGTGCGCCTCAACGAACGAGAGTCGGGCATCTTCGAGGACTTCGAGACGCTGCTCGAGCGTCTCGTTCCCTGCGATCAGGCCGAGCGTGAGGCGCTGCTCACCTTTTTGCTTGGCCCTCGCGGCGAGCAGATCCCCTTCTTCTCGCGCCGCCTGCAGCTAGGGGAGTGGCAGCGGGTCTTGCTGGTGGCCTTCGACGGCAGCTGCGATCCCGGCTGGCAGCTGACCATGATCGGCGAGTGAGCCCGACCCTGCGCGCTCCTGTTCCGTTTCGTCCCGGCGCCATCTAAGCTCCCTTCGTGGCCGGCGCAGACGTCCCCGAAGGCACCATCCGCGTTCTCGATCACGGCTTTGTCCGCCTCGACGACGCGATGGCGAGCGACCTCTCGGTGGTCAACGCCGCCCGCGTCAGCTTCGCCCGTAGCAAGCAGGAGCTGGAGGCGGAGGACGAAGGCCTGATCGGCTTTCTGCTGCGAAACCGGCACGGAACTCCCTTCGAGCACAACGCCTTCCGCTTCCACGTGCGCTGCCCGATCTTCGTCATGCGTGAGTGGATCAGGCACCGCTGGTCGTCGTTCAACGAGTTCAGCATGCGCTATTCGCGCGCCAGCGACGAGTTCTATATCCCGGCTGCCGAAGACGTGCGCCAACAGGTCGGAAAGCCCGGCTCCTACTCCTTCGAGCCGGTCGAGCCCGAGCTGGCCGAAAGCACTCGCATGGAGATCGAGACCGTCTGCGAGGCCGCTTACGCGGCCTATCACCGCCTGGTCGAAGCGGGCGTGGCGCGCGAGTTGGCGCGGACGGTTCTACCGGTCGCTGCCTACACCGAGTTCTACTGGACGGTCAACGCCCGCTCGCTGATGAACTTCCTCTCGTTGCGAAACGCCGAGACCGCGCAACGCGAGATCCGCCGCTACGCCGAGGCGGTCGAGAGCCTGTTCGCCGAGCGAATGCCGATCACGCACGCCGCCTTTCTCGCGGCCGGCCGCACTCCGCCATAGAGCCTATTCCACTAGGCCTGCACGCCCGAGGCGGCCGATCCGCGGCGCCAGCAACCGCAGGGCCGCTCACCGCACTACCAGTGCGCCTTCACAACCCTTCGGCCACTGGCATCCACGGCTTGACCCCCTCGGACGCACATCCCTACCGAAATATGCTCTCAGCCCCGAGGCGAGCGAAGTAGGGTCTTTCCCAGCTGGCCTGCCTCTTTCGGGGCGGTCGTGATCAGCCAGCCGCTCGGCTCGGCCGGCAGGTTGGGGCAATTGAGGTGAACCTGAGTCGTGCCCGTGCCGACGCCAAAATGGCCGCAGAGCTCCGGTGACTCGCCGTTGCGAATCACAGAGAGGGTGTAGGCCGCACCAGCCGGAAGTATTCGCAGCCCGCGCACCGTGACGAGAAGCGGCGTGTTTCCGCTGCGGTCGATCGCGCCTCCCTGCACGCTGCCCACGGCGAGTGGAGCAGCGCCGGTTCCGCGCAGCGGTGAGTACCAATCCGTGTGAAAGGTGTCGTCGCGCATCCCGACGCCGTACCCGGTGAAGAAGAGCGCGATGCCAACGAGCACGAGCGCGAGCAGTACCAGCTCGCCTCGCCAGCCGCTGAGCCAGCGCGGAATCACGCCCGCCGCCTGCGAAGCTGCCGATCGCGATCGCTCGGACGAGGTCGAGGCGCGCTTCGTAACCGAGGTTGTTCGCGACCGAAGATCAGGCACAGCCGGAGTCATAGCACTCGCGCCCCTTCGTTCGCAGGATCGGGCGCGGCGCTATGCTGCGCGCTGGCCGGAAGCGGCTCCTTCTCCCTGGAAGGACTCGAGTCCGGTCGCTGGAGATGACTACCCTCGTGATCGAAGTTCGGGATACGTGAGCGTCGCGGTTCTGCTCGTCGTTGCCGGCTATCTCGCCGGCAGCATGCCGTTCGGCTACTGGATCGTTCGCCTGCTGCGCGGCGAGGACATCCGGCTGCACGGCTCAGGCAACATCGGCGGCACCAACGTCTGGCGCAGCTTCGGCGCGCGCTTCGCCGTTCCGGTCATTCTCCTCGACATTCTCAAGGGCCTCATCCCCGCTCTGATCGCTTCGTTGACCCGTGGCGCGCTCGTTGCCGTTCTGACCGGCGCGGCGGCGATGCTCGGACACTGGCGCCCGCTCTTCTTGCGCTTCCGTCGCGGCGGCAAGATGGTCGCCACCTGTGGTGGGGCCGTGATCGGGATCGCGCCGCTGGTGGCCGCCGTCGGAGTCGTCGTCTGGGCGGTCGTGTTTGTCACCGGTCGCTACGCCTCGCTCGCCTCGATCCTCGCTGCAGTCTCGCTGGCCCCCGCGGCAATCCTCCTCGGACAGCCGCTGCTCGTGATCATCTTCATGGGCGCGGCCGCCCTGGCCATCATCTGGCTGCATCGCGCCAACATCGGTCGTCTTGCACGCGGTCAGGAGCATCGCTTCCAGCTCTGGCGCAGGTTCCGGCGGATGTCTACGGGTCAGGTCTAGGAGAACGTCTCCAGCCCGGCTGTCCGCTTAGGGAACCGAGATCAGCTTGTCCAGCTTGCGGTCGTAGGTACGGGCGACGTCTATGCCGGGGCCCCCGTCGACGATGTCTGCCCACCTGTCCCCGGCGAAGAAGATGTCGTTGCCGGCGCCGCCGAGAAGCTTGTCCCTACCGGGGCCGCCTATCAGCGTGTCGTTGCCGGCGCCGCCGTTCAGTAGATCGTTCCCGCTTCCACCGTTCAATACGTTCGCGGCGGCCGAGCCGGTAAGCGTGTCTTTACCCGATCCACCGATCAGGTTCTCGACATCGCGCTTGACGTTGTCGGCTTCTCCGGCCGCACCGTCGTTTGCGACTCCGTCGATGGTCACCCTGAGTGCGCTCTTCCGGTTCGCGTACGAGACCGTATCGGCGCCGGGCCCGCCCTGGAAGACGTCCGATCCGTTCGCCGCGCCGCCCTCGACGAAGGTGTCGTTACCGGTGCCGCCGCTCTCGGTGTCGTTGCCGGCGCCGCCGTCCAGCGTGTCGTTTCCACCCAGGCCGACGATGATGTCGTCGCCCGCGTTGCCCCTGAGTATGTTCTTAGCCGCCGAGCCGACGAGCTTGTCGTCGCCGGCGCCACCGTTGATGCATTCGACGTCGCCGTGCACGTTGTCGAGCTCGTTTTCTTCGCCGTCGTTGGCCTTGCCGTCGATGGTCACCGTCACCGAGTTCGTGCGCTCCGAGTAGGAGACCGTGTCGGTCCCGGCCCCGCCAGAGAAGACATCGGCTCCATTTGCAGCCGCGCCCTCGGCGAAGACGTCGTTCCCTGCGCCGCCGTTCTCGCTGTCGTCTCCGTCGCCGCCGTCGAGGACGTCGTTGCCGTCGGCACCGTTCAGTCTGTCGTTCCCGCCGTTGCCGCGCAGGATGTTTCGCGCCTTGGAACCGGTGAGGATGTCGTCGCCGGAGCCGCCGAGCGCGTTCTCAACGTCGCTCGAGACGTTGTCGCCTTCGCCCGTCTCACCGCTGTCCGCCTTGCCGTCCAGCGCCACCTTGACGGGGTTGGTGCGCTCGGCGTAGGAGATCGTGTCCAGGCCGGGCCCGCCCACGAATACGTCGGCGCCGTTGGCGGCGGCGTCCTCCAGGAAGGTGTCGTCGCCGGTGTCGCCGTTCTCGATGTCGTCTCCGGGCCCGCCGCGAAGGTTGTCCATACCGCCGCCGCCGTTGAGAGTGTCGTTACCCGGACCACCGGAGAGCGTGTTCGCAAACACCGATCCGGTGACGGTGTCGTCCCCCGAGCCCCCGACGACGTCCTCGACGTCGCTGTGCACGTTGTCCGCTTCGCCCTGCTCGCCGTCGTTGGCGGTGTCATCGATCGTCACGGTCACCGCGCTCGTCCGGAGCGCGTAGCTGACGGTGTCCTCGCCGGCGCCACCGATGAACACGTCGGCGCCATTCGGGCTCGAGTCCTCGGTGAAGATGTCGTCGCCGGGCCCGCCTGAGAGCGTGTCGTTGCCGGGGCCGCCCGAGAGCGCGTCGTTGCCGGGCCCGCCGTCAAGTGCGTTCGCACCCGAGGAGCCGATCAGGGTGTCGTCGCCGGCTCCGCCCGTGACGTTCTCGATATCGCCGGAGGCGTTGTCTCCCTCATCTGCCTCTCCGTCGTTGGCCGTTCCATCAAGCGTCACGGAGACGGGATTGGTGCGCTCGGAGTAGGAGACGGTGTCGCTCCCCGCGCCGCCCAAAAAGACGTCGGCTCCGTTTGCGGCGGAGCCTTCGTTGAAGACGTCGTCACCGTCTCCGCCCGAGATGGTGTCGTTGCCCGCGCCGCCCGAGAGCGTGTCGTTCCCGGCGCCTCCGTTGATCGTCTCGTCGCCCGATCCGCCGTTGACGGTGTCGTTGCCGTCGCCCCCGATGAGCGTGCCCGGACCGGCGCCGCCGGTCACCGTGTCGTTCCCGGCGCCTCCGTCGAGCGTGATCGCCGCTGGCCATGCGCTCCCTGTGCCGAGGTCTCCGGCCGCCGAGATAGTGTCGTTGCCATCGGCGCCGAGAACGCTGAAGAGCGCCAGGTTCTGGCTCGGAGCGCTGAAGAAGAGGTCGGCGTCGCCGTCGCCGTTCAGGTTCACGCCGTTCGTGCCGACGCGAATGTTGTCGGCGCCCGCTCCACCCGAGACGATCACGCTGTCGAGCGAGGGATCGGGACCGAGGTCGGAGATGATCTCGATCTCGGAAATGCCCGCGCTCTCGCTGGTTGCGCCGGGCGCGAACTGGCCACCCGAGAGGTCGATCGTCAGCGAGCGGTGGCCGAAGCCGCCGGAGATCCAGATCGTGTCTGTGTTGCTCACCGTCGCCGCGCCGCAGTTGCCGCCGTTGACGCTGATCGCGTCTCCGCTTCGGACCAGAGTGGCACTGTCGGTGTCGGCAGTGAGCGAGACGGTGACTCCGTGGAAAACCGCGTCATAGGAGCACGAGACTAAAGCCTGCGCGCTTGCCGTCTGCCAGAGAAAGGCAGAGGTGGTGGCGGCGAGGAGGAAGAGAAGACGGAACCGGCGGGTGAGAAGGCGCACTGCGATCGCTCCTTGGTTGGCTCGCGCGGAGCCTACCGAAGCGTGTCGCGAGCAGTGGCGGTCAAGCGCCCGTCGCAGGAGCGGCCCGAGCGCCGCGCCGCGACCCGGGCTATCAGCTTGCGGCTTCGCCTTCGTCTTCGGCTTCGAGAACGGGCTCGAGGACCGGCTCGGCGGAAGGCGCCTCGGCCTCCGCCTCGGCGGCGCCCTGCGGCTCTTGCTCGCCGCCCTGCTGCTCGGCCGGCTCTTGCTCCGGCGGAAGCTCGCCGCCCTCGGGGACCACCAGCGTCTTCACCTCGACGCTCACGCCCTCGAAGATCTGGATCGGTACCAGGTGCGTGCCGATTCGCTTGAGCGGGTCGGGAAGCTCGATCTTGCGCCGGTCGATGCGGATCTTGCGCACGCGCCAGATCTCGTCGGCGATGTCGCTGGGGGTGACCGAGCCGAACAGCGCGCCGGTCGGGCCGGCCTTCATCTCGAAACGAAGAACTGTCTTGCGCAGCGTCTCGGCGATCGTCTCGGCCTGCTCGCCGCTACGTGCTTCCTGGAGCGTTCGCCGGGCGTCACGCTTGCGAAGCTCCTCGACCTTGGCCGTCGTGGCCACCTCGGCCAGCTTGCGCGGGATCAAGAAGTTCCGCGCATAACCGCGCGCCACCGAGACCACGTCGCCACGCAGCCCGAGGTTGTCGACGTCCTGAAGGAGGATGACGTTCATCGTCTCGCCTAGTCCGACACGTAGGGCAGAAGGGCCATCTCGCGCGCTCGCTTGATCGCGACCGCAAGCTGTCGCTGGTGACGGCGGCAAACGCCGGTGATCCGCCGCGCCCGAATCTTGCCGCGCTCGGACATGTAGCGGCGCAGTCCGCCCGTATTCTTCCAGTCGATCTCCTCGATGTGGTCCTTGCAGAAGTGGCACCCTCTGCGGCGGACGGGCATCGAGCTGGCGCTCATGCGCTTGCGCTTCTTGTCCTGCTGAGCCACGGTTTCGTCTCTCCTTCTAGAACGGAATGTCGTCGTCGGTGGGGCCGAAGTCGGCGTTGGCGGGCGCCGTGCCCTGGGGAACGAAGCTCGAGCTCTCGCCGCCCTCGCGGCTACCGAGGAACTGGACGTTGTCGGCGATGATCTCGACAGCCTGGCGCTTCGTGCCGTCCTGCGCTTCCCACTCGCGCCAGTCGAGCCTGCCGTCGATCGCCACCGGGCGGCCCTTGGCGAGGAACTGCGCGCAGCTCTCGCCCTGGTTGCCCCAGACGGTCACGTCGAAGTAGTTGGGCTTGTCTCCCCACTCGCCTGTCGCCTGGTCTTTCTGGCGGGTGTTGACCGCGATGCGTAGCTTGCAGACAGCGGTGCCACCGGCCGTGTGCCGGAGCTCGGGATCGCGGGTCAGGTTGCCGACGAGGACGACGCGGTTGATATTGGCCATGACTTCTCCTCTCTGAGCGAACTCACGTTCGCCTGAGGCTACTCGTCCTCCTGGACGGAATCGATCTCGGCCGCCTCTACGCTCACGGGCGCAGACGCAGGCATAGGCGCGGGCGGAACGGTGCTCGAGCCCTTGACGCGGCGTACGGCCAGATGACGGAGCACGGCGTCGTCGATCTTGAGCAGGCGCGAGACCTCGCTCAAAACCTCGGCCGAGGACGCGAAGGTGATGAGGTGGTAGACGCCCTCGTTCTTGTGCTTGATCTCATAGGCGAGCCTTCGTCGACCCCAGGGCGCGTGCGTCTCCCAGACGCCGCCGCCTTCGACGATCTGCGTGCGAATGCGGTCGATGACCTCCTGCTGGCGATCTTCCGCCAGTTCGGGGTCAAGCATGATCAGGACCTCATAATCGGTCACAGGCTCCCGTATCTCCTTCCTTCGGTCTCATTCGGCCTCACCCGGTGCCGGCGCGCGGGACTCGCGTCGGATGGTGGGGCAGGAAGCGGCGATGAGTGTAGCATCGCGGCATGCTCGGAGCCGTCGGTGCGCTGGTTCGCGGATTGGAGGCGATCTGGAGATTCCTGTTCCGCCGCCGCTCGCCAGTCTCCGGAGATCCTGCCGAGGAGCTACGCCGCAAGCTCGCCGAGACGCGCGAGCATGAGCATGAGCTCGAGCCGGCCGAGCAAGAGTCGGTGTCGCCGCCCGCCGAGAAAGCTCCCGAGCCCGTGCCCGAGCCGCCGCCCGCCGCCGCCGACGATCCGGAATCGGCCGCGGACGATCTCGAGAGCCTCAGGCGCAGCGTGCACGCACGCGCCCGGGCGCTGACCGAGGAGATGCGCGGCGCGAGCGAAGACGAGTAAGGGCCTATCCCGCCAGGCCTACACGCCCGAAGCGGCCGCGCATCTCCTGCAGGTGGAACCGGCCTCGAGCTCAGCCTTTGAAGGGGTTGTCCCAGCTCGACGGGGTGAAGACGGTGCCGGCCGCCGCGCCGACGGCGAGCACCGACGTGTTCGGCTCGAGCGCGAAGGCGGTGCGCTTCACGGCCGGGTCGCTGATGAACACGAGCGCGCCCGGCGCCGCCTCGATCTTCTCGTCGTCGAGCTCGAAGCGCGCCTTCCCGCCGAGCACGACGTAGAGCTCCTGATGACCGCTACCTTCCTCGGTGTGGTCCTCGATCACTCGCGCTCCCGTCTCACGCCCGATGAAGGCGTTGACGCCGAAGGCGCCGATACCGAGCTTGGCTCGAAGCGGCTTCCAGACGCCGTCTTCGGGCTTGTCGCCTCCGAACGACTCGACGGCATCGATATCGGTCACGATGTACTTGCTATCCACGATGGCTTCTCCTTCACTCGAATCGATCTCGGTCTCTTCTTTGTTCGCCGTCGCCGCCGAGCGGCTTCGCCGAGGAGGTCGCGCTGGTGTTCGCGTCGAACAGCGCGTGCGAGCTCGGGATGAATTTCCACTTCGGCCTCCTCGGAACGTGGCTAACTAGTGATACGATATGGGTGGTTATATAACTTGTCAAGTCGAAATGGTGGTTAGGTGATGAGCACCGCGCCGGGAGAGCTCGAACTCGTTAGAGCCTTTCTGAACACCACCGACATCGGATCGGGGTCGGACGAGCTCGCCTCGCCCGCCGGGCTAGTTGCCTGGCTATCCGAGCGGTCGCTGCTCGAGAGCGTGGCAAACGCCGGCGATCAGGATCTCGAACGCTCGAGAAAGCTACGCGAGGCGCTGCGCGCGCTCTGCTACGCGAACTCCTCGGGCGAGCTCGATCCCGAGGCTCCGCCGGTGCTCGACGCGGCGGCCGAGCGTGCCGGCCTTCGCCTCCGCTTCGGAGCGGACGGGGAGGCGAAGATGGCGCCGAGCGCCGAGGGTGTGGACGGAGCGCACGGGCGGCTGCTGGCGATCGTCGCCGAGTCCATGCGCGCAGGCACCTGGGAGCGCCTCAAGGCCTGCCGCAGCGACGACTGCCGCTGGGCCTTCTACGACGCATCCAAGAACCACTCACGCGCCTGGTGCTCGATGGCCGTCTGCGGCAACCGGGCCAAGGCCCGCTCCTTCCGCGAACGGCACGCGGGCGCCTGACCGAGCTCAAAGGCCGCTCGGTTGACCGATCAGAAGCACGTAGCCGTCGGGGTCGGAGAGCCGGAACTCTCCAGCGGGCATGTAGGGCGGATTGTGCAGCCCGCCCGGATTGAGCCCGGCGGTCTCGAGCTCGGCGTACAGCGCATTCACGTCGGGCGTGTAGAGGTAGAGGAAAATCCCCTGCGCCTCGGCGTCCACGACCTCGACTGCGCTCTCGAGCATCAACTCCGCGGCTCCGGCTCGAAGCAGCGTCCAGGTACTGTGACGATCGGCTTGGAAGGAGCGCACGACCTCGAAGCCGAGCTTCTCGTAGAAGGCGGCCGAGCGCGCCGCGTCTTCTACCTGGATTACCGGCGTGACTATCGTGGCGATCTGAGGCTTGGCTCGCTTTCTTGGCGCCACAAACCAACGGTATTCCAGCGTGCGGCCGGTGTGAACCGGGCGCGGTGTGGAAATATCGCTTAGGCAGGACGGGAAACTCGCGGGCCGGAAACCCGCTGGCAAGCAGAACCGAGGAGAGCTTCGAGAAAATGCATCCCAACTTCACGATCGGTCGTATCGCCGGTATTCGCATCTCCTTCAACTGGAGCTGGCTGATCGTCTTCGCCCTGATCGTTTGGTCGCTGGAGGCCAACATCTTCCCGGCTCAGGACCCGGGTCTCTCGACGACCACCTACGTGATCATGGCCGTGGTCGCGGCGATCGTCTTCTTCGGCTCGATCCTTCTGCACGAGCTCGGACACTCGATCGTCGCCCGCCGCAACGGGATGGAGATCGAGGGGATCACGCTCTGGCTCTTCGGCGGCGTCGCCCAGTTCAAGGAGATGTTCCGAAGCCCGGGCTCGGAGTTTCGCATCGGCATTGCCGGGCCGGCCGTCTCCTTCGTTCTCGGAGCTATCTTCGTCGGGCTCGCGTTTCTTCCGATCGGCTCGACGCCGGTGACCGGCACGCTCTTCTGGCTCGGTTACATCAACCTGTTCCTGCTCGTCTTCAACCTGCTGCCGGCGCTGCCCCTCGACGGCGGTCGCGTGCTCCGGGCAGCGCTCTGGAAGGCCAAGGGCGACTTCGCCTGGGCGACGCGAATCGCGGCGGGCTTCGGGCGCGGATTCGGCTATCTGATGATCGGCGGCGGTTGTTTTCTGTTCTTATCCTACGGATCCGTGAGCGGCGTCTGGCTGGCCTTGATCGGCTGGTTCCTGCTCGGGGCGGCCGGTGGCGAGACTCGTTTCCTACAGGCGCGCGAGGCGCTCGAGGGTTTGCACGTCCGCGACTTGATGACGCGCGAGCCCGTGATCGCTCCGGCGGACGAGACACTGGGCGAGTTCGCCGATTCACTCGGCGCAACGACGCGTCACGAAACCTACCCCGTCGTCTCAGGCAGTGAAGTCCTCGGCCTGCTTCCCTTCGCCGCCATCGCCGCCCACCCCCGCTCCGACTGGAACGCTCACCTCGTCCGCAACAGCATGCTCGAGCGCGATCAAGTTCCGGTTCTCGATGCCGATGACACCGCCGCCAACGCCCTCGATGCGCTGGCCGGCGGCACGCTCCGGCGCGGCCTCGTCGTACACGACTCGCAGCTGGTCGGCTTCCTCTCGATCGCCGACATCGCCCGTGTGCTGAGCCAGCGCAGCGCTTTTCGGCGCTGAGAGCTCGTCTCGAATGAAGACCCGTTGACCGGGCTGAGCACGGTCAGGCGACGGAGTGTTTCGTATCGAAGCTAGCTCTGAGAGTGCGGCGGTGGCGCCAGAGGCCGTAATGAAATAACGTGGTCTCCAATCGCCGGCAAATGCCCAAAGAGACGGTGAGCCCAGGGAGGTTATCGTGATCAGACACACGTTCGTTCTCGTAAGGGATCGGCGCCGCTTGTGGATCGCCTGGATCCTCGCTCTTGCCGCGCTCGCTTTGATTCCTGTGGCCTCGGCAGGTGCGAGCGGTCACTACAAGGGCAAGACGAAGCAGAAGGAACCCGTCGCGTTTCGCGCGACCAGCTCGTCCGTGGTCGGTTTTACGGCAACGGCCAGCGTTTTCTGTATGTCCGCAAACAAGAGCGAGATTGAGATCCGCTCAATCGCCGCGTCGCCGCACACAGGCCGGATCACAGCGGGCGGGAAGTTCACGCTGAAATATGTCAAGGGCGGTGACCACGTGACGGTGAGCGGTAAGGTAGGTAGCAGCTCGGCCAGCGGGCGACTCGAGATCCGCTACTCGAAGTGGTGGCAGGCTTTCAACCCGGCCACCGGATACTACGTGGGGGAAGCGGCCGCCTGCCAGGTAACGACGACGTGGACCGCGCGGCGAACCTAAGACCTCTTACGAGACGAGGTACTCCATCGCCTGGCCATCTTCGCCGTCGCGCGCTCGCTAACGTCCCCGTGTGAGCGCGGCTCCGAAGCGCCGCTCGCCCTCGCCTTCTCTACCGGTAGGCGGTGTAGAGGCGCTCGATCTCCGCCAGGCTGCCGCCACGAGCGCGGAGGACGTCCTCGCGCGCCTGGGCTCGAGTCCGGAGGGGCTGAGTGGCGAAGAGGCTGCGCGAAGGCTAGCTCTCGACGCCGACGACACCGCGGCCGACGCCCTCGATGCGCTGGCTGGCGGCACGCTCCGGCGTGGCCTGGTCGTACACGACTCGCAGCTGGTCGGCTTCCTCTCGATCTCCGATCTGGCGCGCGTGCTCAACCAGCGCAGCGCTTTTCGGCGCTGATTCGCCCTCCGCTGCGGCGATATAAGAAGATGCGCCCGCTGCGTGATAGATGTCAAGTGCTCGCTGCGAATGGCGGTTCTGGGAGGTTGCCGTGAATAGGCTCAGGCTTGTTCTCGCCGGCGCGCCGCGCTTCTCGAGAGTTGTCGCTGTCCTATTTCTTGCCGCGCTCGTTCTCGTGGGCGCTGTCTCGGCGGGTGCGGGAGGGCGCTACAAAGGCAAGACGAAGCAGGGGCTGCCGGTCTCTTTCCGCGTCAGCGGATCGTTTGTGACCGGCTTCAAGTTGACGGGCAACGCGATCTGCATCTCTTCGCATAAGAGCGTAATGGAGATCTACCCCTTGGTGGTGAAGAAAGAGGGCAAGCTCAAAGCCGGAGGAAAATTCGTAATCAGTTATGAGTTACACGTCAACGGCACGACGCACGTCGAAGTCAGCGGACGGGTGTCCGGTAGCTCGGCCAGCGGCCGTGTCATCCTCCACTACGACAAGCTTTGGTCGGCGCCTGCGCTGGAAGCCGCCACCTGCTGGGTCAAGACGACCTGGAGCGCGAAGCGGATCGACTGAACAGCCATAGACAACGCGCGTGGTACTCGCAGGACGCCGGCGGCGCCGACGGACGCGGAGTTCGCTAAGCCCGTATCGAGATAGGCCCTATGCCCTAGCCGCGCTCTCGCCTCCTCGTAGCTCCTGGTGCTGGAGCACGATGCGAACGGCCTCGGCCGAGTCGTTCGTGAGCGAGAGCAGATCGAGATCGCCGATCGAGATCATCCCCTCGCCGAGCATCTTGTTGCGGACCCAGTCCAGCATCTCCTCCCAGTAGTCGCTGCCCATCAGTACGACCGGGAAGTGGAAGACCTCGCCGACCTGGATCAGGGTCAGCGACTCGAACAACTCGTCCATCGTGCCGAAGCCGCCGGGGAAGATGACGAAGCCCTCGGCCGCCTTCACGAACATCGTCTTGCGCGCATAGAAGTGGTCGAAGGTCAGAAGAAGGTCGATGTAGGGGTTCGCAACTTGCTCGTGCGGCAGGCGGATGTTGAAGCCGACCGACAGCCCCCCCGCCTCCTGTGCGCCGCGGTTGGCGGCCGCCATGATCCCCGGCCCGCCGCCGGTCACGACCGCCCAGCCGGCACGCGCGAACTCGTGCCCGACCTCGCGCGCCAGGTCGTAGAAGGGCTGGCCCTCGGCTGCCCGAGCCGAGCCGAAAATCGAGACCGCCGGCCTGTCGATCCTGTCGACTGCCTCGAAGCCGCGCCGGAACTCGGCGGCGATCATTTGCACGTGATCTTCGTGCTCGCCGCCGCTGCTGGAAAGGATCTCGCGATCCTCGAGTCGTCTCCTGGGAACCGGCATCAGAAGTGGCGGACGACGTGGGTCTGGGCCATGGCGATGGTTAGCAGTATGGCGAGCCCGAAGTAGCCGACGGCGACCGCGAAACGCTGCGAAGCGCTGACCTTGTAGTACTCGCGGTCGCGAAGCTGGTGGCGCGCACTCCAACGGTGGTAGAGGTCGAGCGCGGCTATCACCAGAATGATCAGGAGGATCGGGTTCGGCGTCACGATGACCAGCGCCACCAGCGCCGCGAGGCCGACGATCCAGATCGCCGGATGCAGGGCGGCGGCGACCCGCCCGCCGTCCAGCGGCACCACCGGTAGCAGGTTGAAGAGGTTGAGGAAGAAGCCGAAATAGGCGATCGCGAGTAGCAGGTTCGAGTGATAGACGCTGGCGAGCACCCAGCAGAAGGCTGCTCCGAGCGAGCCGACGAGCGGGCCCGCGAGCGCCAGGCGAGCCTCTTTCCAGGCGTTCGGCGGCATTTCGCGCAGGAAGATGGCGGCGCCCAGGAAGGGGATGAACACCGGTGTGCTCACGGGTAGACCCTGCCGCCGGGCCTCGAGCACGTGACCGGACTCGTGCACGAACAGAAGGAGAACAAAGCCGACAGCGAAGCGCCAGCCCCAGAGCATCGTGTAGGCGCCGATCGAGGCGACCATGGTGGCGGCGGTGGTGAACAGCTTGAGCTTGAAGATGATCAGGACGACGGCCTTGAACTTGACGAGCAGCGCGCCGAGGGCGACGAACGGCGCCGCCAGCTTCTTGAAGAGGTTGCGGAGAAATCCCTCGGGCTGGATGGGCTGGTAATCGCGCACCGGCTCGCTCCCCGCCTCGTACTCGATCGGCGAGTACTCGAGCGGCTCGAAACGAGGGGGCTGCTCCTCCTCGGGGCCTTGCCACTTACGGTACGGATCGTTTGATGTCATCCCGGTCTACTTGGGCGCAACGCCACAAGTCCCTCCCGCGAGGGACGCGACCATCACGTTATCGGCTGCGACCGAAGCGCGGCTGAGGACGGGCTCGGGCGAGCGCAGCTTCATTGCCGCCCGCTCCGCTGTCGACATACACGTACGATTCCGGCCATGGCGCCGGCAGACGAATCGCGCAAGACGGAGGCGGGGATCGAGATCAAGCCCGTCTACACGATCGAGGACATAGCTGCGCTTGAGCCCGAGTCGCCGGGCGCCTATCCCTTCACGCGGGGTCCCTACGCAACCATGTACCGCGGCCGTCCCTGGACGATTCGCCAGTACGCCGGCTTCGGCTCGGCCGAGGAGACGAACGCACGCTTCCGTTACCTGCTCGAGAAGGGCCAGACCGGGCTCTCGGTCGCCTTCGACCTGCCCACCCAGCTCGGCTACGACTCCGACCATCCGCTCGCCGAGGGCGAGGTCGGGCGCACCGGCGTCGCGATCGACTCGCTCGGCGACCTGGAGCTGCTCTTCGCGGAGATCCCGCTCGACCAGGTCTCGACCTCGATGACCATCAACGCGCCGGCGGCGCTCCTCCTCCTCCTCTACGAGCTGGTGGCCGAGAAAGAGGGCGTGGCGCCCGAGAAGCTGCGCGGCACCGTTCAGAACGACATCCTCAAGGAGTACGTCGCGCGCGGGAACTACATCTTCCCGCCCCGGCCTTCGATGCGGATCACGACCGATCTGTTCGCCTACTGCGAAGGACGGTTGCCCGGCTTCAACACGATCTCGATCTCGGGCTACCACATCCGCGAGGCCGGCTCCAACGCCGTCCAGGAGCTCGCCTTCACGCTCGCAAACGGGATCGCCTACTGCCAGGCCGCGGTCGACGCCGGGCTCTCGCCCGATCGCTTCGGCGAGCGCCTCTCCTTCTTCTTCAACGCCCACAACAACTTCTTCCAGGAGGTGGCCAAGTTCCGGGCGGCGAGGCGTCTCTGGGCGAAGATCATGCGCGAGCGCTTCGGCGCCGCCAATCCGAAGGCGCAGATGCTCCGCTTCCACGCCCAAACCGGCGGCTCGACCCTGACCGCCCAGCAGCCCGAGAACAACGTGGTGCGCGTGGCTCTGCAGGCGTTCTCGGCCGTCTGCGGCGGCGCCCAGTCGCTGCACACCAACTCCTTCGACGAGGCGCTGGCTCTCCCGACCGAGCACGCAGTGCGGATCGCGCTCAGAACGCAGCAGATTCTCGCGAGCGAGGCGGGCGCCACCGACAGCGCAGATCCGTTCGGCGGCTCCTACTTCATCGAGTCGCTCACTTCCGAGCTGGAGAGCCGCGCGCTGGAGCTGATCGAGCGCATCGACACGCTCGGCGGCGCGGTGGCGGCGATCGAGCAGGGCTTCGTCCAGGCCGAGATCGAGGAGGCGTCCTACCTCCACCAACGCGAGGTCGAAGCGGGCGAGCGCGTGATCGTCGGTGTCAACCGCTTCCAGGAAGAGGCCGACGTCGAGAGGGTCGAGCTGCACCGGATCGATCCACAGATCGAGCTGCGCCAGCGCGAGCGCACGGCTCAGGTGCGACGCGAACGCGACGGCGCCGCCGTGGAGAAGGCGCTCGAGGCGGTGCGAGGCACAGCGCGCGGAAGTGAGAACCTACTCCCGGCGATGCGCGAGGCGCTCGCTCTACGTGCCACGATCGGCGAGGTTTGCACCGTGCTGCGCGAGGAGTTCGGCACCTTCGATCCCAGATGAACTCGAGCAAGCTCAGCGATGGGCGCTTCGCCCTGGAAGGGAGATAGAGAGATGGGTTTTCGACTGGGCCGCGGCGTCAACATCTCGCACTGGCTTTCACAGTCGGAGCGGCGAGGAGCCGAGCGGCGAGGCTACTTCGACGAGGCTGACGTCGAGCGTATCGCCGCCTTCGGTTTCGATCACGTGCGCCTGCCGGTGGACGAGGTGCAGCTCTGGGACGAGCAAGGACGGCGAGACTCGGAGGGCTTCGAGCTTCTCGAGCGCGGGCTCGGTTGGTTCGAGCGCGCGGGGCTTCGCGTCGTGGTCGATCTGCATATCGTCCGCTCGCATTACTTCAACGCTTCCGTCCGCCCGCTCTTCGGCGACCCGGCCGAGCAGAAGCGCTTCTGCGAGCTCTGGGCCGGCCTCTCCGAGGCGCTGGGTCATTGGAGCGTCGAGCAGGTCGCGTACGAGCTGTTGAACGAGCCGGTGGCCGAGAACGACGAGGAGTGGAACTCGCTGGCGGCGCGTGCTCTTGCCGAGGTTAGGGCACGCGAGCCGGAGCGCATGGTCGCCGTAGGCTCGAACCGCTTTTCAGAGCCGCTCGCTTTCTCGGGGCTGCGCGTACCCGAGGACGAACGCCTGATTCTGACCTTCCATTTCTACGATCCGATCCTGTTCACCCATTACCGCGCCTACTGGAACGCCGTGCAGGCCTACGAGGGCCCGATCGACTACCCGGGCGAGCTTGTGTCGCAGGAGGTGTTCGACTCCTTCCCGGCCGAGGCGAGAAACGCCGCCCGGAACCTCCGCGCCTTCCGGGCGGAGGACGTGGAGCGGTTGCTCGACCCGGCGCTCGCGCTGGCGCGAAAGACGGGGCTGCCGCTTTGGTGCGGCGAGTTTGGCGCACTCGATACGACCCCTCCACCGGCGCGCGAGCGCTGGTACCGGGACGTGCTCGCCGCCCTCGACCGGCACCAGATCCCCTGGACGGTCTGGGACAACAAGGGCGATTTCGGCGTTTTCGACGCCGAGGGCCGGCCGACGCTCGTCCATCGCTTCCTGAGCGAGGCAATCTCCTCCTCCTGACTCACCGGGTAGTCGGCATTCGAGCGGCAACGCGGTCGAGCGCGGAGGATGCCCATCCCACCACCCGCTGCGATCGTAACGCGGTAATTCGCACCTGTCTGTCACGCGACAGCGCCGAAACCGTCAGTCTTCATCCCCAAGATGCGCATCCTGCTCGTCTCGCAGATGTATCCGGGGCCGGGCGATCCCGATCTCGGAGTCTTCGTCGCTCAGCTCGAGCGCGAGCTCGCGGCGCGCGGGCACGAGCTCGAGCGGGCGGTTCTCGACCGTCGCTCCGGCGGCAAGCTGCGCTTCCTGTCCCTCGCGCGTGAGGCACGGAAGAAGGCGCGCAGCTTCCGGCCCGAGGTCGTCTACGCGCACTTCCTCGTTCCCTCCGGGTTGATCGGGGCGCTCGCCTCGAAGGCGCCGCTCGTGGTCACGGCGCATGGTCAGGACGTGCGCAACATCGGCGCCGTTCCGGGCCTGCGCACCCTCACCGCGCACACGCTGAAGCGGGCGAGCGAGATCATCGCCGTTTCGGGCTTCCTCGCCCGCGAGTTGGAGACGAAGCTGCCGCAGGCGCGCGGGAAAACCACCGTGATCGACTGCGGCGTCGACCTCGAGCGCTTCCAGCCGCGCGACCGGGCCGAAGCCCGGAGCGAGCTCGGTTGGACGGGAGAAGAGCCGCTCTTCCTCTGCGTCGGCTCGCTGACGGAGCGTAAGAACGTAGTCCGGCTGGCGCGTGCCTTCGAGCGTCTCGGGGATGGCTCGCTCGTCTTCCTCGGCGACGGGCTGCTGCGCAGCGAGCTGGAAAGCGTCGCGGGCGTGAGCGTACTCGGCCGTATCCCGCACGAACGGGTGCCGCTCTGGCTCGCCGCCTGCGACGTCCTCTGCCAGCCCAGCTTGATCGAGCCCTTCGGGCAGGCGCTGCTCGAAGCGATGGCGTGCGGGCGCACGGTGGTGGCGACGCGCATCGGCGGCCCGCCCGAGTTCGTCCCGCCCGGAGCCGGCGCGCTCGTCGATCCGGTGGACGAGGATGCGCTCGTGCGCGCGCTGGAGAGCGCCGCCGCCCTTCCCTGCCCGAACGAAGCCGGGCGCGCGGCCGCAGCCGAGCACAGCGTCCAGCTACAGGCGGAGCGGATCGAGCAGGTGCTGGAACGCGCGGTCGCCGGTACGACTATGAGCGTCTCCACCTAGCGCGGCGCTGCTATCCTCGGCACGCTAATGGTCGGACTGCTCGCAGGCTTCCACATCCTCGTCTCGATCGGACTGGTCGTTCTCATTCTCATGCACTCCGGTCGCGAGGGCGGTCTCGGCGGGCTCGGTTTCACCCCGACCTCCCACGGAGGCACCCACATCGTCGAGCGTAACCTGACCCGGCTGACGATCGTCGTCGCCCTCGTCTGGTTCCTCGATACCGTCGCGCTCTTCCGGCTTCTCAAGTAGCCGGACGGCTCGGCGAAAGCCGGTACAATCCGGGCCCACGCGCTGGTGGCGGAATTGGTAGACGCGCAAGGTTGAGGGCCTTGTGGCCCGAATGGGCCGTGGAGGTTCAAGTCCTCTCCAGCGCATTCTCGACGCACTGATCGCGGATCGACCCGAAGCGGGTCGATCCGCTGACGACGCTGGACTGCAGGATGCTTCGGCTGCGAAGCTTGTCCGTACCGATGTACTGTCCTGCGCTTCGCAGCCTTCGCCTCCTTTGCCAGCGTCGCCTCAGTGCGCCGAGAAGGCTCTGAGGTTTGATACAGCGCTTCTCCGCATCGCGCAGGTCCGAACGTCCTGCGCGCCGCAGCCACCACCTCCTTTGCCAGAATCGCCTCAGCGCACCGAGAAGGCATCTCTGTTTCTGAACGAGCGAGTGGCGCAACGACTGTTGGATGGGCGGACGCGCCGCGAGGCGCCGATAATGGCCAGCGAAGATGAGACCCGAGTACCAGCTCGAGGAGCGAACCCCTACCGTCGCCGAGTTTTCCGAGCTCAGGAAGTCGGTCGGCTGGGAATTCGGCGACCCCGACGGTTACGAGAAAGGCCTCGCTGGCTCGCTCTACGCGGTTTGCGCGCTCCTCGACGGTGAGGTGGTCGGTACCGCCAGAGTGGTCGGCGACGGCAGCATCTGCTTCTACGTCCAGGACGTTATCGTCCGGCCCGAGCACCAGCGCTTGGGCATCGGCCGGGCGCTGATGGAACGGGTGATGGACTACATCGCGGTAAACGCCAGCGACGGCGCGGTCGTGGGGATGATGGTGGCCAAGGACCGGGAAGCGTTCTACGAGCGCTTCGGTTTCTGGGCGCGCCCGAACGACGAGTTCGGTCCGGGCATGATGCAGTTCTGGGGCGAGCCCGAGTAACGGCCTCGCCCGCTCGCCGCCGTGCCGAGGGCTACCCTCAGCGCCAGGCGATCTTGTCGCGCGCGAGCACTCTCGGGTCGTTCATCAGCTCGTTGGTATGCGCCAGGTGTGTCAACGCGCAGAGCGGTGCGACCATCGCCCCGGATCGTTGACTTCGTCCGGAAGGAGCGCTAGCTTTCATGGCGAACAGATGTTCGGATTCGTCAGCCGGCCAAGGAGGATCGCTTGCTAACGCCGCGGCAAAGAGAGATTTGGAACTACCTCGTCGCCTATGTCGACCAGCACGGCTATCCGCCGACTGTGCGTGAGATCGGGCAGGCGGTCGGGCTCGCTTCGCCCTCCACGGTGCACGCCCATCTCGCCAATCTCGAGCGCGCGGGCTTGCTCAAACGCGATCCGACCAAGCCGCGCGCACTGGAGCTCGTCGCGCGCGAACGCGAGCAGGAGCACAGGCTGCCGCTTCTCGGTCAGGTCGCAGCCGGGTCGCCGCTGCTGGCCGAGGAGAACGTAGAGGACTACCTGGCGGTGCCCGAGCCGCTCTCGCGCGGGGGCGAGGAGTTCCTGCTGCGGGTCAAGGGCGACTCGATGATCAAAGCCGGCATCCTCGACGGCGACGTCCTGGTCGTGCGCAAGCAGGAGAGCGCCGACAACGGCGAGATCGTCGTCGCCCTGGCCGGGGAGGACGAATCGGCCGGCGAGGCTACGGTCAAGCGCTTCTTCCGGGAGGGCGGGCGCGTGCGCCTGCAGCCCGAGAACGATGCACTGGAGCCGATCTACGCCGACTACGTACAGATCCTCGGGAAGGTTACCGGGGTCTTCCGAATGCTTTCCTGAGGGAGTGGGGATAACAGTCAAATGACCGTCACATTCCTTCATCAGACGCTCGAGCAGGAGGTGTGTGCGCTAGCGCGCGGCGCCAGCCTGGAGTGCCTGGTCTGCGGCGAGTTCGTGCTCCACGAGGGTGCAGACGTCATCTGCCCCGAGTGCGGCTCGTTCTGGCCGGGACTCCTGGGACGCGCGGGCACGGCGCTAAACTGCGAGTCGCAGGCCGGGTGACCGCGAGCCGCTTCGGCGGTTCGAGGAAAGTCCGGACACCGTAGGGCAGGATGCTGGGGAAACCCCAGGCGGCGAAAGCCGACGGAAAGTGGCACAGAAAGGACACCGCCTCCGGGCAACCGGCGGTAAGGGTGAAAAGGTGGGGTAAGAGCCCACCAGCGCCGCGGTGACGCGGCGGCTCGCCAAACCCCATCCGGTGCAAGGCGAAGCAGGTCCCGCTCAGGTGGCCCGCCCAGGGACCGGGTGCGCCGCTCGAGCCGCCGGGCAACCGGCGGCCTAGATGGATGGTCACCCTCGACAGGATCCGGCTTACAGGCTTGCTAAGGGAAAAGCCCTGGTAAAACAGGGCTTTTTCTACTGGCAGATCTTCGTCGGGGCGCTCAGCCTCTGAGCGCGACCTCGAGAGTCGTTCCCACGCCCGGTTTGCTCGAAAATGCGAAGTCGGCGCCGATCGAGGCGGCGCGCTTCTTCATGTTCTTCAGCCCCTGGCCCGCGCTGCGTCTGCGGCCGCGCTGGCTGTCGTCGAAACCGTCGCCGTCGTCGCGAACGATGACCATGCGCTTGTGCCCCTTCTCGACGATGCGGAGCTCGGCCCGGTCCGCATTGGCGTGCTTGCGCACGTTCCCGAGCCCCTCCTGGACGATGCGGAAGATCTCGATCTGCTCATCGGGTGCGAGGTGGATCTCCGAGTCGATCTCAATGTCGACCTCGAGTTTGCCGTCGGCGCAGAGGACTTCGACGTAGCGGTGCAGGGCAGCGTCGAAGGGAGCGCTACCAGCGGCCGAAGAGAGCGCCAGCACGGCGAAGCGGGCTTCCTGCTGGGCGAGCGCCGCCACTTCCTCCAGCCGCGGCAAGACGGTCTCGAGCTCCGCGCCCGCTCTGAGCATATTGACGTGAGTGGAGAGCGCGAACAGGTACTGAGCCAGCCCATCGTGGATCTCACGTGCGACTCGCGTCCGCTCCTCCGAGACGGCGCGGCCGAACTCGGCGGCGCGGATCGCGCGCCAGACGCCGACGACCAGCACGACGCAGGCGAGCAGGCGCAGGAAGTCGCCCAGCGCCGCCTTTTCCCCCGGCATCAACGGCGTGAAGACGGAGTTGAGGCTCGAAAACAGCCACAGAGTCGCGGCCAGAGCGAGCCAGCTGTCCAGATCCTCGAGCCGGCGCCGGTAGCGCAGTCCGAAGCCGATCATCGCCCCCAGATAGAGCAAAGCGAGCAGTGCGAAGGCGATCGTCAAAGGCAGCTCGGTTTCGTCCGTGCCGCCCGATCCGGCCAGCGCATCGGCGAGCGCGCGCGTACCGCTCCAGAAGACAAGCAGTGCGAGTAGGCCGGTACCGAGTGCGGCGACAAGGGCTCGCTCGGGGATGCGCACCTGACCGCGCGCGAACGAGGCTGTGACGATCAGAGCGGCGGAGAGAATCCGTCCGATCAGTCCCGCCCAGGCCTCCGGCCGTCCGATCGCGGAGCCGCCGAGAATCGGAACGATCTCGAAGGCGAGTATCGAGAGCGCGGCGACTCCGAAACCGGCGCAGAGCAGCAGATCGGTTCGCCGCGCATCGACCGCGAAGCGAACGCCGGCCAGTACCGCCACCAGCGCCGAGGCGAACGCAATCGACGTATCGAGCGCGACGAGGAGCATTGGCAGATCGAAGGTGCTGGGCAGGCTCGGGTAGGCGCCCCAGAGCCCAAGAGCGGCGCTGAGCAGGGCTATCAGCAGGAATTCGCCTACCAGCCACGAACGAAGAGCACTCTCTTGTTGCTGACGATTGTCGTCCACGATTCCCCTATTCGGCAACAATGGGGCTGCCGATAAGGGATGAAACCATGTCCGAGCGCGTACTCATCGTCGACGACCATCCGTTGACGCAAGAGGCTCTTGCGTCGCTTCTGACCCAGCACGGTTTCGAGATCGTCGGTCAGGCGGCGAGCGGGGAAGAGGCAATCAGGCAGGCTGCGAAGCAGCAGCCCGATCTCATACTGCTCGATCTTTCGATGCCCGGCATAAGCGGGCTCGAGGCTCTTCCGGAGCTGCGTCGAGTCGCTCCCGGCTCCGAGGTGATCGTTCTGACCGCCTCCGGGACGGAGGAGAACCTGCTGCGCGCGATCCGCGGCGGCGCCTCCGGCTACCTGCTCAAGACGGAGCCTCCACAGCGCATCGTCGAGTTCCTGCGCGGCGTCGTCAACGGCGAGGCCGCGCTATCCGGGTCGATCGCCCGGCGGTTGCTCGAGCAGGTGCGGGACGGCAATCGCGACCATGCGGTGCCCGATGAGATCGCTTCGCAGCTTTCGGCCCGCGAGCTCGAAGTACTGCTCCTGCTCGACGAGCATCTGGGCACCGAGGACATCGCCCGGCGCCTCTTCATCTCCGAGCACACCGTGCGCTCGCACGTGAAGAGCCTGTTGCACAAGCTCGGCGTCTCGTCTCGGCGCGAGGCGCTGGAAAAGCTCTCGCGTGCGCGGCGCTGATTTAGGGCCTATCCCGCCAGGCCTACACGCCCGAAGCGGCCGCCCCGCGGCGCCAGTGCCCGCCCGGACCGCTTGTCGCACTACCAGTGCGTCTTCACGGCCCGTCCGACCCCTGGCATCCACGGCTCAACCACTTCGACCGCGGATCCCTAACGGGAAAGGCCCGTAGATCGAATCACCCACCGCGTGGGAGGCGTGGGGGATGCGCTTACCCACGCCCATATCCGATGATCTAAGCAAGCAACGGGATGGCTGCGACGATTGGCGAGCGCGACCGGCGAAAGCCGGTCGCCGCTTGTTCGGACATCCTCTACGGCGCCGCCCCCGAAGGTCGATTGAAGTAGACTCGCGCACTATTCCTGGATGGCGTTCGTGCCGGGGTGCCCCGAACTGTCTCTTCTAAACGCGTTGGGAGGGGATAGCCGTCGCTTCGGAGACGAAACAGGCACGTGACCGGTAGCGCGCTCCCGGCTGAATCCTCAAGAGGGGTTTTCGAAACCGGCGACAGTCGTTTCGACCAGGCGGGGCAGAGTGCTGAGGTTGTAGCCGCCCTCGAGCACGGCGGCGAAGCGCGGAGCGAGGCTCGCGGTTCGGCTGGCGAGCTGGTAGAAGGCCTGGTCGGTCAGAACCGTGGGCGAGAGCGGATCGTCGCGGTGTGCATCGAAGCCGATCGAAACGAGCACGATGTCGGGCGCGAAGGCTACGACAGCCGGGCAAGCGATCTGTTCGAACGCCTGCAGATAGGAGCGGTCGCCGGTGCCACCCGGGAGAGGAATGTTCAACGTGGTCGGGCTCTCTCCGCCCGGGACGTCTTCGCCGGCCGCATTCTTCGGGCGCGGGCCGCCCGTTCCCGGGTAGTACGGCCAGGCATGCAGCGACACGTAAAGCACGTCAGGGTCGTCCCAGAAGATCGCCTCGGTTCCGTTCCCGTGGTGGATGTCCCAGTCGAGGATCGCGACGCGCTTGAGACCGAGCTCGGCCTGGGCGTAGCGGGTGGCAATCGCAATGTTGTTGACCAGACAGAAGCCCATTGCGTCCTCGCGCGAGGCGTGGTGGCCGGGCGGACGGACGAGCGCGAAACCGCCGCGGCGCACCGCCTCGAGGGTCGCTCCGACGGCGAGCTTGATCGCCTCGGCACTGGTGGGAGTGACGAAGGTGTCGAAATCTATCCACAGAGTCGTGTCGAGACCCTCGAAGCTATCGAGGTAGGAAGCAGGGTGGACACGCTCGAGATCGGCGCGAGCCGCGGGCTCGGCCGTGGTGTAATCCGGGAAGGCGGAGATGAGCACCTCGAGGCGGCTCTGCGATTCCGGATGGTGTTCCGGCGCCTGGTGCAGACGAACGAGATCTGGGTGAGTGACGAGGTCGACGGCTCTGTCCTCCTGCTCGCGCCGGTGGCAGTTGCTTCCTTTTCGAGCACTCGTAACCGCCCGAGCGCGACAGTGATTCTATCGGCAGCCAATCCGGTTTCGGTCTCTCGGCCAGGGGCGAGATATGCGTTAGCGGTGCGACCGGCTCGACTCGCACTCGTCTCAATTGACCTCGGACCTCTCCGATAAGGTGTCACACGTGAGCACAAAGACACTCGTAATAGCCGAGAAGCCGTCGGTCGGACGCGATCTTTCCGGCGTGCTGCCGGGATCCTTCGCCAAGCACGAGGGCTACCTCGAGTCGGACACCCACGTCATCACTTGGGCGGTCGGCCACCTTGTCGAGCTGGTCGAGCCCGAGGACTACGACGAGCGCTTCAAGCGCTGGCGCATGGCCGACCTGCCGATCCTGCCCGAGGCTTTCAGGCTAAAACCGCGCGATTCCAAGTCGCGCAAGCAGCTCGACGTCGTCCTCAAGCTGCTCAAGCGCGAAGACGTCGCGGAGCTGATCAACGCCTGCGATGCCGGGCGCGAGGGCGAGCTGATCTTCGCCTACGTCTACGAGGTCTACCTCAGGTCGCGCGGGGCGAAGCCGAAGCCCGTCGAGCGATTGTGGATCTCCAGTATGACCAAGCAGGCGATCCGCGAGGGCTTCGAGCACCTGCGCCCGGGCGGGCAGATGGCATCGCTCGAAGCCGCGGCGCGCTCGCGCTCGGAAGCAGACTGGCTGGTCGGCATGAACGCCACTCGAGCCGCGACCATCCGCGGCCGCGCCTGGGTAGGCGGCGTGGTCTCGCTCGGACGCGTGCAGACCCCGACGCTGGCGATGATCGTGAACCGGGAGCGGGAGATCCAGGCCTTCGTCTCGGAGCCCTACTGGCTCATCCACGCCGGCTTCGACGCGGGCTACGAGGGACTCTGGTTCGAGGGCGACGAGACACGGCTGAAGGACGGCGAGCGCGCGGGGGCGATCGCCGCCAAGGTGAACGGCGCCGAGGGCCTGGTCACCTCGGTCGAGCGCAGAGAGGCAAGCGAGCGCTCGCCGCTTCTCTACGACCTCACCTCGCTCCAGCGCGACGCCAACCGTCGTTTCGGCTTCTCCGCGCAGCGGACGCTGAGGACGGCGCAATCCCTGTATGAAGGTCGGAAGGCGATCACCTACCCGCGCACGAACTCACGCTTCCTCTCCGGCGACATGGTCTCGCTGCTCAAACCCACGGCGGCCACGCTCGAGCCGATCGCGGAATACGCGGAAGCGGCGCGATTCGTGCTTGCGCTCGAGCGCTTGCCGCTCGGGCGCGTCGTCAACGACGCCAAGGTCGAGGATCACCACGCGATCATCCCCACCAACGACGAGCACGATGTCGAGCGCTTCTCCGACGACGAGCGGCGCATCTTCGACCTGGTTGCCCGTCGCTTCCTGGCTGTCTTCCATCCTCCGGCGCGTTACGCGAAGACGACCGTCGTCACCGAGGTCGAAGGCGAGAGCTTCCGCACCCGCGGGAAGGTCACGCTCGCGGCGGGCTGGCGCGCGGTCTACGGCTATGGAGCGGGCGGGAACGGGCGTCAGAACGAGGTCGGCGAAGCCGAAGAGGATGGAGAAGGGGGCGAGCTCCCGGCGCTCGTGGAGGGTCAGAAGGTTCTGTGCGTGAGCGCCGAGAGCGAGGCCAAGGAGACAAAGCCGCCGCCTCGCTACAACGAGGCCACCCTGCTTCTAGCAATGGAGACGGCGGGGAAGTTGATCGACGACGAGGAGTTGCGCGAAGCGATGAAGGAGCGCGGCCTGGGCACGCCGGCGACCCGCGCCGAGACGATCGAGACGCTGATCAGGCGCGAGTACATCGAGCGCGCCGGCAAGGAGCTACATCCGACACCCAAGGGTTTGCAGGTGATCTCCATGCTCGAGGAGCATCCGCTCACCTCCGCCGAGCTCACCGGCGACTGGGAGAAGCGCCTCGGCGACATCGAACACGGCTCCGGCGACCGGGCCGCCTTCATGCGCGAGATCGAGCGCTTCACACGCGAGACCGTCGAGAAGATAGCCGCGCTCGACCGCGAAAAACTCCGCCCCGAGAGGGTCGAGCTCGGGCTTTGCCCTCGCTGCGGCGCCGAGACAGGCGAGATCATTCGCGAGAACTCACGCGCCTTTGGCTGCACCAGCTGGAAGAGCCGCGAGGAGACGGGTTGCGGCTTCGTGATCTGGAAAAAAGTCGCCGGCCGCTCAATCACGCCCGAGATTGCCCGACAACTACTTGCAATAGGGCGTACTAATGACGTAATATCCGGATTCCGAAGCCGAGGCGGCAAACATTTTCGCGCGCGCCTCGTCTTGAACGCCGAAGGACAGATCGAGTTCGAGTTTCCGGCGCGCTCGAAAACTGCCCAGCCGGCTGCCGCGGAATAAGGAAGGACCGAAGCCCGTTTCGGTCAGTGGGCGAGCATCCGGGAAGAGTCGCGGGTCGTGAGGAAGGGTCTGAGCGAGAGTAGAGGTTTCGCGATCAGGCCACGAGAGAAGAAAGGACGTCGAGGGTCAGTTGACGCAAAACCAGTTGCAGGCAGTTTTCGAGAGTAGCGAGAGCGTCCGCGCTTTCGTGGACACCGCCGAAGAGCGCGGCATCGTCGAGCCGGCGGATATAGAAGCGCTCGTAGTGGAGCACGACCTCACCGAGATCGAGGTCGAAGATTTGATGCGCGAGCTCGAGCGACTCGGCGTCGAGATCGCCCAGCCGGCGGAGGTTGCCGCCAGCGAGGATGCTGTCGAGCCCGTCGAGACCGCGCCGGTAGAGGTGCCGGAGATTTCCGGTGCCGCTGACAGCCTGCAGCTCTTCCTTGCCGATGTCGGCAAGCACAGACTGCTGACCGCCGCCGACGAGGTGACCCTCGCCAAGCGCATCGAGCGCGGCGATCCCGTCGCCAAGCGGCGGATGATCGAGTCCAACCTTCGCCTGGTCGTCTCGATCGCAAAGGGCTACCGTGGCCTCGGCGTGCCTTTCCTCGATCTGATTCAGGAAGGAACGCTCGGTCTCAACCGCGCGGTCGAGAAGTTCGACTGGCGGCGCGGCTACAAGTTCTCGACCTACGCAACCTGGTGGATCCGCCAGTCGGTGCAGCGCGCGGTCGCAAACCATGCGCGCACGATTCGCGTGCCTGTGCACGTAGTCGAGCGCCAGCAGAAGCTCTCCCGGGCCGCTCGCCGGCTCGAGGTCGAGCTGGGACGCGAGGCGACGCGTGACGAGCTCGCCGAGGCCACCGGTCTTCCGATCCAGCACGTGGACGAGGCGCTCGGTGCGGCCTCGGCCTCGGTGTCGCTGAACCAGACCGTTGGGGCCGACGACGAGGGCGAGCTCGGCGATCTGTTTGCCGATCGAGAGGCCTCCGATCCCTTCGACGAGGCCGAAGAGTCGCTGCGCCGGCAGGGCGTTCGCAAGGCGCTCGAGGCTCTGCCCGAGCGTGAGCGTCGCATTCTCGAGCTGCGTTTCGGCTTCGAGGGCGAGCCCTGGACGCTCGAGGCGATCGGGCACGAACTCGACCTCACCCGTGAGCGCGTACGCCAGCTTGAGGGCCAGGCTCTCGCCCGGCTTTCGGCTCTGCGTGAGCTGTCCTCGCTCGCAGCCGCCTGACGGTAGCTCCAGGTAGACGTCTCGAACGTTCTCCGAGCGGCGTCCTGCGACGCCCTCACGAGGGCTGTCGCTAGGATCCTCCAGCACGACGGGACGATCACGGGGAGGAAGCAGTTCTAGCTCGAACGCGGAAAGCAGTCGCTCTTCTTACGGCCGTGCTCGCGGTCGGCGCGGGGTGCGGCGGCTCCGGCAATACGTCGAAGGGCTTGCCACGGTTCAAGACGCGTAGCTTTTCGGCGCTTCGAGTTGAGATCGACGCAGGTGTCGACTCGCTCGATCCCGGGCTTTCCTTCACCTCGGAGAGCTGGCAGAGCCTCTGGAACGTCTATCTGAGCCCGCTCGGATACGAGCATGCGGACGGCCGGGCGAGCACGCGAATCGTGCCGGCGCTGGCGGAGAAGATGCCGGACATCTCCGGCGGCGGCCGGGTCTACGAGTTCCGCTTCCGCAAGAGCCTGCGCTACTCGAATGGCAAGTTCGTGCTGGCGAGCGACTTCGGCAACGCGATCCGCAGGCTCTACCTGCTCGACTCCTTCGGGGCGCCGCTCTTTGACGACATCGTCGGCGCCGGAGTGAACGCCGCGCGCCGCGGACCTATCTCGGGCATTCAAACCGACGACTTGGCGAGGCGGGTCACGATCCATCTCGCGCGTCCGAACCCCAGTTTCCTCGACGCGCTGGCGAGTATCTTCGCCGCACCGGTTCCTCAGAGCACACCCAGCCGCGATCAGACGCGCGATCCGATCCCGTCGACGGGACCGTACAAGATCTCACAGGTCAGATGGCCGAAGGAGTTCACCCTGACTCGGAACCGCTACTTCAGAGCCACGGACGCCGTTCCGAACACCAACCCCGACCGGATCGTCATAAGCATCGTTCGCGGCAGCAGGACGGCGTTCGAGCGGCTCGTGGCCGGGCAGGCCGACTACGTGGACGCTCCAATGGCGCTCGTCTCGCTCGAGCGCGCCGAGAAGAAGGGCCTGGTGCAGCTGCGTACTTCCTCCGCAGCCAACACGCACTACTTCTTCATGAACACGACCGTGCGACCGTTCAACGACATCCGCGTGCGCCGCGCTGTCAACTACGCCATCGACCGCGAGCATCTGGCGAACATCCTCGGAAAACTGGCCGTGCCGACCGAGAACATCCTGCCGCCGCTGTATCCGTCGTACCGGAAACACGATCTCTACCCGTACAACATCTGGCGCGCGCGGGCACTCGTGCGCCGGGCTAAAGCCGTTGGCGTACCGGTGAAGGTCTACGGGCTCACGAGCCCGGCATCCGCGCGCATCGCAACCTCCTATCTGATACAGCAGCTCGCCTCAATCGGCCTCAAGCCGAACCCGACACCGAAGCTACTACCCCCCGCCCTCTACTGGTCCAGGATCGGTAGCCGGCACACCCGCGCGCAGATCGGATATGCGTTCTGGATCCAGGGCTACCCGAGCCCATTCGAGTGGTTCGAGTCGTTGCTCGGCGCCGACCAGACTCACGGGCTGGCGAACACCAACTACTCGTTTGCCGATATAGCTCCCGTGAACGCCGAGATCGCGCGGCTGGCGCGGGAGCCGGAGCTGAACGACGACGTGAACGCTCGTTGGGCCTCGCTCGACCGGCTGGCGATGCAGTGGGCGCCGCTCGCACCCTTCCTGAACGAGCGCCACGTGGACGCCTTCGGCCCGCTCGTCGACCTTCGCTGCTACACGGTGAATGCTCTCTACGGGCTCGATTACGGCCGGGTCTGTCTCAAGTAGGAGCATCGCGCGGCGCTCTTTTCCGCTTCATCAGAGGGATTCGCCGGGGCAATCCCTAGAACGAGGGACAAGGCCGCGCTAAAGCGGCTTTCTCCGCAGGCCGATACCGAGGCCGTGGACGCTGCAGAGCGAAAGGAAATCCTGAGCCGTTATATCGATCACTCGCGACGGTTCGAGGAAGTCGCGCAGCGTCGCGCCGGCGCAACCAGCGGCGAGGTCATTCCCTTTGGTTCGCCGCTCCGCGTCGAGCAGGAGCCGACGAGCCGGGAGCTGGAGGTTCTTCAGCTCATTTCCGACGGCCTCGTCAACCGTGAGATCGGTGCCCGCCTCTTCCTCTCGGAGGAGACGGTCAAATCCCACGTTCGCCACCTGCTCGCCAAGCTCCAGGCCCGGTCAAGAGCCCACGCCGTCGCTGTTGGCTTCCGGCGCGGGCTCATCACCTAGATTCGACCGGTTATCCCCACCCTGTGGATAATCCCTCGATAGGGGGATGCCGAGGCAACCCGAAAGGGGAAGTATCGAAGTCCCTCTACCAGGCCTTCATGGTTCCGCCGATGGCGGCGATTGTTGCGATAGCTGAGATGATTCCGAAAAAGCGCGCTTTCATGACACCCCCCTTTCCCCATAGACGTTGCGATGCGGGCGACAACTCGTGGTCGCAGACGGCGTTTCCTGGCTCAGCACTTTAGTGTCTTCGAAGATGGACTTCAAACCGCATCAGGTTGCTTTTCTTCTTCCAAGGAGCAACCGAGACCACCGAGAACAAGCCTCTGCCGCATCCGCGCGAGGTAGCGCATCAGATATATGGGTCGCTATATACGTGATGAGTCTTCTAGCGGCCGCGGTTTGCGTGTTTCTGGTCTCTTATCCGTCATCTTCGGACTCGCCGAGCCTACTCGCTCTAGCGCTACTCGCGCTGACATCACTCCTCGCAGAACGACAAAGCGTGAAGCTCGTTCCGTCTATCGAGATCTCAGTTGCGTTCTTCCCTGTTCTTTTCACTGCAGTTCTCTATGGTGGGTTTTGGGCCGGTTTGGTTGGAGGAGTTGGCCTTCTTCTCCGCTTCGGAAGGCCGTACCTACGCTGGACCAGCTGGTTTTCTACGAGAATCATCGTGGCGTCTGTCGCTGGCGACGTTGCTCAATTGAGCCGGTTTTCGGACTCTTTTTCGCTCGGTTCGTTAACTCTGTCAGCTGTCGCGGCCGTTGTCGTGTATACGATCCTCGATACGGTTTTTGCCGCAATGACGCTGAAAGTACGACGGACCGCGAAAGTAGTAGAACTAATCAAAATGGCGGTGTTAATCGACGTCGTATCGGTTCTACTGTATTCTCCAGTAATAGCGATTCTCGCTTATGCTTTTCTTGAAGCTCCTCGATGGACGCTCGTTCTCTTCATTGCACCAGCGTTCGCGACTCAGCGGTTGTTCATACTCTATCGCGAGCAAGCGGATACTGCGAAAAGCCTATCCGAAGCTATCGCGCGTCTAGAAAGAGTGAACCTTTCCTTCGCGACTGCGCTCGTCACAGCGCTAGACGCGAGGGATCACTATACGGCCGGGCATTCCGCGGCTGTAGCCGTATACGCACGGGATATAGCAAAGAAGTTAAATCTCTCGGAAGAAGAACAGAACCGCGCTCATGTGTGCGGACTGCTTCATGATATCGGCAAAATAGGTGTGCCGACTGGTGTTCTCGAGAAGCGTGGTCCATTGAAGGCTGACGAAAGAGTTGCGATCGAGGCGCATGCTGAAATCGGCGCTTCGATTCTGGGAAGGATTGAAGGCTACGAAGAAATGGCTTTCGCTGTTCGCCACCATCATGAGCGTTACGACGGTGTTGGCTACCCTGATGAACGCGAGGGCGAGGAGATTCCGATTTTGGCGCGTCTTGTTGCTGTAGCTGACGCTTATAGCGCTATGACTTCCGAACGGCCGTACAGAGTCGCACTCACGAGCGCAGAAGCGCAAGAGCGGATAAAGCGGGAAGCAGGGAAGCAGTTTGACCCGGATGTGGTTCGGGCGTTCCTTTCTTTGCTTGGGCAAGCCAGCGAGGCTTACGTGTCAGGGACCGATAGTGACTTCGCTATTGAGATCGGCGAGATGGCGGCTATCAAGAGCGAACCGTCGCTCGCCCTTCTTCGTTGACGCGATCAATCTGAGTAGACGGCGTGGAGCGCTGCCTCCATGCGGTTACGCACACCGAGTTTCTCGTAGACATGACGAAGATGAACTTTCACGGTGACCTCACTAATGAAGAGCTTCCCGGCGATCTCTCTGTTAGATAAGCCATCTGCAACGAGCCTTAAGACTTCGCGTTCACGTCGGGACAGTCTTACTTCGGATTGAGCCTGCGCTCTGCCTATATCCGGAAGTGAGATACCGTAATGCCCAGCCAATCGTTGATCACGCGCGGAAAGAAGAACTGATTGCACTTGCCGCGTGAACGCCGGTTCAGATGCAGCGATCGCTAGAAGATCAGGATGCGCACGATAGGCCCAAACGAACTGGTTCCATTGGCGATATCTATCAGCAAGGCTAAGCGCCTCGCGAAAAACTTGCGCTTTTCGTACAGAACCCGCGTAGTCGGCGATAACGGCGCGAACGAAACCCGTTAAGACGTGGGTTTCAGTATGCCGAGTCGTGTTCTCGGCACGCGAAGCGTGTTCGAGCGCGGCAGCGGCGTCGTTTTGGCACGCCAATTGGAGTGCACGAACTCCCGTAAGTAGACCTAACCAGCACGGTGGTGTCATCGGGTCTGCCGGTAGAGCATCAACGCGAATGACCTCGCGTTTCGACAAGGAGATTACGACGCGTAGCGTGTGAACGAGTGAAGAGATAGAGCCATGGCCATCAGTCACACTCATCTCTGCTTCGCTTAACAGAAGCTCGGCGTGTCTATAACGGCGAAGACCGATGGCTGAAATAGCGCGTCCACAGTGAATCAAAGGAAGACCGAATGCGAAACCGTATTCGGCTACGAGTGCCGATAGCTCCGTAAGCATCGCCTCGGCGTCTGAATAACGTGCGAGCTCAGCGAGATGGTCACAGTACTTCAAGAGGAAACTACTTCTAATCTGAGGATGCACACGATCGAGAAGTGGAAGTACGGTCCAGTAACTATGGAAATCGGGGTTCTCAACGCCGACCAGCTTTGAAAAGAGCAACTTAGCGTGGGCTATTCGGACAGAAAAATCTAGGGAACCACTGTGATAAGACTCGAGTTCTGTGAGTACTGACATGCAGTCCTCACTCTCGAGCTCGAACGCGCATAAGAACTCGGTCCAGAGACAGTGCTGAGTTGCACTACAGTCCGTAGTGAGCGCGCGCGCCGTTCTCATATGGTTTAGAGCGATATCGAGACGGTCGGAGAAGTGAGCGCTCCGCCCGGCGATCGCATGCGATCGCCAGCGTAACGGCGACGAATCGTCGAAGTGGTACGTCGCTTGAAGGGCCAAGGCGTAGGCTTTCGTGTGCTCGCCGGCGAGGAAGGAAACCTCGGCTTCGGCCAGGTCGAGTAGAGGGGATACGACCGAGTTTGCGTGACCGAACGCGATCCAGGATTCGAGGGCGGGAAGGCGGCTGCCGTCGAGGAGCGTCGGAAGCGAGGATTCGATCAGGCGGGGGAGGAGATCGGGGCGATCGCAGTCCTGGATCAACTGCCAGACGTCGTCCCAGCGTTCGTTCTCGAGCAGCGCCTGGGCGAGATCGTCCACTAGCTGGACGCGATCGGAGCGCTCGTTGAGGCGGTGCTCGAGAAAGGCGCGCAGGAGGGGATGCAAGGATTGCTCGCCTTTCTCGGTGCGATGGAAGAAGCCGTCGCGTTCGGCGGTGGCGGCGAGGGCGAGCGCGGGCGGCCCGCCGAGGCGCTCGAGCAGATTCCTGCTGAGGCAGGGGGCGGCGGAGATCTGACAGAGCAGGCGCTGCAGCTCGGGCGATGCACTCTGGAAGAGCTCCTCGGCGAAGTAGTCGTAGAGGCCGTCCAGGAGCACGTCCTGGGGCGGAGACGGGCTCGGCGCGCGGGCGGCTAGTCCGAGCACCGCCGGCCAGCCGTGACAGAGCTCGACGAGCCGAGCGCGCTGCTCTTCGTCGGCCACCGGCGCGAGGACGTCGCGAGCCTCTTCGGGCGTCATCTGCAACTCTTCGCGGCCGAGCTCGAACAGGTCGCCGTAGAGGCGCAGCCGCGAGCTCGCCCAGCCGGGGCGGTTGCGGCTTGCGATCAGAAGGCGTAGCGGCGTCTCGCGGACGAGCGTCTCGACGAAGCGCTCGCAGGCCGGCGACACCGCAAGCGCCTGGTAGTCGTCGATCACGAGCCTTGTGCCGGCGGGCCAGGACGCCATCTCTCTAGCCAGAAACTCGGCTAGGAGAACGGCCTCCCCCTCGGGGTTGGTCGAGACGCTGAGACGGGTCAACATCCGCTCGCCCGCACCCGGGATGATCGTTGAAACGGCTGCGGCGATACGAGCCGCCACCGCTGCGACATCGAACCCCTCCGGCCCGACCGAGTACCAGGTGTGAGCCACGTTGCGGCCCGTCACCCACTGCCGGGCCAGGGTCGTCTTCCCGCAGCCGGCCGGCGCGATCAGGGCGATTATGCGGGCATCGGCGCCGTCCAGCTTCTCGAGCAGGCGCGGTCGCTCGATCAGCTGCGGCTCGAGCCGCCGGGGCTTGCTCTCGATCGATTCGTTCGTCGTCACGCGCGTACGCTAACCCGCTCGTATCTCGAAGTACAAGACACCCGAGCCGGAGCCGGCGCAAAACGCGCCCGCGACCGCCGAGGCCGCGGGCGCGCCTTTCACCCTCTCAGGAGGACAAGATCGGAGAGGGCTCGCAGGAACGGATCGGCGCCGGTGAGCCTGAGGTACGCCGCCGGAATTTGCCGCCTCCGCTCGACGCCGAGCTTCTGGCGAAGCGTGTCACAGTGCGCTTTCACCGTCCGCGCTGAGATGCCGAGGTGTCGTGCAACCTCTTCGTTTGAGTAGCCGGCGGCGATCAGCTCGACGATCTGCCGCTGTCGGTCGGTGATTGCCGGCGACGTGCGGATCAGTTGGAGATGCATGGCGCGAGACTAGAGTCGCGCACGAGCTTCCGGAAGTACTCCGAGGGCGTATCCGGTGGCGTATCTTCGGGCGTCCTCGCGGCAGTATCCCCGGCATCGCCTGCGCTTCCGTCTCGCTTGCTCGGTTAGGGTTCTCCGCGATGAAGGTCGGGATAGTGGTGCCGTATTCGTGGTCGTACTGGGGAGGCGTGCTCGAGCACGCCCAGCATCAGGCTGTCGCACTGGAGGAACTGGGAGTCGAGACCAGGACGATCGTCGGCAGCGATCCTCCCGGCAAGCTCACGCGCATTCTCCACCCGCGCAGCGGTCGCCACGACACGCCGCCGCCGGGCGTGATTCCGGTCGGGCGCTCGGTGATCGTGCCGGCGAACGACTCGCTTCCGAACATCATCCTCAGCCCGGCCGTGTATTCCCGCATGAAGAGGGTCCTCGAGCGCGAGCGCTTCGATCTCATCCACGTACACGAGCCGATGACCCCGGCCATCGCGGTGCTCGCGCTCGCGCTTGCCCGCTGCACGACCGTGGCTACTTTCCACGCCTCGGGCAATCTCCACTGGATGCGCGGCGGCAGGATGCTCTGGGGGCAACTGCTCGATCGCCTCGATGCACGCATCGCCGTCTCCGAGCGGGCGCGCGACTCGATCGCGCGCTGGGCGCCGGCCTATTACGAGATCGTCCCGAACGGGATCCTCATCCCCGACCGTGTCGAGGCGGGCGAGCGCGCGAACAAGATCATCTTCATCGGCCGGCATGATCCGCGCAAAGGACTGCTCACGCTTCTTCGCGCCTGGCCGGAGATCCGACGCCGCACCGGGGCGTCGCTGAAGGTGGTCGGCGCCGATCCGCTCTCGGTGCGGTTGCTGATGGCCCGGCACCGGCTGCACGAGGACGGGCTCGATCTGCCGGGATTCGTGAGTGAGGAAGAGCTGACCGCGGAGCTTTCCAGCGCCAAGATGCTCGTTGCGCCCTCGCTCGGCGGCGAGAGCTTCGGCATGGTTATGACCCGTGCCTACGCCTGCTCGACTCCCGTCGTCGTCTCGGATATCCCCGGCTACCGGGAGGTCTTCGACGAGCGAGCGGGCCTGATCATTCCGCCGGGCGATGCCGAGGCGCTCGAGCGGGCGGTGATCGCGCTGCTCGAGGACGAGCCGCGCCGGCGGCAGATGGGAGAGGCCGCGAGGGAGGCTGCAAAGCAATACGACTGGCGCGATATCGCGGCGCGCCTGCTCTCGATCTACGAGCGGGCGATAGCGGGCGAGTTCGACTCCGCCGCGCCGGTGCGATCGTGAAGGCGTCGACGGTGAAACGACGAGTGATTCCGATCGCCGTCGCGGTTGCGCTCTTTTCCGGCGCCGTGGTGCTGCTCTGGCTGCACGGCCCCGATTGGTCGTTGATGGCCAGTGCCTTCGATTCCGTCGTCTGGTGGTGGGTTGTCGTGGCGCTGGCGCTCAACTTGCTCTCGATCATCGCTCGCGCGCTGGCCTGGAAGACCGTGATCGACCAGGCCCTGGACCCCCCTCGCGCCGGTTACCGGGCGGTCATCTCGGCCTTCTCGGTGGGCCTGTTCGGGAACGCAGTCTTGCCGGGCCGTATCGGAGAGGTGGCCCGAGTCGCGGTGCTGACGCGCCGCTTCGGAAAGCGAACTGGTGTCTGGGCGACACTCTTGGGGACGGTCTTCGCCCATCGCGTCTTCGATCTCTTCCCGGTGCTGGCGCTGATCGCCTATGTGTTCGCCACGGCGAAGCTGCCTCCATGGGCGGGGACCACGGTGATGCTGTTCGTTGCCGTCGGTGTGACGCTTCTCGCGATCGCGGTGCTGAGCGCCCGGCGGCACGGAGGCTCGGGGCTGGAGGGGCTGGGCCCGGTGCGCAGACTGGTGACGATGGCGCGGCAGGGCCTGAGCGTGATGCACGCTCCGCTGGCGGCGGCGGTCGCTATCGCTTTCCAGTTCATCGGTTGGGCGCTGCAGTTGCTAGCGGTCTACACGGCGATGCGCGGCTTCGGCATTCACTCACCGCTGCCGGCAGCCGCACTGGTGCTCCTGCTCATGAACGTTGCGATTCTCTTTCCTCTCTGGCCCGGTAATATCGGGCTCTACCAGGCTGCCGTCGCGGCTCCCCTTCTTTCTTACGGGGTTGCCACGACGAGGGGCGTCGCCTTCGGAATCGGCTTGCAGGCGATCGAGTCCTCGGTCGGGATCGGGATCGGGATGGTCTTCCTGGCTCGCGAGGGATTGACCTACGCCACTTTGAAGGAGATCCCGGAGCCGGGCGAGGTCAGCCTGGGAAACGGGCGCAAGCGCCATCGCCTGCGGGTGAAGAAAAGGAGTCTGGACAGCGAGTGAGAAAGGGTGGCCGCGTCCTCGACGTGGAGCTGAACGCGCCAGCCGCCCCGATCGTCAAACTTCCGCTGGCGGAGCTCGTCTCGAGGGGTGAGCGCCTTTTCGGCAGAGCGGAGGAGTTCAGATGGGGGAGACGGCGAGGACGATCGAGGTCGACGGCGAGCAGGCCAAGGTCGCCAGCTGGCGCCTGCACGTGCTGATCGAGGCCGGTTACCCGGTGCCTCTGGCCGAGCGCCTGGCACACAGCGAGATCGACCTCCACCTGGCCGTCGAGCTCGTGCTACGCGGCTGCCACCACGAGACTGCCGCCGAGATCCTGCTTTAGGGCCTATCTCGCCAGGCCTACACGTTCGAAGCGGCCGCCCCGCGGCGCCAGTGGCCAGCCAGACCGCTTGACGCACTACCAGTGCGCCTTCACGGCCCGTCCAACCCCTGGCATCCACGGCTCAACCCCTTCGACCGCGCATTCCCAACGGGATGAGCCCTAGCGATCCTCGGGCTCACTGACGAAGCCGGCGCCGCCTCGGAGCTCTTCCAGGCGATGATGGAGCTCGTGGATCCGGCTATCGAGCGATTTGCGCTCACTTTCGGCTTCGGAGCCGAGCGTCTCCAGCCGCGCCCGTAGCTCGAGCTCGAAGTCGGCCACCCGCTTCTCGAGCGCGCTCCAGGCCTTCTCTCCCCGCTCGCGGATCTGATCCAGCGTGGCGTTCAAGCGCACCTCCATCTTGCTCTCCGCGTCATCGCCGAGCAGGCGCGCGCGCTCGCCGAGAAGCGCCTGTGCCTGGCGGGTGTAGGTCTCGACGGCTCGATCCAGCTCGCGCGTGAGCCGGCGCGCGGCCTCCTCGCGGGCGACCCGCATCGCATCCTCGAACTGGTTCGCGTGCTCGTCGGAGAAGCTGCTCACCGCCCGCTCGACGAAGCGGCGCAGCTGTTCCAGCTGGCGCCGCTCGATCTCGGCGACGCCGGCTTGGATACGCCTCTGCGCCTCGGCTTCCTCGCGCTCGATGCGCTCGACCACCTCTTGCTCGCGCCGCCCGAGACGCTCGGCGACGTCCTGGATCACGCGCCGGCGTTCGTTGGCGAACTTCTCGAGCTCATCCCGGTTATCGGCCAGGGCTTTCTCGAGCACTTCTCCCATTTCGACCCTGAAGCGGGCGATCGAAGCACGGTGCTCGTCGCTCTCGTTAGCCATGCGCTCGCTGTCGGATTCGATGCGCGATCTGGCATCCCGCACGAGCTCCTGCAACCCGCGGAGGATATCGCCAACCTCGCGCGAGAGTACGTTCTCGGTGTGTCCGAGATCACCGCGCAAACTGACGATGCGATCCTCGATTTCGCGCTGGCCTTCTGCCAGCATCTGCGCCAGCCTCTGGTGCACCCCCTGCTCGGCCTCCGCGAGCGCGTGCCTTCTCGTCTCGGCCAGGCTCCGCTCTTGCTCGGCCAGCTGCGAAGAGGAATCGGCACGAGCGCGGGCCAGAATCCGCTCCAGCTCGCCGCCTCGCTGGCGCACCTCCGCGTCGATCATGGCGCGGAGCTGCTTGTGGCCACGTTCCAGCTCGCGCTCCACCCGTCGCGTGTGTTGCAGGCCGGTCACTACGGCCCAAGTTCCAAGCGAGGCGAAGAACGAGGCGGTCGTTCCGCCGGCGCCAATGACCAGAGCGTGGTCTCGCCGCAGCGCGAACAAGATCCAGATCACGGCTGCAGCGAATCCGATCACGGTCGAAATAGCGATCGCTACGGTGCGGAATCCGCGACCGAAAGCCGCGATCACAAGCGCGATCGCGGCCAGAACGACCGAGACTGCAAAGACTATCTGGGAAGCCGAGCCGGCGTTCACGACCCTCATCGTACGGTAGTTCGCCGCCGCGACCGAGGAGAAAAGCAGTCGAGCGACCGGGCGGCACGAAGGCAGGCGTCTGCAGGCGGCGCTCTGCTTGTCAGAATGTCGTCTCGACAGCGTCGAAGGGAGGAGCGTTGGAAGGTGGATTCAACTTCCCATTCGGGAACGATCCCGAGGAGATCATGCGCGGGCTCCAGGAGTTCGCCGAGAAGCAAACCGAAGCGCTTGCAGAGCAGCAGCGCGAGCAGTTCGCAACGCTGACGCTCAATACCGCCGTCGAGCTCACCGGCTCGGCTATCTCGCAGATCCAGGTATCCGGGTCGATCGACGAACAGACGATCGCCCTGCGTGACGCGATGCGCGTTCTCTTCCCGGAAGCGGTCGCGCTCGTCAGTGCAGCTCGGCAGGGATTCATGCGAGGCCGCTAGGCTTCAAGGGTGAATACCAAGTCCGCGCTCGAATTCCGGCGGGTCGTCGACCTGCCCCCGTATGTCTTTGCCCGTACCGACGCGCTCAAGCTGGAGCTGCGCCGGGCAGGCGAGGACGTGATCGACATGGGCTTCGGCAACCCCGATCTTCCCTCGCACCCGCTCGCGGTCGAGAAGCTGAAGGAGGCGGCCGAGAAGCCGCGCAACCACCGCTACTCGCAGAGCCGCGGCATACCGCGCTTGAGGAAGGCGGTCTGCGACCTCTACGAGCGCAAGTTCGGCGTGGTGCTCGATCCCGAGACACAGGCGATCAACACGATCGGAGCCAAGGAGGGTCTCTCGCACCTGATGTGGGTGCTGCTCGGGCCCGGCGATACGGCGGTTGTCCCGACTCCGACCTATCCGATCCACCGTTTCGCGCCCATCTTTGCCGGCGCGACGGTCTCGGACTGGGCGATGCGGGAGGGCGACGACCTGTTCGCGACCATGGTCGAGGCCTACGAGCGCGCACGTCCGCGACCGCGCGTGATCATCTTCTCCTTCCCGCACAATCCGACCTCGATCTCGGTCGAGCTGGACTTCATGAAGAAGGCGGTCGACTTCGCCCGCGAGCAGGAGGTCGTGCTCGTTCACGACTTCGCCTACGCCGACCTGGCCTTCGACGGCTACGAGCCCCCCTCTCTCTTCCAGGTAGAAGGCGGCGACGAGGTGGGAGTCGAGCTCTACACGCTGACCAAGTCGTTCTCGATGGCCGGCTGGCGAGTGGGCTTCCTGCTCGGGAACGCCGAGATCATCGCCGCTCTGGCGCGGCTCAAGTCGTACCTCGACTACGGCACTTTCCAACCGATTCAGATCGCGTCGATCGTGGTGATGAACGAGGCGCCCGACTTTCCGAAGGAGCTCTGCGCCATCTACCAGTCGCGGCGCGACGTGCTTTGCGACGGGCTGAACCGGATCGGCTGGGAGATAGCGAAGCCGCGCGGCTCGATGTTCGTCTGGGCGAAGATTCCGGAGTCCTACAAGAGCCTCGGCTCGCTCGAGTTCGCGGTCAAGCTGATGAAGGAGGCGGCGGTGGCGGTCAGCCCGGGCGTCGGCTTCGGTCCCGGCGGCGACGAGCACATTCGCTTCGCTCTGATCGAGAACGAGCAGCGAATCGCCCAGGGTGTTCGCGGCATCAGGCGCGCACTGACCGAGCTCGGCTAGCGCCAAGCACCGCCTCCGGAGCTCGAAGAGGGAGCGTCTTTCTCCCGAGCGCTGCCTCTTCTCTCATCGGCCCGGCCATTGACAGAGCCCATCCGCCTCGGCAACATCTTCACCACTAACCGCGAGCGAAAGAAGGCGTACATGCACACACTTCTCAAGAAGCCCTCGCCGGCGACGGTAATCGCCTGCCTGGCGCTGTTCCTAGCGGGCACCGGGACGGGTATTGCCGCTAAACACTACGTAATCACCTCGACCAAGCAGATCAAGCCGAGCGTGCTCAAACAGCTCAAGGGCGCCAAAGGGCCGGCAGGCGCTACAGGCGCTACAGGCGCTGCAGGCGCTGCAGGCGCGGCCGGCGCACAGGGGCCTGCGGGCACCGCTCGAGCGTACGCTCAGGTCGTAACGAACGATCCGAACAACCCGACCTTCGACCACCCCGTTGGATTCCCGGGCCAACCGCGCCATATCGCTATTGGCAAGCTCTGTATTCCGGCTCCTTCAGGCGTAGACGTAAACGCCGTTCCGGCGTTTGTGTCCCTCTCGGGCGGGAGCACAGGCGAAGTCACCCTCTACAGCACAAACCCGGACTGTCGCGCAGCCGAGTATGAGGTGTTTACTACAAACGCGGCAGGGACCTACCTCGTCGACGGTATCCTGTTCAACATCATGGTGCCGTAGGGGAAGTTAGATGTAGCGAGTTGCCCCGCTCCTCGGTCCCGCGTGGCAGTTGGCGGAGTTGAACGCGCCGGACGGTCTCAGGTGGGTGGAGCCCCGAAGAGACCGTCCGGCGCGGAAGCGTTCAGCGGGCGGTTCGCTGCGAACCCGCAAATCGGCCATCGGCACGCCGAGCGTCGCGGCATCTGCGCTCGGGTCAGGTTATTCACTCGCCTCGGTGACGCCCGGCTACAACCGGGTGGACGGGTTGATCAACCAGAACGCGTGCAGGCTCGACAACTCTGCGCTCGGTGCCTCCACGGCCGGGGCCGGGACACGCTACCCGGCTGCCCGGCTCGGGTGATCGACGCGAGACCGTCGGGTCCACTGCGTAGCATCGCTTCGTGCCGGCAGATCGAGAAGAGACCGGGCTGCGGCGGCTCGAAGCCGCGGCGCTTGCTCTTGTCGCGCTCGTTTCGATAGCCGCGGGCGCGCTGCATCTCTCGGGCGCGTCGGCGGTGCTTTCCTTCGCCGCCCTGGCGGTCGCGCTCGCCGGGCTGGCCTGGACGGTGTCATTCGCCACCGAGCAGCTCGGTGAGCGCTTCGGCCCCGCGGTCACGGGCGTGCTGCAGTCGACGCTCGGGAACCTGCCCGAGTTCTTCGTCGTGCTCTTTGCCCTCTCGGCCGGTGAGATCGTGGTGGCGCAGACCTCGCTCGTCGGCTCGGTGCTGGCCAACGCCCTGCTCGTGCTCGGGCTCTCGATCGCCGCGGGCGCCTTCCGCAGCGAGGACGGAGTGATGAGGTTCGGACGCCGGCTCCCGAGCGATACGGCCACGCTGCTCCTCGTCTCGGTCTTCATCATCGCGCTGGTCGGTGTCTCGGTCGCGGCCGACGATCGCGCCGCCCACCACGTCAAGGCGATCTCGGTGATCGGCGCCCTCTGCCTGCTCGCCGTCTACCTGACCTGGCTCGTCCCCTACCTGCGTGCAGACGCCGGTCCCGTGCGCGGAAGGGCGCGGCTCGGGCTCGCGCCGGCTCTCGCGATCCTACTCGCCGCCGGTGTCGGCGCGGCCTTCGTCTCGGACTGGTTCGTGGCCGAGCTGCGACCTACGATCGATCGCCTCGGCATCTCGGCGGCCTTCGCCGGGCTCGTGATCGTGGCGATCGCCGGCAACGCGGTCGAGAACGTCGTCGGCATCACGCTCGCCTGGAAACGGCAGCCCGACCTCGCCATCTCGGTGATCAAGAACTCGGTCTCGCAGGTGGCCGTCTTCCTCTTCCCGCTGCTGGTGCTCTGCTCGCTTTTCTTCGCCCACTCGCTCACCTTCTCGCTCGCCCCGGTCTTCATCGTGGCGCTGCTCCTGACGGCGATCGCCGTCTGGCAGATCACCGGCGACGGCGAGGCGACGCTGTTCGAAGGCGTGGCGCTGGTGGCGCTGTACGTGATCCTGGCGGCAGTGACGCTGTACGAGTGAGTCGCACCTGCAAGCGCCATACTCGTAGAATCGCCATTGTGATCGATCGCACGATCACCAACCTAAGCCCCCGTCCCCAGCGCCTACTTCTGCGCCGGCGAACTCGGCGCCTGATCGGCGGCGAGACGCTCGAGAGCGCCTGTGCTCTCACGGCCAGGCTGAACGGCGAGGGCAAGCGTGTCACGCTCGGACTGCTCGGCGAGGATGTGGAGACAGAGAGGACGGCGCGAACGATTGCGGCCAAGGAGCGGAGGGCGCTGGAGGAGATCGAAGCGCGCGGGCTCGACGCGACGTTGAGCGTGAAGCTGTCGGCGCTCGGGCTCGCGGTAGACGAGGAGCTCTGCTTCGAGCTTCTGCTGGCGCTTGTCGCCGCGGCGTCCGAGAAGGGAAGCGCAGTCCTGATCGACATGGAGCACTCCGAAGCGACCGAGGCTACGCTTCGCCTCTACCGGCGCCTGCGCGAGCTGGGCTACGAGAGCGTCGGTCTGGCCCTGCAGGCGCGTCTGCGAAGAACGCTCGGCGACATCGAGGTTCTGGCAGCGCTCAGACCGCGCGTCTCGGTTTGCAAGGGCGGCTATGAAGAGCCGCCGCAGGCGGTGGTCGAGCGCGAGGGTCAGGTGCGGGAGCGATTCCTGCGCGCGATCTCGCGATTGGCGGACTCGGCCTCGCTGATCGGCATCTCCACGCACGACGCCGATTTGATCCGGGCGAGCCGGCGGCTGCTCTCGACGGCCGGGTTCGCGCGCGACCGTTACGAGATCCAGACGCTCCTCGGTGTGGCGCCACGGCTGGAGGACGAGCTCGTCTGCGCCGGCGAGCCGGTGCGCGTCTACGTGCCTTACGGCGAGGACTGGTACCCGTACGTGCTGCGCAGGCTGCGACGATGATCTGGGCGAGCGCCGAGGGTTGCCGCGTCACCGACACGGAGGGCCGGGAGTACATCGATCTCTCGGCCGGCTTCGGTGTCGCCGCGCTCGGTCACCGCAATCCGCGCGTGATGCAGGCGATCGCCGAGCAGAAGGTCGTGCACGCGCTCGGCGACCTGGCCGAGGCCGAGGCGACCGTTCGCCTACGAAGAGCGCTGCCACGCCCGGCCAAGCTCGGGCTGAGCGGGGAGGACGCGGTCGAGATCGCGCTCAGGACGGCGCTCCTGGCCACCGGCAGGCCGGGCATCGTCGCCTTCGAGGGCGCCTACCACGGCACCGGGCTCGCGGCCCTGGCGGCGACCGGGCTGGAGCGCTTCCGTGCTCCCTTCGCAGCCTGGCTGCCCGGGCCGGTCTACCGCTTTCCCTACGGTGACGACCCCGGGCCGCTTCCCGAGGACGCAGGCTGCGTGATCGTCGAGCCGGTTCAGGGCCGGGCGGGCGCGCGCGTGCCTCCAGCCGGGTTTCTGGAAACCTTGCGCAGGCGCTGCGACGACGCGGGAGTACTCCTCGTAGCCGACGAGATCTACTGCGGGCTGGGGCGCGCCGGTGAGATGCTCGTCTCGGGCGAGCTCGCCGACGTCGTCTGTCTGGGCAAGGCGCTCGGCGGCGGTCTGCCGCTGTCGGCGGCGCTGATGCGGCCGGGGCTCGAGGGCGTCTGGGAGCTCGGGCCCGAAGACGTCTACACCCATACGCACTCGGGTACGCCGCTCGCCTGCGCGGCGGCGCTGGTGGTGCTCGAGGAGGTTCCGAAGCTGCTCTCCGAGGTGAAGCGCAAGGGCGAGCTCTTCGCCCGCGCGGGCTGGCACGGTGCCGGACTGATGCGCGCCCGCCCCGGCGACGCGGCCAAGGCGCTCGAGCGAGGCGTCATCGTCGTTCCGGCCGGGCTCGAGAACGAGCTCATCTCGGCCACGCCGCCGCTCGTGATCTCCGACGAGGAGATCGAGGAGGCGCTGGCGCGGCTGGAGGGCTGCTAGGGCACCACGTTCTTCCGCCCGTCACGGAGCCGCCCGCCCGGAGGGCCGCGCGACAACCGCCGTTGTTCAGTCGGCTTTGCGGCGATCGGCTGGGTCGCACCACCGGACGCGACACAAGCAACTTCGCGGTTCGGCTGCGCGGCGGAGCCCACTTCTCCACCCAGATCGCAGCCAGGTCGCGGAGCGCTTCGTTTCAAACGGCTTTGACGCCCGGGCAGGTTCGGGGCACCTCGCTAATCCGCCCTCCTCCCCCCGCCCACCCACGGGGCGTAGAACGGTATCGAGAAAACACGCGTGTGAATGTGTCGGGTTCGTGTCGGATCTGCATCCGTCCTTGCGCCTTTCCTGACGCGATTCGTACCGGCACGGCGAGCCGAGTTGTCGCCGGGCTCTCGCGCCGGTGCCCGGCGCTATCTAGAGCCGACTCGCTCTAGAAAAGCAAGGAAGCCGTCCAGGAAATCGCTCAGGCTCTGGCGCGTCTCCTCGTCGGTGAGCCTTCCTTCTTCGTCGAAGAGCTTGGCGGCGCGCGAGACGTGCAGGCCGGACGGATAGCCGAGCGCCTGCACGAAGAGCATGTTCTGGCGCAGCGCGAGCTGGGAGCGCACCGTTCCGAAACCGCCGGTGCTGGCGCCGATCAGGCCGAAGGGCTTGTCCTGCAGCGGCGGGCCGGGCGCGCGCGAGGCCCAGTCGATCGCGTTCTTGAGCACGCCCGAGGGACCGAAGTTGTACTCGGTCGCGCCGATCAGAAGGGCGTCGGCGCGGGCGATCGCGTCTCGAAGCAAAACGACCGGCTCCGGGTAGCCGGCCAGGCGCACGTCGTCGTTGTAGAGAGGGATGTCGTCCAACGAGAAGATCTCCACTTCTGCTCGACCGCTCAGGATCTCCTGCGCCGCCACGAGCAGGCCGCGGTTGTACGAGGCGTGCCTGAGGCTGCCGGGAAGGGCAAGGATGTGGGGAACGCTCAACGGAGTCTCCTTTCGGCGAGTACGAGAAGCTCGGCCGGAACGCGCTGCTCGAAGCGGGTGAAGGCACGCTCGCCGGGAAACTCGTCGAAGGCGCGCAGGCGCAGATCGGCGGCGCCTATTGCCATTGCGATCTCTCCGATTCGCCACAGTCGCAATCCCTCGGACGACTCGGGCGCGAAGTAGTCCTCGCGCCAGTGCAGGATCGCGTCGAGGCAGCGTCTGGCGGGGTGTACGTCGAAGAGGATGAGGCCGCCCCCCGGCCTGAGCGCGCCGGCGATGCCGTGCATCAGCTCGGTCAGATCGAAGACGCGGGCGAGCGTGCCGGCGCCGGCATAGACCAGATCGAAGCGACCGCGCTTGAGCTCGAGCGGCAACTCCTCGAGCGAAGCGTGCACCCAGGCGATCGTCGGCCCGCGTGCCCGCGCCTGTCTGAGGACGCCCGCGGAGGTGTCGACCCCGGTAACCAACGCTCCCATCTCCTCCAGCTGCAGCGTCTGCCCGCCGATGCCGCAGCCCAAATGGAGGACGTAGCGCCCCTCCACTCGAGGCAAGCGCTCGATCACCCGTGCGGGCAGGCCTTCGTACTCGCGCTCGCGCCGCCGGTGGATCTCGTCCCAGACCCTGATGTTCTCCTCGGTTGGCTCCAAGGGGCCTCCTAGGCCGGAAGCGAGAAGCCGCCATCCACGATGATCGTCTGCCCGCGAATCATCTCCGCTGCCGGCGAAAGAAGGAAGGCCACCACCCCGGCGATGTCCTCGCTCGTGACCATGCGCCCGGCCGGGGTTCGCTCGCGGCTCATGCGCAGCATCTCCTCGCGGTTGGGGAAGTGCTCGAGCGCGCCGGTCTCGACCAGACCTCCGGAAACGGCGTTGACGCGAATTCCGCGCGGCGCCAGCTCGACGGCGAGATAGCGGACGAGCGCCTCGAGCGCGGCCTTGGAGGTGCCGACGAGCGCGTAGTTCTTCAGCACGCGCGTGGAACCGAGGCTGGAGATGGCGACGATCGAGGAGCCGGGCGCCATCCCGGGTGCGGCCGCCGATGCGAGCTGGAGCAGGGCTCGGGCGTTGGCGTTGAGCGTCCAGTCCCAGTGGCGCGTGTCGGTCTCGAGCGCGGGCCGGGCGACACCGGTGGCCGCGCTGTGGACCAGTGCCGCAAGCGGTCCCAGCTCGGCGACCTGCTCGAGCACGCGCTTGGAGCTGATATTGCCGCGCACGAGCACCGGCTCGGCGCCGAGCGAGCGCAACTCCGCGGCCGTCTCTTCGGCTGCCCGGTCGCCGCGCAGGTAGCCGATCGCAATGCGGGCGGCGCCCTCGCGTGCCAGCCTGAGCGCGATCGTCTTGCCGATCCCGCGCGAGCCGCCGGTAACGAGAGCCGTCCGGCCGCGCAGGGAGGAGGATTCGCCCCCGCCGGATCGCCCGCTCATCGGTTCCCTGGCAGCGGGCTGTCGGCCGGCGCCGAGCTGGGGATCTCTTTCCATCCGGGGCGGCTGCGGGGGTCACGCCCGGTGTACTCGGCCTTGGAGGAGGCGTATCCCAGGCGGTCGAGCAGCTCGATCTGCTCCTCGCCGTAGCGGCGTGTCGGGTGGTCGGGTGGGAGCTCGCCTATGAGCTCGCGCAGGCGCGCTGCGAGCTGATAGGCGAAATGCGGTGTCGCTGGGCCCACGAGCGCATCGATGTCGTCACGAGTCGGCTCGCTCATCGAGAAAACCCTATCGCAGCCGAGCTATTGCGTTAACTTACCGTGGTCGAGCGTTCACAGTAACGACTAGTAGAAAGGACAAGACGAATGGCACGCAAAGTTGGAGGATATGGGCTCTCGGGGATTCTCTACATCGTGGCTGTCGTCCTTTTCTTGCTCGCGGCTTTCAAACAAGACTTGGGGCAAACCAGGGTCGAGCTGGCGTGGCTGGGCCTCGCCTTCTTCGCCGCCGCTCACATAGCCTGAGGTCGAGCCGGGTAGGCGGCGCGGCCGCTCACATCGCCTGAGGTCGATCGGATAGTCGCCGCCGCCTCGGCTCTCTATAATCGCCCCCAACATGATCGTCGTGTACGTCATCGTGGGCGTCGTCGTTCTGCTCGCGGCCTGGGCGGTTCTGATCTACAACCATCTCGTCCGGCTCGGCAACGAGGCCAAGCGGGGCTGGTCGAATATCGACGTACAGCTCAAGCGCCGCGCCGATCTGATCCCGAACCTGGTCGAGGCGGTCAGGGGCTACGCGGCCCACGAGCGCGCGGTCTTCGAAGAGGTGACCGCTGCGCGGACAGCGATGCAGCAGGCGACCGGGCCGGCTCAGGCGGGCGAGGCGAATAAGCAGGCAACGGCTGCCATCGGGCGCCTGTTCGCGGTCAGCGAGGCCTATCCACAGCTGCGCGCGAGCGAGAACTTCCAGAAGCTACAGGACGAGCTGACCGACACCGAGGACAAGATCGCGGCCGCGCGGCGCTACTACAACCAGACGGTCTATCAGTACAACAGCCGCCTGCAGAGCTTTCCCGACCTGCTCATCGCCCGGCTCGGCGGCTTCCGCGAGCGCGAGTTCTTCGAGCTCGAACAGCCCACCGATGCCCAGGCGCCGAGCGTCGAGCTCTCGGGCGGCGCCGGCTCGTGATGGAACTCCTTCCGAAACAAAGCACTCCACCGCCTGGCCGCGCTCGGAGGCGCGCTGCGTTGTCCTCGGCCTCGCCCGTAGCTTCGGCTACGACCGAGGCACTGCTTTTCGGAGCTCGGCTGGAAACAGAGAAACACCGGCTGAGCACGATCTCGCGGCCCGAGGACGTCGTCCTCGGGCGCATCCGTATCTCCGACCGATACGAACGCGCCCTGCGTCCTAGCCTCGAACCACGATCTCGCACTCATCCGGCGCCCCTCCGTCCCCAGACGGGCTCCCTAGCATCGCATCCACCGATCGCACCCAGTCGGCGGGTCTTCATTCCGGAATGAGTTCATGACGCTCGAGGAACAGGTCCGCTCCAACCGCATCCGCACGGGGATGCTCCTGCTTTCGTTCGGGCTGGTTTTTGTCGGCATCGGCGTCGCGATTCAGGCCGTCTACGGCGGCGCCTGGCTCGTCATCATCGCCGGCATCGCCTTCGTCTACGCGCTCATCTCCTGGTTTGCGAACGGCAAGATGATCGGCTCTTGGACGGGCGCCCGGCCGGTGACCAAGGAGGAGTACCCCGACCTGGTGCGGGCGGTCGAGAACGCCTCGATCGGGGCCGGTCTCGCTCAAACGCCGCAGGTGCGGGTGGTCGACGATCCCTGCCCGAACGCCTTTACCGCCGGCGGCTCGCCCAAGAGCTCCTACATCGCCGCCACTTCCGGATTGCTCGGGATGATGAACAAGCGCGAGCTCGACGCGGTGGTGGCGCACGAAGTCGGGCACATCCGCAACCGCGACGTGCGCCTGATGAGCTTGGCCGCCGTGCTCGTCGGGGTGGTGGCGCTCGTCGCCGACGTCGCTCTCCGCCTCGCCTTCTTCGGCGGCGGAAGGCGCAGAGGGGGCGGCAATCCGATTCTGATGATCATCGGCATCGTGATGCTGATCGTGGCGCCGATCGCCGCCTTCGGCATCCAGATGTCGCTCTCGCGCCGGCGCGAGTACCTGGCCGACGAGTCTTCGGCCGAGATCACCGGCGACCCCGAGGGCCTGGCGCTGGCGCTCTGGAAGCTGAAAGAAGACACGAGCGAGCTACGTCACGTAAACCGGGCGACCGCCCATCTCTACATCGAGACGCCGCTCAACAACGCACAAGGCGCTCGGGGTGCGCTCTCCGGCATGTTCGATACCCATCCCTCGCTCGACGCCCGCATCGAGTCGCTGGAGAAGATGGGCGGCTTCCAGCTCTCGGCGCTGGTCGGGCAGCAGCCGAAGCTCGCCTGATTCGAGCTCGATCTCGCCCGCGGTACTAGCCTGAGAGCCTGTCCCGCCAGGGCGGCCTCGCCTCCCCAACGGGATAGGCTCTACGGGTGACCTCGCAACAAAAGACCGCGCTCACCTCGGTCGTCGCGGCGCTGGCTCTGATCTCGCTCAAGCTGGCGACCGGCCTGATCACCGGCAGCCTTGCCTTCGTCTCCGAGGCGCTTCACTCGGGTATCGATCTCGTTGCCGCGCTGATGACGCTTTTCGCAATCGGTGTCGCGATCAGGCCGGCCGATATCGAGCATCCCTGGGGTCACGCCAAGGTCGAGCATCTGGCGGCGCTGGCGGAGGCGACGATTCTCTTCGTCGCCAGCCTCTGGATCGCGTACACGGCGGTGCACAGGCTTTCCGGCTCGAGCCCGCCCGAGGTCAGGGTGACCTGGTGGGCGTTTCTGGTGGTCGTGGTCGTTTTGTCGATCGACGCCAGCCGCACGATCATCTCCTTCCGGGCCTCGATCCGGCATCGCAGCGCCGCCCTGCAGTCGAACGCTCTGCACTTCGCGAGCGACTTCCTCGGCTCGACCGGCGTGCTGGTCGGGCTCGTCTTCGTACACGCCGGCTATCCCAAGGCCGACTCGATCGCGGCGCTGTTTGTCGCCGCCATCGTCCTGAGCGCCGCCACGAGACTCGCACTACGCAATGCCGACATCCTGATCGACCGCAGCCCGCGGCTGGCGACCGAGAAGGTCAGACAGGCGATCGCCGGCCTCGATCCGCCCGTCGACTTGAAGCAGCTGCGTGTGCGCGAGGCGGGCGATCGCTACTTCGCCGAGGTCGTGATCGGCGTCTCGCCCGAAGCCGCCGTTGCCGAGGGACATGCCGAGGCCGATCAGATCGAGCGGGCGCTGGAAGGGGTTCTGCACGGTGGCGAGGTCGTCGTTCACGTCGAGCCTCGGGGCGCGGACGTGGGGCCGCGGGAGGCGGTGCGCGCGGCGGCGATGAGCGTGCGCGGCGTGCACGAGATCCACAACCTGGTCATCGCCGATCTCAAGGGCCGGCAGGAGGTCTCGCTCCACCTCAAGCTCCCGGGCGATTTACCGCTGGCCGATGCGCACGAGCTTGCATCACAGGTTGAGCGCGCGATCATGGCGGCTCGTCCCGAGATCGCCGCGGTGGTGACGCATCTCGAGCCGCTAACCGAGGAGGTGACCGGGAGCGCGCCGGCTCGTCTCGAGACGCGCGAATACGGCGACAAGATCAAAACGATAGTGCGCAAAGCCACCGGTGCGCCGCCGCGCTCGCTGCGCTTTGTGAGCACCGACGAGGGTCTGGTCGTCTATCTGATCGTGGCGCTCGATCCCGAGAGCTCACTTGCAGAGGCTCACGAGCGAGCCTCGGAGATCGAGTCGCGCGTTCACCGCAGCTGCCCCGGGATCAAGCAGCTGATCGTCCATACCGAGCCGTAGGACGGCGCCGCTCAGATGGCTTGACGCTGCGGGAGAAAGGTCGAGGCGGCTAGCCTGTGACGATGCGGCTCGTGCTCGACTGGGATGGGACGGTCACCGTCGGCGACACGATGGACTTGATCGTGCGCGAGTTTGGCGACGCGGATCTCGTCGATCGTTACGCCGACGCTTACATCGACGACTCGAAGCCTCTTGCGGTAACGCTCCAGCACGTGATCGAGACTGAGCTGGCGACCGTCAAGACTCCTCTCGACGAGGTCGTTGCCTGGCTGCTCGGAAAAGTCGAGCTGCGACCGGGCTTCCTCGAGCTCGCCGAGTGCGAGCGGCCGCTTCTTCTCTCCTCGAATCTGCGCCAGCTGATCGAGCCGGTGCTGGAGCACTACGGCGTCGAGGCGGAGTTGATCGCAAACGAGCTCGTCTCGGACGACAGCTCGGGTTGGCGCATCCAGATCGACGGCAAGATCTGTCCGGTCTGCGGTGAGCGCTGCAAGCGTCAGAAACTTCCAGCCGGGGAGATCGCTTACGTCGGCAACGGCTACTCCGACCGCTGTCCCGCCCTCGCCTCCTCGCGCATCTTCGCGCGCTGCGGCCTGGCTCGCTATCTCGACTCTATCGGCGCGTCCTACGAGCCCTTCGGCGACTTCCATCAGATCGCCGCCGCGCTCGAGCGTCCCGTCTAACGAGCAAGCGGGCCTGGCGGCCCGCTCGAGTCGAGCTCGTGTCGGAGGCCGGCTACATCACGAGCCGTAGAGCCAGTCGATCATGTTGTTGAAGGCAGTCAGACTCGGCACGGTCTGCCCGGACGTTCGCCTGAGAGTGATATCCGCGCAGGAGTGTTGATCGCTGACCGGAGTTAGCAGGATGCGAAACGTGGTGCTGCCCGTGATCGTGTCGACCGCCGCCCAGGTTGCCTGGAGGGCGTCGACGGTCATCGACAGACTGCAGGCGGCAGCCGCATAGCTCCGGTTCAACCCCACGGTCATCCACTTCACCTCGGTCTGGAGGGTCTTGACCTGCTTCTGCAGAGCTTTCACCTGTATCTGCAGAACCTTGATCTGCTTAGCCTGAGGGGTTGCGGCCCCGGCGCCGCTGATCGAGAAGGTGAGCGCGACCAGCACCGCCGCGACTGCGAGAGTACGTCTCAAGGAGTGTCTCCCTTCGATTGATACGCGCGCTTCGGAGGAGGGAGCCTATAGAAGCGGGTTGCCAGACGGAATAAGCCGTATGGCGCGCTGCTCGTGGCGGTAGGCTTCTGCTCCGTTAAGCGTGCCGGCAGGTGCCAATCGTCTGGAGGAAGTTCAGATGGATGTGACCGTACTCTTACTACACGCTTTTCCCGTCGGCCCCGAGATGTGGGAGCCACAGCTCGAGGCTCTCGCCGGCTACGAGGTGAGAACGCCCATTCTGGCGGGACGGGGCGAGTCGATCGACGGCTGGGCCGAGCAACTGCTCGCGGAGACAGAGGGCGACCTGGTCGTCGCCGGCGCTTCGATGGGCGGTTACTGCGCCCTTGCCGTGGCGGGGCGCGCGCCGGAGCGGATGCGCGGGCTGGTGCTGGCGGGCTCGAAGGCCTCGGCCGATCCCCCGGAGGCGAAGGAGTGGCGCGACCAGTCGATCGCGCTGGTGCGCGAGAAAGGCCCGCTCGCCCTCTGGGAGACCATGCGCGGCTACGCGCTCGGCGCGAACGCCGATCCGGCGCTCGTCAAGCGGATGGACGAGATCGTCGCGAGCCAGGACGCCGAGGGCATCGTCCAGCAAATCGTGGCGATGATCGGCCGCGCGGACACCACCGACGTGGTGCGCTCGCTGGCCTGTCCCTTCCTTGCGGTCGCCGGCGAGCTCGACGAGGGCGTTGTCGCGGAATCGAAAGAGCTGGTCGAGCTGGCCGCCGACGGCGAGCTAGTGGTCGTCCCCGGAGCGAGTCACCTCGTCAGCTTCGAGCGACCCGATGTCTTCAATCCGGTACTGAAGCGATTCCTCGAGCGCTGCGGCGCCTAGCCCGGCCGAGGCCGGCACTCCCGCTTCGAGCAGGAGCTGGCGCAGCATGAGCGCGTTCGCCGGGGCCTGGGCGACCGGCCGCTGCATCGGCCCCGGCGGCGGGCTCGAGTTGTTGTTGTTGAAGACGGCGAACAGCTGCTGTGCGCGCCCTCCGAGCTCCCGTAGCGGCTCGATCCACTCGGCCAGCTCCTCGCGCTCGTAGAGGTAGTCGAAGCGGTCGGCGGCGCTACCGCCGCGATGGTGCCAGGTTGCGGCGTTTCGGCCGTGGAAGCGGATGTAGGCGACATCGCTGGTGAGCTCGGCGACGGTGGGGATGACCGTCGGGCTTTCCAGACGCGGTGCGTCGACGATCACGAGCGCCATCCTCTGCTGCTTCAGAAAGGCGAGCGTCTGATCTCGGTTCTCCTGCTCGAGCCAGCTTGCGTGGCGGAACTCGACCAGCACGGTGAATCCCCTCAACCGCTCGCCGGCCCAGGCCAGGTAGTCGAAAGCCGAATCCTTGAAGACGACGTAGGGCGGAAGCTGGAAGAGGATGCCGCCCAGCTTGCCGGCGTCCCGGAGCGGCGCAATACCGGTCAGGAAGCGGTGAAAGACCTCGGTGCGAAGCTCCTCGGGCGGGTGTGAGACCCGTCCGCGCTCGTCCACCTCGGCGGCGGCGCGGAGGTCGGTCGGCAGCTGTTCGATCCGCATCGGGTGGCGCGTCATCAGCGCGAAGGCCTTGATGTGGAAGAGGAAGCCGGGCGGCGTTCGCTCCGCCCAGCCGGCGCTCACGCCGGCGCCCGGCAGCCGGTAGTAGCTGGAGTCGATCTCGACCGTGTCGAAGTGCTCGGCGTAGTAGCGGAGCCTGTCCTTCGGCGCCAGGCCGCGCGGGTACCAGTTCTTGACCAGCGCCTCGTCGGCGAACGAGCAGGTGCCGATGCGAACGGGGTTCACAGGGGAACCTTATGCCCGTCTGCGCCTCTATCGCCGCCTATCGGCGGAGGTCGTGAGACGATTGGGTCATGTACGGGCTAGCAAGATGGGCCGGATTGCTGGTTGTGGCCCTTCTACTCGGCCTCTCCGCGTGCGCATCGACATCCGCACCGCGAAAGCGAGCACCGCGGACGCTCCTGCCGCAGACGCCTAAAGAGGTAGTCCGCGCTTACTACGCCGCGCTGAGCAAGGACGAGGATGCAATCGCCATGCAGTACCTCGCGCCAGAGATTCGCGAGCGCGAGTTGTCCTACGACGACAGTGACTTCACGAACCTGAAGCAATTGAGCAACTTGAAGGTCTACGGCGGCGATCGATTCGGAGCGCGGGACTTACCGGGGCTGGACGTTCCGCTGGCCAATTACGACGAGTGGGCATTGGCTTCAGCCGATTACGATGCTGTCTATTACCAGGTCCTCACGTCCGACAACGGTCCTCAGGTGCGGTTCGTCTACCTCGGGCGAACTATCAAGAGCGGGCGCTGGGAGATCGTCTCTATCGGGACCGGCCCGTGATCATCGCTCCGAGTTCGAACGCTCTCAGGCCTATCTCGGCACAGTGCGGGTAAAAGGTCTTTCCGACGAGATCAGACTGTCACAAAACCGGCACATTTACGGGCACTTTAGCTTGATACCGTATTCCGCCCCGTGGGTGGGTGGGGGGTGGAGAGGCGGGTCCCGCCGCTTTTGGGACGAGCCGCACCGTCTGGCTCTCCACTCGCCGCCGGAGTCGGCACCGCACTAGAATCGAGCGCAGTGGACGGGCGGCCAATTGCGATCTTCGACTCGGGTATGGGCGGGCTGACCGTCCTGCACGAGTGCCTGGTGACGATGCCGAACGAGGACTTCGTCTACCTCGGCGACACCGGTCGCTTCCCTTACGGGCCGCGGCCGCTGGACGAGATCCGCGGATTCGCGCTCGAGATCGGACGTTTTCTCGAGAGCCAGGGCGTGAAGATGGTGGTGGTCGCCTGCAATTCGGCCACCTCGGCTGCGCTCGCCGACCTTCAGGCCGAGCTCGAGGTTCCGGTCGTCGGGGTGATCGCGCCCGAGGCCGAGGCGGCTGTTCAGGCGACGCGCAACCGCCGCATCGGCCTGCTAGCCACCGAGGCGACCGTGAACGCGGGTCGCTACGGGACGCTCGTGCAGTCGCTCGATGCCGGCGTTCGCTTCTTCCCGGTCGCCTGCCCGGGGCTGGCGGAGTTGATCGAGAGCGCCGAGCCCTACGGCGCCGGCACCGTCGAGACCGTGCGTGCCTACGCCAAGCCGCTCAAGCAAGCGGAAGTCGATACGGTCATCCTGGGCTGCACGCACTACCCCCTGATCCGCCACGTGCTCGAACGCGCCTTCGGTCGCGCCGTCACCCTCGTCTTCTCGGCCGAGGAGACCGCGCGCAAGGTGGCCGAGACGCTGGCGCGGAAAGGGATCGCCTGTACGACCGAGCGCGAGGGTGTCTGTCGCTTCCTGACGACGGGTGACGCCGAGCAGTTCCGGGTCATGGGAGAGCGCTTCTTGCAGTTCCCGATCGCCGAGGTCGAGCTGGTCTCTTTCGCCGAGTTGGGAGCCGCCGCGTGACCAGGGTCGACGAACGCCGCTCCGACGCGCTTCGTCCGCTTCGGATCGAGTGTGACTTCCTCGAGCAGCCACACGGCTCGGTCCTCTACGGACAGGGGCGCACGCTCGTCCTCTGTACCGCTTCGATCCAGGAGGGCGTTCCACGCTGGCTGAGCGGACGCGGACGCGGCTGGCTGACGGCAGAGTACTCGCTCCTGCCCGCCTCGACGGGCTCGCGCACGGCGCGCGAGGCCAGCGAGGGCAAGCAGAAGGGGCGTACGGTCGAGATCCAGCGCCTGATCGGACGCTCTTTGCGGGCGGTTGCCGATCTGGAGGCGCTCGGCGAGCGCACCGTCTGGCTCGACTGCGACGTGCTTCAGGCCGATGGCGGCACCCGCTGCGCTTCCATCTGCGGCGCCTACGTCGCCGCCAGCCGCGCGCTCGAGCACTTCGCACTCAGCCGTGTGCTCATCGACTCGGTCGCGGCCGTCTCGGTCGGGATCGTCGCGGGCGAGAAGCTGCTCGATCTCGACTACGCCGAGGACTCGCGCGCCGAGGTGGACATGAACTACGTCATGACCGGGGAGGGCCGTCTGATCGAGGTGCAGGCGACCGCCGAGACGGCGCCCTTCAGCCGCGAGGAGCTGGACGAGCTGCTCGCCCTCGCCGCTCACGGCGTCGAGCTGATCGGTACCGCGCAGCAAGAAGCGTTGGTCGCCGCGCGCGCTTAAGAGCCTATTTCGGTAGGGATGCGCGTTCGAGGGGGTCAAGCCGTGGATGACAGCGGCCGAAGGGTTGTGAAGGCGCACTGGTAGTGCGGTTAGCGGCCCTGCGGGTGCTGGCGCCGCGGATCGACCGCCTCGGGCGTGCAGGCCTAGCGGAATCGGCTCGAAGAGCGTTCCGATCTCACCCGGCCGACGGGTCCACGCGGCGTGACTCTCTTTCGGCACGAAAACGGTACATCTCCCGCGCATTTCCTAGCTACCGTTTCACGACCCCGCGGGTGGGTGGCTCGGGGGAGGGCGGCGGAACGTGGTGCCGTCAGCACGCGGTCGCTGGTCTTCATTCCGCTTTGCGCTCAGGGCCGGTGGGCGGCGGAAAGAAGTGCCCGACCCACGCATCTACGGGTCTCGCCCAGCCAGCGTCTGCATTTCAGTAGGCGTCCAGCGATCACATCCGCCCGCTAGGCGAAAATACCGTAGTGCTACCGCACCTCGGCTGGGCTGCGATTCTGGGTCGCCTCGCTCTCGCCGCCGCACTCGGCGGCGCGATCGGTGTCGAGCGCGAGCTGCGTGACCGTTACGCTGGCCTGCGCACCCACCTGCTGGTCTCGCTCGGCTCGGCCCTCTTCACGCTAGTTTCCGCCTACGCTTGGACCGGCTTCCATTTCGCGGGCGCGATCGGCTACGACCCGACCCGGATCGCCGCCCAGATCGTGACCGGAGTCGGCTTCCTCGGCGCCGGCGCCATCATCCGCCAGGGTGTCACGGTGCACGGCCTGACCACCGCCGCCACGCTCTGGGCAGCGGCGGCGATCGGGATGGCCTCCGCCGCCGGCTTCTATCCCGCCGCCATCCTGGCGACGGTTGTGACGCTCGTCGTGCTCTGGCCCGTGCGCATTCTCGAGCACCGCTATCTCTACCGAATACGGGCGGGGGTCGCCCACGTCGTCGTCGAGCTGCGCCCGGGTGTCAGCGTGGCCCCGGTCCTGCGCTACCTGGCGGGCGCAAAGATCGCCCTGGCGGGAGTTCAGATCCACGAAGACAGCGGACGCAGGACGATCGCCGCCGACGTTGAGCTCGAGCGAGACTCGCGGATTGTCGATGTCGTGGACGGCCTGCTCGCGCTCGAGGGAGTGACCGGAGCTCAGTGGGTGCACTAGCCTCAGGCGCTCAGACCGCCGTTTTCGCCTCGCGTAATCCGGACAAGGCGCGCGAGCTGGAGGCGCTGCTGCCGGGCTGGCGGGTAGAGCCGCTGGTGGCTGCCACATTCCCGCCCGAGGTCGGCGACAGCTATTACGAGAACGCCCGCGCCAAGGCGCTCTTCGGGCGATCCGTAGAGAAGCGGCAGCTCTGGGTGCTGGGCGAGGACTCCGGGATAGAAGTGGCCGCGCTCGACTGGGGCCCCGGCGTCTTCTCGGCCCGCTTCGGCGCCGATGACCCGGTCGGTCGCCTGCTCGTGGAGCTCTCGGGCATCGAGGGAGAAGGCCGCCGCGCCCGCTACGTCTGCGAGCTGGTCGCCATCTCGCCCGACGGCCGGGAGCTGCGCGGTACCGGCATCCTCGAAGGCCTGATCGGCCACGAGCCGCGCGGAAGCGAGGGCTTCGGCTACGACCCGGTCTTCGTCCCCGAGGGCGAGACCATCACCGTGGCCGAGCTCGGCAACGCCTGGAAGCGCTCCAACTCGCACCGGGCCCGGGCCGCGCGGGCGCTGCTCGAAGCGCTCGGGCAGTCGAGCCCGGTTATCGCTTCTTAATATTGAGGCCTCGATTTTCAGCGTAAAGACGACGATAATCCGGCCTGGCGTCAGATCCTTCTCGGAGCCGAAACAACCACCACCGGAGGTTGAAAGTGACCCGCCTGTCCTCTTCTCACGCTCGAAAGCTTCGCCTCGTCCTCGTCTGCGCGCTGGTGATCGCCGGCGCCTCCATACTCGCCGGCGCCGCCTCGGGCAGCTCCGTCAGCACCAAACTCTCGGCCCATTTAACCAGGACGAGCTTCACGGCTTCTCAGGCGGGCTCGGTCAAGCTCGTCTGCATGTTCTGGAAGACGAATACGAGCTATGCCTACAAGCTCAGCGTCAAGAAGGGCTCCAAGTGGCAGACCGTCCAGAGCGTGAAGGTGAAGAAGACCTTCAAGGGTCGTTTGTCGATGACCGTCAAGCAGCTCTTCGCTGGCAAGCCGATCAGGCTGGGTAGCTACCAGGTCACGATCTCCGGCAACTACGACGTGAAGACGCGCGGCTTCAAAATCATCAAGGCGGCCCCGGCCGCGGTGGCTCCGACCAATTCCGTTTCACCCACGATCTCGGGCACGGCCAAGCAGGGACAGACGCTCAGCGCCACGACCGGCACCTGGGCGGGTAACCCCGCTCCGACCTTTGCCTATCAGTGGCGCCGCTGCGATTCCTCCGGCGGCAGCTGTAGCGACATCTCCGGCGCCGGCTCGGCCACCTATCTCCTCGTTCTCGCCGACGTGGGCTCGACCATCCGCGTCGTGGTGACGGCGACCAACTCGGCCGGCTCGGCGACTGCCACCTCCACCCAGACCGGCGCGATCGCCGGTCTTCCGCCCGTCAACTCGGCTCTGCCGGAGATCTCCGGCACGCTCAGGCAGGGCCAGACGCTCAGCGCCACGACCGGCACCTGGGCGGGTAACCCCGCTCCGACCTTTGCCTATCAGTGGCGGCGCTGCGACTTGAGCGGCGACGGTTGCACGGACATCGCCGGAGCAGTCAACGGCACGTACAAGCTCGTTTACGCCGACGCCGGTGGAACGATCCGCGTCGCGGTGACCGCAAGCAACAGCTACGGGTCGAACAGCGCCGGCTCGAGCGCGACCAGCGAGGTGACGGGCTTGCCGCCGTCGTGGTCGGCTCTGCCTACCATCGCGGGTAGCGCTCTTCAGGGCCAGACCCTGAGCGTCGACTCACCGGGTGTCTGGACGAACTCGCCCAGCTATGAGTACCAGTGGCAGCAGTGCGACGCCCTGGGCAACAACTGCAGCGACATCTCCGGGGAGACCTCCGACAGCCACACGCTCGGCTCCGGCGACGCGGGCAAGACCATCCGCGTCAGCGTCACCGCCTCCAACCCCTGGGGCGGGGAGACTGCCGACTCGCTCCAGACCATGAGCGTGGCGAGCAATCCCGGTATCAGCGCCGGCGGACGGCAGAACTGTGTCGTGCTCTCCGACGGAACCGTCAAGTGTTGGGGTGGGAATGGATCGGGACAGCTAGGCGACGGAACACAGACATCGCCGAGAAAGACCCCCGTCCTGGTCGTCGGTTCAGACGGCACGGGCACTCTTTTAGGCGTGGCCCAGGTATCGGCTGGAGACAATCACACCTGCGCCCTGCTTACAAACGGGACAATCTGGTGCTGGGGCGACAACAACTACGGCCAGCTCGGCACCGGCTCGACCTCGTCCACGCCCAGCACCGTCCCCGTCCAGGTGACCGGCATCGACAACGCCACTGAAGTGAGCGCCGGCGCGGAGTTCACCTGCGCTCGGCTTGACGACGGCACGATCAAATGCTGGGGTGACGACTATAACGGCCAGCTTGGCATCGGCTATATCACCACGCCCGTTCCGACTCCGGGGCTGGTCTCGGGGATAAGCGACGCCATCGAGGTGCAAGCGGGCGGAGAGCCCGAGGCGGAGGATTCGTTTGCTCACGCCTGTGCCCGCCTCTCCGACGGAACGGTCAAGTGCTGGGGCCGCAACTACTACGGCCAGCTCGGAGTCGGCTGGTTCCCGCCGGCTCCCTTCGTCGAGTATGCGGGCACGCCGCGGCAGGTGATTGCAGTCGGCGGCGACGCAAGCTCAAAGCTCGAGAACGTGACCCAGATAGACGTCGGCGACGACCACTCCTGCGGCCTGCTCTTCAACCAGACGCTGGCCTGTTGGGGCTACAACGCCGGCTTCGGCCAGGTCGGCAGCAACACGGGTCTCAACGCACTCCGGCCCGCTCTGGTCGTCGGCGAAGGCGGCACCGGTACGCTCTCCAATGTCTTGCAAGTGAGCGCCGGCGACAATCACACCTGCGCCCATGTGGCCGGTACCAACGACAGCATCTGGTGCTGGGGCTGGAACCTCTACGGCCAGCTTGGCGAAGGGGGCTACTCGTCCGACTATACGACGCCCGTCGAGGTTCTGCAGGTCGGAGGCGGTGGAGGCCTTGGCTTCCTTACGGATACGATCCAGGTCTCGGCCGGGCAGATTCACACCTGTGCCCGCCTCTCCACTGGCGGTGCGGTGTGCTGGGGACGCAACAACGCCGGTCAGCTCGGCAACAACTCAACCACGGACAGCAACATGCCGGTGACGGTCTCCTCGTTACCGTAGACCGGCCGGGCCTGGAAACGCTCGGGTAGCCGGGCGCCCACGTGGCGCCCGGCGCCGCTTGGGCCTGAACCCCGGCAGGCGCCGAAAACCCTCGAAATAGTTCTCGATTTCATACCGGGGGTCGAGGATAATCCGGCCTACGCGAGGATCGTTCTCGAAGCCGAAACAACCGCCAGCGGAGGTATGAAAGTGACCCGCCTGTCTTCTTCCGTTACCCGCAAGTCGCGTCTTGCCGCTGTCTGCTTGCTGGTGCTGGCCGGAGCCTCTGTGCTAATCGGCGCAGCCTCGGGCACCACCTCGAGCGCCAAGCTCTCGGCTCATCTGACCAGTAAGAGCTTCACGGCTTCCAAGGCGGGCTCGGTCAAGCTCGTCTGCAAGTTCACCGCCCCGAGCAAGCACTTCTCCTACCTGATCACCCGCAAG
>JBEKJI010000009.1:0-63534 GCA_050011315.1 Gaiellaceae bacterium
AGGACACGAGGTCAACGGGTGGCTGAGTCATCCCGGCACGGCAGGCACTCTCCCTGTAGAGCCGGACGGATTTCATAGATCTAAGAACTACACAGTGGGTGGGGGGTGGAGAGGTGGGTCCCGCCGCTTTCGTCCTACCGCGTATCACTTCGATCGGCCGCACTTAGCCGACCGGTCTTCATTCCGGGAGGCGCGCTTGGCTCGTATCGTCGCCTAGAGTTGGTGACGTGACGACTTTCTCGGTGCGCTTTCTCGGCTGCAAGGTCTCCTACTCGGACGCAGAGGAGATCCGCGAGCGGCTGCTCGCCGGCGGGCACGAGGAGACGGCGGCTAAGTCACATTAGACCTCTAGAAGCTGCTGCGAGAGCGCAACCGAAATACCGCTCACGCACATGAGCACGAGGTCACTGGGCCCTATCGCCGCGTTTGGCCTTTTCGGCGGCGAGCCGCTGGACTAAACTCCTTGAGGTGTTGTTCCACTCTTGCTTCCGCGTCGTCGCCGTGCGTGGTTGCCTGATCGGCGGTGCGCTGGCTCTCTTTCTGGTCGGCGGCGTTTCCGCGAAAGCGAACGTTCGCGTCGCTCGCGGAAGCCCCGTGAGCGCGATCTCAGCCGGCGGTACGCACTCCTGCGCTCTTCTCTCCACCGGCGCGGTCAAGTGCTGGGGCGATAACGACAAAGGCGAGCTCGGCAACGGTACGACGACATCGAGCTCGACCCCGGTCGCAGTCATCGGCATACCCAACGCGAAGGCGATCACAGCCGGTGGCGAGCTCGACACGCACCGATCGCCTGAAATACTGATCAACACGGTGCCCGGAGGCCACACATGCGCTCTCATCTCCGGAGGCGTGATCGATTGCTGGGGCTACAACTACTACGGCCAGCTAGGTCGCGGTACCTATGACGACAGCGCGACGCCGGTCGCCGTCACGGTCATCTCAGGCGCCCGCGCGATAAGTGCCGGCGCCGACCATGTCTGCGCTCTCGTTTCAGGCGGCATGGTCGAGTGTTGGGGCGACGGCTACGAGGGCCAGCTAGGTAACGGCAGCAACGCCGATAGCACGAGCCCCGTCACGGTCACGGGTATCGCGAATGCCACCGCCATCAGCGCCGGCGGAGACGAAAGTTGCGCCCGGCTCGCCGACGGCGGCGTCAAGTGCTGGGGCAACAACAGCGACGGCCAGCTCGGCAACGGTACGCATATCGAAGAAAGCTGGGTACCGGTGACCGTCAAAGGCATCGCCAAAGTCACTGCGGTCAGCGTCGGCTACGACCACGCCTGCGCCCGGCTCGCCAACGGCGGCGTCGAGTGCTGGGGCCGGAACATAGAGGGGCAGCTCGGTAACGGCAAGACGACCAACAGCCTGGTTCCGGTCAAGGTGAAGGGCATCGCCAAAGTCACCGCATTAACATCCGGTCACTCTCACACCTGCGCCCGCCTCGCCAACGGCACTGTCGAGTGCTGGGGCCAGAACTCGAACGGCCAGCTCGGCAACGGCAAGACGAAGAACAGCCACGTCCCGGTCTTCGCCAAGGGCATCGAGAAGGCCATGTCGGTCACCGCCGGCTCGCTACACACCTGCGCCCTGCTCTCAAGCGGCAAGGTCAAATGTTGGGGCCGAAACAACGCCGGCCAGCTCGGCAACGGCAAGCAGACGAGCAGCCGAGTTCCGGTCAGCGTTAGCCACTTGCCGTAGCGACGACCGCTTCCCGGGATTACGAGGACGCTCGGGAATAAGTCGCCTAGAGTTGGTGAGATGACGACTTTCTCGGTGCGCTTTCTCGGCTGCAAGGTCTCCTACTCGGACGCCGACGAGATCCGCGAGCGGCTGCTTGCCGGCGGTCACGAGGAGGCGGCGGCCGGCGAGGCCGAGGTCGCACTCGTCAACACCTGCTGCGTCACGCGCGAAGCGCTCGGGAAATCGCGCCAGGCGGTGACCAAGGCGGCGCGCAGCCACAAGCGCGTCTACGTCAGCGGCTGCGGCGCCAACCTCGAGGGAGCCTTCTCAGGCCTGCCGGAGAACGTGGTTCTCGTGCCCCGGGGCGAAACCGCCGCATCCGAGCTCGTGGCGAACATGCTTGGCTCCGGCGGCGGGATCGATCTGAAACCGAGGCCGAAGCGCGTGCGCGCCTTCGTGACGATTCAGGATGGCTGCTCGTTCGGCTGCAGCTACTGCATCGTTCCGCTCGTGCGCGGACCGGGGCGCTCCAAACCGGCCGAAGCGGTGTTGGGTGAGGCGCGGCGCCGCGTCGAGCAGGGGCATAGGGAGATCGTTCTTTCCGGGATCAATCTCGGCTGCTTCCGCGACAGCTCGGCCGGTATCTCGCTCGCCGGACTGGTGCGCGAGGCGGGGAAGACGCCCGGTCTCGAGCGCCTGCGCCTCTCCTCGATCGAGGTCAACCACCTGGGCGCCGAGCTGATCGCCGCCGTCCGCGAGACGCCCGTCGCCTGCAAGCACCTGCACGTTCCCCTGCAATCCGGCGACGACGGGATCCTGCTTGCAATGAAGCGCCGCTACGACTCTTCCACTTTCCTGCGCCGGCTCGAAGGGCTGGAGGACTTCAATCTCACCAGCGACGTGATCGTCGGTTTTCCCGGTGAGAACGAGACGGCTTTCCAACGCACTCTTGATCTCGTCGAGCGCGCGAGAATCACGAAAGTGCACGTGTTTCCCTACTCTCCGCGCCCCGGAACGGCGACCGCGGGCGAGGATGACGTGCCTACTGCGGTAAAGAAAGAGCGAGCCGCTCGTATGCGCGAGTCTTCGAAAAACGCGTGTTTTCAGCGCTGGCGTGGCAAGATCGGTACGGAGGAGAGCATTTTGATCGACCGACCGGGACGCGGATACGCGGATGACTACACGCCTTGGCTCGTCAACGGGCCAGTCGGCGAGTTCGTGCGGGCCCACGCCGAGAGCGTGAGCGAAGACGGAATAGTCGCGTTGACGAAGCGACCATGAGCTCCGACGGCTGCCTCTTCTGTGAGCTCGTCCGTACCGGCTCCCACATCCGCCGTACGGACGGCTTCGTCGCCATCGAGGACCTGAACCCGAAGGCGGAGATACACGTCTTGATCGTGCCCGAGCGCCACATCGACACCTTCCGCCAGATTGGCCAGTTCCCCGCCGAGGAAGCGCGGCGGATGCTGGAGTTCATCGCCGAGACGGCACGCGTGCTCGGGCTCGAGGACTACCGCGTGCTCTGCACGGTCGGGCCGAGCGCGGGGCAAACGGTCTTCCACCTGCACTGGCACCTGCTCGGCGGGCGCGATCTCGTCGGCCATCTACCGGCGCTGGCGCTCGCAGAAGTGGAGCGCGAGGAGTGAGCCTGATCAAGCGCATCGAGAAGGAGCTCGCGCAGGCGATGCGCGATCAGGATGAGCTTCGCCGCGATACCTTGCGCCTGGCGCTGTCCGAGCTGCGCTCCGCCGAGAAGGATCTGCAGCGCCCGCTCTCTACGCAGGAGGAGCTGCAGGTGCTCCAGCGCGAGCGCAAGCGCCACATCGAATCCGCCGACGCCTTCCGCGCGGGCGGGCGCCCGGAGCGGGCCGAGCGTGAGCAGGCCGAGCTGGCGGTACTGGAGGAGTTCATGCCGGCGCCGCTCTCCGAGGAGGAGCTGGAGGAGATCGTCGACAGCGTGATCGCCGAGGTGGGCGCGACCAGCATTCGCGACCTCGGCCGCGTCATGGCCGACGTCATGCCCCAGGTCTCCGGCCGCGCTGACGGCTCGGTCGTGTCGCAGCTGGTGCGCGAGGCGCTCGCCTAGTCCCCGCCCGACCGGTCCGTCTCGGACGTTGCGTTTGTGGACATGACCGGCGCGGCGGGATAAACGAAGCCGAGAGTCAGTCTTGGAGCCAGCGCCTACACTGACTGCCAGATGCAGGACGTTTTGACCATCTCCAACGAGGTTGCGGCCGAGCTCGCGGGCGTCTCGGACAGCGTGCTCGAGGCTTTGCGCGCGCGGCTCGGTTGCACGATCAGGCTGCGTGGCAACCGGCTCACGCTCGAGGGCTCGGGCGAGGAGGTCGCCAGGGCGCGGACGGTCGTGGAGGAGATCGTCGGGCTGGTCGAGGACGGGCAGGAAGTGGGACCGGGCACGGTCGATGCGGTGCGCGTGGCGCTCGACCAAGCCGCCGACGTGCGCGAGGTCTTCGAGGACGTGGTCTGGCGCCACCGCGGCAAGAAGATCACCCCCAAGACCGTCAATCAGAAGCTCTACGTCGACGCGATCCGCAGTCGCACCGTCACCTTCGGCATCGGCCCGGCCGGCACCGGCAAGACTTACCTTGCGATGGCTCTGGCCGTGGCGGCGCTCTCCGACGGCCAGGTCGGGCGCATCATTCTCACCCGGCCCGCGGTTGAGGCCGGCGAACGACTCGGCTACCTGCCGGGCGACGTACTGGCCAAGGTCGATCCCTACCTGCGCCCGCTCTTCGACGCCCTCTACGACATGCTCGATCCCGAGCGGCTGAGCGCCTACATCGAGCGGGGCACGATCGAGGTCGCGCCGCTCGCCTTCATGCGCGGGCGCACTCTCAACGACTCCTTCATCATCCTCGACGAGGCCCAGAACACCACGCCCGAGCAGATGCAGATGTTCCTGACCCGGCTCGGCTTCGGCTCGCGCGTCGTCATCACCGGCGACATCACCCAGGTCGACCTACCGAAAGAGCAGGCCTCGGGACTGATCCAGGTGCAGCAGATCCTGGCCGACATCGAGGGCATCTCCTTCGTCCGCTTCGGGCACGAGGATGTCGTTCGCCACAAGCTGGTGCAGCGGATCGTCGAGGCCTACAAGCGCCACGTCGAGGCGACGGGAGCCGAGCGGCGCCGCTAGAGATGGTCGAGATCGAGATCGAAAATAGAAGTGACGAGAGCGTTGAGGAAGAGGCGGCGGCCGCGCTCGTGCGCTCGCTTCTCGAGGCCGAGGGAGTCGGCTCCTGCGAGCTCGGACTCTCGTTCGTGGGCCCCGAGGAGATCCGCGCGCTCAAGCGCGAGCACCTGCAGATCGATGAAGTCACCGATGTCCTCTCCTTCCCGATCGACGGGCTGGGCGAGTTGCCCGAGGGACTACCGCGTCAGCTCGGCGACGTCGTCCTATGCCCGCAGGTGGTCGGCGGCGAGTGGCGCCGCCCGCTCGCGCACGGTCTCCTGCATCTGCTCGGCTACGAGCATGGGCGCGAGATGGAGGAGCGGGAGAGCCGCTACGTAAAGGATTGATGGTGCGCTCGCGTATCTCCCTGATCGACAGCTTCAACTTCGCCTTCCAGGGCGTCATTCACGCCGTTCGAACGCAGCGCAACATGCGTGTTCACCTGCTCGTGGCGATAGTCGTGCTGGTCGCTGCGATCGTCGTCGACGTCACGCCGATGGAGTTGATCGCGCTGATAATCGCGATCGCCCTCGTGCTCATCACCGAGATGATCAACACCGCCGTCGAAGGCGCGATCGACGTTGCGACTACCTCGTTCGACCCCCTCGCCAAGCTGGCCAAGGACATGGCGGCCGGCGCTGTCCTGATTTCCACCATCACGGCGGCCTCGATCGGCTTTCTCATCTTCAGCGACCGCATCTCCAATCCGAGTACTCGTCTGATCGACAAGGTCAAAGATGCACCCGTCTATCTGACGCTGGTGGCGCTGATGGTCACGATCCTGCTCGTTATCGTGACCAAGGCGCTGACCCACCGGGGAACGCCGCTTCGGGGCGGGCTTCCCTCCGGCCACGCGGCGGTCGCCTTTGCCGGCTGGATTGCTCTCACCTATCTGGTCGCCGGCGTCCAGCACCGCTTCCTGATCTCGGCCCTGGCCTTCGCGATGGCGCTCCTGGTCGCGCAGACCCGGGTCGAGGCCGGTTATCACTCCGCACTCGAGGTCACCTACGGCGCCGTCATCGGCGCGCTCGTGACCCTCTCTCTCTTCCAGCTGTTCGCGTGAGCGAGACGCTGAAGAGCGGGTTTGTTGCCATAGCCGGACGGCCTAACGTCGGCAAGTCCACGCTCGTGAACGCGCTCTGCGGCGGCAAGGTCGCGATCGTCTCGGACAAGCCGCAGACGACGCGGCGGAGGATCTTCGGCGTCGCCAACGGCCCCGATTACCAACTCGTGCTGCTCGACTTGCCCGGCTTTCAGCGCCCGCTCGACCCGATGACCGAGCGCATGCAGCGCACGGTCGAGAGCTCGTTCGAGGATGTGGACGCCGTTCTCTTCATGCTCTCCGCTCAGGAGCGGATCGGCGCCGGTGATCGCTTCATCGCCCAGACGGTGTTCGCGCTCGACGTGCCGGTGGTGATCGTGCTCAACAAGGTCGACCAGCAGAAGCCCGGCCACATCGCCGCCCAGATGAAGACCGCCGCCGGACTCGGCGATTTCCACGCGCTCCATCCGATCAGCGCCAAGACCGGGGACGGAGTCGCCGACCTGCGCCAGGAGCTGATCGAGCTCTTGCCCGAGGGAGTCGCCTACTTCCCCCGCGACGCAATCACCGACCTGCCACTCGAGCATCGGCTGGCCGAGCTCGTGCGCGAGAAGGCGCTTGCCCTGACCCGCGACGAGGTTCCGCACTCGCTCTCGGTGGAGGTGGAGGAGATCGGCGAGCGCGTGCTCAGAGCCCGGATTCTGGTCGAGACCGAGTCGCAGAAGCAGATCCTGGTTGGGCGGGCCGGGCGGATGGTGAAGGCGATCGGAGTGCAGGCACGGCCCGAGGTCGAGCAGCTGCTCGGGCACAGAGTCTTTCTCGATCTCACGGTAAAGGTCGAGCCGCGCTGGCGGCGCGACCAGGCGACACTCGAGCGGCTCGGTATCTGAGCTGAAGCCGATGCGATCAGGCTCCCGATGTAAATTGATCGGAGCGACGCCAATCTCCGAGCTCTACGGGAAGGAGCACTCCCCATGCAGATGATCTTAGTCGCGACCGACGGCTCGGTTTGCGGGCAGCAGGCCGAGGACGAGGGAGTCGAGCTGGCCGTCGCCACGGGCGCCCGCCTGGTCTTCTTGCACGTCCAGCCCCAGGTGGATTCGTCCCGGTACCAGCCGGGCGAGGTCAGCGAGCAGACCGACGAGTCGCACTCTCTCCTCGACCGAGCGCTGGCAAAGGCGGTGCAGGCCGGCGTCGATGCCGAGTCGGAGATCGTCGAGGGGAATCCCGCCCAGGAGATCGTCGACGCGGCCAAATTGCGCGGAGCGGACATCATCATCGTCGGCTCGCGCGGGCTGGGCACGATCTCGAGCATGTTTCTCGGCAGCGTCTCGCGCGATGTGCTGAGCGAAGCCGACCGGCCGGTGCTGATCGTGAAGGAGAAGCCGGCGCCCGAGCGCTAGGCCGTTTCTTCCAGGTGCGCGAGCGCTTCGCTGTAGGTCTCGAGTAGATACTCGTCGACGAAGACGAAGCGCACCTTCTCGATCATCGGCAGGCGCTCGAGCGCCTCGATCGTTGCCCCAAGAGCAACCGGCGCGGCCAGCTCGGGCGGGTAACCGTAGGCGCCGGTCGAGATCGCCGGGAAGGTGACGATGAGGCAGCCATGCTCCCGCGCCAGCTCGAGCGCCCGTTCGTGGCAGGAAGCGAGGAGAAGCTCCTCATCGTCCCGTCCGCCCTCCCAGACGGGACCGACCGCATGGATCACGAAGCGGGCGGGGAGCCTGCCGGCGCCGGTGACGACGGCGTCGCCGGGAGCGCAGTAACCAATCTTGCGGCATTCCTCCATGATCTGAGGTCCACCGGCGTGGTGAATCGCCCCATCGACCCCACCGCCTCCACGCAGACCGCTGTTGGCCGCGTTGACGATCGCGTCGACCTTCTCCTTCGTGATGTCGCCCAGATCGAGCTCGATCCTCTCCGGCGCACTCCGCGGGGGCTCGGTGGGTGGCATTCGCTAAGGCTAATACCTACGGCGGCGAGATCCGACACTCGCCAACATCGATACCTCCGAGCGCGGCGAGAGATCGGGCGACGAGGTCGTGATCGAACGGCTGCGCGGCTAGCGCTTCCGCTTCGGGCGCGTGGCCTTCCCGTTGCCATCGCCGATGAGCAACCCGTCGTGCATGGTCAGGCGGCGCGGGGCCTTGGCTGCGAGCTCGCTGTCGTGAGTCGCGACGATGATGGTGGTGCCGTGCTTGGAGGCCAGGTCGGTGAGTAGCGTGATGATGTCGGCGCCGCTGCGGGAATCGAGGTTGCCGGTCGGCTCGTCGGCCAGTACGACCCTGGGCGAGGCGGAGAGCGCCCGCGCGATCGCCACGCGCTGCTGCTCGCCGCCCGATAGCTGATTCGGTAGGTGTACGGAGCGATCGCGGAGGCCGACCTCGGAGAGCATTGCCAGCGAACGCTCGCGCAGCTCATCTGCGGCAATCCCAAGGGGAGCGAGGCCGGCCTCCACGTTTTGAAGCGCGGTGAGTGTCGAAATCAGGTTGAACTGCTGGAAGATGAAGCCGAACGACCGCAGTCGCAGCTCGGCCAGCTCGCCGTCGCTGAGCGTGACGAGATCGCGGCCCTCGAAGTGAACCTCGCCGCTCGAGGGCTTGTCGAGAGCACCGAGAAGCTGTAGGAGCGTGGTCTTGCCCGAGCCGCTCGGTCCCTCGATGGCGACGAACTCCTCCGCATCGAGGGTGAGATCGACGCCGTCGACCGCCCTGATCGTCGCTCCTCCGAGCTGGAAGAGCTTGGCCGCGCCGCGCAACTCGTAGAGTGGGGCCGGCATCACTCGACCTGCCTCAGGGCGTCGGCAGGACGGAGTCGCGCGGCGCGAAGCGAACCGGTTGCACCCGCTAGCAGGCCGCCGGCGAGAGCAAGCGCGAAACCGATCAGAATCAGAGAGACGGCGAGTGGCGCCTTGAGCGATACCTGGCTGGTCGCCGTGCGGGTGAGGGTCTGGCCCAGTCCGAAAGCGGCCGACTGCGGGCCGCGGCCGCTTTGGCCCACGGTCGAGCTGGCGCTGAGGGTCGGGCCGAAGGCATCGATACAGGCGGCTGCGATCACCCCCAGGGCAACGCCGAGCACGCCGCCGGCGATTCCCTGTACGAAGGACTCGCCGGCGATCTGCCGGATCACGAGCCTTCTCGTCCAGCCGAGCGCGCGCAGCGTTCCGATCTCGCGAACGCGCTTGGCGATCGAGGAGAGGGTGAGCAGCGCGGCGAGCATGAAGGCGGCGGCGATGGCGATGATCGAGAGAGCGAGCCCGAGACTCTTGGAGAGGTTGGAGGCATCGACGAGCGAGCCCGAGATCTGGTCGGCAACATCCTGAGAGCTGGCGACCTGGGCGCGCGGGAGGGCCTTCTCGATCTCCTTCTGCAGCTGGCCGACGGCCGAGCTGTTGGTGGCCCGGACGAGCACGACGTTGATCTGATTCTTCTGGCCGGCGAGCTTCTGCAGCTGCGCGAGCGGGATGTAGACGTCGGCGCTCTGGCCGCCTAGCGGCGCCTTGACGATTCCGACAACCTTGAACTTGGTGCTGTTCAGGTTCAGCGTCGAGCCGACCTTGAGCTTGTGGCTGGAGGCATAGGAGTCGGCGACGAGTGCCTCGAGGCCGCCGCTAGCGGACAGGAAGTGACCCTTGGTTACCTGGGCGGGCGTGATCAGGCCCATCTCCGACTGGCTCGTGTCGACGCCGCCGATCGTGAAGGTCGAGGTCTTGATGTCGGTCTGCGGCGTGTTCACCTGCTGCCGTTGAGTCCGTTCCGGCGTGGTAATCGTGCGCTGGAACCGGCGCATGCTTGCCGGCATGCACTTGCGGAAGGCGTCGCTGTTTCCGCCTCCTCCAGTGAGGCTGCCGCCTTGAGAGGGCGCGCTGCCCGTGCCCGACTGCCCGCTACTACCCTGCAACTTCGCGATACAGGCCGCCATCTTCGCGAAGTCCGCGGCGCTCGGCTGCGTCTGACCTTGAACCTGGATCCTCTGGCCGCCGCTCTTGAACGTGGCCGTGATCTTCGGCACCTTCCCTTCCTGGTGCTGCACCGTCAACGTCAGGCCGGTCGAGATCTTGGCGACGCCCGGTAGCTTGGCGACGCTCTTCGCCTGCGACTGGGCGAAGGTGGGCTGCGTCCCGGCCGAGAAGGTGTCGTGCACGAAGTGCTGGCCGGGCTTGCCCAGCTTGGAGAGATCGGTTTGGATAACGCGGTTGGCGAAGGCGCCACCGCCGACGCCGCCCTCGGCCGTGACCGTCAGGTCGGTGCCGATGCTCGAGAGCGGATTGAGTGCCGTCTTCTGTGCCCGGTCGAGTCCGCGCGAGAGGGCGGAGATGACGATTACCAGCGCGACCCCGAGCGCGAGCCCGAGCAACGTCAGGATTGTTCGTCCTCTTCGCCGCAGGAGCTCGCTGCGCAGGTAACTCAAGTAGAACACGTTCGAAAGGAAAGCAGCTCTCGATGAGACGGGGATGAGAGCCGTGTGATCGGCTCGGGTTCGTTCTCTTCTCTCATACTGGTCTTAGCGTCCGCGTCTTTACTTTCACGCGTACGGGGTCTCAGTCTCAGCGTCCGGAAAACGCTGCGAGCGAGGCGCCAGATCGAAGGAGCTGATAGATGCAGATCCTTGTCGTCGATGACGATCGCGCGGTTCGCGAGGCACTCGAGCGGGCGCTCGGCCTCGAGGGCTACGAGGTCGAGCTGGCCGCGGACGGGGCCGAGGCGCTGGCTGCGGTCGGCGCCCGAGAACCCGATGTCATCGTGCTCGATGTGCTCATGCCGCAGGTGGACGGGTTCGAGGTCTGCCGCCTTTTGCGCAAGGCCCACCACCGTGTCCCGATCCTGATGCTGACCGTCCGGGACGAGCTCGGCGATCGGGTCGAGGGGCTCGACGCCGGTGCGGACGACTACCTGGGCAAGCCCTTCGAGCTGGAGGAGCTGCTGGCTCGCGTGCGCGCGCTACTGCGGCGGGTGGCGCCCGACTCCGAGAGCGAGGTCCTGCGCTTCGCCGATCTGACGCTCGATCTCGGCTCGCTTCAGGCGCGCCGCGGTAAACGCGAGTTCAGGCTCTCGGTGACCGAGGCGAACGTGCTCGAGTTCTTCCTGCGCAATCCCCGCCAGGTTCTTTCGCGCTCGCTCGTCTTCGAGCGCGTCTGGGGGCAGCATCTGGGCACCGAGTCGAACACGCTCGACGTCTACGTCGGCTACCTGCGGCGCAAGACCGAGGCCGGCGGGGAGCCCCGTCTCATCCACACGGTGCGTGGCGCCGGCTACGTTCTGCGAGAGCGATGAGCCTGCGCGTCCGCCTCGCTCTCGTCACGACCGCGGTGGTTGCTGTCTCGGTGCTGCTGGCCTCGATCACCATCTTCGTCTCGATGCGCGCCGACCTGCTCCGAAACGTCGATAACGAGCTCAGCGAACAGGCGGCGGCGATCCAGGGAGAGCCTTTCTTCGCTGGACCTCCGACCAGAAAAACGTTCAACTTCCCCACCCAACATTTTGGAGAGCATGACTACTTCCAGCTGGTCCTCGCCGGGGGCGACACGCGTCGTCCTGCAAGCGAGCCGGGAGGGGTGCCGGTCGACTCTCGTACGCTCGCCGTCGCGAACGGAACGGGCGGCGCCTTCTTCGCGAATACGAGGATTGCCGGCGTCCACGCGCGCGTTTTGACCGTGCCGGTCGAAAAACGGGTAGCGCTTCAGATCGCCAGTCCGCTCGACGGAGTCGATCGCGAGCTGCGGCGGCTGGAGCTGATTCTTCTGCTCGTCTGCATCGGCGGTATCGGGCTTGCGGCGGGCGGAGGCATGCTCGTCTCGCACACGACACTGGTGCCGGTGCGCCGCGTCACCGGCGCCGCCGAACGGGTGGCGAGCACCCTCGACACGAGCGAGCGGGTGCCCGAGCGCGGCAAGGATGAGCTGGGCCGGCTGGCCGTCTCCTTCAACGCCATGCTGGCGGCGCTCGATGAAGCGATCGAGACGCAGAAGCGCTTCGTCGCGGACGCCTCGCACGAGCTGCTGACGCCGGTGACGAGCCTGCAGACGAATCTCGAGGTGCTGGCCCGCGCGCCGCGTCTACCGGCGAAGAAGCGCAAAGACCTGATCGGTGACCTGCTCGGTGAGCTGCGCGAGGTGCGCAAGCTGGTCGGCAACCTGGTCGAGCTGGCGCGGGGGAAGAACGGCGAGCGGCGCGAGCAGGTGCGTCTCGACAACCTCGTCGGCGACTGCATCGACCAGGCGACGCTCCGCTACCCGAGCCTTCACTTCCTGGCCGAGCTCGAGCCGACCACTCTCGAGGGGAACCCGGAAAGGCTGGAGCGGGCGGTCTGGAATCTGCTCGAGAATGCGGCCAAGTGGAGCGAGCCGGGCGGTCTGGTCGAGATCGGCCTTGCCGGTGGTGAGCTAACCGTCCGCGACCGTGGCCCGGGCGTGCCCGACGAGGACAAGCCGCACGTCTTCGAGCGCTTCTATCGCGCCGCCGCCGCCCGCGGCATGCCCGGCTCGGGCCTCGGCCTGTCGATCGTCAGCGACGTGGCCGAGACGCACGGAGGCTCGATCGAGGTGGCCGACGCCGAGGGCGGAGGGGCGCTGTTCAGATTGAGGCTGCCGGGCGCAATCCGGCCCTCGTCCTAGTCCCGAGGGAGCATCCGCTCCAGCACCAGCGCGACTCCGTCCTCGTCGTTCGAGGCGGTGACCTCGTCGCAGGCGGCGAGCACCTCCGGGTGGGCGTTCGCCACGGCGATGCCGCGGCCGGCCCACTCGAGCATCGGGATGTCGTTGAGCATGTCGCCGAAGGCGATCGTCTCGCTCGAGGCGATGCCGAGCTCCGCGCACAGCTCGGCCAGCGCCGAGCCCTTCGTCACTCCCGCGGCGGCGATCTCGACCAGGCCGGCGCCCGAGTAGCAGGCCTCGATCTTCTCGCCGCCGAAGCCGGCGGCGACCCGGTGCAGCTCGGGCTGGGAGAGCTCGGGATGCTGGAGCACGAGCTTGGTCACCGGCTCGGAGAGCAAGACGAGGGCGTCGGCGCGGGGGATCGAATCGGGCGGGCGGAAGAGGGGCCGGTAGGCGGGCTCGGCGACGAAACCGGAAGGGCGCTCGCAGCCGAAGACGACGCCCGGCGCCTCGCGGCGCAGTCCGTGCACGAGCTCGCGCGCGGTCTCGGGCTCGAGCGGCCGGTGGATGAGCACACGCTCGGCGTCGTAGTCGTAGACGATCGCGCCGTTGGCGCAGATGCCGATTCCGCCCAGCCCCAGCTGCAGCGCCGCCGGCGCCAGCCAGCCCGGCGAGCGGGCGCTCACGAGTACGAAGCGGATCCCCGCCTCGACCGTCCGCGCCAGCGCCTCCAGCGTCCGCTCCGAGATCGTGTCGTCCGAGCGCATGAGCGTGCCGTCCAGGTCGCTGGCGACCAGACGGATGCGTCCATTCGCTGCTGGAGGTAGCTCGGTCATCGAACGGAGATCAGCCTACTGGTGAGCACCGTGCTTCTGCAGGTAGGGCCGGTACCGAGCGAATCGGGCGCATCGTATCGGATTCTGCACAGAATTGGTGCGAGTTAGGGCGATTTCCGGCGCCGAGGGACGGTACTTTCGCGGTACCCTGCGGGCGGGTGGCTCGGTGGCGGGCGAATAAAGAAGTGCCGCGTCGACAGCGATCGGCGATGATCCCACCATGGAACAGAGAATCAGCTTGATCACGCTTGGTGTGGCGGACGTGGCTCGTTCACGCCTTTTCTACGAGGCGCTCGGTTGGAAGACCGGCGCCGACGCGGGGCCTGAGATCGCCTTCTTTCAGGTCGGGCCGATGGTCTTCTCGCTCTGGAGCCGGGCACAGCTGGCCGAGGAGAGCGGGGTGGAGGACTCCGGTGGCTGGGGTGGGATCACGCTCGCCCACAACGTGCGCTCGCCCGAAGAGGTGGACGACGTTCTCGACCAGGCGCAGGCGGCCGGCGCGACGATCGCACAGCACGGAGCGCCGATGTTCTGGGGTGGCTACGCGGGCGCGTTCGTCGATCCCGACGGCCACCATTGGCAGGTCGCGCACAATCCGTCCTGGCCGCTCGGCGAGGACGGCGCCGTCACGCTCGAGTAGTGCCGAACAACGAAAAGAGCCCGGACGCCTGCCCGGGCTCTCTCTCCGTTTGCACACGAGCCAACTCGCGTGTGCTCTCCTCGTGATTCAGGGAACCAGCACTTCGTTCCACTCGCGCACGAACCAGTTGCGAACCACTCCGTTCACGACGAACGGGTCGCCGCGTGCGAACTCCTCCGCCGCTTCCCGGGTCGTGAAGACGCTCATCGCACCCTCCTCCTGGGCGTTCGCGAAGGGGCCGATCAAGAGCAGCGTCCCGCGCGCGTGGAACTCCTCGAACCTGGCTTGATGCGCGGAGGCGTGAAGCGGCGCCTTCGTGTTCACCTCCCCAGGCTCGTAGAAGAGGACGTATTTCACGACAGTTAGCTCTCCCAGCCGATAGCGGCCTTGGCTGTGTCGAACCAGGCCTGAGGAACGGTCTTCAGCTCGGCAGTCGCCTCGTGCAGTGAGACGCCGACGATGTCGTCGCCGCGCAGGGCGGCCATCTGGCCGAACGCGCCTTCGTGCACGAGGTCGGCGGCCTTGAGCCCGTAGCGGGTCGCAAGCACGCGGTCGCGGGCGGTCGGCGTGCCGCCGCGCTGCGTGTGACCGAGCACGACCGAGCGGGTCTCGTAGCCGGTGCGCTTCTCGATCTCCTTGGCGAGCGCATCGCCGACGCCGCCCAACAGCACGTGACCGAACTGGTCGGTCGCGGGCGCCTCCTTGGCGACCATCTCCGACTCGCCGCTCGAGAAGGTGAGCTCGTAGCCCTCGCTAACGGCGACGATGGCGAACTTCTTGCCCGAGTCCCAGCGCTTCTTCAGGTGCTCGCAGACCTCCTCGACGGTGGTCTTCTGCTCGGGGATGAGGATCGCGTCGGCGCCGCCGGCGATACCGGAGTGGATGGTCAACCAGCCCGCGTGGCGTCCCATGATCTCGACTACGAGTACGCGGTTGTGCGACTCGGCGGTCGAGTGCAGGCGATCGATCGCCTCGGTCGCGATCGAAACGGCCGTGTCGAAGCCGAAGGTGTAGTCGGTGCCGGAGAGATCGTTGTCGATCGTCTTGGGCACGCCCACGACCGGGAACTGGAACTCGTCGTAGAGCTTGGCCGCGACGCCGAGTGTGTCCTCGCCGCCGATTGCCACCAGCGCATCGAGCCCTTCGCCCGAGAACTTCTCGCGCAGGCTGTCGACGCCGCCCTCGACCTTGTAGGGGTTGGTGCGCGAGGTGCCGATGATCGTGCCGCCGCGGTGCAAAATCCCCGAGACCTCGGCAGGCCCGAGCGGCTTGAAGTTGCCCTCGATCATGCCGCGCCAGCCCTCGAGCGCCGCCACTATCTCATAGCCGCGTGCGAACGATTTCCGCGCCAGCGCGCGGATCACCGCGTTCAGCCCCGGGCAATCGCCGCCGCCCGTCAGTACCGCAATCTTCTTCGACACCTCTCCTCCTCTGCTTTTTTCTAAGCGATCAAGTCTTTGCGGAACGCTAGCGAACCACGGAGCCCGGGAGATGGTGCAAACGGTTCAAGCTGCCGCGTCCGCAAGGTTCGTCAGCGTCCAGAGCCGAATTCCCGGCGGCGAAGGGCCTATCCCGCCAGGTCTGCACGTCCTAAGCGGTGCGTTTCCGTGCCGCCGACCGTCGGCCACCGTTTCGCCAGAGTCCCCAGCGCGAGGCTCGTCTCATGATGCGATGCTCCTGGCGGCTGATCGCTTGTGCCAGCGAGCGACCACCTTGCGGTCTGAAGAAGAGCTTTATCCCGGCCTCGGCCAGCGCCAGGTAGGTGACGATCATCCCAGCCAGGACTACGAGAAATAACAGCGGTAGAGGACGGAAGCCGAGGAGACGGGCGAGGGGGCCGATGAAAGGAAGGGCAACGCCGGCGGCGGCGCAGGCCAGGGTGGTTGAAAGCAGCGGCAAGCTCGGCCGGCTCTTGTAGAAAGGCACACGGCGGGTCCGGATGACGAAGATGACGAGCGTCTGCGTGGCGAGCGACTCGACGAACCAGCCGGAGCGGAAGAGGGTGTCGCCCGCGTTGAAGACGTACAGCATCACCGCGAAGGTGAGGAAGTCGTAGACGGAGCTGATCGGTCCGAAAAACGCCATAAAGCGGCGAATGAAACGAATGTCCCACTGTGACGGGCGGGCGAGCAGCTCTTCGTCAACGTTGTCGGTGGGAATCGTGAGCTCGCTGACGTCGTAGAGGAGGTTGTTCAGCAGGATCTGCGTCGGCAGCATCGGCAGGAACTTCAGCCAAAGGGAGGCGCCGGCGGCGCTGAACATGTTGCCGAAGTTCGAAGAAGTACCCATCAGGACGTATTTGATGGTGTTGGCGAAGATGCGCCGGCCTTCGACGACACCGTCGGCGAGGATGCCGAGGTCTTTGGTCAGCAGGACGACGTCGGCGGCGTCCTTGGCGACGTCGACTGCCGACTCGACCGAGAGACCAACGTCGGCATCGTGAAGGGCGATCGCGTCGTTGACCCCGTCGCCGAGGAAGCCAACATCCCGGCCGAGGGCTCGCTGGGCAAGGATGATGCGCGACTTCTGCTCGGGAGTAACGCGGGCGAAGATGGTCGTTTCCGGCAGCGACTGATGCAGGGACTCGTCATCCATCCCCGCAAGCTCGGCGCCGGTTACGACTCGCCCGGGCTCGAGGCCGAGCTCCTGACAGAGGCGGGCTGCCACCTGGCCGTTATCGCCGGTGACGATCTTGACGGTAACGCCAAGGCGGGCCAAACGCTTGAGCGACTCACTCACGTCGGCCTTGGGCGGGTCGAAGAAGCAGAGGAAGCCGTCGATCGTCAGGCCACGCTCATCGTCGGGGCTGAGGTTGTCGAGCGTGACCGGGCGGCTGGCGACCGCGACGACGCGCGTGCCGGAGGCGAACAGCTCATCGAGAACGGCTCGGGCCCTGGCCGGCACCTTCGCGCAGCGCGCGAGAACTACCTCGGGCGCGCCCTTCGTGATCAGGAGCCTTTCTTGCGGCGACTCGACCAAGGTCGACGCTAACTGGCGCTCGTGGTCGAAGGGCAGCCGATCGAGCACCCGCCAGTCCCGAGCCTCGCTGCGCTTGCTTTCCGGCACGGCCCACAGGGCACGGTCGAGCTCGTTGCCGGCGCTGTCGCTGCAGGCCAGTCCGAGGGTAAAGACATGATGGTCGAAGCGGCCGCGCCAGTCGAGTGGCTTGGCGAACGAGATATGTCCCTCGGTCAGAGTCCCGGTCTTGTCGGTGAAGAGAACCTCGACGTTGCCGAGATCCTCGATGCAGACCAAGCGTTTGACAATGACCTTGCTTTGGGCCAGACGGCGGGCGCCGGTGGCCAGACTGACGGTGACGATCGCCGGTAGCAGCTGCGGCGTCAGACCGACGGCGATCGCCAGGGCAAAGAGCGCCGACTGGATTATGGATCGCCCGAGAACGGCATTGATGGCGAAGACCGATCCGGCCAGGATCGCGGTGATGGTGGCCAGCATGCGCGAAAAGTCCTGCAGCCCTCGCTGGAACGAAGTCTGCTCGTGCCGTTTGCCGAGACGCATGGCGATCGCCCCGAAGGCGGTATCGGCGCCGGTGCGGACGACCAGCCCACGCCCGTCGCCGCCGCGCACGACCGTTCCCATGAAGGCGCAGGAGGGCAGGTCGAGGGGCGACTCGCCCGGCGGCTGGGCGTCCGCTGTCTTGGCCGCGGCCTGTGCCTCGCCGGTCAGAACCGACTCGTCGCACTCGAGTTCGTGCGTTTCCAGGAGCCGGAGATCAGCCGGAACGACGTCTCCTACGCGCAGGTGTACGACGTCGCCGGGGACGAGATCGGTGACGTTGACCTGGCTATTTCGACCGTCGCGGTCGGCGGAGGCCAAGTGGCGGATTTGTGAGTGTAGAGCCTCGACCGCTTTCTCAGAGCGAAACTCGTTGAGAAAGCTGAGGCCCACGCTCATGGCGATGATGACGCCGATGATCAGAGCCTCGGTTCGATCGCCGACGACGGCTGAGACGACCGCCGCCGCCAGCAAAAGGAGCAAGAGATAGCTCTGCAGCTGACGGACGAGGACAGTGAGAGCGCTTACGCCGTGGGAACGTAACGCATTCGGTCCGCAGACAATGAGGCGTTTACCAGCCTCCGAGCTCGAGAGGCCGCGTTTGTCGGAGTCGAGTCTGGCAAGGGTCTTCTCCGGTGAGAGAGCGGCGGCTTCAGCCAGTTCGAGCTGGTACGGAGAACTCACCGCTCCGATATTAAGACGCGCGCTGGCGCATGCGCGCTGTTACGAGGCGCCGCGACAGGCGCGCGTTTGCCCCGAGAGCGCTCGGAACCCACGTCTTCCGGCCATCAGCCTTCTCGGTGCGCAGGGACGGCGCTGGTAAAGGAGCAAGGATTGCGGAGAGAGGGACAGTGCGCCTGCACGGATGAGCGACGCCGAGCGCGGCCAGGCTATGGAGTGCTTCGTTTTGTTAGGCGCTCTCAGGGCTTGCTCAGCGCGGCCCAGAGGTTCGCCATCATCGGCGAGACCTCCGACCACATCGCCGTGCCGCCGAAGTTGATCACCCCGGCGTCGAAGACCTTGGCGCCGGCCGCCGTCGTGTAGTAGGTCATCGCGGCGCTCTTTCCCGGGCCGAAGATGTTCGGGATCGACGCGAGCCTGCGCGTTCCGGGCGGTGAGTAGGGCGAGGGGGCGTCGATCTCGATGTCGACAGTGGCAGCCCACGCCGACCCACTCGATCGGCTTGCTGCGACCTTCTAATTCTCGATCGTGATCCGCTCGCTGAGCGAGCCGCTGTTGCCGCATGTATCGGCGGCCTTGATCGTGAGCACGTAGACGCCGTTGGGAAGGGTGCGGGTATCGAGGCCAGTGGGCGTCAGGTTGTAGGAATAACGGCCGACAAGGCGGATCTGCTCGACCTTGATCGATCCGTACTTGTTCTGGCGCGTACCGACGGAGTAGATATTCCAGAAATCCTCGTTGGGCGGCTCGGTCTGGCGAAAGTCGGCGACCGCGTGACGGGGGATGACCGCGCTGCCGCTGGATGTTCGCAGCTCCCACTCGATCAGCGGCGCCGTGACGCCGAGGCCCGGCCAGGTGCCGACGATCGGGAGCGCCGGCATATCGTGCGCATCGGCGGCGATGTCGATCTTGCCGCTGAGCCGCGATGGATAGACCCTGTTCCCCTGACTGTCGCTGAACTGAACCTTGCTCACTACGGGAGCGGTCTTGTCGCCATAGGGCTCCAGGTGTCCCGGATCGAGTGGGTTGTGCTTCTCCGTGCCGGCGCCTTCGATCAGGTGCACATGCCCGAAGTGGGCCAGAGTATGTCCCAGTACCGTCTTATAGGCGACGACCCACTGTCCCGACTGGATCGAGGGCCGGACGTGGTAATACTGGAAGACCCGCCTGTCAGCGGTTCTGACGAATACGACGTTATTGCCAGTACTCGCCACTCCGGAGACGACCGGGTAAACGGGCGTGCCGGTTGTGGTCACGATGTCGACGCCGTTGTGAAAGTTGAACGGGCCACGGGCTCCTGGCGCATAGACCGCGTTCTTCGAAGTGAGAGTGCGAGGATCGCTGAAGTAGCCCCGGATCGGATGCTGGCGGTTGAACGGCTTGACCGGCCAGTGGTAGCTGAGCGGGCTCATCGGCGGCGCGTTGCAGCGCGAGTGCCGGGCGAGCTTGGACCGTCGTGTGATCTGTGACGTCACGGCGGTAGAGGCCGCCGTTGTTGACGTCGCGGCCGGAGAGACCGTGATCGAGCGCGGCGCCCCCTGGGCCGACAGCGCCAGGCTGCCGGGCAACACCGCGCCGACGAGAATGACTGCGAGCGAGATCTGAGTTGTTCGGCTGATGGACATGGCCGAACTGTCGGACTGGCCGCTAACCGGTCACTCACGGTTGCCTCACGGCGGACCAACGGCCGCATTCGCGGCGTGCGCACGCTCGGCGCGACCCCGGCGAAGAGGAGGTTCAGGATCTAGCCGGGAGAGACGGATCGCCCTGCATGTGCGGGGCGATCCGTCTTACGAGCCAACGGCTCCGCTCAGGAGACCTTGACTGCGAACGAGCGCTTGGCCTGAGCGCCTTGGCAGCTGACGCTGACCGAGCCGCCGAGCCACTTTCCGCGCGCGTTCTTCGGCAGTTTCCAGGCACAGCTGGCGACACCGTTCGTCGAGCGTCCGCTCTTGCGCAGGGACTTGCCGCCCACACGGGCCAAGCAGGTCACCTGCCCGTTCACGCGCCGACCCGTGTCCGCGCGGGAGACGCGTGTCTTGACCTGGAAGGATCCCCCGGCCCTCGCCTTGCCGAGCGAGAGGCGGCTGATCGCGATACCGACCTGGGCGATCGGCAGGTTGAGCCGGTAGGTCCAGTAGTCGTCGCCGTTCGGCGCGTCGTCTCGCACGTACTCGAACGCGTTCTGAGGGGTCACGGTGCGGGCGTAGAAGTTGAAGCAGCCCGTGGCGCCGAGATCGCTGCGGTTGATCTGGAAGATCGCCGCACCGTTCTCGTAACGCCCTACGAGAGTCGGGGCGCCTACGCGCGTGACGTCCCAATCTTCGTCGATCGTGAACAACCTCGTCCCCCCTGCGTCCATGTCGAGGACGTAGTCCCAGCCCGCGTTCTCCGCCCCGGTGTCTTCGTCTCTGTCGTGGTCGATGAAGACCGCGATGTCGTCGGTCGCACCGAGTTGAGGCCGGTTGGCGATCGCGACGGTGAGCGTGATCGCGCCGGTGTCGTCGTTCGAGATCGAGACGGCGGTGATATCGGGAGCGGCGCCGGTGTCTCCCGCCGTGTCTTGGTAGGTCCAGGAGTTCGCGAGCAGAGCCCGAGGGGTGGCAAGAGCACCCGCGGCGGCGACTCCGGCGATGATGAGCGCTACTGCTAGGACTGTGGTCAGTTTTCGTCTGGGCATGTTTCTGCCCTTCCTTTCGGTGTTTCGTTTGCGTCTCGAAATCCCGGCCTCTGTCCCGACGGAGCTACTTGCTCTCTCGCCGCCAGCGTGGCTGGAAGCCGCACTCGCGGGAGATCGACGGCGGCCAGGTCGAGCGAGGCACGGTGTGTTCGTTCAGTGGACATGGCCGGACTGTCGGAGCGGCCGCTAACGGGCCACTCACGGCCGCCTCATGTCCAGCAGGCGCATCTCCGGGGCCGCCACCGTGCTCGATGGACTCGTCTACTTCTCGACTCTAAGCGGGCGCACGTATGCGCTTGGCGGGCGCAGCGCTCGGCTGGTCTGGAGCACCGCCGACGGCAAGTACTCGCCGGTCGTCGACGACGGTGTCCGCGTCTACCTCGTCGGCTACGGACGTCTTCAGGCGCTCATCCCCGTTCGGCGGGCATCGGCCACGAGCCGTTCCCGGCTCAACTCGGCAACCGCCTCGATTCCTACTCGAGCACCTGCTAGAAAAGACTGGTGATCGAGTTTCGCGTTCTCGGGCCGCTGGAGATCCTCGACGAGGCAGGTCCGGTAGCGATCGCCGGTCGCAAGCAGCGAATGGTGCTAGCGATGCTCCTGCTCGAAGCCGGACGGGTTGTCTCGAGCGACAGGCTGATCGACGCGATCTGGGGCGACGAACCGCCGCGAACCGCAACGACGTCGCTACAGAACTCCGTCTCTCAGCTGCGCAAGCGGATCGGCTCGGACATTCTCGTCACGAAGCCGCCCGGTTACCAGCTGCGTATCGAGTCGGAGCAACTCGATCTCGCCCGCTGCCGCCGTCGGCTCGAGGAGGCTCGCGGCGCCGAGCCGGCGCGTCGCGGCGAGCTCCTTCGCGAGACGCTCGCGCTCTGGCGCGGGCCGGCTCTGGCCGAGTTCGCAGACGAGCCGTTCGCGCAAGCCGAGGTTGCCCGTTTGGAGGAGCTGCAACTGACGGTGATCGAGCAACGGATCGAGGCGGATATCGTCGCCGGTCGCCACGCAGAGGTTGTCGGCGAGCTCGAGGCAATCGTGACCGGGCATCCGCTGCGCGAGGGATTGCGTGGCCAGCTGATGCTCGCGCTCTATCGCGCCGGTCGCCAGGCCGAGGCACTGCGCTGTTACCAGGAGGGGCGCCAGACACTGGTCGAGGAGCTCGGGCTCGAGCCGAGCCCGGCTCTCCAGAGCCTGCACGGGGCGATCCTGCGGCAGGAGCTCGCGCTGGACGCGCGTGCGTCGACGGAGCTCGACGAGGATCACTACGCGGCGGTCGCGGCCGCGCTCTCGAGCGGTCGGGTCGTGCCGATCGTGGGCGTGGACTACACGCTGCTCGCACACGCACTCGCGGACCACTTCGGAGTCGAGGGCGGCGGCGATCTCACGCGCATTTCCCAGTACGTCGAGGTCACGAAGGGCTCGGGCCCGCTCTACGACGAGCTGCACTCATTACTCGCGGCGACGAGTTCACCCGGCCAGGTGCACCGGTTTCTAGCCGGGCTCCCACGGCTTGCACGCGAGCACGGGAGCGACCAGCCGTTACTGGTGACCGCGGGCTACGACCTCGCGCTCGAGCAGGCTCTTCTCGACGCCGGCGAGGAGTTCGACGTCGTCGTGTATGTCGCCGCCGGCCTTCATCGAGGACGTTTCTGCCATCTGGCGCCCGACGGGAGCGCGACGCCGATCGAGAGCCCCAACACCTACGTGACGGAGCTCGCGCTCGAGCGGCGTCCGGTCGTACTCAAGCTGTACGGGTGCATCGATCTCAACCCCGACCGGCAGTGGGAGAGCTTCGTCGTCAGCGAGGACGACTACATCGGTTATCTCCGGCTTCGCGATCTTGCCGCCGCCGTGCCCGTGGCGCTGGCGGCCAAGCTACGGCACAGCCATTTCCTCTTTCTGGGCTACGAGATACGTAACTGGCACCTCCGCATCGTCTTCAACCGGCTCTGGGAAGACAGCGCGCTCAGCTACCGGTCGTGGGCGGTGCTCGGTCGTCTGGCGCCGCTCGACTGTGAGCTCTGGCGCCGCCACGACGTCGAGGTTCTCGAAGCCTCGCCCGAGGAGTACGTCTCGCGCCTTGCGGAGCGGACCGGTATCGATCTCACGGGGGGACGCAAGTGAATGCGGGCGCTCGGCTGGAGGCGGGTCCCTATCGGGGCCTGCGGCCGTTCGGCGACTCGGATCTCGACGCGCTTCTCTTCTTCGGGCGCGAGCGAGAGCGGGCCGTGCTGGTGGCGAACCTTCTCGTGGCGCGGTTGACGGTGCTCTACGGTCCGAGCGGCGTGGGCAAGAGCTCGCTCGTTCGCGCCGGCGTCGTGCACGAGCTCCGCGCTCAGATCGATCGAGACGGCAGGTCGGGGCGGGTCGTGGTCTACGAGCGTTGGGCCGGTGATCCGCGCGCCGGTCTCGCCGCGGCGATCGAGGAGGCGTGCGGCCCGCTTGGTCCGGTCGCCGGCCTCGCGGATGTTGCCGCCGCTGCCAGCCAGCGCATCGGCGGACCGCTCTATCTCATCCTCGATCAGTTCGAGGAGTATTTCCTCTATCAAGACGCGAGGCAGCTGACGACCGACCTGCTCGAGCTGGTCGGTCGTCCGGGCCTCGCGGTCAACGTCCTGATCTCTCTGCGCGACGACGCTCTCTCACAACTCGACGTTCTCAAGCAGGCCATCCCCGATCTGTTCGCGAATTCGCTTCGGCTCGATCGCCTCGACCGGCAAGGCGCGCGAAGGGCGATCACCGCGCCGCTCGAGCGCTACGGGGAGCTGAGCGAGAAGAAGGTGACAATCGAGCCCGAGCTGATCGAGGAAGTGCTCGACCAGGTCGCCGTGGAGAGGTCCGACTCCGGAGTCGGGGCGGTGGGATCGGATCCGAACCGCGACGGTGAGATCGAGGCGCCCTACCTGCAGCTCGTGCTCGAGCGTCTCTGGCAGGAAGAGATGCGAACCGGCTCGGCAAGCCTGACGCTCTCGACGCTCCGCCGCCTCGGCGGCGCCGAGACCATCGTTCGCGATCATCTCGATAGCGCGCTTGTGAGCCTGAACGACCGGCAGCTCGATGCCGCGGCGGCCGTGTTCAACCAGCTCGTGACTCCGTCCGGAACGAAGATCGCGCACCGGCCGGAAGATCTGGCGGAGTATGCGCAGCTGTCGCCAGCTGAGCTCGCGCCGGTGCTCGGCACGCTCGTCCGCGAACGCATCCTGCGCATGGTCGAGGCGAGTGGATCGGAGCCGGAGCGCTGCGAGATCTTTCACGACGTGCTGGCTCATCCCATTGCCACCTGGCGCTCGGGCTGGGCCGTCGAGCGTGAGCGTCGGGCGGCGGCGAGGCAGCGCCGACGGCTACTGCTGCTGAGCGGTGGAGCACTCGCTGCCCTTCTCGTTGTCGCCGCGATCGCCGTCTTCGCCTTCGTCCAGCGGAGTCACGCGCGCGAGGACGCTCGTCGTGCCCAGGCGCGCGAGCTGGCGGCGAACGCGCTCGCCGAGCTGTCGATCGATGGCGAGGCGGCGCTTTCTCAAGCGCTGCGCGCAGCCCAACTCGCTCCCGGCGAGCAAACCGAGAACGTGTTACGCGAGACGTTGATCGGCTCGTACGAGCGAGCGGTCGCGGCGCTGGGCGGCACTGTGAGCACCGTGAGCTTTGACCGTAGCGGCAACCGTCTTCTCGCCGCCTCCACGAGCGGCCTCGTTCGCCTGCTCGATCGGCGGGGGCACGTGCTCTGGAGCGGCCGCGCTGGCGGCTCCCTCGCCGGCGCTTTTTTCACTCCGGACGGCCGCTCAGTCTTTGCGGCGGGCGGAAAGGAGTTTCATGTCTGGAACGTCGAGGACGGGCGCGAGCTGAGGTGGGGGCGCTTTCGCGAGCGAATCACCGCTTTCGCCCTCGCCCCAGACGGAGCAGGCTCGGGCGATACGGTGCTCGTGGGCGATCGCTCTGGAGTGAAGCTCGTCCAGTTGCGTTCCGGTGCGAAGGTGCGCCGGCTCGCGACACCGGGTGCGCCTGTATCCATAAAAGTCAGCGCCGACGGCAGTCTGCTCGCGGTGATCGCCGTCAACGCAGCGGGCCGGGCGAGAACGGTCGTCTACGAGCTTCCGACGGGGAAGCGGCTCCACGTGCTCCCAGGGGACAAGTCCGAGACGATCGCCTTCGCTCCCCACGGGCAGCTACTGGCAACCGGCAGCGGCGACCGCATGGCCCGACTCTGGAATCCGCGCAGCGGCAGGGTCCTGCACGTTCTCGCCCACGAGGGCGGCGTTCCGACGCTGGCCTTTAGCCCTGACGGAGGCATGCTGGCGACCGGCAGCGCCGACGGGGCGACTCGTGTCTGGAGCACCAAGACGGGCGAGCGCTTGCTCATTCTCGCCGGGCCGATAGGGGGCATCAACAGCGTCGCCTTCTCCGCCAGCGGGCGCTTCCTGATCGCCGGCTCGAGCGACCGCACGGCGCGGGTCTATGACGCCGAGAACGGGAGAGAGCTGGCGCTGTTGACGGGCGATCGCGAAGCGGTTACCACGGCCACGTTCAGTCCGGACGAGGAGCTCGCGCTCACGGGGAGCTCCGATGGCACGGCGAGGATCTGGGACCCGGGCGTCGCCGACCAGCTTCGCCCGATCGACCGCGCCAGGGGCCCTGTTCGCCAGGTGACCTTTAGCCCAGATGGGCAGACGATGGCGATCGTCCGCGACCACATCCTGCGCCTTCGCCGGAGCGGAGGGGCGCTCATCGCCTCGCTCGGCTCGGGACGATCGAAGTACGTCGCCGTTTCGTTCAGCCCGAGCTCGCGGCTTCTCGCAGCCGAATCCTCGGACGGCCTCGTACGGATACTGCGGGACGGTGCGATCGTGAGGCGGCTCCAGACCCCCGTCGGACTCGGTCTCGCCTTCGCCCGCGATGATCGTCTGCTTACGCTCGGGCTGCAGCGTGTCGACGTCTGGGCGCTTCCCGGCGGCAGGCGTCTGCGGGCGCTGCCGGTCGGAGCGCGGGTTGCCGCGGTAGCTGCGAGCAGCGACGGGCGTACTGCCGCGACACTGAGTCGCGGCGAGGTTCGCCTCTGGAATCTGGAGAAAGGGGTGTCGCTCGGCCGCCTTGCCGGACGTTACAACGCTGTCAGCTTCAGCCCCGACGGCCGGCGGCTGGTCACGACTTGGGGGAACCGCGCCCTTCTTTGGGAGACCGCCGGCAGACGTCTGCTTCACGTCCTGGCTGGGCATACCGGCCCGATCACGCACTTCGTGTTCGCCCGCCGCGGCGACCTTCTGGTGACCGGCAGCCGCGACCACGATGCGCGTGTCTGGTCGGCGGGAGATGGTCGCCTGATGGCGGTCCTACGCGGGCACTTCTCGCCGATCTATGGCGTGAGCGTGAGCTCCGACGGCCGCTGGGTGGCCACGGCCGGGCAGCTCGCGGCCGGCCTCTGGCAGAGCACGAGCGGCCAGCTACTCTTCTACCTTCGAGGGCCGCGCGCATCACTTACGAGCGTCTCCATCAGCCCCGATGGACGCTCGATCCTCGCGGGAAGCATGGACGGCGCCGCGTACGCCTACCGCTGCGATGTCTGCGGCGGCCTTCCCTCGCTGGAGGCGCTTGCCGAGCAACGTGTTCGCTCTGCCGGCGCCGGCTGACTCGGCACGTAGTACGAAGAAGCGTCGCGAAGGCGACGCATTCCGAGCTCCCACTATCGCCGCTGCGACCGGCATGACGGGCGCGGCTCACTCCCCGCCGTCCCAACCCCCTCAACGCGGACCCCGATTACGACTCCGGCTAGCCCGCCTCGCGTCTAGGAGCAGACGAGACACTCGCGACAAAGTCGCGGTGACTCGTACACACAAAGGTCATACCGCGAAAAGTCTTGGCCGGCTTCGCCGGCCGACTTTTCGCGGAGAAAGTGCCGAAGGTGGGAATCGAACCCACACGGGCCGAAGCCCACTGGATTTTGAGTCCAGCGCGTCTGCCAATTCCGCCACTTCGGCGCAAAGCCATATTAGTTGCGATCCGCGGGCCGAATTGACGCCCACCTAGGATGCACTCGTGGCGCAGGTGGCGATCAGGAAAGCCGAGCCGGCCGACGCGGCGTTATTCGCCGAGCTCGTGAGCCAGCTGGGCTACCCGGCCTCGGACGAGGAGGCGCGCAGCCGAACGGAACAGCTCGTTCTGGACGGACAGCGCCTACTCGTCGCCGAGCTCGACGGCGAGCCCGCGGGGATAGCCGTACTGCAGATCTACCCGGTGCTGATCCATGACCCCCCGACTTGCCGGCTGGTCGTGCTCGTGGTCGCGGAGTGGGCGCGGCGGCGTGGAGTCGGGCGGGCGCTCGCGCTGGCAGCGGAGGAAGAGGCTCGGCGCGCGGGCTGCGGCTGGGTCGTGCTGGAGTCGGGAATCCGGCGCGACGAGGCGCACGAGTTCTACCGAGCACTCGGCTACGAGAACCACGCGCTCGAGTTCGCGAAACAGCTCTAGGCAGAGGATTCCGGAGCGGCCGCCGGTCGCAGCGTCGCGTAGGGCGGTCCGAGCAAAAAGCCGATGCGGGCGTTCTCACCGGCATGTCCCGTCGCCAGCTCGATCGCCTGGCCGACTCCGTGCGCGGGCACGAAACCGAGCTGGCGAACGGCGGTGGCATCGTGACAGCCGGCGGCGACGATGCGTCCGGCACGTTCGATCGCGGGCTGGCAGGCCTCCCAGTCGGCGAAGGGCAGTAGCGGGTGGCAGCTCTGGCCGCGGCGGTAGGCATTGACGGCGCGAGCGTCCGATCCCACCCCGCGGGCGATCTCGGCCAGGAGCTCTCGGTCTCGTCCGAGGCGCAGGGCCGAGAAGAAGGCACGGTAGGGCTGCTGGTTCGGGTGGGCGAAGTGGCGCTCGAAGCCGTGGACGAGCACGATCGTGCCGCCCTGCACGAGCGGTGGGGCGTCTCGCCAGCGCCTGAACGCATACCCAAGCCCGAAGGTGGCCGCCGCGAGCGGGTTGGGCCGTTCGCGTGGAAGCGCGAGCGTCGTGTCGGGAATGGGCACGCAAATCACGTCCAGGTCGCCCTCGACGGCGGTCGTACGGGTCTCGAGGGCCGCCAGCAGAGCTTCCGCGTGGGCGACCGAGGGAGGACCCGCGAAAGCGGCCGTGGCGAACATCTCCGCCGGCGCCGACGCCATCATCCGCCAGCGCAACCGGCGCGGAACGAGAGCGAGCGCGCGACGCAGGTTCGAGCGGGCGATGCGTCCGACCGCTCGAGCGTCGTAGGGGTAACCACTGGCGAGACCACCCAACGTGGGCAGCGCGAGCGCGAGCGAGATGCCGAATACCGGAACCTCGTGCTCGAGCGCCCGCTCCTGAGCGAGCGCAAGCCGCCAGCCGCGCGAGCCACCGGTCTCGAGCAGCGAGGGTGAGTCCTGCGCCGCCACGAGAGGGGCGGCCCTACCGGCCGCAAGCAACAGGTTCGGGCCGCCGTTAAGGACGCTCTCGGCCGCGCTCACCGTGACGACGAGATCGGTTTCGGTAAGGGCTCGGTTGATCGCCAGGGGAATACCTTCCGCCTCCCCGACTGTGGTCAGATCGGGCGCCTCGAGGTCGTGGACGACAACCAGGCCGTGAAATCGGCGCGCAAACTCCGGTGTCACCAGCCCTGCCAGATCGCGGCGCCCCGGTCTCCGCGCCAGACCGGCTGCGACCAGGATCGTCTGATAGCCGCTCGGGATGCCGGCCGCCTCGAGCTCGTCGGAAACGGCGACGAGCGCCTCCAGGCGTGGGTCGCGCACCGCGCTCGGCACGGGTAAGGCCGGCGGCTCGACGACGATCGTCGCGTGTTCCTTGCCTCTCGCCAGGTCCGCAAGCGGTTCGCCGGCAAGGGGAAAGCGGGTCGCGTCTCGCACGGCCGCCGTGACGTCGACGATTCGCTCGCTGGGCGGCGGCGGCGGGGGAATGGCGATGCCGTTATCGGGCATCTCGAAGGCGACCGGGCGCGATCCCGCGAGCAGTGCGATCCGGAACATGGACAAACCCTAGGCGGCGGCGGCAAGCAAGGTGGGGAGGAAGGCGCCGGATCGACTCGGTTCCGGCACAGACACGGCACAGACTCGCGCGAGTTTCCAAGCTAGGCTCGAGGTGGGGATGGGAGGCGGGGAACCCGCCTCACCGGGGCGCCGCCAAGCCTCACCCGGGACGCGACCTACCGCCAACCTCGCGCTCAGGGGGCGCGCCTCAAAACGATCGCATCCATCGGCGCCAGTACGACCTTCTTCGCGACCGAGCCGTCGTTGTAGCGAGCCTTCGAGCGCAGGTAGAGCGCATCGGCCGCGCACGGGCGCGTGTCGGCGCAGACGAGGCGCACGACCGTGAGCTTGCCGGCAGGCAGGCGGAGCCTGGCGACCCGGTGCCAGCGGTCGCCGCCGCTGCTCTGGTCGAGCTTTCGCGTGGCGACCCGCCTGCCGTTGACATAGACCTCGTACCTGGCCGCCCGGCTCCAGCCTTTCGCCGCGGGCGCCGCCGGCCACCAGGCGTCGATCGAGTAGACGTTTGCGCCGGGGATGGTCAGGCGCCAGCTCGCGCTCGTACGCACCGGCAGGAGGTGCACCTTCCCCTTCCAGCTGTGGAAGAACGGGCCCAGCGCCGTCGATTCGCCGCTGTCGAAGGCCTTGACCTGCGCTCGCTTGGGGGCCTTGAAACCCGGCTCGGAGTCGTCGGCCATGAGCTCCCAGCGCGGCGCCTGCGAGCCCTTGAGCCGGCGCCAGCCCTTGCCGACCGTGATCCGCCGTGTCTGCCAGTTGGGGTTCAGGAGCACGAGGCCGTGATCGAACTCGCGCCGGTAGATCACCTGCCGGTGCGGGAAGAAGTGGACGTCGTCGATCCAGACCGAGCCGGTCGTCGCGCCGAGCATGAACTCGACCTGAGCCTTGCTGTCGGTGCCGCTCGACTCGAAGGAGAGGTGGTAGCGCTTCCAGCCCGGGCTCAGGTTGAACGTGTACCAGCCGCCGTACTGGCGCCAGTCGGGCGAGCCCTTCTGGATCGCCACGGAGATCTGGCGCGCCTTGTCGGCCCGGGCGAGGAAGGCGATGTCGTAGCTCTTGCCCTTCTTCACCGAGACGCCGTTCGAGGAGAGGCTCACGTGCCAGTCCACGCCCGCGGTGGCGGTCACATCCACGCGCGCCGAGGAGGCGCCGGCGCCCGGGCTGGAGCCGTCGATATGCGCGCTCGCCCGGTAGCCGTTGTCGGTATCGGCCCACAGGCTCCAGCCCTCTCCCGCGACCGCGTCGCGCTCGAAGCCGCCGCCCGCGAGCAGGGCTTCCTTCACCGGCGCGCCTACCTTGATCGCCCGCGCCGGCCCGCGCGGATAGCCGAGGTTGAAGTTGAGCTCGTCGTAGCGCCAGTCGTTTCCGTGCCAGGTGTCGCCGAACTCGTAGGCGAAGTAGCCGTCGTTCATCAGCGCCAGCCCGAGCCCGAAGCGCATGTATGGATAGAGCGTGCGGGCGAACTCGAGCGTCGAGGCCGGGATGAACTTCCAGGGAAGGTAGCCATAGCCGTAGGCGATCTGGTCGGGCGGCGAGGCCTCGAGCATGGTGACGTGCGGCGAGAGCGCCTCGGTCATCCAGCTGGAGTACTCGTCCCAGAGGTCGCCGAAGGACATCTCGTGCTCGAGCACGTCGGCGGGGCGGAAGCCGATCGAAAGGCCGTTGAAGAGCTGAGAGATTCCCGGCTCGGTGATGTTCATCGAGTGGCCGCTGACGATCGCGTTCGGCATCAGGCTCCGGAACTCGCGGATCTCCTGGAAGACGCCGGTCTTCCAGGCGGCGTCGAACGCGGTCAGATCGTCGGGCTTGCCGTCGTCGTTGGCGTCGACCACGAACGGGTTGCCGTAGATGTCCTTGGTCTGCCAGGACTGGGTCGTCATCACGTTGTCGAAGAACATCCCGTCGCAGAGGAGGTTGTCCTTCAGCAGCAGGTCGTAGGCCGCGTGGGCTTGGTAGTCGGCGACGTAGGACTTGGTCAGGTTGAGCCGGTAGGAACCGGGCCAGACCTCGATCTTCTTGCCGTGGATGTCGTGCAGGTAGTAGTCCTCGGGCAGGCCGCCCGCCTCGACGGCGTTGATCGAGTTGAGGACGAGGACGTTCGGATTCAGCGCACGGATCTGTTGCGCCCGCGCCGCGTCCACGTCGCCGTAGGCGACCCAGAGGTCGGTGCGGGCGAGGTAAGCGGGGCTCTTGTTCCAGGAATCGCCCCAGCCCCAGAGGTTGCCCGTACGCGGGAAGGAGGGATCGACCGTGGCCAGGCTGCGGTACTCGAGCGCAAGCACGAAGTCGGGATTCGAGGCGCAGCGCACGTAGACGTGGTTGAGGACGGCGGGGCTCGGATCGAGCCCGGCCACACGCACGCCGTGGTTGGTCGTGCCGGCGCCGCTCGAGAACGGAGTCATGTCCGGATACGACTTCGCCGTCCCGAGCGACCAGGCGCAATCGGTCGCCACGGCGCTCTCCACCGAGAGATCGAGCGCGGTCGTGCCGGGCGCGAGCAGGGTGCTCGCGGGCTTCGGGTTAGCGACCGGGTCGATCGCGGCCGCCGCCTCGCGGGCAAGCCGCGAGCCGGGTAGCGGCGAAGATGCAGGCGCGAGCGAGCAGAGCACCGCGAGTGCGAGCGCGACCGAGAGAAAGATCCTCATCCTCATCGGCGGAAGTATGGTCGACTCTCGTTGGTGGCATAGACGCGAGTGAGCTCGGCCAGGTCATCACCTCCGGTGGGCCGACCGCGGGGCGCGATTTCGGATCGACTCTCCGTCCTCGAAAGCACGCGCTGAAGGAACTCGTTCAAAAGGCATTGACTTCGGACACGCGAAGTTGTTGACTTTTGGGGAGCCACCCCACTCGAGGATGCCGAACGGAGGAGCCGTTCATGGCAAAACAAGGATCGAAGTCCCAGGTTAAAACACCGGAATCATCGATGGTCGTCTACTGCCTCATCGGTGACGAACCGGAGGAGGGTGCAGAGCTCAGGTTTCTCCTGATCGAGAAGCAGGGATCATTGTCGTTCCCACCGACCAAGCTTGGCGCCGACGAGGATCTCTACCACGCATTGAAGAGGCCGATGGAGGAAGATCTCGGCCTGCCGAACGGCAGCTACTTCCTTGAGAAAGAGCTACCTATGATCGAGCGCTCCTCCCAGAGCGCCAATTACCCCGGCCTGGTCGAGCACTGGTTCCTTTACCCCGTGGCGCTGTCGCTCGGGGAGGACGGACGCGAGAGCGTGAACAGGCTGGCCAAGACGGCACGGGGGCGGGCGCTCAAGGCGAAGTGGCTGACACTCGATGAAATCGCGACTAATACCACGGAGCCTAACGTCCTCCGGATCGCCGACGAGCTGCGGAAACTCTATGAGGACAAGGAGCTGGATGTGCTCGGCGAGAGCCCTTCGATGAACGCACGCGCCTGCGAATGGTTCGCCGTGCACGAGGGTGGCGTTCGTGTCGTACGGGGCAAGCGCGTTGAAAAGATTCTGGAAGCGGGCGATCGTGCCTTCAACCTTCGCGCCGCCGATCCCTTCCTGCCCTACCAATCTCAGGGTCTCGGCTTCACGTGGAGTTTCTTCACTCCCAAGGACAAGCAAGACGTGCACGTCCACTCCCTCCCCGCCGTCGAGATCTACGGCGTGCTGAAAGGGAGTCTCCAACTCTGGTTCAAACCCATGAACCACCGCGGCGCCGGTACCTGGAAGAACAAGATCCTCGAGGCCGGCGACTGGGCGGAAGTCGAGCCGCTCAACTGCCACTTCGCCTGCTGGCTCAAGCCGGAAGGTATCGGCACGGTAATCAAAGCTGCGGCGGCAGGCGACCTGGCCGGCGTCGGTCCGCTTGGGATATCGGGCAAGACGACCTGTAAAGACTGCAACGTCCAGCAGCAGTGCGCCCTGCACCCGCGCCTGGCGCAGCTAGTCAAGCAGTACAAACCCCCGTACGGTCAGCGCGACTACACGCTTATCAACCGACTCGCGAGGAGAGAGACGTTGTAGTCGAGGTTTTCGTTCCTTCTTCCTAGGCCTCGCGTCAACGAGGACGACCTCGAATACCGCGCGCTATCGCTCTGGAGGTGTGCCGGCCCTCCGGCAACCGCCGGAACTTCTAGACTCGAAGCGATGTCGCCGAAAGACCTGAGCGGAGCCGAGCTGGATCTCGACGACGCGCCCGCGCGCGCGAGCGAGCTCTATCTGGTTGACGGTAACAACCTCGCCTACCGCGCCTTCTACGCCCTGCCCGAGGACATCGCCACCAGCGAGGGCTTTCACACCAACGCGCTCTACGGTTTCACGAGCATGCTGCTGAAGCTGCTCTCCGACTACAAGCCGCGCGGGGTCGCGGTCGCCTGGGACACGCGCCCGGTGCACCGCGAGAAGATTCTCGAGGCCTACAAAGGGACACGCAAGCCGACGCCCGACCTGCTGCGCGAGCAGTTCCCGCACTTCCGCCCGCTGGTCGAGGCGTTCGGCTACACCAACATCGAGTTCGAGGGCTGGGAGGCCGACGACGTGATCGCCACGCTCGCCACGCGCGCGGCGGCGGCCGGCGTCCAGACCTGCATCGTCTCGACCGACCGCGATGCCTTCCAGCTCGTCTCCGAGCGCATCTGCCTGATGATGACTCCGCGCGGGATTAGCGAAGTGCAGGTCTACACGCCCGAGCGCGTCACGGCCCGTTACGGCATCACGCCCGAGCAGGTGCCCGACTTCATCGGCCTCAAGGGCGACGCCTCCGACAACATCCCGGGCGTCCCGGGCATCGGCGAGAAGACGGCCTCCGAGCTGATCATCCGCTACGGCTCGCTCGAAGAGGTGCTCGCGCACACGGCCGAGATGACGCCGGCCCGGCGCAAGAAGCTGGAGGAGAACGTCCAGCAGGCGCTCGACTCGAAGCTGCTTGCGACCGTGCGCCGCGACCTCGAGATCGACTTCGACGCGGCCGCGCTCGTCGCGGCTCCGCCCGACCGCTCCAAGCTGAAGGAGTTCTTCCGGCGCTACGAGTTCCGCTCGCTGCTCGGCCGCCTGGATACGCTCGACGAGGCCTTGCCGGGGAGCGAGCCGGCGCCTGCGAGCGGCGAGTCCGTGCGCTGGCGCGAGGGCGAGCTGCCGCAGGGGGCCGCGGGAGCGCTCGCCGTGGAAGCCGGGCGCTACGGGTTGGCGCTCGAGGACGGCGTCGTCGTGGGGGAGTGGAGCGGGGAGCTCGTGCAGAGGTTCGAGCCGGGCGCGATCGCGGCGCACGACTTCAAGTCGCTCCCGGGAGAGCTCGTGCGCAGCGCCGGTCCGGTCGCCGAGGACACGATGATCGCCGCCTACCTGCTCGATCCCGGCAGGAGCGGCTACGAGCTCGACGAGCTGGCGCGCGAGCAGGGGATCGAGCTGGAGCCCGTCCCCGCCGCCGAGGAGGAGACGGCCGCGCTCGTCCGCCACGCCGAGGCGATCCGCCGCCTGGCGCCGCTTTACGCCGAGCGGCTGCGCGCGCTCGAGCTCGATCGCCTCTACCGCGAGATCGAGCTGCCCCTCACGGTGGTGCTGGCAAAGATGGAGGAGGCCGGCGTCAAGATCGACGCCTACCGCATGGGCGAGATCACCGCCCGCCTGACGGAGCGGATCCAGGAGCTGGAGGCGCGTGCCCAGGAGCTCGCCGGAGAGCCCTTCGCGCTCGGCTCGCCGCAACAGCTCGGCCGCATCCTGTTCGAGAAGCTGGGCCTGACGCCGGGGCGCCGCGGCAAGACTGGCTACTCCACCGACACCCGCGTTCTGCGCTCGATCCGCGAAGAGCACGAGATCATCCCACAGGTAGAGGAGTGGCGCGAGCTGACCAAGCTCGTCAACACCTATCTGAGCCCGCTGCCCGGCCTGATCTCCGAGGCCGACGGGCGTTTGCATACGACCTTCAACCAGACCGTCGCCGCCACCGGCAGGCTTTCGACCTCCAACCCGAACCTGCAGTCGATCCCTGTTCGCACCGAGCTCGGGCGCGAGATCCGCTCGGCCTTCGTGGCCGAGGAGGGCTTCTTGCTCCTCTCGGCCGACTACTCGCAGGCCGAGCTGCGCATCCTCGCCCATGCGAGCGCCGAGGAGAAGCTGATCGAGGCCTTCGAGCGCGGCGAGGACATTCACACCCGCACCGCCGCCGAGGTTCTCGGCAAGGATCCGGGGACGCTGACCAAAGACGAGCGAAACCGGGCCAAGGCGGTCAACTTCGGGATCATCTACGGCATCTCGGCCTTCGGACTCTCCGAGCAGCTCGGGATCTCGCGCGAGGAGGCGGCGGCCTACATCGACACCTACCTGGCCCGTTTCCCGCGTGTACAAGCTTTCATTGCCCACACGATCGCCGAGGCGACCCGCGACGGCTTCGTGACCACGCTGCTCGGGCGACGGCGCCTGATCCCCGAGCTTCGCTCCTCGAACCGCCAGATGCACTCGCTCGGCGAGCGGCTGGCCGTGAACACGGTCATGCAGGGCACGGCCGCCGACGTGATCAAGATTGCCATGATCGCGATCGAGCGGCGCCTGCGCGAGGAGGGTCTGCAAGCCCGCCTGGTCCTGCAGATTCACGACGAGCTTCTGCTCGAGCTGCCGGCGGACGAGCTCGAGCGCTGCCGCGAGATCGTTCTATACGAGATGAGGGCTGCCTATCCCTTCGAGCCGGCGCTCGAAGCCGAGGCGGGAGCCGGGCTCAACTGGGCTGAGGCTAAGTAGGCACGGAAGGACCCGGCAAGCGGCTTCAGTAGCCGTTTCGCACCTTCGCAGCGCAGCTATACTCCGCCGACGCATGGCCAATGAGATGCTCGACAAGATGAAGGCCGAACCCGGCGTTTGGGTCGAAGGGCCCGACGGCGAGCTCATCCCCGACTACGAATCCACCTTCCCGACGATCAAGGAGGGCGAGGTCGTTCACGGCACCGTCGTCCGCGTCGACAAGGACGAGGTTCTGGTCGACATCGGCTACAAGTCGGAGGGCGTCATCCCGGTCTCCGAGCTCTCGATCCGGCGCTCGATCGATCCTGGCGACGAGGTCACGCTCGGCGACGAGATCGACGCGCTCGTGCTCACCAAGGAGGACGCCGACGGACGGCTGATCCTCTCCAAGAAGCGCGCCCGCTTCGAGCTGGCCTGGAAGTCGATCGAGGAGAAGGCACAGTCGGGCGAGCCGATCGTGGGCCGCGTGATCGAGGTCGTCAAGGGCGGCCTGATCATCGACCTCGGCGTGCGCGGCTTCCTGCCCGCCTCGCTGGTGGATATCCGCCGCGTCCAGGATCTGGACGAGTTCATGGGCACCGAGCTTCGCGCCAAGGTGATCGAGCTCAACCGCTCGCGCAACAACGTCGTCCTCTCGCGCCGGGCGGTGCTCGAGGACGAGCGCAAGGAGATGCGCCAGGCGATTCTCGACCGGCTCAACCCGGGCGATGTGATCGAGGGCCAGATCTCGAACATCGTCGACTTCGGCGCCTTCGTCGATCTCGACGGCATGGACGGGCTGATCCACATCTCGGAGCTCTCCTGGAGCCATGTCAACCATCCCTCCGAGGTGCTCGACGTCGGGCAGACCGTCAGGGTCAAGGTGCTCGATATCGATCGCGAGCGCCAGCGCATCTCGCTCGGGCTCAAGCAAACCCAGATGGATCCCTGGCAGCAGGTGATCGAGGCATACGGCGCCGACGACGAGGTCGAGGGCCGCGTGACCAAGGTCGTCACCTTCGGCGCCTTCATCGAGATCGTCCCCGGTGTCGAGGGGCTGGTGCACATCTCCGAGCTGGCGCAGCATCACGTCGAGAACCCGCGCGAGATCGTCTCGCAGGGCGATCTGGTGCGCGTTGCCGTGCTCGAGATCGATGCCGAGCGCAGAAGGCTTTCCCTTTCCATGAAACGCGTCGAGGGCGGCCCGGTCGTGATCGAGGCCGCGCCCCGGAGTGCCGTCGCCGAGGAAGAGGAGCTGGGCGAGGAGCCGCAGGCTGAGGCAGAGCCGGGCGAGGAGCCCCAGGCCGAGGTAGAGCCGGGCGAAGAGCCGCAGGCCGAGGCAGAGCCGGGCGAAGAGCCGCAGGCCGAGGCAGAGCCAGGCGAGGAGCCCCAGGCCGAGGCGGAAGGCGAAGAAACGGTCACGGGCGAAGAGCCTCAGGCTGAGGCAGAGCCGGGCGAAGAGCACCAGGCCGAGCCAGAGCCGAGCGCGGAGCCCGACGCCGAGGTGGAAGGCGAGACGGTCACGGGCGAAGAGCCCCAGGCCGAGGTGGAGGGCGAAGAAACGGTCGCAGCGGCCGTCTCCGGCGAGCAGCCGGCCGAGAGCGACCAGTCCGAAGACATCGAGCCGGAACTCGCCGAGGCTGGCGAGACGGCCACGGACGAGACCAGCGAGTAACCGATGCGGCCGCTTGCGGTCGCGCTCACCGGCGGCGTCGGTGCCGGCAAGAGCGAAGCCCTACGCCTCTTCAAGAGTCTCGGCGCGGCCACGCTCTCGAGCGACGAGATCGTGCACGAGCTGCTGCGGCGTGACGCCGGGGTCAGGGCCAGGCTCGAGGAGCGTTTCGGCCCTCAGGTCGTCACGCCCGCCGGCGAGATCGACCGCGCCGTGCTCGGCCGCCAGGTGTTCAAGCACCCCGACGATCTCTACTACCTGGAGTCGGTTCTGCACCCGCGTGTCATTCGCGAGCAGAGGCGTTTTCGCGAGCAGCTCGCCGCCTCGCCCGAAGCGCCGCCGATCTGCGTCATCGAGGTGCCGCTGCTGTACGAGGTGCGCGGCGAGGGGCGCTTCGACAAGGTCGTCGTGATCACCGCGGCGCCCGAGCTCAGGCGGGCGCGGGCCGGCTTCCGCATCGACGAGCGCGAGGAGCGGTTGATCTCCGACGCCGAGAAGGGTCGCCGCGCCGACTTCGTCTTCTCGAACGACGGCTCGCTGCAGGAGCTCGAGGCGTTCGTCAAAGACGTCTGGCGCCAGCTTGTGGCCGAGCTGGAGGCGCAAGCGTGAAACGCCTAATCGGGCTCGGGCTGGTGGCGACGGTTCTGCTCGGCGGCTTCGCATACGTTCACTTCGCTCAGCCCGGCTGGTGGGCTCGCCTCTGGCATCCGCTTCCGTACCGGCAGATCGTGCTCGGTCATGCTAAGAACTACAAACTCGACCCCGCGCTAGTCGCCGCCGTCATCTACCAGGAGAGCCGCTTCCGTCCCCGGGCCCACTCCGACTCGGGCGCGATCGGCCTGATGCAGCTGATGCCGAAGACCGCGCAGGGAATCGCCGACCACACCGGCGGCACCCACTTCGTGGTCTCCGATCTCTACAACCCGGAGATCAACGTTCGCTACGGCGCCTGGTACCTGAGGCATCTGCTGGACAAGTACGGCAACGAGCGACTGGCGCTCGCCGCCTACAACGCCGGTCAGCAGAACGTCGATCACTGGCTGGCAGCGGGCGAAGGCATCGCCTTCGCCGAGACTCGATCCTACGTCAACCAGGTCGAGCGTCTGAAACGGCTCTATCGGCGCATCTACCCGGTCCTTCGCACCGGCACTCAGTCGGGCTAGAAAAGCGGGCTGCCCACGCATGATTTGACGTGGAGCTTATTAGCTAATAAGCTAATTATTCATGGCAATTCAGGACGTATACCGCGCTCTCTCCGATCCCGTGCGGCGGAAGATCCTCAAGCTGCTGCAGGACGGTCCGCTACCCGCCGGCGCCGTCGCCGCCGAGTTCGAGATCTCCTGGCCGTCGGTCTCGCGGCACCTCGGCGTGCTGACGAACGCCGGGCTCGTGCGCCACGAGCGAAACGGCCAGCAGGTCATCTACGAGCTGACCACCTCGGTACTGGTCGACATCGTCACCGAGCTCGCCGAGCTCACGCGCGTCGGGGGAAACGCAGTAGAGCAATCCGAGCAAGAAAGGACGCAATGAATCCCGCTTTGGCCTCTCTCCCCACGATCGGCATCGTCATCCTCGTTGCCGTGGTCGCCCTCGTCGCTTTCGCTGCTGGCTGGGTGCTCAGCGATGCCCGCGCGCGCGGCCTGCCGCGCCGGAAGGCTCTCACCTGGGCAGCCCTGCAGGGGATCGAGTTTCCGCTCTTCTTCTGGCTCTACCGCCGCGCCCGCCCACGCCGAATCAAGGGCCAATCCCGCTAGGTGTCCGAAACGGACATGTCCCTCCGTCCCTCGGATGGGGGATCCCAGTGCTCGTCAGGAGGATATTCGCGCTCAGAGCTTGACTTCAGGTGAACCGGGTTCTTGGGTTGGTGCGCCGGGTTGGTTGCCACTTGGTAACGGCTCGCCCCCCAAAAAAGAGGAGTTCTGCGATGCGTGCCGCCACTCGCCTCCGCCTACCGCTTGCGACCGCGGTCGGTCTAGTTACCCTTTTCTGCCTGCTTGCCAGCGCCTCGAGTGCTTCCGGCGGCAACGTCGCCCCCTATCTGGATCCCGCCTATGCGAGCAAGCTACTTCAGCTCGTGCAGGATCAACCCGCCTGGCAGGACGCGGTGACAAACGGCTCGAACCAGGACATTCAGGACCAGCTCGGCAAGGTGAGGCTGGCGGCGATCAGGGCGAGTCTGCCTGCGCCGAAGGATCTGCTCCGTAACTGGATGAACAGCACCGTTCACGGGCAGCTCACGATCAAGCCGGACGTGAGTGACAGCTGGAGCTGGGCCATGGTCGACGGCAGCCAGAGCGACTACCCACACTACGTGATCACCATGGACGGTTTCCTCGGGACGGTTGCGCCCTTCACGACCGGGCACGCTCGGCCGGGCATCGCCTACTGGCAGTACGACGCGCAGGGCCGTCTCTCGTTCAGCGATCCCCCAAACCAGGGCCTCACGACAACCGTGAACGACGGAAATCCGACCTGGGCGCTCACCTTCGCAGGCACCGACGACAGCGTCGACTACAACTCCTTCGCTGCGAGCCTTCTGCTCGACCCCTGCCCCGCCTGCTACGCCATGGGCTCCTTCATGGGGGCGATGTCTGAGCGCCAGCAGGAGCTTGCCGGAATGGGGACGCTCTCAAGCTGGCCGACCGCCTATTGGTGCTCGTCGGGACAGATCTACCCCTGGATCGGGCCCTTCCCGGCCTGGGGATTCCCCTGCTCGGGCACTCCCTACACTCAAACCTGGAACGCGGTCTGGCTGGACGGCTCGGCGATAGCCAACGATCCGGTGACGGTCGGCTCGAGACTTCCCTTCGACGGGCACTCCAGCTACTACGACCAGTTCAGCGCCTCGGCGGGAGCGGCGCTCAGCTGGAATCTAGACGCCGCCCGCTCGGCGATCGGCGCCGACGGCAACACGACCACATGGGTCAACTGCGAGCTCACACAGGGGCCGACCTCCAGCGTCTGTAAACCGCCCACGTTCACCCTCTCTGCTCCGAGCCCGAGTTACAAGCTTCTCACCAACAGAACCGTGACCTTCGACGTAAACGTCGATTACGTCAAAGACCCAAGCGGCACCGTTCTCACGGCGACGATCACGGGCGCGAATCCGCAAACTCTCTCGGCCACCGTTCAGGGCACGACCGCGACTTTCTCCTACACCGGCACGAACACCGGCACAGACACGGTGCAGGTGTCCGGCGCGCTAGGCGGCTACACGATCTCATCGAACAAGAAGCTGGTTTCATGGGTCGTTCCGACGCTCACGCTATCTCAGCCGAGCCCGGACTCCGACCTCGTCACCGGTGACGAGGTGAGCTTCGACGTCGAGGTCGGGAACGTCCCCGATGCAAAGGGGAGCGTGCTCACCGCGACCATCACCGGCGCCAACCCAAGAACAGTCTCCGCCACGGTCGAGGGCACGACTGCGAGCTTCTCCTACAGCGGCTCACATGCCGGCGTGGACGGCGTGCAGGTGTCGGGCGAGTTCGCCGGTAACCACGTCTCTTCGAACACCGTAGAGGTCTCCTGGACCGCGCTCGCCGACTGGCTGGAAGAGAACTTCGGCCTGCCGGGAGAGAGCCTGTACCTATACTCGGCCACCACAACCTGGGCCGACCCGGTCAACAGCGCTACCGGCAACTTCTACCAGTCGGTGACAGACATCTCGATTCCGGGAGCAGGGATCCCCTTCTCGCTCGAGCGCACCTACAACTCCCGTGACGACGCGGTGGGCGTGCTCGACCGGGGCTGGAGCGCGAGCCTCTATGCGTCTCTCAGCACGGACTATCGAGGGAACGTGACGCTCAAGGCGGGAAACGGACAGGAGGTCCGCTTCGGCCTTCGGCTGGACGGCTCCTACGTAGGCGATGCGAACGTCACCGCGAGACTTACGAAGGCAGGCTCGGGCTACGACCTCGTCCTCCATGACCAGGATGTCCAGCACTTCGACTCAGACGGTCGGCTCGTCTCCTGGCTCGATCCAAACGGCCAGGGCCTCCACTTCTCATACGCCGCGGATGGCCTTCTCGAGAGCGTCAGCGACTCCGCCGGCCGCCAGATCGGTCTCTCCTACAACGAAGACCATCACCTGTCCCGGGTCTCGCTCCCCGACGGAACGACGCTTGCCTACGGCTACGACGGAGACTTCCTGACCACCTTCACCGACCAGACCGGAGCCGTGACGAGATACGTCTACGACGATAACGGCTTCTTGAAGAGCGCAACCGACGGATCGGGGAAACTCCTGTTCGAAAACACCTACGACAGCGAAGGGCGCGTGCTGACCCAGAAAGACGCTCTCGGTGCAGAGAGCAGCTTCGACTGGTCTGGCGCCTCGGCGGTTGCCACCGACGCGACGGGCTCGACGTGGAAAGACACCTACAACGATGACGGCCAGCTCTCCAAGCGAATCGACCCGCTCGGAAACGACGCCCACTACGTCTACGACGACGCAAACAACCTCCTCTCGGTCACCGACCCGCTCGGAAACACGACCACCATGACCTACGACGGGCGCGGAAACATGCTCTCTCGTACAGATGCGCTCGGCGCTGCGGAGAGCTGGACCTACGACTCCGACAACAACGTCCTAAGCCACACCGACCAGCTCGGGCACGTCACTCGTGACACCTACGACGCGAACGGAAACCTCCTGACAGAGACCGACCCGACCGGCGCCGTAACGACCTACGAATACGACTCGGCCGGGCGCCTCGTCTCCGCAACAGATCCGCTCGGCCGAACAACCCGGGACGTCTACGACGACCAGGGAAACCTGATCGCGACCATCTCGCCCTCGGGCGCCAAGAGGACGATGAGCTACGACTCGCTTGGGCGGATGGTGGCCGAGACCGACCCGCTCGGAAACACGACCACGTATATCTTCGACGCGAATGGACGCCCGATCAAGACCACGGACCCGCTCGGCCATTCGACGATTTCGACCTACGACGACGCGGGCCGTCTCGTCGCCAAGACCGACGCGAACGGAAACACGACCCGCTACCTCTATGACGAAGCCGGCCACCAGGTGGCCGTTATCGCGCCGGACGGATCTATCACTCGCTCGGCCTACGATTCGGTCGACAACCTGATCTCGACCACGGACGCGCTCGGAAATAAGACGACCTTCGAATACGACGCGGACGGACGTCAGACAGCGGAGATCTCCCCGACCGGCGAGCGCACGACTACCACCTACGATGCGAACGGGAACCGGGTCGCCTCTACCGACCCCCTCGGGAACTCGACCACCACCGCCTACGACGCACTCGGGCACTCGATCTCGAGCACCGATCCGCTCGGCAGGACAACGAAGACCGTCTACGACCCCGCCGGAAACGTCGTGGAAACCACCGGTCCGTCCGGCGATAAGACAGCTTCCGAGTACGACGCCGGCGGCAATCTGATCAAGACGACAGACCCGCTTGGCCACTCGACCACCTCGACCTACGATGACGCGGGTCAGCTCGTTGCGAAAACCGATGCGAATGGCCACACGACTCACTACGCCTACGACCTAGACGGCCGCAAGGTTTCAGTAACCGCTCCCGACGGCTCGGTCACGAGCTACGCCTACGACGCCGATGGAAACATGCTCAAGCGCACCGACGCAAACGGACACGTGACGACCTACCGCTACGACGCCGCCGGCGACAAGACTCAAGTAGTAAACCCGCTTGGCTCGCGCTCGACCTACTCCTATGACGCGAACGGAAACCAGATCAAGACGGTGACGGCGATCGGGAACGCGACTACTCGCGCGGGCGATGGCGAGATCACGATGACATACGACTCCCAGGAACGCCTGATGCGAAAGAGCTACTCGGACGGCACTCCGTCGGTTTCCTACTCGTACGACGCAAACGGCGACAAGACTCAGATGACGGACGGTACCGGCAAGACGACCTACGCCTACGACCGAAACGGCCGCCTGATCGCAGTCTCGGGCTCGAGCGGAGGCTTCCTCTACCGTTACGACGAAGACGGAAACCTCGTCTCCCGCACCTATCCAAACGGTCTCGAGACGACCTACGGCTACGACTCGGCAGGCCAGATGGTGGATGCGACCGTCAAGGGCGAGACGACCCGCTACACCTACGACGCACTTGGAAACCTCGCCTCCACCCTGCACCCAAACGGCATCCTCGACACGCGCTCCTACGACGCGGCAGAGCGCGTGACGGAGATCAGCGGCAAGACCAAGGAGGGAAAGCCCTTCTACTCGCGCTCCTACACCTACGATCCGGTCGGAAACCCAGTGACGCGTACGGCCTCGAGCGTCCGAAAGGACTCCTCTCTCGGCTGGTGGCTCAAGAACTGGTGGCGAAAGGATGGAGCTCTCTCCAAGTGGGCGGAGACCTACACCTACGACTCGAACGATCGCCTCACCGAGGCCTGCATGAACACTTCCTGCTCTCGCTACTTCAAGTACTCCTACGACCCGGTCGGAAACAGGACGCAACTTCAAACGAGAAAGGGTAAGACGCTCTACTCATACGACGCAGCCGATGAGCTCGTGAATACGAGCGATGGCCACCACACCCTTGGCCGCTACTCCTACGACCCGAACGGAAACGAGCTCTTCGACGGCTCCACCCGCTACGCCTACAACCTCGCCAACGAGCTCACGCAGGTGATTGGCGAAGGCAAGAACGCGAGTTACACCTACACGGGCGATGATCTAATGGCGACGAGGAGCACCCGCTCCGATACGACCACCTACAGCTGGGATACGAGCTCAGCCCTAGGCGAGCTAGCGCTGGAGACCGATTCCAGGGGCTGGGACAAGCTCATGGGCAAGAACGCCAAGGCCCACACATACGGCCTGGATCCACTCGGCATCGTTACCCAGGGAGGAAGCTACACCTTCCACACCGACGCGCTCGGCTCGGTGGTAGAGCTCTCCGATAGCCGCGGGAAGCTCGTGGAGTCCTATCGCTACACGCCCTTCGGCGAAGCCTACGGCCCCGGTCGCTCCGACGAAGCCGCCGGCGACTCTCTGAACCCGGTCCGCTTCACGGGTCAGTATCTCGACTCCGGATCCGGCCTATACGATCTTAGGGCGAGAGAATACGACCCCGAGCTAGGGCGATTTTTCGAGGTCGACCCGCAGGAGGCAGGTGCGGACGGCGTTTATCTCGGCGCCTACCTATATGCCGACGACCGGCCAACCGTGATGACCGATCCGAGCGGCGATAAGGCTGTTTCGACAACGTCAGGCCTCAAAACAGCGCGTATCAAGGCGTACATCAATGCCTACGCAACGAGCACAAACCCGTTTTTCGGGCGTATATATCATTACCATTGGTACTGTCTTGGGCTTTGTGGGGTTTGCGAAGACTGTACGAACTTCGTCTCACAAGTGCTTTACGCTGGAGGTTGGTCACTCGATAACGACTGGTATTTCAGAGCGGCACCTATCAGCACCACTAGCTATCCGGATATGCCCTACCAGGTCTACTCCTTTTCAAGAGCGTGGACAGTAGTACACGATTTTATTGTCCACGCTATTAAATCTGGTCGAGCTTCGGTCGGGTCGCGAGCACTTGCGGCTACCGGCGACGTCGTCGCTGTGAGCGGTCAACCGACTGCCGCGCCCGGGCCTAATTACCCCGCTTATCATCTAATGATAGTTAACTATACGAGTGGTAGCGGTAAGAATAAGCAGATCTTCGTTGCGGCCCATTGTAATGATTATCTAAAGCGCCGACTTTACGAGATCCCTCGGAACACGTCTTCCGTACAAAAAGACATAGGGAACACCGGTTTCATGTTCCTCCACATGCGATAGAGTACGGCGAGATGAGTTCATTATCTCTAGCGGGTAAGGGCGCACTGGCTATCGTAGTAATCGCTCTCTGTGCTTCCTGTGGGCGATCCAGGTTTGCCGATTCGCGATGTCCGAATGAACCGGTTAGTACGACTCCCTCGGGGAGCATCTTCGACCTTGAACTCTCGAACTCTTCCGAGCGGCTATACGCGGTAACGGCTGCGGGAGCGCTCTACGTGAGCGACGACGGAAGTCGCTGGAGGGAGAGTCCTAGCCGCGCACCTGAATCGGGCGTGACGGTTCTGGGAGAAAGAAGCGATCTCTTGTTATCAGGGACCGGCAAGGGGCTATTCGTAAGTCGAAATGAAGGACGATCGTGGAGAAACCTGGCGTGCGGCTGGGACGTATCACAAATAGCGGGGATACCGAAGTACGCGAAGACCATCTATGTCAGTACGACGACGCCGAGGGAAGACTCAGAAGAAGGTCTAGGATTGTATACGACAAGCGATGGCGGCGTTAGCTGGAAGAAGATCACCAGTCTTTCAAACTATGACATCTCCTCTCTTGCTGTCGGACCGAAATCGCCTCGGGTCGTCTACCTAGGGACAGAGAATGGCGGACTCTATATGAGCGACGACGGAGGCGAGCACTGGCGGTTCAACGAGATCCAAAGCGTGGGGGGTGGGCTGGATGGCCCTACGGTCTTTAGTATCGGCTTTAACGCCGGCCGCCCGTCGACCTTATGGGTGGGATCGCAACTTGAGGGTGTCTTCAGTAGCGAAGACAACGGGGAACATTGGTCGCGAAGGGGGTTGCGCGGTCAATCGGTTTACGAGATCATCCCCGATCCAACGTCCCAAAACATCGTCTATGCAGTTACTGACGGTAAGGGCGTTCTTCGCACGACTGACGGCGGCCGAAATTGGCGGTCGATGCGGGGACTACCGCGAAGCGCCATTGTGCTCATACTGCGAGCGAAAGACAACACGCTTTATTCCTGGGTGGGCAGAACGGTGTTCGTCAGTCGCGACCACGGCACCACTTGGCAGCGCCTTTCGAGCTTGCCCCCATTAAAAGCTGGTTCACGTCTGGGACAAACGGTCGTCCGAGACGAGCCACGGTTAAAACGATGAGTCGCGATGACTCCTCCTCGAGCACGACTTTCGGGCTACGGGATTTGAACCCGTGACCTCCCGGTCATGAGTCGTTCGTTGGGACGCCATCCGCCGCGACATCATCATTGGCGCGTGGGGTGCGGAAACTCGTCCGTCGCTAGGATTAATCTATTTTGCAGGCAGTTCGAATAAGCGTACCCTACGAGGGTGTTGGCTTTCTTGTCTTCGAGTAGTTCGAGGATCCCCCGTGTTCGCGCCCGCCTTCGCGTCTCCGGTTTTCTCTCAAGCTGTCTACTCGTATTAGTTCTGGTTGGCGCTACCGCCGCCGCTCCGAGTAGTCACCTGAGAACCCGTAGGGTTCGCAAACTGACGCGCTCGGGTTCAGTGGGTGCGAGCCGACGCCAGTAGCTAACCGGTCGGATTCAGGACCTTAGTGATGTTCGGATACGGGTAGAGCGTCAGGTGAAGGAGCAGAATCACGAGCCCTGCCAGGATCACGTAGGAGACCAACCAGGCGAGGATCGGTCCGAGCGACCATCGCCATGTTCGTGTCTTGAGCCAGTCCTCGAGGTTCTTGATCGTGCGAAAGAGAGTCGGGAACGGCATGTCCTTGGCGAGTACGAACGCGAGGATGCTCGGCATGACGAGCCAGAGCAGCCCGAGCAGGCCGGAAATCTCCTCTCCCGCACCTACCCGAACGGCCTCAAGACCGCCTACGGCTACGACTCGGCCGATCAGCTGGCGACGGCGACCGTCAACGGCAAGAAGACCTACTACACCCACGACGCGAACGGAAAGCTCGCCTCGACCGTGTTTTCGAACGGCATCCTCGAGACCCGCTCCTACGACGCCGCCGGACAGTTGAAGGACATCAGCGCAAAGACAAGCGACGGAAAGCCCTTCTACTCTCGCTCCTACTCATACGACGCGGTCGGTAACCCGACCCAGCTGATCGCGAAGAGCCCGCGCAAGCACTCAGACAGTTGGTGGGGGAAGCTCTTCGGCCGGAAGGGAGAAGCGCTCGCCTCCTGGAAGGAGACCTACTCCTATGACTCCCGAGATCGTCTGCTAAAGGCCTGCATGAACGAATCGTGCTCCCGCTTCTTCTCCTACTCCTACGACCCGGTCGGAAACAGGATCTCCCAGAAGACGAGGAAGGCGACTACCTCCTATGCCTACGACGCCGCCGACGAGCTACTGAGCGAGAGCAGCGGCAAGCACGACCTGACGCTCTACTCCTACGACGCCCTTGGCAACCTCGCCTCCACTCTGCACCCAAGCGGCATCCTCGACTCACGCTCCTACGACGCAGCAGGGCGCGTGACCGATATCAGCGGTAAGACTAAAGACGGAAAACCCTTCTACTCGCGCTCCTACACCTACGACCCGGTCGGAAACCCCCTCACGCTCACGGCCACGAGCGCCCGGAATCACGCCTTCAGTTGGTGGGGCGACAAGGATAAGACGCTCTCCCGCTGGACGGAGACCTACTCCTACGACTCACGCGGCTGCCTCACGCAGGCGCCAGACGGGATCGTCCTGCGGGTCCGATAGTTCCGGCTGCGCCCGGTACGCTTGTTCGTCGTGGAAGAACTTCGGACAGCGGATCTCTACAAGCCGACCGGCGACCAGCCGAGAGCGATCGAAGAAATCGCGGCCGGCATCGCCGCCGGCGAGCGCTTCCAGACCCTGCTCGGCGCCACCGGCACCGGCAAGACGGCGACCATGGCCTGGATCATGGAGAAGGTGCAGCGCCCGGCGCTCGTGGTCGCCCACAACAAGACGCTCGCCGCCCAGCTCTGCAACGAGTTCCGCGAGCTTTTCCCATCGAGCGCGGTCGAGTACTTCGTCTCCTACTACGACTACTACCAGCCCGAGGCCTACATGCCCCAGGCCGATCTCTACATCGAGAAGGACTCCTCGAGGAACGAGGACATCGAGCGTTTGCGCCTGTCGGCCACGACCTCGCTACTGAGCCGGCGCGACGTGGTCGTGGTGGCGTCGGTCTCCTGCATCTACGGGATCGGCTCGCCGGAGGAGTGGCGCGAGCGCGTGCTCGTGCTCGAGCGCGGCGGCCACTACGACCGCGACGAGGCGCTGCGCCGGCTCGTGGCCAGCCAGTACGTGCGTAACGACAGCGTGCTCGCGCGCAGCCGCTTCCGCGTCCGTGGCGACGTGATCGAGGTGCAGCCGGCCTCGTCCGAAACGGCCTACCGCATCTCCTTCTTCGACGACGAGGTCGAGCAGATCACCCACTTCGACCCGCTCACCGGCGAGATCTACGCCCGCCTCGACAACCTGGCGATCTGGCCGGCCAGCGAGTACGTCACCTCGACGCCGTCGATCGAGGGCGCCGTCGAGACGATCAAGCGCGAGATGGAGACGCAGGTGGCCAAGTTCGAGGCCGAGAACCGCCTGCTCGAGGCGCACCGGATCAGGCAACGCACCGAGTACGACATGGAGATGATGCGCGAGCTCGGCTTCTGCAACGGAATCGAGAACTACTCGCGCGTGCTCGAGGGCCGGCCCGCCGGCACGCACCCCTTCACCCTGCTCGACTACTTCCCCTCCGACTTCGTCTGCTTCCTCGACGAGTCGCACCAGACGGTGCCCCAGATCGACGGCATGTACCAGGGCGACCGCTCGCGCAAGCAGACGCTGATCGACTACGGCTTCCGGCTCCCCTCGGCGCTCGACAACCGACCCTTGCGCTTCGACGAGTTCCTGGAGAAGGTGCCGCAGATCGTGTTCGTCTCGGCCACGCCCGGGGCCTTCGAGCTGCGCCACTCCACGCGCATCGCCGAGCAGCTGATCCGTCCCACCCACATCGTCGATCCCGAGGTCGAGATCCGCGCCACCCACAACCAGATCGACGACCTGATGAACGAGATCCGCCGCCGCGCCGACGCGAACGAGCGGGTGCTGGTGACGACGCTGACCAAGAAGATGGCCGAAGACCTGACCGACTACCTGCTCGAGTCTGGCATCCGCGCCCGCTACCTGCACTCCGAGATCCAGACGCTGGAGCGGATCCAGATCATCCGCGAGCTGAGGTTGGGCGAGTACGACGCGCTGATCGGCGTCAACCTGCTGCGCGAGGGACTCGACCTGCCCGAGGTCTCGCTCGTAGCGATTCTCGACGCCGACAAGGAGGGCTTCCTGCGCGGCAAGACGGCGCTCGTCCAGACGATCGGGCGTTGCGCCCGCAACATCGGCGGCAAGGTGATCCTCTACGCCGACAAGATCACCGAGGCGATCAAGTTCGCGGTCGAGGAAACCGATCGCCGCCGCGCTATCCAGATCGCCTTCAACGAGGAGCACGGCACCGAGCCGGTGCAGATCGTCAAGGGCGTCTCGGATATCGCCGAGTTCCTCTCGCTCGAGCAGGCGCACGTGCCCTCGAAGCGGCGCCGCGGCGCCACCAAGGTCGAGGGCCTCGATCGCGAGGAGCTGGAGAGGCTGTCGATCGAGCTGGAGGAGGAGATGTTCGCCGCCGCCGAGGAGCTTCGCTTCGAGTACGCCGCCAAGCTTCGCGACGAGATCAAGGACATCCGGCGCGAGCTGCAGGTGTCGGCGGCGAGCAAGCGCTAGACCCAGTTCGAGCAGGGATCGGCACCGGGTTTGCCGGCGGAATAGATCGGAGAAGCTAAAGCATGTTGTTCTTGTCAGCCACGGCGACCGTCGGCGCAATCATCGCCCTGATCGTTGTCGGGCTCATCGTCGGGGCGCTCGGGCGCTTGATTCATCCGGGCCACGATCCGATCGGCTTGCTTGGCACCCTCGTCATCGGCGTCGCCTCTGTGCTCGTGGTGGGGCTCCTGCTTCGCGGGCCGCTTGGCTATTTGGGTTACGCGATTGCAGTCGCAGTCGCTGTTCTCCTCGTCGCTCTGATCTCGGGTAGCCGGAGACATCGCTACCGCTGAACTCGCGACGAGTCGAGAGAAGACGACCTCGGCGGCTTCTTCTTCGGCGGTGCACTCTCCGCGGCGCGCGTCTAGTCACACAACCGACACATTCTCGTGCGCCTTTTCTCGATACCGTTCCCCGCCCCGTGGGAGGGCGGATTAGCGAGGTGCCCGGAACTCCGAGAAGTTCTGGATCACACCCAGTCGACGGGTCTTCATTCCGCTTGGCGCTCCGGAGGAGGGCGGATTAGCGAGGTGCCCGGAACTCCGAGAAGCACCCATGAGAAGAAGGCTCTGAGTTGATCAGCTCGCGAGTTGCTCGTCGGCTGCGGCCGAGTGCGGTAGATCGATGCCGCAAGACTCCCTGACCACGAGCTCGGTCGCGAAGAGGATTGCCGGCGGCGGATCTCCGGGGTTGTCGAGCATGGCGAGGATCCCGTCCGCGGCCGCCATGCCGATCCCGAGCGCGTCTTGGCGGACGGTCGTCAGCGCGGGTTTCATCGCGGACGCAAACGGTGAGTCGTCGAAGCCGACAACTGCGATGTCGTCCGGCACCCGCAGGCCGGCCTCCTCGATCGCGCGGATGGCGCCCACGGCAGTCATATCGCTCGCCGCCACTACCGCATCGGGCGGCTCGGGGAGGTCGAGCAGCCGCATCATCTGCTCATAACCCGAGCCGTGGTAATAGTCGCCCTCGACTATGTACTCGGGGCGCTCTTCGAGTCCAAGATTCGAGAGCTCGGAGCGGTACCCGAACAACCGGTCGATCGCGGGACGCGTCCTCATGTGTCCGGTGATCGTCGCGATCCGGCGCCGGCCGAGCTTGTGCAGGTGGCGGACGGCGCTCGCCATTCCCTCCAGGTTGTTGGACATCACGGAGCCGGTTCTTCCGCCCAGAGTCGAGCCGTCGACGATCACGATCGGCCGGCCCGACTCCAGCACCGGCGCGAAATCTGGTTCGGAGGTGTCGATGCCCATCACGATCAGACCCTGCGCGCCATGGCTGAAACAGCGCTCGATCGCATCCGGATCGTTCCCCATCGCGACGGCCGGGTTGTAGGTGGGAACGAACATGTCGCAGCGGGCCGCGACGATGCGAGCCTTGATCCCCGAGAGCACCGGGCCGAAGAACGGGTGCATGGCCTGGGGAAGATCGGGAACCGCCGAGACGATGCCGATCAACCGCGGTTTCTGTTGCCCCCGCGCGGGCGCGCTCGGAGCGAGCGCCTGAACGGCCTGGCCTCGCAGGGTCGGGTCGGCGCTTCGCTCTTCATCGAGGGCGGCGAAGACCGTAGCGGCACTGGGCCGTCCTCTGAAGTCGCGGAACTGACTGGGTCGCCGGGGATTCATCTTCTACGGTAATCGTCCGTTCGAGCGCGGATTCAACCGAGCCCCGTATCAAGGAATGTGGTCGCGTTCAGCTCGCCCAGCGCCCGCAGAGCTCGCGCAGCTTCCTAACCTGGCTCGCATCGGGCCCGTGACCCTCGGGGCCGGGTGTCTCGAGCAGAGCGGGCAGCTCGCGGAAGGCTGGATGCGAGAGGAAGACGCCGAGCTTCTCGCCCATCGTCCCCTCGCCGATGTTCTCGTGCCGGTCGCGGTTCGAGCCGAGCGGCGCCTTGGCGTCGTTGACGTGCAGCGCGCGCAACCGCTCGAGCCCGATATGGCTGTCGAGCTCCGCCACGAGCCGGTCGAGCTCGGCGCGGTCGGTCACGTCCCAGCCCGAGACGTAGAGGTGGCAGGAGTCGAGGCAGATGCCGAGCCGCTCGTGCCGGCCCAGGCGCTCGTAGAGCGCCGCCAGCTCCTCGATCGAGCGCCCGATCGTGCCGCCGGCGCCGGCGGAGTTCTCCATCAACAGCCAGGTCCTGTCGTTCGAGTGTTCGAGTATCTCCTCCATCGCCGCGGCCACTCGCTCGACGGCGCTCTCGAACCCCGAGCCCTGGTGAGAGCCGACGTGGAAGATGACGCCATCGGCCTCGATCGCGCAGGCGACGTCCATCGTCATGCACATCGTCGCGACCGACTTGCGGTAGAGGTCATCGTTGGGGCTGGCCAGGTTGACGAGGTAGAGGGCATGGGCGAAGACGGGCGCCCCTAGCCGGGCGCGCTCGCTCTTGAAGCGCTCGATCGTCTCGGGCTTGTGGTTAGTCGGGCGCCAGGTGCGCGGGCTCTGGACGAAGAGCTGGGCCGCCTCGGCGCCGATCGCCTGCATGCGCACGAGCGCCTGGTCGAGAGCGCCGGAGGCCGATACATGGGCGCCGATGATCACGTGAGTACGATACCCGCATGCCTGAACGCGAACGCTTCGTGCCCAGCCCTATAAACCACGAGTCGGGAGTCGCCGCTACGTGAGTATCCAGGATTCAACCTCGCCGGAACGAGGCGATTTCATCCGTGAGATCGTGGCCGCCGACCTGCGGGGCGGCAGGCACCTGGAGATCGTCACCCGCTTCCCGCCGGAGCCGAACGGCTACCTGCACATCGGTCACGCGAAATCGATCGCGCTCAACTTCGGCATTGCGAACGAGTTCGGCGGCCGCTGCCATCTGCGCTTCGACGACACGAACCCGATCAAGGAGGAGCAGGAGTACATCGACTCGATCGAGGCGGACGTGCGCTGGCTGGGGTTCGACTGGGGCGAGCACCTCTACTTCGCGTCCGACTACTTCGACCAGCTCTACGAGTGGGCCGTCCACTTGATCAAGACCGGCAAGGCCTATGTCGACGACCTCTCCGCGGACGAGATCCGCGAGCACCGCGGCACGTTCACCGAGCCCGGCCGGGACAGCCCCTGGCGCGAGCGGCCGGTAGAGGAGAACCTCGATCTGTTCGAGCGAATGCGGAAGGGCGAGTTTCCCGACGGTACTCGGGTGTTGCGCGCCAAGATCGATATGGCGTCACCGAACATCAACCTGCGCGACCCGGCGCTGTACCGGATCGTGCACGCCTCGCACCCGCGCACCGGCGACGCCTGGTGCATCTACCCGATGTACGACTTCGCGCACGGCCAGTCGGACGCGATCGAGGGCATCACGCACTCGATCTGCACGCTCGAGTTCGAGGATCACCGGCCCCTCTACGACTGGCTGATCGAGAATCTTCCCGTGCCCTCGCGTCCGCGGCAGATCGAGTTCGCGCGGCTCAATCTCACCCACACCGTCCTCTCCAAGCGCGTACTCGTGCGCCTGGTCAACGAGGGGCACGTGCGCGGCTGGGACGATCCGCGCATGCCCACGATCTCGGGCCTGCGCCGGCGTGGCTTCCCCGCCGAGGGCATCCGCGACTTCGTGGCCATGATCGGGGTGGGGAAGGCCGACAGCATCGTCGAAGTGCAGATGCTCGAGCATGCGGTGCGCGACGTCCTCAATCGGACCGCAGCGCGCCGCTTCGCCGTGCTGCGACCGCTCAAGCTGGTGATCGAGAACTACCCCGAGGGTCAGACCGAGGAGATGGACGCGGTCAACAACCCGGAGGACGCCTCCGCCGGGACGCGCAAGGTGCCCTTCTCGCGCGAGCTGTGGATCGAGCGCGAGGACTTCTTGGAGGATCCGCCCAAGAAATTCTTCCGGCTGGCGCCGGGCCGCGAGGTGCGACTCAGGTATGCGTACTTCGTGACCTGTACTGACGTCGTGAAGGACTCAGACGGAGAGATCGTCGAGCTGCGCTGCACCTACGACCCGGACACCCGCGGCGGAGACGCACCCGACGGCCGCCGGCCCAAGGCGACCCTGCACTGGATCTCGGCCGAGCACGCGATTCCTGCGGAGGTGCGGTTGTACGACCACCTCTTCAGCCGCCCGGACCCCGGAGCAGACGGCGACCTCTTCGATGACCTGAGCCCGGACTCCGAGGAAGTGCTCTCCGGCTGCCTGGTGGAGCCGGCGCTCGCCGAGGTGCCGCTGGGCGAGACCGTGCAGTTCGAGCGGCTGGGGTACTTCGCGCCGGACACCGACTCGGCGCCTGGTCGGCTCGTTTTCAACCGCACGCTCACGCTTAGGGACACTTGGGCCAGGGTTCAGGCGCAGGGTTTGCGGGATACCTGAGCGTCGAGCCCGCGTGCACGTACCAAGCTAACGCAGCCGAGGCGCCACCAGGCGCGTGACGACTATACAGATCGAACCGACCTCAGCTCGAGAAAGGCTTACCCGACCCTAGTGTCTCGGTACCTCCAATGTCCGACAGGCTCTTCAAAGACCTCGAAGGCGGTCCGATATTTCTCGCCAGCGATATCTTGATACTCAGTCACGAAACGCCTCACGCTCGCTGGACTAACTCCACTGAACTCGAATCCCCTCGACTCGGATGGGCTGATTGTCGCGATTGAAGGTGTGTTCGGGCGGGCATCTGTAGACGTTTCTCGTGCCGTGACGTTAAGCGCCGGTCCTCGGCCTGAGTTAAGCACGACTATTACGAGCGCATAGGCATCTTGAGACTTGTTGAAAGTGGGATGGACACTAAGGTCGGGAACGAGAACTGGCCGCCATGCCGCCCTAATGTCGTCTCTGCTGGCCTTAGCGACCTCGCGAGTTTCTTTCGCAACTCCTCTCGTTGAGAACGCGAGAAAGACCGTACCTAGAGCTAAAGCTAGCGTCGCCAGAGCGACGATCGCCTCCCATCCGAATGACCACGCAGACGAGTGCGTCGCGACAGGAACGATGACTATGGCCGCGATTGAAATGTCGTGACCGAAAGTACAGATGCCGAAGGACGGACTACCGCCCGGCGTCAGTATCAGCCGAGACGGCCCCGGGCTTTTTATATATCGCCCGGAATTCCGGGTCGTGTTAAGGCCGCAGTCTACGACTCGGTGTCAGAGGAGGCGGTCGGCGTGAGATCTAAGCAATCAAACCCACGCCGACCGCAAGAGTCTGACGCCAGAACACGCGACTACGATACTCGCATGACCGTGAAAGTTCGCTTCGCTCCGTCGCCGACCGGTTTCCTCCACATCGGCGGTGTCCGCACCGCGCTTTTCAACTGGCTGTATGCCCGGCACCTCGGCGGCGAGTTCCACCTGCGGATCGAGAACACCGACACCGGCCGCGAGGTCGCCGAGGCCACCGAGCACATAAAGGAGTCGCTCGCCTGGCTCGGGCTCGACTGGGACGGGGAGGTCACCTTCCAGCTCGACCGGATGGAGCGCTGCCGGGTGGAGGCGCACCGTCTACTCGAGGAGGGCAAGGCCTACGAGGACGAGGGCGCGATCCGCATCCGCATGCCCGACGAGGGCGTGACCGGCTGGAACGACGCCGTGCGCGGCCCGATCGAGGTCGCGAACGACACGATCGAGGATCTCATCATCCTGCGCTCCGACGGGCGTCCGACCTACAACTTCGCCTCGCCGCTCGAGGACTGGCTCGACGGCATCACGCACGTCATCCGCGGCGACGACCACGTCTCCAACACGCCCAAGCAGATCCGCGTACTCGAAGCGCTCGGCGCCGACATTCCCGTCTACGCCCACGTCGGCAACGTGCTCGGAATCGACGGCAAAAAGCTTTCGAAGAGGCACGGCGCGGTCGGTGTGGACGAGTTCCGGCGCGAGGGCTACCTGCCCGAGGCGCTCGTCAACTACCTGGCGTTACTCGGTTGGAGCTACGACGATCACACCACGATCATGTCGCGCGAGGAGCTGGTCGAGCGCTTCACGATCGAGCGCGTCGGCGCCAGCCCGGCGACCTTCGACTACGAGAAGCTGGAGTGGATGAACGGCGTCTACCTGCGCGAGCTCGAGCCCGACGCCTACGCCGCCGCGCTCACGACCTTCCTCGCCGAGCAGGGGCTCGAGTGGGACGCCGAGCTCGTTCGGCGCACGGTGCCGATCGTCCAGGTGAAGCTCGTCAGGCTCGACCGGTACCCGGAATATGCAGGCTTCTTCTTTCGCAACGTGACGCCTGACGCGAAGCTTCTCGACCGGCGGGTGCTCGAGGCGGCCCAGGGCGCGCTTGCCGAGCTCGATCCGTTCGAGACGCAGGCGATCGAGCAGGCGCTGCGCTCGCTCGCCGAGTCGCTCGGCCTCAAGCCGCGCCAGGCTTTTCAGCCGATCCGCGTCGCGGTCACCGGCTCGACCGTCTCGCCCAGCCTGTTCGAGTCGATCGAGCTGCTCGGTCGCGAGAAGACGCTCGAGCGCCTGAGATCAGCAGCCGCGATCGCCGGGGATTGAGCGGGAATTCGGGCGGGAAGGGGAGAGCCGATGCGCGCGATGATCCTCGAAGCCGCCGGCCAGCCGCTCCGCCCGGTTGACATTCCAAAGCCCGAGCCCGGCCCTGGCCAGCTGCTGGTTGAGGTCAAAGCCTGTGGCGTCTGCCGTACCGACCTACACATCGTCGACGGCGATCTGAAGGAGCCCAAGCTGCCGCTCGTCCCCGGGCACCAGATCGTGGGCACCGTCGCCGGGCTCGGCCCGGGCGCCGAGGGCTTCGCATGGGGCGATCGCGTCGGCCTCCCCTGGCTGGGCTGGACGGACGGAGAGTGCCGCTACTGCCGAAGCGGCCGCGAGAACCTCTGCGACAACGCTCGCTTCACCGGCTACGACATAGACGGCGGCTATGCCGAGTTCGCCACGGCCGATCATCGCTACTGCTTCCCGATCCCCGATGGCTTTTCCGATCTGCAGGCGGCGCCGCTCCTCTGCGCGGGGCTGATCGGCTATCGCTCGCTACGCCTGGTCGGCGACGCGGAGCGCCTCGGCCTCTACGGCTTCGGCGCCTCGGCCCACATCGTCTGCCAGGTCGCCAAGTTCCAGGGCCGGCGCGTCTACGCCTTCACCAAGCCCGGCGACGAGGAGGGCCAGGCGTTCGCGCGCGAGCTCGGCGCCGACTGGGCCGGCGGCTCCGACGAGCATCCGCCCGAGCAACTCGACGCCGCGATCGTGTTCGCACCGGTCGGGCCGCTGATGATCGAGGCGCTAAAGCGCTCGGCCAAGGGCGCGCGCATCGTCTCGGCCGGTATCCACATGTCGGACATCCCCGCCTTCCCCTATGCCGAGCTCTGGGGTGAGCGCTCGCTGATGTCGGTCGCCAACCTCACCCGCGAGGACGGGCGCGAGTTCCTGGCGCTGGCGCCGCAGGTGCCCGTTCACACCGAGGTGACCGAATACCCGCTCGAACGCGCGAACGAGGCGCTGGACGATATCCGCAGCGGCAAGCTGGTGGGCGCGGCCGTCTTGCGAGTCGCCTGAGCGACCAACACGAAGTCACTCTTTCGGCACGGATCGGCCTTGACGGCGAGCACTTCCTCTGACCGGTGTCTGACACCAAGTGGACGCCAGGTGGTGTGGCGAGGCGATCGAGTACTCGTTCGAGCGCCAATGAGGCGCTGGACGACATCCGCAGCGGCAAGCTTGTAGGCGCCGCGGTGCTACGAATCGCCTGAGCCGGCCGGGCCGTCGCCTGCCAACCGGATAGGCTCACAAGGTGGAGATTCGACGGCTACGCGAAGGGGACGGCGCCCGGCTTCGTGATGTGCGGCTTCGAGCGCTGCAGGATGCGCCGTACGCGTTCTCCTCGTGGTTCGGGCGCGAGGCGGACAGGGACCCGGAGTTCTGGGAGAGCAGGGTTGCGCCGAGCGGTCAGGGAGAGAGCGGCGTTGTTTTCGCGGCCGTCGAAGATGAACGATGCCTTGGGATGGCCGGTGTCTACTTCGCCGGCGAAGATAGCGAGGCCGCGACGCTTTGGGGCATGTGGGTCGTCCCGAGCGCTCGACGCCGGGGACTGGCGCAGGAGCTCCTTGAGGCGGTTGCTGCTTGGGCCCGCGACTCTGGAGCTCGTCGCCTACAGCTGGCCGTGACCGATTGCGAGTCATCCAGGCCCGCCGCTGCGCTTTATCGCGAGCGCGGCTTCGTGGAGACCGGTGAGCGGGAGCAACTCGAGTCGGACCCCTCGCTCGTCGCTGTGGTCATGTCTCGTTCGCTCTGACCGGCGTCAGGACAAGGAGACCGTCGTTCGCTCGCCGGAGCGCAAGCTGGAGCCGAGCTTCCCCGTTTCTCGCCTCGCCCTCCGGTCATAACGGCTCAGACGTCCACCGGTAGAGTCCAGCCCATGAGCGAAGAACAGATCCGAAACCCCGACGAGTTCGAAGCGAGACTGGCGCGCTTCCTCTACGAGCGCTTCGAGGAGGCGCGGGCGCTCAGGGTGGGGGAGAAGGAGGTCTCCGAGCAGGCCGCGATCGTCGCCCGCTATGCCGATCTGTTCTCGCGCGCGCAGCTAGCCGCTCTGAAAGAAGCCGAGCACGAAGCGAGGGCGCGGGCCGCCTCGGCCGATGAGCTGGAGCGGCTCTACCGCCTTCACAAGACCTGCGAAGGTGGCATCGTCGCCGCCGAGCTGGCAGGTCGCGAGGACGTGCTCGAGAACGAGATGCTGGCGGCGCGTGTGCGCTGGATGGACGAGGAGATGCCGCTGCGAACCGCGCAGGCGCGACTGGCGGTGCTCGACTCCTACGGCGACCGCGACGAGCTGGGCGAGCTCCAGGCCGAGGTGTCGGCGGGCTTCAACTCCGAGCGGCTGGCGCTGATTGCCGCGGCCGAAGCGCTCGAGGACGAGCTCTCGGGCGAGCCCGATCCGATCAGGCGCAGCGAGGAGGAGAAGGGCATCTCTCTCAGCGAGCTGGAAGTTTCGCTCGCCGCCGTCTCGGCGCAACTGGACGAGCGCTGGAGCGAGTTGCGCGAGCGCTGGTTCGACCGCCTGCTCGGTTCCGCCCGTGACGCCCTGCCGCGCCAACACCACAGCGCCTACATGCGCCGCCTCTCGCCGCTGGCCGGCACCTACACGCGCGAGCGCGCGACCGAGGTCTGTCTGGACACGCTCGAGCAGCTCGGCTTCCACCTGGCCGATATGCCGAACATCCGTCTCGACCTCGACGAACGCCCGCAGAAGTCGCCGCGCGCCTGCGTGATCGCGTCCGACCCGCCCGAGGTCGTTCATCTGATCACGCGCGCTCAGGGTGGCCTGCACGACTACGAGGCCTTCCTGCACGAGGCCGGGCACGCGCTCCACTATGGCGGCTGCGATCCCTCGCTTCCCTACACCTTCCGCAGCCTCTCCCGCGACCACGCTTTGACGGAGATCTACTCCTACCTCTGCGCCAAGGTCGTGAACGAGCCGGGCTGGCACGCGCGCAACTTTGCCCTGCCCGAGGGAACCGCGCGTGAGAACGCCGAAGCCGGCCTCTTTCTCGAGCTTATGCTCTTCCGCCGCTACGTCGCCAAGCTCCAGTTCGAGCTCGAGTTCTGGACGCGATTCTCGAGCGACGGAGGTACGGCGGACGGTTACGCCGAACGCCAGCAGGCGGCGACCGGCCTCCGCTACCGCTCCGACTGGTTCCTCTCGGACATGGATTCCGGCTTTTACTCGGCCGACTACCTGCGCGCCTGGGTTCGCTCGGCGCAGCTCCGCGCCACCCTGCTCGACGAGGTGGGCGACGAGTGGTGGAAGAGCCCGAAAACCGGCGAGGTCCTGCGCTCGCTCTTCAGGGAGGGCACGCGCCCCTCGAGCGAGGAGATCGCGGCCCGGCTTGGGTTCGATCCGCTCGACTGCGCTCCGCTCCTGGCCGAGCTGGGCGCGTCCGGCAACTAGCGAGCGGGAGGGAACCGCGTCTGCCCTAAAAGGGGGCTTGCGCTCGTGCGCAGGGCGTCTACGATCCGAGCCTATCCCCCCGAGCACGCACCGCATGCAAGCTGCAAGCAAAGCCGATCGCACCTCCAGCAAGCCTCGTCTATCGCTGCTTGTGTCCTCAATCGCGCTCCTTCTTCTCCTCCTGTTGCTGATAGCGGCCAATGCGGGCTGCACGACCTCCCAAGCCGGCAAGGCGAAGCCGAGCAAGGCTCCGGCTCCCTCTGTATCTCCCCAGCCCCCGGCCGCGGTCAAGGCGTGCCCCGCCCAGATGCGCTACAACCCGAAGACCCGCAGCTGCGAGAAGATCCGCTTCTAGCGGATCATGTTTCGTACGGTTCCTGTTTGGCGGCGGCGGTCTGAACCGCTTCGGTTAGTTGCTTGAGAGTGCCGATCACCTGCTCTACCGGCAGCGCGAGGGCGGACTCGACCGCAGCCTGTGCCGGCGCGAAGCACTTCCAGGCCTCGTGGAGAACCTCGAGCCCCTCCGGCGTGAGCTCGATCAGGGCGGATCGCCCGTCGGACGGGTTCTTGGATCGCGAGATGTGGCCGCGCGCGCTGAGACGGCTGAGGTAGGAAGATACCGTGGTGGCGGGCATACCGAGATGCTCGGAGATCTCGTTCGGGGTGATTGGCTGCCCGTCGTAGAGGGCGCTGTAGAAGCCGAACTCGTCCGCGTTCAGGCCTGAACCGTTGAGCGCCTTGTCGAGCAGCTCGGTGACGCTGTGCGCGACCGACCAGACCCCGAACAGAACGGAGGACGACTCGGCGCTGGTGTCTTTCTTAGCTGCCATTCACGAAAAGACGCTACGATCTCGTAGTTTATAGTACGAACTCGCACTACTGTCTAGGGGCTGACTCATGATTTCCTATCTCGAGAACCATATCCTCCGCCCGGGAGCACGGCGCTCTTGCCGGCTGGGAGCCGCGACCGCCGCGTTGCTCGCGGCCACGTTGCTTGCGGCGACGGGATCCTCTTCGGGCTCGATCAAGACCGATCCGGCGCTCGCCACGGCGCTCGCGACTCCGCTCGCGCTCGTCAACGGCACTCTGATCGACGGCACCGGCGCCAGGCCGGTGGAAAACGCAGTCGTCCTGATCAAGGGGAAGCGAATCGTCTTCGCCGGCCCGCGCCGGAAGGTCGCGATCCCGGCCCGCGCGCGCCGGATCGACGTCCATGGTGGGACGATCCTGCCCGGCTTCATCAACACGCACGTTCACAACGCCTTTAATGACGAGACTCTGCGGCGCTGGCTGCTCGGGGGAGTGACGACCGTGCGCGATCTGGGCTCTGGTCCCGACTACAAATGGGCTTTCTCGTTCCGGGGCGAGGTGAACAGGAGCTCGCGCATCGCCCGCCTGCTTGCGGTCGGTCCGCTCATCACCGTTCCCGGCGGCTATCCGGAGGCCATCTGGGGTAATCCCGGCCTCGAAGTCACCTCGGTTGCGGACGCCCGCGCAAAGGTGGAGCGGCTGATCAAGGCCGGCTGCGACACGGTCAAGATCGCGCTCGAGTCGGGCGAGATCTTCGGGCGATCGGGTCTTCCCGAGCTTTCCGTCGATGAGGTGAGGGCGATCGTCGAGGTTGCTCACAGGCATCACCTACGCGTCTCGGCGCACGCAATGGTCACGGCCGACCTCGAGCGGGCGGTCGAGGGAGGCGTGGACGAGATCGCCCACATCGACACCCAGAACACTCCCCAATCTCTGATCAAGCGCATGGTCGCCGATCGCATCGATTGGGTGCCGACGCTCGAGCTCATACACCTCGTGGGTGTAAGCGTCGACGGCGACAACTTAAAGCGCTTCGTGCGGGCGGGCGGCGTCGTCGCTCTCGGCACCGACTACGACGGCGCGCCCAACGCGTCTTTCGACCTCGGCATGCCGATCCACGAGCTCATCTACATGGACCAGCTCGGAATGACGCCGATGCAGGCGATCAAGGCTGCGACCAGTAACGCCGCCTACGCGGTCGGCCACCCCGAGCTTGGAGTCCTGAAGAAGGGGAAGATCGCCGACGTGATCGCCGTCGAGGGCAATCCGCTGAAGGATCTGAAGGTGCTGACGAAGACCAGGCTTGTCGTGCACAACGGCACCGTCGTGCTCAACAAGCTCGGGTAGCGACTGCTTCGGGTACGGGGCTCGGGGCTATTCTCCCGGGCCCCGGCGCCTCGAAGTCGCCATCTGAAGCGCCGATCTCCGGCGGCCGCGTCGCCGCGCGCAGGTCGTACTTGACGTACTATTACGTTAGCGCTAACGTAACAGTACGTTAACGGCCAAAACGGCCAGAGTCGAAAGGAGAGGCGTGGCCAGAGTCTTCAAGCGTGGCGAGCTCAAGCAGGCGATCGTCGCCGTGCTCGCATCTCTCGTGGACGCACACGGCTACGCGATCATGGCCGAGCTCAAAGAGCGCGTCGGAGGACGCTGGCAGCCGAGTCCGGGCGCCATCTACCCGGCCTTGCTCTCGCTCGAGGAGCTCGGGCTCGTGAGCTCGCGCGACGAGGACGGCACCAGAATCTACTCGCTCACGGGCGAGGGCCGGCGCCTGGCGGAAACGGCGACCGGCGCCTGGGCGGCGCTTGCCAAGAGAGCCCAGGACGCCTCGCCACGCCCGAGCATCGGCTCCCTTCTCGACGCCTTCGCGTCGTCTCACCCGGAGCGGCGCAAGCTCGTCGACGGCAAGCAGGCGCGCGTCGTCGAGCGGGTGCTTGCGCGGGCAGGCAAAGAGATCACACAAACACTGGAAAAAGGAGAGAGAGATGGATGAGTTCGGCGAGCTCGCGGTGCGCGAGCGGGAGGCGCGCAGGATCGCGCGCAGACAGTGGTTCTGGCTGCATTTCGTGGTCTACGCGACGATTCAGATCTTCCTGCTGATCGTCTGGACGATTACCGGGGCCGGCTTCCCCTGGTTCATTTTCCCGCTGTTTGGCTGGGGCATCTTCGTCGCCGGTCACGCGGCCTACGCCTACATCGTGCGCGATCCGGAGGAGATCATGGTCGAGCGCGAGCGAAAGCGGACGGAGCGCGGCGAGTGAACCCGGCGACCACGCATTAGGAGGGAGACGGAGTGAGCTCGCTACTCATCGAGACGGTCGGACGCCAGTTCCTGAACGGGCTCTGGACCGAGCTCGTGAAACTCGGTCAGCTCTGGCTGCACCTGGTTTCCTGGCTGATCGCAGAGAACGAGCGGGTGCTCGCGTCTCTGTCGGCGCCGCTCGCTCCCTGGCTCGTCCTGCTCCTGATCGTCGCCGGACGCGCTCTCCTCCCGGCGCTTGCCCACACCCACCTACGAACGCAACGACCCACCGGAGGTACTGGATGAGCACGCAATATCGTCCGCCGACCTTCGCCGAGACGGTTTTGCGGCCGTTCTTCGCGCGGGAGACCTACCTGGGCCTCGCCTACGCGCTGCTCGGTCTTCCGCTGGGGATCTTCTACTTCGTCTTTCTGGTGACGGGGTTGTCGGTCGGGCTCGGGCTCGCGGTCACCGTCGTCGGCATTCCGATCCTCGTGCTCACCATCGTCGCCTGCCGCGGGCTGGCCCAGCTCGAGCGCACCCTTGCCGTCTCGCTCCTCGGCGCATCAATGCCTCGCGTCGCAAACGAGCGGGGAGGAGGAGTGCTCTGGCGCCGCCTCGCCGGCCAGGTGCGATCGGGTACGACCTGGCGCGAACTCACCTACCTGATGGTTCGCTTCCCAACCGGCGTCGCCAGCTTCTCGATCGCGGTCTCGGTGGTCGCCGCCGGTGGCTACGCGATCGTCGAGCCGATGCTCGTCGCCTCCGGTGTCCACGGCGTCGACTTCGGCGGCTGGCAGATCGACAGCGTAGGTGAGGCGCTGCTGCTCGTTCCGCCCGGTATCGCCCTGCTCTTGGTGGCGCCCGTCGTCCTCACTCTCCAGGCTCGGCTCGAGCGGGCGCTCGCGGTCTTCCTCCTCGCTCGC